>NZ_JBRJGE010000006.1:0-212250 GCF_052983595.1 Psychroserpens sp. BH13MA-6 | reverse complement strand
AGGTTATGAAATCTCAATTTTGGGAATAAGCTACCCATTTTATGAAGAAGAATTTCCTCATCACGTTGAACATTATAGAAATATGTATAAATCGGAATAAAAACGAACGCACAACAACGTGTATAATTCATTGCGGTTTGTTGGCTAAGAAGAAGATTTATTCTTACAAATTACTATCTTAGACTCAACGGAAAAATTTGAGCTTAACAGCTTGCGTTTTTCCCACGGAACATCAGCCGCATACGCAAGCTGTAAATCCGCAACAAATCATACACAATTACGTTGTGCGTCATTTTGGAGTTCGCGTAAAAATCAAAATTTAGAGTTTAAATGAAAAAATGGATTTTAATAATTATCGGAATTATTCTGATTGGAATAATCGGAATTGGAATCAAAATCAACTCTGATTTTAACGACCTCGCAGAGGCTTATAATTCTGAACACACTCTTGATGAACCGAATTTGCATATCCTTTCTGAATCTAAATCGCCAAACGGAAAATATAAATATTACCAATATCAATTTGACAAAGGTGCACTTGGATATTCAAGAGTATTTTGGTCAGTAAATAATGAAAGTAGAAAAGACCTAAAACCTGGATTGATTCCAAGTGGATACAAAATTATTGGGTGGAATGACGATAGTGAATTGACATTACAAAAATGGAAACCATATTACGAAACTAATACTACGTATGAACTCGATAATAAAACGGAATTCAATGGAATAAGAATACATATGTCTAATACTGAACTAAATGCAAAAATTGAAAAGAAAGAAAAGGAAAGCACAAGAATAGTTTCTGATACAATTACAAATTGGCAATTATATAAAGATTCGGAGTTACTATTTACGAGTAATATGTTTGATTCAAACCGATTTACTGTCGAAATTAAAAAATCGGACAAATATGAAAATCTGTACTTGAAATTCTTTTATGACTTCAACAATGAAATTATGAAACGTGAAATAAAGTTGGTCTCAGAAAATAAAACTTTGGCAACATTTGAGAACGAAAACAGAAGTCATCAACCTTTTCCGATAGAAAAATACATTTTGGATAGGATAAGAATGGTAAATCCGAATAAGGAAATGAAAATAGTTTATTCTGATCCTATTATGAAAAACGGAATTATAGTTGGACTATTAAAATTAACGAACGAATAAAAAAACGAACGCACAACAATGGCTATAAGTAATTGCTTGTTCTCGCCTACTTCTGAAAATCCTCGCGGATTTTCAGTTTGGTGTGTACTTGCAAAGTTAACCGCTAACCCACGCAACTACTCATAGCCGGAGACGTTAGCAAACATTTGAAATGAAAAAATTAACTTTTTTATTCTTTTTTATTTTTATTATCTGTGGTTGTGAAGAAAACCACAAAGTAATTGATTTCAAAAAAAGCCTAAACGGAAAAACTTTCAATATTGCCAACTCAATTATAGATCAAGACATTGAATTTTATGATTCGACTGTTATAACTTATACCTTAAAATTATTTGAGAACAAGTATCATATTGAGAAAATCAATGACTCAACTAGTAAAATTTTTTTCGGAAATGAACCTGCACAAATCAAATCAAGTAGCTCGAATGATTATGATTTCATCATTATTGGGGAAAAGTTAAAAGACACTATAATTTTAAAAGAAACTGGAGTTCTATACAATAAACAAGACATTATTGGCTATTGGGAAGAAACCCCTAATCAATATTATAAAATCAATAACCAATCTATCACGAAAGAATTAAATGACTCAATAGTTGAGCGATCAAAACTAAGATTTGATGCAAGTAATAAATATTTAAATTTTACACTGCCTCAAAGTAGTGATAGAACAGAGTCACTTTGGAAAATTTTAAAAATTAAAAATGACACCCTTTTTATTGACAAAGGATTTAAAACTAAAGATGGCTGGACAACATTCAACAATATAAAATTGATAAAAAAACGTTAGCTAACAACGTGTATAATTCATTGCTACTGCTGGCTAAGTGGAAGATTTATTCCTACAAATTACTATCTTAGTCTCAACGGAAAAATTTGAGCTCAACAGCTTTCGTCTTTCCCGCGGAACATCAGCAGCACACGCAAGCTGTAAAACCGCAACAAATCATACACAATTACGTTGTGCTTCATTATGACAAAACGCTAACCAATGATAAAATTCTTTAGAAAAATTAGACAAAAACTACTCTCTGAAAACAAATTAAGTAAGTATCTGATTTATGCCATCGGAGAGATTATTCTTGTTGTTATTGGAATTTTAATTGCACTTCAGATTAACAATTGGAATGAAATTCAAAAAAATAAAGCTTTTGAAAAAGAGATATTACAACAAATACAGTCTAACCTGATAAAAGATAAAAAAACGCTTAAACGTATAGCTTTTAACTTTGAAAAAGCTGTAATGTCCTCTAATAAATTATTGGAAGGAAATTGGAATTCTTCACAAAATGATAGCTTAAAATTTTGGCTTGCAGACATTATTCAATTCGATCGTTTTCAACCTTTAACCAATGCTTATGAAGTTGCAAAATCAAAAGGATTAGATTTAGTTTCTAACAAAGAACTTCGGTTTTTATTAGGCACTTATTATGATGACGAAGCACAGCATGCTGTAAAATCGATATCAGATTTAGAACTTACCTTTAATAAGGATTGGAATCCCATTATGCTACAAGAAGTAACCGATTTTAAATACAAAGATTATGTCGTTGTCCAAGACTTTGGAGTATTTTCAAAAAATAATAGTGCTCGTCGAATTTTAATTATGAATAGAGACAATTACGGTAGTGGACTTAACCGAATACAGCAAGTTATACAGACAATTATAAAAATACAAGAACTAATTCACGAAGAATTAAATTCCTCAAAAAATTAGTTTTAATAAAACATGTACTGAAAACATGATAAAATTATTCAGAAAAGTCCGTCAAAAACTATTAACCGAAAATCGGTTCAACAAATATTTATTTTATGCTATTGGAGAAATTGTATTGGTTGTAATTGGTATTTTAATAGCACTACAAATTAATGATTGGAATGAAGACAGAAAAAATAATAATACTGAACAAAAACTGCTAAATGCTCTTCAAATGGAATTTGAAAGTAATTTGAAAATTTTAGAAGATAATATTCAACTAAACGACAGTAATATAAAAAACAGTCTTTTGTTGGGTGAATATACCAATCCAACCTTGTCATCTTTTAATGAAAAAGAAATTTCTTTGTTAATGTTAGGTGTTTTTAAAGATGAACCTCGGTTTTTTCCAATTCAAGGTACAATAGAAGAAATTATTAATTCTGGAAAATTATCTATTATATCTAACTCAAATCTAAGAAAAGCTTTATCTGATTGGCAATCTAAAGTAGACAACATAAATAGACAAGAAGTTTACGTTGTAGAAAGAAGAGATATTGGTCATGAGTTTTTTATAAAAGAAGGAAACTTTAGAAGGCATCTAAATTTAATAAGTATCGGTAAAAATAATATTACAGCAAGCAAATTTGCCGATAATGACTTCGCCTTTTTAACAAAACAAGAATTTGAAAGTCAATTGTACTTGTTTGTTGTAGCGTCAAAAAATTTAAAAGAAAATTTTTACTTACCATTAAGAGAAGATATTTTACAAATTATACAGTTAATTAAATCTGAAATAAAATAGTTCATGATAAAATTCTTTAGAAAAATTAGACATAACCTACTTTCAGAAGGAAAAACAGGAAAGTATCTTAAATATGCAATCGGAGAAATAATTCTTGTAGTTATTGGAATTTTAATAGCTCTACAGATAAATAATTGGAATGAAAACCAAAAAGAAAATAAGCTTGAAAAGAATACTCTTTTAAATCTCAAATAAGAATTTGAGGCTAATCAAAATAATTTAAAGAATACGCTTGAAAATAATAAACAAGTTAGAGATGCTTGTTTTGATTTGACTGATATGATTCGTTCAAACCGATTAAACGAAGAATCAAAAAAACTTGATAGTCTACTTTTAAAAACTCAAATATTTTACACATTCGAACCTAAAAGAGGTGTAGTTGACGAAATCATAAGTTCAGGTAAATTGAATATTATAAAAAATGATTCTTTAAGAACTTACTTGACAGGTTGGACAGGAACAATTTTAAACGCCGAAGAAGATATTGAATATAGGTATGATAATTACCGTCAAAATCTAATTCCCTTTTTTTCCAAAAACTTTCCTTTATCTAATGGAGAATTATACAAGCAAATATCGAACGAAGAACAAGAAATATTCATTCCAAATTATAAAGAACCATCAAATTTCAAAATCAATTTCAAGAATTTAAATTTAATCGAATTTGAGAATGCCATTTGGTTACATAAAAACAACAATGATTATGTAATTTACGAATATTCTCAAATGGAGAAAGAAATAAACTTTATCATAGAAATTATAGAGCAGGAACTTGAAAAAAAATAACGAAAGCACAACAACGTGTATAATTCATTGCTAGTACTCGCCTACTTACGAAAATCCTCGCGGATTTTCTATTTGGTTTGTATTTGCTAATTTAGTTGCTGAAACACGCAACGAAATCATACACAAATACGTTGTGCGTAAGTGAAAATAACGGAACTGAAAACAAGGAAAATACTATTTTTAAATAATATTTTTAGTAATTGGAATAAATATTGCTATATTTAAATAAATAATACATTTAAAAAAATGTCAAAAGAAGGCAGAAAAATAAATACTCATACAAAAGCGGAAAGAGAAGCTGTTATTAGAAGAGCTGCTATAGCAGATACTTCTGGTAAAAAAGGAAAAATAGCATCTCATCCTTCTGAATCAAGAAAATTCTCTGGTTCAGTTGTTTCTGTTGGTAGTCCTACAGGTAGAGTTCTACTAAATAGTTCTGAATTTGACAAAATAATGGATGCTATAAGAAAAGTATCAAAAGGCCAAAAAACAAGAACTATCAAAATTTCTGTAGAAACTGCAAAAAGAGTAATTTCAGCAGCAAAATAGCACTATGAATATTGCATTAGCTGGTATTGTTATACTGATATTATTATTGCCAGGAATTTTATTCAACAAAAGCTATTTTTCGGGAGAATTTTCAAGTCAGTATACTGTTAAAGATTTTTTTGGCCTACTCACTAATACACTTATTCCATCACTAATTATTTATGTTATCATAGGTATTCCAATAGTCTGGATAATTGGCTATCAGTATGATTTCCAAACACTACTTGGACTACTATCATCAGAGAAAGATATTGTAGAAGAAGCAATTTCTAATGTCGAATTATATAGATTAGAAATTATTTCATTTAATTCAGTAATGTGCTTTATTTCGTTCTGTTTAGGGCACGGTTTTAGAAATTTAGTTCTGAACAGAAGTTTAGATACACGTATCCCATTTTTAAGATTTGACAATATATGGCACTACCTAATTACAGGTAAATTTATAATGTTAAGAAGGTCACAGATTCAATTATTTGAAGATACAATACAGGATGTCGATATCACATATGTTGTAGCTTTAGTCAATGTTGCAGGTAGTCCCTTTATATATAATGGTGCACTTGTAGATTATGAACTTTCAAAAGATGGAGGTCTCAATCTAATATATTTGAATGGTGCTAAAAGGAAAGATATAAGCAATTCAGAAAATGAATATATAGATATTGAAGGACATACAATAATTTTAAAATACGAGAACATCATTAATCTGAATTTAAGTTTTATTGCTACCGACTTGATTTACGATGAAGATGGTAATCTTTCCGGAATTGACACTAGATTAATTGAATAACACCTACGCACAACAACGTATATAATCCATAGCTCTATTCTTTTAAGATTAAGAAAATTTACTACCTTTAAATTATACTGATTCCTACGACCGAATTCTAACCGAATTCACTCGCTACGGAATCAAATACGAAACCGTTGTAAGCCATTAGAAGAAACTCAACACTATGAGTGAAAAATTAGAGAAATTTGGAAAATTAATAGTTGAAAAGCTAAGAGATAAACAAATCGACTGGTTCAAAGGACTAATTCAAGGTAAATTGACAAGTACAGAATCAAAAGAGTTGCATGCCGAACTTACAAAATTAACTCAAGAAGAAAAACAAGTCGTTGCTGACGTTTTGGAAAAGGTACTGGAGAAATCTATGCATGATTTTCTCTTTGCTATTCAAGAGAGTAACGATTTAGATAGTGGACTCAAAGTTTTTATGGATGGCGAAAATGTAGCAGAACTTTCTGATGGTTTACATGGAGAAATTTTCACAGAGGACGGTTGGGTTCAAAGGTTTAGCAGACACAAATCTGTTTATGAAAATGAAAATAGCAACTGGATCAAAAAACTTTTTAGCTAAAATTCAGTAAAAGTTTCGAGCCTTCTCATCTTGCTAAACAATGAATTAAAAAGAGGAAAAACGATGTACAACAATGTATAACCGCAATTACGGCGGATTCGATTACGTCCGAATCCACACGGAATTGCATATATCTGAGCTTAACCGAAAATTAACGAGTATAAACCAATGACTGACGGTTATACGAGACCGTTTTGCTTCATTATGATTAACTGCTAACCAATAATGAAGCTCATTGGAAAAATTACACAAAACTTACTTCTTGGAGTTAAATAAAAATATATATTAAACCTATTTTTGAAGAAATTATTTTTTTTAGGATTGAATCTTATTAAAAGGAATTACTAACTTATGACTATTAAACAGCCTACCAAGAATGCATTAAAAACAGTATTGCTTAAATTTAATCATAGTTCTTTTTGGAGTTGGGTTCAAAAATTAATTGTATTTATAATTTTTTCTTTAGTCGTAAATCATTTATCAACTCCTGAGAGTTTCCCAGATGGTGAATCGTATAGATTTCCAAAAGAAGGTTTTATATCCTCTATTGTTTTGTGTATTCTTATTGGAATCATCGCAGAGCTTAATTTTAAATTTTATAAAAAAAAGTATTTCTCTAAAAAAGTAGAAATCGTTTCTATTTCAAAGTATATGCTTTCTACACTTGGGTATATTACTATCATGTATATTCCTTTAGGTATCGTCTTCAATAAAATTGCGGGTGGAGAAACGGAATTCTATTATTTATTAATTGGCTTGATAATTACCTTGCTCTTAAGCTTTATTCTAATAGGATTAGCATATTGTCTAGATATATACAATTTATATAAGCTATCTTTAAAAGATCATGAAATTACTATTCAAAGTGGTTCAAAAATGACTAAGCTTACGTACGAAAATATTGCATTTTTCTTTAGCGAAAACAAAATTGTTTATGCTGTTCAAAATGATGGTACCACAATTACGACCAATTTCACATTGAATGAACTCGAAGAAAAAATAAACGACCAATTGTTTTTTAGAGTCAATCGCCAAATTATAATTCATAAAGAAGCGTTAGACCATGTTGAAAAGATTGAAAATGGCAAATTACAAGTTAGGCTCAAAACTTCTATTGAAAATGATACAATTGCCAAAATCAACATCAGTCGTTATAAAAGAAAAGAATTTATGGATTGGTTTCAATAAAAAATTTCAAAAACCAACGACTATTCAGATATTAATTTACTACCATTCAGTAAAAAAACAAGTATGTAAAGGGTTTTTCTTAGGTTTTGTTCATTATTTCGCTTTGAATTTAAAATCAAATAACAATGAAAAAAGTTACATTACGAAATACATTAATACCATTATTTACTCTAGCATTTATTTGTTTCATGTACTTTGGTCCAATCACCAGAACACCTTTTGAAAATATAATTATATCTATTATCATTATAATAGCTAATTATATAGAGTACAATGGAAAACCATTTTCAGCACTTGGTTTTAAACGTGAAAAATTCAATGCAAAAAACCTCCTATTTCATGCTCCCTTAGTTGCGCTAGGACTCTTTATTTTTTATGTTTTTGCTGTCGTTCCTGGAGTCGAGACATTAACAGGTGTTCCTATTAATTATTCAAGCATGAGCCAATTGAAAGGAAATCTTGAAAACACTATCATCTGGTTATTGATAGTGTGGGCTACTGCTGGTTTTGGAGAAGAAATTATTTTTAGAGGTTATCTTATGCGACAATTCGTCAAATTTTTTGGAGACAGTAAAATCAGTCTGACTATAAATATTCTAATAATTTGTGGTTTTTTTGGATACATGCACATGCAGCAAGGAATTACAGGGCAACTAGTTGTAGTAATTATTGGAGCACTCTTATCTATAATTTTCTACATCAGAAAATATGATTTGTGGTTTTTGATTATGATACATGGTTTTTTTAACACATTAGGTATTTTGAGTTTTTACTTTGGTTTGGCTTAACAATAATTAGAAATACCATCAAAATTTTCACTTTATCAAAGTAAGTATTTTAAAAAAAATCTGATTCAAATAACGAAAACGTAACTACGTATATAATTAATTATTCGCTCTGTGTTAACTCGGAAAATCCATAGGATTTTCCACTGGTTCGTTTTCTTTAACTAAGTTAGTTTCAGCCAATACAAATAATCAGATACAACACGTTGTGTGTAATTCGAAAAAACACATGAAGCAAATCTTCAGGCAACCATTCTTTCAAATATGACGTCTATAAATATAGAACCATAATTGAGACGCAAAATGAGCAAATCAATCAAAACCCTACTAATCATAATTTTATCATTTGGAATATATTTTATTTTCGATGACAACTTCTTCAAGTACATCAGAAAATGGTTGTTTGACCATACAAATCAACTCGGAGTTAGTCATATAACAACCTACCTAATTACCGGAATTCCCTTATTTGTAGGAACATGGCTTATTGGAAAAAGAATGGACTTTTTTGAGAATTTAGGTTTGGATAAATCAATATTGAAAGGGTTGCTATTTGCTCTTGTTTGCACTTTACCAATGTATGTTGGATATAGTTTCCTATTTGAACTTAATCGAGAAATTAAAATAAACACGATTCTAATTGGTGTCGTTTCCGCCGGCTTTTTTGAAGAACTTTACTACAGAGGATTTTTATTTGGGTTACCTTTTAGAAAAACAAAACTTGGATTTGTACTTTCTGTGTTTTTTGGAGCTCTTTATTTTGGCTTATTGCATTTGTATCAAAGCACCGAATTTAATGAGTTATTAGGTATATTTTTAATTGCCTTCTTGGGAGGTATACTATTTGCTTGGGTATATGCCGAATGGAATTTTAATATTTGGGTTCCCATATTTCTGCATATGTTAATGAATTTGGCGTGGGAATTATTCTCTGTGAGCGAAACCGCACTTGGTGGAATTTACTCAAATGTATTCCGATTTTTTACTATTGGATTAGTGATTTTTCTAACCATACTTTACAAAAAAAGAAAAGGGATTAAATTGATTGTAAACAAAAAGACTCTTTTAATTCAAAAATAGATCCAGACTCAAAGTGTCCGAAAAAGTACAACACAACTACGCGTATAATTAAGTACCGTATGATGGCTAAGCAGAAGATTATTTCTTACAAATTGCTATCTTAGTATCAACGGAAAAATTTGAGCTTTACGGCTTGCATCTTTCCCGCGGAACATCAGCTGCAAACGCAAGCTGTAAAACCTTAACAAATCATATACAATTACGTTGTAAAATATTTGACCGTACCAACAAATATGGAAATAGACCACATATTTATATTTTCCAATAATAGCGGAAAAGAGGCTGATAATTTGGTTGAGTTTGGTTTGACCGAAGGAAGTAGTCGCGTTCATCCAGGACAGGGTACAATGAACCGAAAGTTTTATTTTGAGAATTTTTTTCTTGAAGTTCTGTGGGTAATTGACGAAACTGAAATCCGAAGTGAATTAACTTCTAAAATAAAACTTTGGGAACGTTCACAATTTAATAAAAATGATTTCTCACCTTTTGGATTATGTTTAGTCAACTCAAAATTGACTGACAAGATTTTTGAACAGAGTGAGAAATATCAGCCGAATTACTTTCCTAAAGGAATGTCAATTGACATAATTACAAATGAACAAAAACCATATTTACCTTGGACTTTCAGACTTCCATATCGTGACGAAAAAAAAATCAATAATGAACCAACAAATCACAATAATGGAATACGAAAACTCACTAAAGCGCGATTTGAAATAAAAATAAATAAACGCGAGAATGTATTTAAGACCTATTTTCAAAGAAGTGAAAATATTGATTTCAAAAGTAGTCAGCGAAATCATTTAACTCTTGAATTTGACAACAACGGTCAAAAGAAAGAGATATCATTTAAAGAACTGAATTTGACAATAAAGTACTAAATAAAATTGTTTTGCAACTTTGGCTATAAGTAATGGCTAAAACAAGCCATTATTCATAGCCGAGACCGTTGTGCAACATTTTGACCAAGCATTATCGAAGAATGAATTGCCCTTATTTTATGTCACTTTTAAAATAAGATGTAACATTTTTTGATTTCCGCATCTAAAGGGAAATCAAAACTTAAAAACAATGAAAAATCTTATCTTATTATTCATCTCATTCGTGTTTTCTTTATCAATTTACGTAAAAAATGAAAGTCAACCTATTAGTGTAGTCGTTACAGGAAAAGGTAAACCTATCATATTAATTCCTGGCTTTACAGTTCCTGGAGACATATGGAATCCTCTAGTAAAGAAACTTGAAAAGGATTACGAATGCCATGTAGTAACGTTAGCTGGTTTTGGAGGAATAAAACCAATAGAATTTCCTTGGTTACCTAAAGTGAACGAGTCTCTAAAAAGCTATATCTTAAAAAACGACTTGCAAAATACTACAATAATTGGACACAGTTTGGGCGGAACAATTGCCACTTGGCTTGCTACACAAAACGATTTGGAACTTTCTAAAATCATACTAATTGATGCTCTTCCTGCTTCTGGTGCATTAATGATTCCCGATTTTGACTCTGAAAACCTAGCATATGACAGCCCATATAACAATCAACAATTAGGAATGGATGATATAACTTTTGAGCAAACTGCCACAGCAATGTCGAAAGGAATGAGCATCACAGAATCCGAACAAGAAAGAATTAAAAACTGGATACTAGAATCTGACCGAAAAACATATGTTTATGGATATACCGATTACCTTAAATTAGATCTCAGAGAAGATTTAAAAAACATTTCGATTCCAGTTACTATAATTGCAGCTACAAAGCCTTACGGTTTAGAAATGGTTAAACAAACCTATAAAAGTCAATATGCAAATTTAAAAGACTACAAGTTTATTATAGTCGAAGATAGTGCCCATTTTATAATGTTAGACAAACCTGATTGGTTTTTAGAACAAATAAAAATGATTTTATCATCTAAAGTATGATGACAGAACAAGAATTTACGAACATTTATAATTCATATGCTTCTAAAGTCCATAGGTTATGCTTAGGCTATGCATCAGGCAATATTGAACTTGCCAATGAATGGCTTCAAGAGACATTTATAAAGGTTTGGACACATAGAAATTCATTTAAAGGAAAGTCTTCCATTGACACTTGGATTTATAGAATTGCAGTAAATATATGTTTGGGGGATTTACGAAAATCTAAAAAAAGCGTCACTTTAAATGAAGACTTAGTGTCAAATAGTAGCAATGATGAAAACAAACACGATGATGAAAAAAATATTAAAAAAATGTATTACTGTATTGACCAACTAAACGCGCAAAATAGAGCATTAATATTATTAGAACTAGAGAACATACCACAAGTCACTATTGCAGATACCGTTGGATTAGCACACGGAACATTACGAACACGTTTGAGTCGTATTCGAAAATCACTTTTAAAATGTATCACAAATGGAAAATGATTACTTAAATAAATTATGGGAGATGCAAGCTAATAATAGCTCAAACTTTAATCCCAAAAAAATAATTACAAAAGCAAAGAAACAACGCAATGGACAATATATCAGTATCACTGTTATGTCTTTAACAGTTGTTATATTAATTATTTACACTTCTTATTATGCATTCAATCAATGGAACACCTTTAATTTAGGTTTAATTCTAATGAGTTCTAGTCTTACGATACGGATTATGTTTGAATTCTATTCTTTATACCGCAAAGACAAACACCTTATTTCAATGGCTCAAAAACCTTACCTTAATTATCTTAAAAAGTATTACAAAACAAGATTAATGATAAATTTTATAATTACACCAATCTGTATTGCAGTTTACATATTTGGATTTTATTTGCTTTTGCCCTATTTTAAAGAGTATTTTTCCAAAGCATTCTACACTTACATTCTAATTTCGGGTATCATTTCTATTATTGTTGTTGTTGCTATTATTATTAAAAGCACAATCAAAGAACAACACTTTTTAAGACAATTACCTAAATGATGAAAATATCCAATGGAGTAAAAAAACGTTACATAACGATGTTCAAAACTAATTAATCTAACAAAATCTGCGCTGAATGGAAAAAAATTTAAAAGATTTAAAAACAGAAATTCAATCACAAGCTAAAAATGGAATTGATTTCATTCTTGCTGCTGGAATTTTATGGCTGGCAATATCATATATATGGACTTTGGAATTCACTGCGTATAATAGAAGTATATTCACTTTTATGGTTGGAGCTTTTTTGCTGCCTTTCGCTTTTGGATTATCTAAAGTTTTAAAAACTAATTGGAAAGTAAAAAACAATCCTTTGCAAGCTCTTGGGCTTTGGTTGAACTTTGCTCAACTAATTTATTTTCCTTTCTTAATTTTTATTTTAATCAAGTATCCTGATTATTTCATAATGGCTTATGCTATTATAACAGGTGCTCATTTATTTCCTTATGCTTGGTTTTATAACGAAATTGGATATGCAGTTTGGGCTTTAATAATATCTATCGGTACATTAGTGATTACTTTGAATGTTAAACTAGAAAATATGTGGACTGTTCCATTATTTACATCAATTATGCTTTTTTTTCTTGCTGGTTGGATTTTAATAAGACTTAAGAAAGGAAAATAAAAATGTTGCACAACAACATATACAGCTCATAGTTGGTTATTTGCTTAATCAAAGTTTTCAGCATGTTTGAGAAGTCGCCAAATTTTTAAATTTGACGATTTACAATAAAAAATGAATGAAAGAAATCATCAAATCTCATATAAATTTATCAGATGAAGGCTATAACCTTTTAAACGGTATTGCAATTGAAAAGAATGTTGATAAGAACCAAATTCTATTTTTTCCTAATAAACCAACTAACAAAATTCTATTCCTCAAAAAAGGACTCCTAAGAGGTTATAAAATTATTGATGGTAAAGACTACACACATCATTTCTATTTTGCCAATTGGTTTGCGACAGATTTTTCCAGTTTTTTAAACGGAAACCCAAGTCAATTATTTATTGAAAGTACAGAGGACAGCAGCTACTTTGAGTTTCAAAAGAAAGATTTATATAGTCTTTATAATCAATCGCACGAAATAGAAAAACTAGGTAGACTTATAGCAGAGAAAGCCTTCCTTGCAACAGTTGAAAAATTAGCAGATTTGCAATTACTAGATCTTCATGAAAGGTATGAAGCATTAATGCTAAAGAATCCTGATCTTTTTCAAAGAGTTCCTCAGAAGTACATTGCTTCTTTTATGGGAGTTTCCGAACAAAGTTTAAGTAGGATAAAAAACAATTGATTTCTTAACAAATGCGAATGTAAAGGAGCTAGCTGTTTATTTATTTTGAACAAACTTTTAACTTTTGTAATATGGAATACCGTTCGTTAAAACTTCTGATATGTATAATTGGCTTAGTAGCTTTTTCTGAATGTTTTGGTCAGACTACAACCAATTATAGTCCAAAATTTATAGAATCAAAAAAGACAACACATAAAATAAAGAAAGGGCAAGAATACACTTTTGGTTATTTAGAAGTACTGGAAAATAGAGAGGAAACAAACAGCGGAACTATTCAAATTCCTGTCTATGTTTTCAAAAGCCGAAGTAACAATGCGAAGAAAGACCCAATCATTTATACTGTTGGCGGTCCAGGTTCAACAACTATGCCTACAGCACAGTATATGAATTACTACAAATATCTTGATGAAAGGGATTTCATTTTGGTGGAACAACGTGGAAACTATTATGCAAAACCACATTTGGATTGTCCAGAATGGTCACAGGCAATTTATCAATCCAATCAACCGAATTTTGATGCCTCAAAATATGACGAACTTTTTGAACAAGCAGCTAAGTCTTGCAAAGAAAGACTTGAAAAAAAGGATATAGATTTAAATGGCTATAATACCAATGAAATTGCGGCCGATATAAACGACTTGGTAACGGTTTTAGAACTCGAGGAGTACAATCTACTCACTATTTCGTACAGTACTAAAATCGCTCAAGTTTTAATGCGGGATTATCCCGATAAAATAAGAAGTGTCGTTATGGACTCGCCTCTTCCATTGGAAGTCAACTATGATGAAGAAAGTGTACAAAATCTTTTGGAATCAATTACAACACTTCTTACTGATTGTGAAAATGATGAAGATTGCAATTCAGCTTATCCTAACATCAAGAATCGATTCTTCGTGTATTTGAAAGAAAAAACTTTAAATCCACTAAAAGTAGAAATCGAAAATCCCAAGAATGGAGAATTAGAGGTTTTTTACTTGAAAGGTGAAGATTTAATAACCGTATTTACTTCAGCATCTACGGGAGATGTTCCTAATATTCCTTTTGAGATAAATCGACTTTTAAATAACGACTTAACATCAGTAAAAGAACAACTGTCATATCTTTTTTCAGAGCCAAGTGGAGGTGAAGGAATAGGTATGCGTCTTTCGGTTTGGTGTGCAGAGGAAAACACATTTAATTCCTCCGAGAAAATAGAGAGTGAAACAAACAAGTATCCCGAAGTAAAAGGTTTATCACCTGCTGTATTTGATAACGAAGTATGTAAAATTTGGGGTGTAAAAAGGGTAAACGAAATTGAAAACCAAGGAGTAAAAAGCAGTATTCCTGTATTGTTCATTAACGGAGAGTACGACAATGAAACACCTGTAAAATGGGCAGAGGCAATGATACCGAATTTTACCAATAGCTATCATTTGATTTTCAAGGGATGGAAGCATACACCTACTACCAATTGGAGTAATCAATGTGCAATGGAAGCAGCAAATGATTTTTTTAATAATCCGAAGGATAAACCTAATCCAAATTGTTTTGAGCAGATTAAAAGTCCTATATTTAAGACAGAATAACTAATAGATTTCAACTAGAATAAGCAATAGTGGTTTGTGCGCAACCATGAACTGTTTTCATTTCATTGCAATATATTGCAATGTGAAAGGTACCAAAGAAAAGAACGCGACAAATCCGAGCCGAGATCGTTGGTAATGATACAATAGCACTCAATAAATTGACTTGGCAGAAATAAATGGAACAGATTAAACAAATAATAAAGCAAATGATTTCTATTTCGGAGGACGAACTCAACGACTTTCTTGACCAATCTGTTATCAAAACTTTTAAACGACAAGAAATCATAAGTCAACCTAATGCTATTCCTAATGATATTTTTTTTATCAATAGAGGATTAATTAGAGTTGTAATTACTGATAATCAAGGAACAGAACACACAGTTCATTTTGCTTTGGAAAATCAATTTATTTCAGACTATTCCAATTTTATGCAAAAACAGCCATCATTTTATACTTTACAAGCCCTCGAAGAAACGGAGGTTGTGGTTTTGCCTCGAGCATCTATTGAGTGGGGTTACAAAAACTTGAAAGAAGGTGACAAAATGGGACGGCTCATCGCTGAATACTATTTTATCTATCAAGATAACCGTATTAAAAACACCTATTCCAGAACACCAAAGCAGCGCTATGACAATATCAAAAATGTTTTTCCAAACATACACAATCGTGTTCCACAGCATATGATTGCTTCCTATTTAGGAATTACACCAGTTCATTTAAGCCGGTTGAAGAAAGAAGTTTAATAGCAATTGAGCATCAAAGTCTAAACATATGTTATCGTTTAGCGCCCTACAATTAAACAACTTTGCATTCATAATTAAAATAATTTGTAATTGGCAAATTGGGAACTTATGAAACATGCAATTTTAGTATTAACAACCTTACTTACACTATATGCAAGTGCACAAAGTGGTGTAATAAAAGGTGAGATTGTTGACCAACAATCTGATCTGCCTCTAATAGGCGTTACCGTCGAACTCCTTAATCAACAAACACCTACTGGAACTATTACGGATAGTAATGGCTACTATTTTTTAACAAACGTACCATTGGGCAGACAAACCATCAGAATATCCTATCTGGGTTATGAGTCCATTACAACCCCGAATATTATTGTTACAGCAGGGAAAGATGCAATTGCCGATTTTAAACTTATAGAATCATTTGGTGCACTTGACGAGGTGATCATAACTTCCGAAAGACCCAAAGACAAACCAATTAATACTTTATCTACAGTTTCTGCAAGACAATTTGGAATTGAAGAAGTTCAACGCTTTTCTGGGGGAAGAAGCGATATTGGAAGATTAGCTTCAAACTTTGCTGGAGTGTCCTCGCCAGATGATAGCAGGAATGATATTGTGGTAAGAGGTAATTCACCAACGGGCTTATTATACCGATTAGAAGGTGTGCCAATTCCAAATCCAAATCACTTCACTTCTGCTGGAACTACTGGTGGTGCAGTTAGCGCAGTAAATCCGAATATTTTAAAAAATTCTGATTTTCTAAGTTCTGCTTTTCCTGCCGAATATGGTAATGCTCTAGGTGGTGTTTTTGACTTAGGGTTTAGGAATGGTAATAAAGATGCATATGAATTCACATTACAACTAGGAGCTTTTACAGGCGTTGAAGCTTTGGCGGAAGGTCCTATAGGAAAAAACAACGGCTCATTTATCATCGGTGCACGATATTCATTAATCGGACTTATTGGTGCTGGTGCTGGTGGTACCACAGCTACACCAAACTATGCGGATTTGTCATTTAATGTAGATTTTGGATCTTCCAAAGTAGGTAACCTTTCAATCTTTGGCATTTTAGGAGATTCTGATATCGATTTCCTTGGAGATGATATTGATGAAGATGACCTTTTTGCAGCTGAGGACGAGGATTTATATGTAGAATCTGCCTTTGGTGTCATTGGTTTGAAGCATAAAATAAGGCTCAATGATAACTCCTACTTCCAAAGTGTTGTAAGTACGTCGTTTACTACCGATGCAATTATTTCAAACAGATACATAAACAAAAATCAGGAAAATGAGCGGATCATACTTTATACAGAAAATGATAATGCTGAAAACAGATGGTCCTTTTCAACCTTTCTAAATTCTAAATTGAATAAAAAGACTACCATTCGTACAGGTGTTTTATTCGAAAAATTTAATATTGAAGCGCTATTAAGGGACCGAACGGAGCAACCTGACTTAGATGGTGACGGAGATCCTGATGTGTTTACATTTCGAGATATTGATAAAAATCTTAGCATCATACAACCATATATTCAATCGCAATTTAGGCTCAACGAAAAGCTGACATTAAATGGTGGTCTTCACGCACAATATAGTACTTTAAATAAGCAATTGGTTATAGAACCAAGAGCAGGAATGCAATATAAAATAGCTAATAACCATACCTTAAGTTTGGGTTACGGCCTACATCATCAATTGGTGCCATTACCAATTTTATTTTTAAATGAAGAAATTAACGGTCAATTAGTGCCAAGCAATACAGATTTAGAATTTGTAAAGAGTCGTCATTTTGTTGTAGGTTATGATCTAAGGTTAGCAAAAAATTGGAGAGCCAAATTAGAAGTTTATTACCAAAATATATCGAATGCAGCGGTAGAACCTTTTTCGTCAAGTTATTCTTCTCTTACAGAAGGTGCCGATTTTGTTTTTGACAATGATAGAGTTTCCTTAGTTAATGATGGAACAGGATATAATCAAGGTATTGAGTTAACTTTCGAAAAGTTTTTTAGTGATGGCTATTATGGTTTAATCACCACTTCAATTTTTGAAAGCAAGTATAAAGGTAGCGATGGTATTGAACGCAATTCACCTTTTAATAATGGTTATGTTGCAAATCTATTAGCGGGTAGGGAATTTAAAATAGGAAAAGAGAAGCAGAATGTCTTATTCATTGATACTCGTTTTTCTGTAGCAGGAGGAAGATATTTTACACCCATAGATTTGGAAGCTTCACAAAATGCAGGCTTTGAGATTTTAAAGGAAGCGTTAGCATTTAGTCAACAATATGAGGACTATTTAAGATGGGATGTGAAATTTGGTTTCAAATTAAACGTAGTGAACAAAAAGCAATCACACCAATTCTATTTCGATTTACAAAATGTCACCAACAGAGAAAACGTATTTGTTCAAAGGTACAATCGACTCACGAATCAGGTTGACCAGATAAATCAGATTGGTTTTTTTCCTGATGTTGGCTATCGTTTTCAATTTTAATGTTTATGAAAAAGACAGTCCTTTTAGTTTTTATTATTGCCTTGAATAGTTGCTCATCAAAAAAAATGGCTATCGGGATGTATTCTTCTTTTTTATCAAATGAAATGAATGAATTGAAAACCTATATTACGGAGGAGAGTATAATCAATGAATCCATTTCAACGGTTAAGGTAGGCTGGCATTTGGAGCATATACTTTTGACAATTAATGAAATCTATCTAAACATGGAATCCTCAAATCCAAAAACATTCAAAAAACGGCCAAACTTAACCCGAATATTGATGTTTTCTGGAAACAAAATACCCAGAGGTAAAGCAAAGGCACCGCAAGTTGTGCAACCACAAGGTAAAATTACAGTTCATAGAATTTTAAAGAACTACGAGCTAGCTGAAGAAGTCTTACAAAAGTTTGATGCCCTAAATGAGTATAGTTATATCAAACATCCATCAGCAGGCTATTTGAACAGAGAGGATGCAAAACGCTTTCTAAAAATTCATACCGAGCATCACTTAAAAATTATAAGAGACATCCTGAACATTGAAACTACTAATTCTATTGATAAATGATAACATTCTTTGAAGAACTAAAAATAAGAAATGAAACCCTATTCTATTATGGTTTACTATGCCTTGTATTCGCAGTAATCTTTCTTATTTTGACCAAAACTACTTCTACACAAGTATATGGCGTAAATGCTTGGTATAAACCCTTCAAATTTGCTTTTTCAACCTTTTTATTTGCGTGGGCAATGGCATGGTATTGTCATTACTTATCAAATTTTAATACTCAGTTTTTTAGCTGGTCTGTGATTTTACTATTAGGTTTCGAAATTGTGTATATCGCTATTATGGCAGGGAAAGGACAGATTTCTCATTACAATTTGAGTTCGCCTTTTTATGCTGCAATGTTTTCATTAATGGCATTAGCAGCTACATTAGTTACCCTATATACAGCGTATGTTGGCTTTTTGTTTTTAACCAATTCATTTCCAGATTTGCCAAATCATTATGTTTGGGCTATTCGATTGGGTATTTCAATTTTTGTCATTTTTTCCTTTGAAGGCTTTGTAATGGGTTCAAACTTGAGTCATACGGTTGGTGCTCTCAACGACAATTCAAATTGGTTTATAGTGGGTTGGAGCAAAACAGCAGGCGATTTAAGAGTTTCGCACTTTATCGGAATGCACGCTTTACAACTATTGCCGATTCTTTCATACTACCTTATAAAAAATACAAAGGCCACCATTTTAATATCTTTTTTATACGGACTGCTTGCAATTGCATCACTTGTTCAAGCTTTACAGGGTAAACCATTATTCACATCAAAACAAGAAAAAAATGAAATTATCAAATAAAGAAAAAATAAGACTAAAAACCCACTATGGTGAATGGGCTATTATTACAGGTGCTTCATCAGGTATTGGCTTAGAGTTAGCCACACAATTAGCAATCGCAGGGTTTAATCTTGTGATTATTTCAAGAAGTTTGGAAAGGTTACAAGAAGTGGAATCCATTTTAAAATCGATTGCAGATATTGAAATAAAAATTGTCAACGTTGATGTATCAGCCGTGAAAGGCATTGACCAAATTATTGAAGCCACAAAAGGTTTGAATATCGGACTTTTTGTTGCTTCGGCAGGTTATGGCACTTCCGGTAATTTTATTGACAGTTCGCTACAAATCGAAATCAATATGCTACGGGTTAATTGTGAGGCCTTACTTTCATTAACCCACTATTACAGTCAGCAATTTGCCCAGCAAAAACGTGGTGGTATTATTTTAATGAGTTCTATGGTAGCTTTTCAAGGTACACCGTATTCTGCAAATTATGCCGCAACAAAAGCCTATGTGCAAACATTAGCAGAAGGATTAGCTATTGAATTAAAACCAAAGGGAGTTGATGTTTTAGCGGCAGCACCTGGACCAGTTGAGAGTGGTTTTAGCAAACGAGCAAATATGAAGATGTCTATGTCGCTCAAGCCATCACAAGTAGGTGCTCCCATATTAAAAGCATTAGGGCGAAAGACCACCGTTTTGCCAGGGTTATTGACTAAAGTTTTGGTTTATTCCCTGAGAACCGTTCCAAGATGGGGTAAAGTAAGAATAATGGAAAAAGTAATGGGTGGTATGACTGAACATCAACGGAAGTAACTACTAACTCCAACACCGAGTATAATTCATTGCGATTGAATTTACTGTCGGAAATTCAATCTTATTAATTATCTTTAGTCAATGACGAAAAATGAGTCTCTCCATTTTACGTAACAAATCATACACGAACATGTTGTACTTAAGCTTGCCCAGTCCTGAATAAAACACAAATGAATTTTAATATATTTTTCAGTCATAAAATTTTCTTTGACTTTAATGATAAAAGCTCACTACTTCTTATTTTCTTTTTCAATGGAATCGTTTTTTCTTACCTATTATTCAAAAGGGCTATTACCCATAGTCACAATTCGAGTAAATGGTTGGGATGGTTTGTACTCTTAAGTACCCTTTACATTAGCCCATTCCTGTTTGGATATGCTGGTTGGTACTCTAAAAAATTATATCGTGAAATTCTGTTTTTCATTCCTTTGCAGCAACTATTTCTGATTGGGCCTATCATTTACTTTTACGTCCAAAGTCTTTTGAACAAGTCATTCAGAATTGAGAAAAGAGACGTCCTACATTTTCTGCCATCTATACTGTATATGGTTTATAGCATTGTGGTCTTTGTTTCAGATAAATTCATTTTTTCCGAATATTACTTTTATGCCGATGGTAAAGACAAGGATCTTTCCCATTGGTACCAGATAGCAGGTTTAATATCGATGTTGTACTACCTTTTCCTCAGTCTGCGCTACTATCTTCTTTATAAAAATTTAGCGTATCAAGAAGTAAGTTTTGCCGAAAGCGTACTTTTTAAATGGGTCATACATTTTTTGATCGCTTTCTCATTTATCTTAATTCTCAGGGTATTGTTTTTTATACTTAATCCGGAATGGTGGAATTTCGGTAGTAAATTTTGGTATTATCTCTGCTTTTCTTTATTGTTCTTTTACATTGCGGTCAGCGGGTATTTCAATACCGTAAGTGTACCTTTTTCTCTCGATATTGTGTTTAGGGATTCTTCTGCAAAAAAGATATCTGGAACAAATGAGGTAGTTTCAAATCAAGAGAATTCATTACAAACCGAAACCGAAATAGCAAATTTTGAAGAATGGAAAACTAAGGTTGGTAACTACGTCGGACTTGAAGACGTTTATACAAATCCAAACCTAACATTGACCGATGTTGCATCAGCTTTGCGAACAAACAAAAACGTAATATCCAAGGTTATCAATAAAGGGTTTGATATGAACTTTAACGACTTTATCAATGCCCAAAGAGTAGACGTGATAATCACAAAGATTCGTGATGGTGAATTGGATTCAAAAACACTTCTTGCCATCGCATTAGAAAGCGGGTTTAATTCTAAGTCTACATTTAATAGAGCTTTTAAGAAGAAAACATCCCTTACCCCAAAAAACTTTATCGCAAAAAATGGTGTCAAATCATAATTTGAAGCGATTGGCGGAGTAATTAGTATTTGTTTTGTCTTATATAAATTCAGTTATGAAAAAAATACTTCTTATTTCTATTTTACTTATTCCCATCATGTCTAATGGGCAAGAACCAATTCAAATTATAGATTCTCTATTCAATAGTAAACTGTCAGAGGATGATCCGGCTCTATTCGTTGGTGTTTTAAAAGATGGTGAATTTATATATGAAGGTTATAAGGGGCTAGCTAATTTACAGAATAATGTAAAGGCTTCTACCGAGTCTCGTTCTAACATCGCTTCGGTGGCCAAACAATTCACCGCCTTAATGATTTTAGATTTAGCCCTAAAGGGAAGGATAAGTTTAGAAGATGATATCCGAACTTACGTACCAAAACTATATCCAGATGTCAAGGAAAGAATCAGGATTAGGCATTTACTAAATCACACGAGCGGTATTCGCGATTATTCCGATTTAATGAGTATTCAACAAAAACCATGGTGGAAACAGGTGGGAATGGATAATGATGATGTAATGGAACTTCTTGAAAAGCAACAAGATTTAGCGTTTGAGCCAGGAAGTAAGCATATGTACAGTAATTCAGGATATACCATACTTACTAAAATAATTGCCAAGGTCACAGGAGAAGACTTTTATAGCTACTCAAAAAACTTCTTCAAGAATTTAGGTATGGAGAATACGTCGTTTTCAAAGAGCTACATGGAAGTTATTCCAAATGTAGTACTTCCATACTCAGATTGGGGAGATGGGGTGTGGAAAGAATATCCTATGTTGACCAATCTTTATGGTGATGGATTTCTATACACTACTTTAAAAGACCAGTTACATTTTGAGCAAGCTATTCAAAAGGCACCTGTTTCTCATAATCGTTTGCTAATCGAGAGCCAAAAGCCTATTCCGAATAGCGAAATAAACACCTATGGATTTGGTCTAGAGCTAGAGGATAGATTAAATTACAAAGCGGTGCATCATTCGGGTTCTACAGGATCTTACCATTCCCAAATTGTACGGTTTCCAGAACAAAACTTGAGTGTTTTTGTGATGAGCTCTAATAGTAGGCTTTGGAGCGGATTTATTGCAGACGAGATAGCACAGGTCTTCTTGCCAAAAAAAGAATCTGAAATAGTGTATGATGAAAGTATTAAATCTTTTCAAGAACAAGCTTCAATAGAAAGCATCGTTGGTCAATATCGTTCACCTGACGAAATTATCATTCGTATTCAATTAAAGGAAGGGAAAATCTATTGGCAAATGGACAACAATCAGCCCATAGAGTTAAGTCGTGAAAAAGATAACTTGTACGCAATTGCCAGCAACACTTCAACCAAGATTGGGTTCAAGGTCAATAAAGACATTGATGATTCACTAACTGTTTTCTGTCCAAATTCCAAGACGAGAACCTATCAAAAAATAGCAGATTTCAATCCTAAAATTGAACACCTCGAAGCTTTTGAAGGTGATTATTACAGTGAAGAACTAGAGACCTCTTTTTCAATTCAACTAAATGGTGCTAATAAATTACGGTTTAAAATGAAAGGATGGAAAAACGAAAAAGAAGTTGAACCACTTACTAAAAATGATTTATTAGTTTCTGACTATAGATTGCATGTCGAAAGAGATGTATTTGACCGCGTTACTGCGATTTTGTTGACCACCAATCGTGTATTGAACAATAAATTCATAAAGAAAACCAAGCTATTCTTTCAGCCAAAAATAGAAACAGAAAATGGTTCTATACAAGTGACTACCATTGGTTCTAAAAATGGTGACGCCTCAAGCATATTACTAACAAAGAACTATCCTACGGGCAATGAGATTTGGTCGAAACAGTTTGGTGGAAAAAGTTATGACAAAGCCAGCTCTATTTTAGAGATTGAAGATGGATACTTAATCATAGGATCAACAAGTTCCTACGGAAACGGTAATTACGATGTATTTGTCATAAAAACGGATAAACAAGGAAACAAAATTTGGCAACATACGTATGGTGATTTTTACAATGAATATGGTTACTCTGCAGAAAAAACCAAAGCTGGGTATATCATTAAAGGTACCATTCAAAAATGTTCCTCAAACTCTGATGTATTTAACAGAACCTGTACCACCAATGTTTGGTTTATTACAATCGATGCTAAAGGCAATGAAATTTCAAATAAAATTCTTGAGAAGGTAGATTCTTGATTGATAAACAAAAATAACAAATGAGTTTATTCAGTAATAAAGTTTTATTGTCCATTGTAATAACGTTTTTTCTTTATGAGATTACATCAGGACAAGACTATAATGCAGGATTTAAGTATTTTCAACTTAAAGATAGTACTAGAATTTACAAACCAGACACAAAACAAGATAACGAACTTCATTACCGTCCAGTAGATTTAGATGTTTGGTATCCATCGACTCAAAACAATGAAAAAGCTTTAAAATTCGGCGATTTGTTCGGTCTTTTTGAACAACGCGCCAATAACTATCAAGATGATCAAGATTATTCTGGCATTACTCAAGAACTAGCTCAGTTTTACTTTGCTGAATTGGGTTTGGGAACGGACAGTCAAAAGTTACTCGATATAGAAACTAATAGTTTTTTAAAACTTGATCCTATTAAAAAGAAACACCCAATTGTGATTTATTTTGCTGGTTTTAATGGTATGGGATTTGAAAACTATAAAATTCTGGAAAAACTAGCTCAAAATGGCTTTTTGGTTGTTTCCATATGGTCAGTAGGTCGTTATCCAGGTGAAATGACCAACCAAAAAGAAGATATGCTCGAACAAGTTTACGATGCAGAGTTTGCAATTCGGTATCTTAAAGAAAAAAACGTCTTCAATGCTGATTTTACTAACTTAGGTCTTATTGGTTATAGTTGGGGCGGAATGAGCTCGGCTACTTTCTTAAAAAGAAATCCAAACACAAAGGCTTTCGTCTCATTTGACGGAACAGAAACCCATTATTTTGGTGAAGACGATGAAAATGATCAATTCATTCGCGAAATTTATGATTCCAAATTATTGAATCCAAAAAATAGTGACTTCAAATACCTTTATTTAGAAAGTGGAGATAAGCTCAATGAGTTTGAACCATCAAGAAAGTATGATTACTTCCAAGAATTGGATACTGAAAAATACTATTTATGTTTCAAGAATAGTCAGCACATTGATTTTTCTTGCATACCTTCAATATTGGAGGCTTCGGCAGGGGCAATCCAAACCTATTCTGATATTGAAAAATTAACTTTAGCTTTTTTCAACAAATCCCTAAAAGATAAAGATGAATTTCAAGGGGTGTGGAAAATCATAACCACATCAAGCAGAACAAGCTTGATGCCTTATAACATTTCGAAACAAACTACCATAGACAGAAAAGTGACAGGTATTATTCTCGATAGTAAAAATAATGAACCATTATCCTATGTAAACATTGGATTTCTAAATCGAGAAATTGGAACTGTTACGGATAAGAATGGGGAATTCTCTCTCGATATAATAAAACAATATGAAAATGACACGTTGAGGATTTCGTCTATCGGCTATAAACCAATTGAGATATTGGCAAAAGAGTTAGCATTAAAATCCCAGCCGGTAATAGTTCAATTGGAAGAACTCATAAGCGAATTAGACAAAGTGGTCATTACTGCCAAGACGTATAAAAGAAAAAACCTTGGTAACAAGACCAAATCAAAATTTATGAGTACGGGATATTATTATGACCAACTTGGCACTGAAATGGGTGTGAAAATCAATATCCGAAAAAAGCCAACACTAGTCGACGCTTTTAACTTTAACGTTACTTACAATAAGCTAAATGCCAAATCAACGTTTAGGATAAATTTTTACAGTGTGGAAAACAATAAACCAAAAGAAAATATTTTAAACCAAAATATATTCGTATCAATTACACCTAAAGATGTTGGAAATATTACCGTAGACCTAAAGCCTTACGATATTGTTCTTACTGAAGATGTCATTATAACACTTGAATGGATAGAAAACAAAGGGGACAAAAGTAAGGACGATGCCATATTTTTTTCACTAGGAATGTTCAACAGTGGCACGTTACACAAAAAATCAAGTCAGGGAAAATTCCAAAAACACAGCGGTATGGGCATTGGTTTTAATGTTGATGTGAGATATTAAAAAAAAAATTAAAATGAAATATGGATATACAATAATTTATGTGAAGAACGTCAAAGAGATGCTAGCGTTTTATGAAAAAGCATTTGGCTTCAAAAAAAACTTTATAACTCCTGTGAGTGACTAAGGCGAATTAATTTCAAGAGAAACCACAATTGCTTTTGCTACCATTGAATTAGGAGATACTAACTTTAAAGAAGGGTTCAGAAAACTTGACAGAATCAAGAAACCTTTTGGAGTCGAATTGGCTTTTGTCAAAGAACATATCTCATCTAGGCTGAAAGATAAAATAATTTCTTAAATATTATTTATGACATAATAGGAATAGTAAAATGCAGTTACCAACAACGTTTATAACTCAAAGCACTTTCACTATCCACAAAAACTACTCAAAACGCTCACTACCTGTTGTTTTGAGTATTAATACGTGCGCTAAACTCGTATATGTAGCGTTCTATGTGCTTGTCAATTGCTTGATGTTTAATACTATTTAAACATTATCTTTAATTAAACTTACGGTAATAACATACGGTCAATTTACGGTATTGAAGTACGGTTAGTTTACGGTATGAATGAGGTTTATGTGACAGAATAATCTGAATTTTCCTCAGTTATCGACATAATTTAAACTTTAAAGCGAATCTATCTTATAATCGTAAAATTTAAGGTGTTTCGAATTAATCATTAATTATAACCATCACGATTTATCGTGTCATCTTGAAATAGGAACTACTTTTTATTATTTAACTTAAGATCCTTTTATTCAATTAATTTGCCTTATTGATTTTTTAAATCCAAAATAAAATTCGAAAGTTGAAATTAGTCCGATTCAATGAACTAATTTTCTAAAAAAATCTTCAAGGTCACAACCGTAGATACCTGCTTGGTGTAATTCCTCATCGGATTTTCCTCTGGTCATATCCCATAATTTTGCATTTACACCTATTTTTTTCAAATCGAAAACTTTCTTTTTAACGATATTGACTGAATCATTTTCAATATCTGGTATTATTAGAACATCGTGACCAATTAAGCTATTGAATTTATTTTGGTTTAAACCATTTTTTCCTCCATAGGATAACCAGGTATATTTGGGCAATAAAATTGAACCTACAATTGCGGTTTTTTCACTTTCTACCAATATCAACTTTTGAACTTCCTTTAGACTATCAATAATAAGATGTTCGCCAAATAGACATGAGTAATAACCTTCACTATTGGTATAAATATGATTAAATCTCTCGGTTCTACGGCCGTTCTTTTTATAATAAGATAGTTTGCATTTTTGTATTTGCAACTCTTTGTTTATTTCCCAAAACATGGTAGCTCCATCACTGTGAGTGCCTAACAAGTAATCCTCTTTGACAGTTTCAGTTTTTTCGTTACCGTATGTTTTACGGAGGTATACGAGTAAATTGTTTTCAGGTTCAATTTTTGTTGATGCAATCGCAATATTTTCTTTAATAAATTTTTGTTGCGCTTTATCGTTTTTACGGTTACAGTATATCGACTTAATTGAAGGGGAGTTGGTTACTAGTGTGTCGTATTTTTCTAGAGTTTCATTATAGGTAAATTGATTGCCAATTTCATCTTCATATATGGGAGGTGGTAATGTCGCTTTACCGCAGCTGTGACAAAAACCGAATTGTTCAGGCAAACCAATATAATTGACGAACTTTAAACTGCCACTAGATCCTCTGTTTTTTTTGCCGCAACAAGGTGTAATTAAATTAGGGTTTCTCTTGGATGAAAATTTTAGATTAAGGTTTATGCGTTTCATTTGTAGTTTATTTAAGCTTATTGGAAACCTGAAACACGAAACATTATTTCGAAAACCCTTAATATGGTTGGGTTTACTGCCTTTTACCAACAGGTGGTAGTTTCCTTAATTAAACTATTTAGAAATTGACACGATAGTCAAGGAAACTATTTTAAAATCTTGGAAACTTCTAGATACTTAAATATAACAAGTGTTTCGGTTGTTATTATAATCTGGTTTCATGTTTCCAATGATGAGTTGTACTTTTTAAATAATTTAGAAATTTGTCCTTTGCTTAAATCAAGAATCACTTTTACTGCGGTTTGGGCGTTATTTAAGTTGTTCTTTTGAGCTCTCAGAATTAGTTCCTTTCTGAATTCTTCCTCGTTTATTTTTTCTGGTTTTTGCTCAAGTATTAATTTGAAATTTGTGTAATAGAACTCGATAATCAGAATAGATAGTTTTACTGTTTCTTTATTGATTGGGTCGGTAAATGCTGATGTTCGTGATTTTTTAATTAGGTGAATTAATAAAATCATTTTATGAATATTAATTTCCATTTTTGAAGTATACGCTTTTAAAATACTGTTTAAGTTCTCTTTTCTATTAATTAATTCTTGTGAGTATTTAAAAAGTTCTGTTTTTGCATCCTTGGTGTAAGCAATTCTTAATTTTTCATTTGCTCTTTCAAGTCTAAATCTTTCATCTAACAAATTAATTAGTCCAATTTTATATTTATCATAAACCATTGGACTTAAGTCTTCTGTTGAAAGAACATTATTTTGAGTTAGTTTATTAGTGAACAATATTCGATCAATTAATCCGCTTTCTAAATTTCCATTTGAAAAAAGTTTAGGAATGAATTGTGTTTGAATAGCGCCCAGCAAAGTAGGGTAAGACTCTTCTATTCTGAAGCTTTCTGTGGTTTTACGAGAAATATCGATGTGGGAATTAGTATTACCTTGTAAAAAGAAAACTCTCCACTCACTGCCTTGATTACTGTTATTGTCTGCCATTTTTGAAATTAGACCCATAAGTTCGTCCATATATACACCAATTGAGTAAGGGTTGTTATAGTGACTAAAAATTGCAGATTCAATCGTTGCATTTTGAAGAAGTAATTGTTTTCTTTTAGGTTGAAATACATTGCTATTGCTGAAATTTTCTTTTAATTTTTGATTCTCCGAGCGGAACTCATTATATAATTTATCATCATATTTTTTGAGTGGTTTCGTGGCTATATTCATAGGTTCGGATTTTGTGTCTCCTCTATCGGATATTATAGCAAAATATAGATTAGCCCAATTTGTATAGTTTAGGACATGAGTATAAAATGCTAGTCCAGCTGCATTACTATAAGCGAATAGGATGGAGCTAAACATGAACTCCTTCGGTATTCTCTTATGCTTAAAGTTTTGATTAATGAATTCTTGCAGCTCTTCAGGAAGAGATAAAAGGATCGCTTCAAACAGATTAATGGCTTTTTGCTTATTGGCTATAATAAGTTGAGATATGTTGTTATCAATTTCAGCCAATGAATTAAATTCATTATGGCCATTGAGTTGTTTTTTTGAATAATCGAACAAATCATTTTTAACACTGTTTTTACTCATTTTCTTGTAATAATAATTAAGCGTTAAGTGCGTTCAATATTTCGGATTTTAAATAGTATACACGATTACCTATTTTTTTTGATGGTAATTTTCCTTTTTTAGTATAGCTCCAGAGTGTAGAAAGGTTTATACTAAGTAGTTTGCAAGTTTCCTCCCTGGTTAATAGATCTTCGCTAGAATTTGATTTGTCCAGCTCTAGTTTAAAGTTTTCGAGTTCTTTTTTGACGCTACTAGATATTAAAGAAGAAAGTTCTGAAGGTGTGGTCTGGATAATTTTTACTTCACTCATAACTATTGTTTTTTATTGTTATGAGTACAAAGATGTTAGGGATAATTTAAGGATAAAATCCCTTACCATATTATTAGATTGATTTATTCCTTTCTAAATTTGATTTCTTGAAGATATTCATTGATTTTATCAATATTTTTAGGATACTGGTAATGGTAAGGCTCATTAAGACAAATCTTAATGTATCTTTCTACGGTGTCAACCTTCGCAGTTTTAAAATCAACAAATTTCATCAACAGCTTTGCAACTTTATTTGTACTATTTAATTTCGTTAAATATTTTAATATCCCACTTTCATTTAGGTAGGCTAATTTTTCCATATTACTTAATTCACTATCAAAAGCAACTACTTCAGAGGTATAATTAAGTTTTAATTTTGGTGGAAAGGCCATCTTTAGATCTGAAATGGCCTCAGAATAGCTGACAAATTTTTTACTAAAAATATCCTTGTTTTTTTCATTCAGAAAGAAATAGTACCAAATGCGTTTATTTTCAAAAATATAATACGAATAATATCCAAAATTTCTGTTTATAAGAAGATCATATAATTTATTATGTTGAGCTTTTAAATCCTCTAAATAGTTCTTCTCGTGATAAGCTTCATGAGGGATTATGTTTTCATTTATGGCTGGTTTTATATATTGAATGTGTAATTCTTTTTCTGCTAATAAATAATAGTATTTTTCTTGATACGCCAACTTCAACATTAATGAAAAGGCGTCATCAATTTCTTTTAATAAATTTTCAGAAATCTTTTTAAAGGTATAGTTGCCATAACCAAATAAATCAAGAAGTTGATTTTTCTGTGCAGTTAATGTTTCTTCATTTGCAAGAGTATATTGATTTTGTTTATGACTGTCTCCTTGGATAGGCCTTAAAAAATCAGAGGTATTTACAGAGTGCATTTTAAACAGGGTGTTTTTTGCTTGAATACCTAAGTTTTCTAATTTTTCTAATTGTTTCTCTGTAGTCATTAGTACATGTGTTTTTTTAAAGCCTTATTCATTCCATTGAATATTAAATCGGTGAAGTCTTCATCAGATTTTCCAATATATTTTAAAAATGTCCTTTCTTGAACATGGCCCGTAACTTTCATTATCAATGAATTTGGCATTAAACCATAGTAATTAGAAGCGAAGGAACGCCTGCAGGTATGTCCGGTTATCAATTCATATTTTTTGTAAAAACTTTTCTTTTTTCTGTTTGTCTCTGGATCAAGCTTAAAATGTTGAATTTTCTCATCTATATTACAATCTTTACAAAGCTTTTTCACATATTTATTGAAGTTTACTTTTGATATTTTATACGGTAAACCGTCTTTAATTACTTCTTCTGCGATATCATTCAATGGTATTTGTACAGTATTATGACCTTTTTGTTGAGTAATTTTAATTATCCTAAAATTACCTTGTTTCGATGGATGGATATTGTTTTCTGTAACATTAAGAAGATCATCTAATCTTTGCCCAATTTCGCAGCCAAGCAATAGCCACTTTTTTACGTTTAATAGACTCTTATTTTCAATTTCTGTGAGACTTATTTGTTCTAATTCTTTACGGTTTAAGATTATGACTTGTTCATTTTTTTGTTCTGTAAGTCCTTTAATATGTCGCAACTGAGTGTTAATTGAGATGCCATGACTTTCAGCTTCAAAGCAAATTCCTTTTAGATCGCTTATTTTCTTGTTTGTAGTACTAATTTTATAATTTTCTTCATTAAGGAGCCAATGAGTAAATCTATTAATGTAGTCTTTATCTATTGATTTGATTGAAATATCTTGACCATCATTATACTTTTCTAGTACTACCCTAAGGTTTTTATAGCCTTTTATCCTGTTATAAGATAAGCCTATCGCGCCTTTACCATTTTTTCTGGTATGAGCATGTTTAATAATATATTCTATGATTCCGAATACAGTTTCAAAAGGATTATTAAAGTTTGTTCTGTTGAAGAAATGGTTGATTTTGTTTTCAAGCCAGTGGCCATTGATTGTTTTACCTAACGAATTGTCTTCGTTAAACTCTTCCAGTATGAAGCTTTCTAGTTTTAATAATTTGGATTTAAGACTCTTTGTGAATTTATCCTTATTTATGGGGTAATTTGTTTTTTTGCTCCAGTCGCTAGGGTGAATGTTTACTCCAATTTTTCTTTTGATATTGAATTTTGTTCCATTTGAGAAGCGGATATAAATGGGTGCTGAATCCCTTTTACTTTGAAGATAATATTTAGTGGCTGCCATGGCACAAATATATTACTTAGTCATTATTTAGTCAAAAAATACTCAATCTAAATCAATTTAATTAGATTTGTATAAACATTAATAAACAATAAAATACTGATTAATAGTTTAATAGAATGTATTTGGGTCTAATCGTGTTTAAATGTTCGATTCCCACCTTGAGTACAAAAGGCTTCAACAAACATGTTGGAGCCTTTTTTGTTTTCAAAATCAATTTTAAAACGTAACTTTGATTCAACCCAAATACAATTGCTATGATTGACAATTTTCTGTCAAATTTTCAAAATGGTGTCTTCCATGTGTTGCACCTCAATGCCTACGACCATATCCTCTTTTTAATCGTATTAGCCATCCCTTATTTATTTAAGGATTGGAAGCGTGTGTTTTTTCTTGTAACCGTATTTACCTTAGGTCATTGTGTGTCTCTAGGACTCACCACTTATGGCATCATTAAGGTAAATGTCAATCTTGTAGAGTTTTTGATTCCATTAACGATTCTAGTGGTTGCTTTATTTAATGTGTTTACGGCAGGTAAAAAGTCTCATGGAAAAACCATCGGCTTGTTGTTTTTTGTGACGCTATTCTTCGGGTTGATTCACGGATTAGGATTTCTTTCCAACTTTCAAGGGATGATTAGCAATTCAGAAAATAAATTCATTGCCCTGTTGGAAATAGGCTTAGGTATTGAAGTTGGTCAATTAGTAGTCGTTTTTATTGTTATGTTTTTGAGCTTCCTGTGTCAAACCATTTTTAGATTTTCTAAAAGAGACTGGGTCATGGTGATCTCAGCCGTAGTAGTGGGATTTGTATTGCCTATGCTGATTCATAGTGACTTATTCAAATAATTGGAATGGGATAAGATTTGTAAAACTTTAACGTTATCAAAGTCTTAAAACTTTAGGTACATTTTTAATAATTGTTACATTTGAAACTTTAGGTAACTGATAATGAAGTCCAAAACAAAGGACTCAACGTGAAATATGTCAGAAAACAAACAACGACGATACGATAAAGCTTATTTGAGAATCGCGAAAGAATGGGGTAAATTATCTCATTGTAAGCGCAAACAAGTGGGCGCTTTAATAGTCAAGGATCGGATGATCATCTCTGATGGATACAACGGTACTCCAACCGGTTTTGAGAATTACTGTGAAGATGATGAAGGGTACACGAAGTGGTATGTGCTTCATGCCGAAGCCAATGCCATATTAAAGGTGGCTTCCTCAACACAATCCTGTAAAGGAGCTACCTTATATATCACGCTGTCACCTTGTAAGGAATGTAGTAAATTAATACACCAAGCTGGCATAGTGAGAGTGGTGTATCAAGAAGGGTATAAAGATGGTTCTGGATTGGACTTTCTACGAAAAGCTGGCATAGAACTTGAGTTAATACAAGATGTAAACGTCTAATGGCATTTGATAAAAAATACATACCGCTCATTGTTGGAGTCGCTATTGCGACTGGCGTTTTTATTGGCGGAAAATTAAATTTCTCTGATACTTCCGACCGACTTTTTACATCGAATAGTAAAAAGGATAAACTCAATCGCCTCATAGATTATATTGATTATGAGTATGTGGATGACGTCAATACCGATAGTATTGTAGATGTCACGGTCAATGGTATTTTAGACAATCTAGATCCACACTCTACTTACATTCCTAAGAGTGAATTGGAGCGTGTTACCAATAATATGAAAGGTGATTTTATTGGTTTAGGCGTGAGCTTTTATACCTATAAGGATACAATTGCAGTGATTAGGACTGTCGAAGGTGGTCCGAGTGAAAAAGCTGGCATCAAATCTGGAGACCGTATCTTAATGGCAGATGGTGATTCAATTTTTGGTAAGGAATGGAGTAACAGAGCCATTATTCAAAAGCTAAAAGGTGAGAAAGGGTCTTCGGTTGATTTATTGGTCTATCGTAAAGAAGAAGATAAATTTTTAAAATTTAAAGTGAAACGTGATGTGGTGCCTATCAAAAGTGTGGATGCGGCCTACATGCTCACGGATAAGTTAGGCTATATTAAAATAAATCGTTTTGCAGAGTCCACTTACAAAGAGTTTAAACGCGCTTTAGATCAACTTCAAGATCGAGGTGCTACACAATTGGCATTGGATTTAAGAGACAATCCTGGTGGATTTCTCGGCATTGCTGAGCAAATCGTAGACGAGTTTTTAGAAGATGATAAACTGATTTTATTTACAAAAAATAAATCAGGAAAAGTTGAGAATGTGTATGCCACCAAACGTGGTGATTTTGAAGAAGGTGATATTTACATTCTTATAAATGAAAGTTCCGCTTCCGCCAGTGAAATAGTGGCTGGTGCCCTTCAAGATAATGATAAGGGGACTATCGTTGGGCGCAGAAGTTATGGTAAAGGATTAGTGCAAAGAGAAATGTCTTTGGGTGATGGTAGTGCTGTACGATTAACGGTGTCTCGTTATTATACGCCTACTGGACGTTCTATCCAAAGGCCTTACGATAATGGTAATAATAGTGATTACTATAAAGATTATTATAAAAGACTAAGAAGTGGTGAGTTTGAGGATGCCGAAAGTATCGAAGTAGCCGATTCGTTGAAGTTTAAAACACCTAAAGGAAAAATTGTTTACGGTGGTGGTGGTATTATTCCCGATATATTTGTACCGTTGAACACTTCTCATGAGAATGAAACTTTAAACTACATGAGACGTCAAGAGTACTTTAGTAATTTTGTTTTTACGGAGTTAGATAGAGATCGTAGTGTTTATCAGAATGTTGAAGCTAATGATTTTATCAATAATTTTGAGGTGAGCGATGATATTGTAGTTAAGTTTCAGGAATATGTAAATATGAAAGAACGCACCAATATTACTTTTGTGGCCTATCACGATCAAATTCGCAGACTTATTAAATCAGAATTGGCCGAACAATTATATGGCAGTAATGTGGCTGAAAAAATCTTAAATGAATCCGATGATATGATTGAGGAAGTGATTTTGTTAAGCGAGAATGATGCCTTTGAAGTGAATCTTTCCGAAGCAAGCGACGATTAACTACTTACTTTTTTGCCTAACGTACGAAAACGCCAGATATCCACTACACGCCAAGAAAAAACAACCTAAGATAAGACCTGTCATATTGTTCTCTTCCATATGTTCTTGCATCAATTGACGATCTATATAATTTTTTTGAGACCTGCTAATTTGATCTATTGCCGTATTTCCATGAACCCATAAGGTTAAAGAGTCTCCTTGTTTTATATCCCTTAGGAATTCCTCTTTTTTAAAGGCTGAAATGTATATACGAGGAATGGAATACTTGTGGCCGTCAAGATAGATGTAGAAGTAGGTTTTTCTGGATTTATTAACGCGCCTACTCGTTTCTTGATAGTCATTGAATGTGCCAGAAATTTGAATACTCTCTTCGACTTCTGAAAAATAGCTGTAAAAACATAAGCCAGTTAAAAGAAGACTCATCAAAAGAAGTAAGGCGATTGATTTGCGACTCGTTTTTTGCCTTTTTTTACCCATTATACCTTGTCGTGTACTTTGGTATGTTGCCCGTTATTCCAAAGGGTTAAAATATCAGTAGCAACTTGTGCGCCACTACCGCAGGCAATTGCAAATTGACTTCGCCATCCTGCTAACGTGCCGGCAACATATAAGCCATTAGCCACGAGGTGGTTATTATTTTTTAACCAAATGCGTTCTTTCTCTATTGCCGCTCTTGGGTGTGGTGCGACATAGGCTTCTAGACCTTTAATGGTCATTAGATTGGTGTAGCCAACAGCAACCACGACAATCTTTGATTGATACGTATTTTTGTTGGTTGTGATCGTAAAACCATCAGCAGTTTTTTCTATAGATTTTACTTTTTCTTTGGCTATTTGGTCCACATGTGGATAGCAATCTTGGAGCTGCGTTTTACCACTTTCTAAGATGTCTTTACCAAGCGTGCCTGGTGTTAGTCCAAGAACGTTATTGAACAAAGCGTTTTGCAAATGAGACGTTCTTTGGTGCGTAACAATCGCTATATGTTTGTCCGCTGCGTAGGGTTTTGGTCTTGCAGATCCGAGTACCAAAGCACAAGACATACCTGCGGCTCCACCACCTATTATAAGAGCATCGTATGTCATTATTTTTCTTTTGATTTTTGATCAACACGTTTTGATAGTCGCAATAGTTGTAACAATCCTACCGCACAAAGTGCTGCTAAAATGGTAATGAGAGCTATGATACTTTGTCCTTCAAACAAATTTTCAAAGTCCAGTTTGGTGCTATTATAGGCAACAAGTGCAACAGCAATGATGGTAGCAATGATGGTAAAATATTTCATTGACAAATGAATTAAGCCAGTTCAAATAATGCTTTAATATTATGGGCGAATAATTTCACCGCAATAGCCAAAAGGATAACACCAAATACTTTACGTATAATATTAATGCCGTTTTGACCTATTAAGCGTTCAATTCTAGCTGAGGTTTTTAATACGATAAAGATAATGATAACATTTAGGATGACCGCAACAATGATATTTTCAATTCGGTATTCAGCTCGAAGAGATAGTAAGGTTGTTAAACTTCCTGGTCCTGCAATTAAAGGAAAGGCTAAAGGAAATACAGAGGCTGTTACACTAGCGTTGTCATCTTGCTTGTACAACGTTATACCCAAGATCATTTCAAGTGCGATAAAGAATAGGATAAACGCACCAGCCACAGCAAAAGAATTGACACCAACCCCTAAAAAAGACAGAATGGTTTTTCCTAAAAAAAGAAATAGCACCATGATAATACCAGCTATGATTGAGGCTTTTTCACTTTGTATGTGTCCTACTTTTTTTCTTAAATCAATAACGATTGGAATATTACCAATAATATCAATCACCGCAAAAAGTATCATAAAAGCGGTTAAGATTTCCCTGAAATTTAATTGAATATCCATGGTTTGTAAATTTTCGGCAAATGTAGCCCTTTAGTTATGATTTATAACATTAAATAATCGTAAAGTTTAATTACTTTTGTCCATGGTTTCAGTATTAATTTAAAAGTATGTTTCAGTTAGGTAAAACGATTGTTTCCGAGGATATTATTGAGAAGGATTTCGTATGTAATTTATCGGCATGTAAAGGGGCTTGTTGTATTGATGGCGATGCAGGTGCGCCTTTAGATCCTGAGGAAATATCAATACTCAAGGAAATCTATCCTAAAGTAAAACCATTTTTAAGGCAGGAAGGTGTGGATGCGATTGAAGCTCAAGGCACACATATTACGACAGAATTTGATGATTTTGAGACCCCACTGATCAATGGAGCAGATTGTGCCTACGTGATATTTGATGATAAAAAAACGGCTTTATGTGGGATTGAAGAAGCCTACAATCAAGGAGCAATTTCATGGAAAAAACCGGTGTCCTGCCATTTGTATCCAATACGAATTAAAAGCTATACGGAATTTTCTGCGGTGAACTACGACCGATGGGATATTTGTAGTGATGCATGTACATTAGGTAAAGAATTGCAAGTGCCTGTTTATAAGTTTGTCAAGGAGGCACTCATAAGAAAATTTGGTGAGGAATGGTACACAGAATTAGAGAAGGTGGCTCAAACTTTTGACTAGCTGTTTATGTATAATTAAGCTGTTCGTAAAATGGTAGATCGCGTAGGAATATCAATCAAAACCTTTGTGCCTACTGGATTTTGGTTATTATCATACAAATCTTCAATTTCTATATGATAATCATGGGTGTAACTCTTTGAAAAGTTGGTAAGACGTGCTTTAGTAATTGCGATACCTACAGACTTTCGCTTTAAGAGTTTATCTCTGTTAATTTTTTCAGCCTCTTCACGTCCGATACCATTGTCAGTAATTGAAATTCTAACATAATCATCTTGCGTGCGATACACCTGAAGACTGATTTTTTTGTTGTCTTTTTTAGAAGATAATCCGTGCCAAAGGGCATTTTCCAAAAAGGGTTGTAAAACCAATGATGGTACTTTAATACTAGCGGTATTGATGACATCATCCACCTTGATTTCGAAATCAATTTCATTTGAAAACCGTATGTTTTCGATATTCATATAAAGCTTCATCGTATCTAATTCATCTTCTAAAGAGCTTTCTTTTTCAGAGGAAGCCACAAGGATTTTTCGGATGAGTTTAGAAAATTTATTCAAATAATAGACCGCATTTTCTTTCTCGTTATTGATGATATAAAGTTTGATGGAGTTCAATGAATTAAAAATAAAATGAGGATTCATTTGGCTACGAAGCATGTCTTGCTCTAAAGTTAGAATTTGTTTTTCTTGTTCTAACTGTCTGTTTCTATATAAAGCGACCAAGATTCCTACAATGATAGCAAGCGCCAACATGGAGTACCAAAAAATTTTTTTATTGCGTTCAAGTTTGGACTTTACAATTTGGTTTTCACTTGCTAATGCTTTGATTTCTTTGTTTTTGGCTTCATTTTCATACTGAATAATGACATCGTTTACATAACGTAGGTTTCGCTCATTATTGATGGTTTTCTCAAGGTCAATTGACGCTTTGTAATGATTGTAAGCTAATTGATAATCGTCCGTTTTCGTATATAATTCCGAAAGGTGTTTATTGGCTTCAACGATGGAGAGGTTGAGATTATAAGATGTTGCAACCTCAAGTCCTTTCTTCAAATTTGCTTCCGCTTTTGAAAGCTGTTCCATTTCTTTTTGTACCCAACCTAAATTGATATAGGAAGCGGCAATATAAAATTGGTCGCCAATTTGCAAGGCTTTTGCAAGAGCCTTTTCAATGATCACTTTGGCATCCAAATATTTCTGTTGCTTAATATAGACTTGACCGATACTATTGTAACAAATCACGCGCCCTAAATTGGAATTAATCTGTTCATTGTATTCCAAGGATAACTTGTAATTCCTCAAGGCACTTTCCAAATTGCCTTGTGCTTCATTTGCATACCCAATATTCTGGTAGTTGATAGCAAGTCCCAGACGATTGCCTGATTGTTTTTCTATACCAAGAGATTTCTGGAATTGCTTAATCGCCAGTTCATATTGTTCAAGTATCAGGTAGATATTACCAATACTGTTCTGAGAAACCGCAATGTTATAAGATACGGTTTCGGATGGATTTTTTATGGAGCGCGCAATATCTAAAGCCTGTGTGTGGTAATCTAATGCTGGTTTAACCAAATCCATTCTGCGGTAAGCCACACCAATATTGTTTAAGCTAATAATTTTAAGCTCTTCATCATTGATCTGATCGGCAATGGTTTTAGCTTGTTCGTGTGTAGCAATAGATTGTTCGTAAAGAGAGACATTTCTGTAAATCACACCCAAAGCATTAAGCGCATAACTTTCAGCAGCTAAAGCATTCATAGTTCTTGACGTGCTTATGAGGGATTTCATTTTAATACTATCTCTATCAAAACGACGAAACAAGGAATCTAATGTTGAAAAACGATTTGGTTTAAATTGTTTTAAATAGCTCATATGAGCTTCAAAATCTGAAGCGTTGTTGGTTTGCGACCAAACAGGTAGCCATAACATGAGACTAATGAGTACTACCAACAATGTTGGCGTTGGGATTTTCTTTTTGTTATGTGATATGGTAGTAGTCACTATAATTTTTCTAGAAAGTCAGACTTGCGTTGTCGAGCAACAGGGATTTTATGATTAGACTCCATGATAACATAACCTTCACTTTTAATAAACTCTTTAATTTTGTTCAAGTTAACGATAAATGAATTATGAATTCTAAAAAAATAGTGATCCGGTAAAATGGCGTCCACTTCTTTGAGTTTTTTGGTAATCACAATGTTTTGATTGTTATTGGTCACTATGGTGCTGTAATTACCATCAGACTCTACAAATAAAATATCTTCTATATTGAGAAAGATAAGTTTACCATCCGTATTGATTGTGATTTTCTTCTTGTCAAACTTTTCATTAAAACTCAAGAGCGCTTCTTCAATTTTTGAGGAATTGATCACTCTTGAATTAAACTTATTAATCTTTAATATGGTGTCTTGAAGATCATCTGAATCAATAGGCTTTAATAAATAATCAATCGCTTCATGTTTTAGTGCTTTAATAGCATACTCGTCATAAGCAGTTGTAATGACAACCGCAAAATCCTTATTCGGTAACTTTTCAAGAAATTGAAACCCGTCCATGGTGGGCATCTGAATATCCAAGAACAAACAATCGGGCGGATTTGTTGTTAAATAGACAATTGCTTCCTCAGGGTTGGAGAAGGTTTCGACAATTTCAATGTCTTTACTAAAATTAGTGAGTTCCCATGATAAGCCTTGGATGGCTTTTGGTTCATCATCTACAATTACTGCTTTAATCATACGATAAATATAGAATTTAATACCATATACTGCTTATAAGTATGTATAATTAGCATCATTTCCTGTGTAGTGTGTTTTAAAGTACGTATGAAATAAGAGCTATAGATTTTTTAAATGCCAGTTATACATTATTTATTACCAACCATACAAATAGGAACGTGTGGGAGCATATAATTTTTGATATTTGAACCGTAGTTAAGATGACCAAATCTTATTAATAGATTAAAAATAAAGTGATCGTGGGGATTCACTAATTTGATTAAATGCTATTAATCAATAAAAAAGTCAGGGTCACACCTGACTTTTTTTAATGGTATTTTAGTTATAGCGACTACATGTTAGCAAATAGTTTTAGTTAGTTAATTATTAGGGATGAAAAGAGAGTGAATTTCGCTCTCTTTTCTTATTTGAAACTATCCCTTTTTTTGAACGAAGAAAGACCTAGTAAAAATCACTTGCGACTGCTTATTTAATAGGATATTACTTACTTTTTTTGAGAAGCACAAAAGTTTTTAAATAATTGAATATCAAGTAATTAAAAATATTTTTAACAATTCTTTAGTTTTTTTGTGAAATCACCAATTGTTAAAAACTTGTTGAAAAGCTTTCGGTTAAATCTTCGAATTATCTCTTACATTTTTCAATCTTTGTTAGTCCCGAATCACACGAAATTTTTCAGCTAATTTTTAAATAAAAAAACCAATTATTATGTCTCAAGTTGTAGAACCAATTTTGCAAGAAAACAAAGATCGATTTGTAATATTCCCAATTCAACATCACGATTTGTGGGAGTGGTATAAGAAATCTGAGGCAAGTATGTGGACTGCAGAAGAGATTGATTTACATCAAGATTTAACAGATTGGACGGATAAATTAAATGATGATGAGCGCTATTTTATCAAGCATGTATTGGCGTTTTTTGCAGCAAGTGATGGCATCGTTAATGAAAATTTAGCTGAAAACTTTGTCAATGAAGTACAATACAGTGAAGCCAAGTTCTTTTATGGTTTTCAAATCATGATGGAGAACATTCATAGTGAAACCTATTCCTTGTTAATTGACACTTATGTAAAAGACGAAAAGGAAAAAAATAAGTTATTCCATGCCATTGAAACATTTCCTGCAATTAAGAAAAAAGCAGAATGGGCATTGAAATGGATAGAATCACCAAGCTTTGCAGAACGATTGATTGCTTTTGCAGCAGTGGAAGGAATCTTCTTTTCAGGGTCGTTTTGTTCTATCTTCTGGCTGAAGAAACGTGGTTTAATGCCAGGACTTACCTTCTCGAATGAGTTAATTTCACGTGATGAAGGGATGCATTGTGACTTTGCCGTGCACCTGCATGAAAATCACTTAGTGAATAAAGTGTCGAAAGAACGTATTAAGGAAATTATCATAGATGCTTTAAATATTGAAAGAGAGTTTATTACCGAATCACTTCCAGTGAGTTTAATTGGAATGAATGCGAAGCTAATGTCACAATATCTAGAGTTTGTAACAGATGGTTTGCTCGCTGATTTAGGTTGTGAAAAGGTATACAACACAGCAAATCCTTTTGATTTCATGGATATGATATCATTGCAAGGAAAAACAAACTTCTTCGAAAAACGTGTTTCCGAATACCAAAAAGCAGGTGTTCTTAATAAGGAAGAAGAAGAAAACAAATACGACTTTGGTTCAGATAGTTTCGATTTCTAACACCAAAGCAACCAAGACAAAATTATTTTAATTGACGTGTTTGCTAAAGTGGTCTTTGCACTATAGACAAAGTGTTGACCGTCAATTTTAATTTCAGAATAAACCTAATAATTAATCCTTTGTTAATCAGATGTCTATTTGATTAACGATAACTAACTAACCCTTTTTCTGAAAGGTAGCTTCAGAAAAAAACTAAAAAATGTGTAACGTATGTATGTATTAAAAAGAGATGGAAGAAAAGAGCCGATAATGTTTGACAAAATTACGGCTAGAGTTCGTAAACTATGCTATGGTCTTAATGAACTTGTAGACCCAATTAAAGTGGCCATGCGAGTTATTGATGGTCTATACGATGGTGTTACCACCAGCGAATTGGATAATTTAGCAGCCGAACAGGCAGCAACCATGACGACTGCGCATCCCGATTATGCGCGTTTGGCAGCTCGTATATCGGTATCGAACTTACATAAAAATACAAAGAAGACCTTTAGTGAGGTCATGACTGATCTCTATACATACGTCAACCCAAGAACAGGGAAGAAAGCACCTCTATTGAGCGATGAGGTTTATAAAGTCATTACCGATAATAAAGATAAACTGGACTCCGCGATTATTTATAATCGTGATTTTGGATATGACTATTTTGGATTTAAAACCTTAGAGAGATCTTACCTTTTGAAATTGAATGGTAAAATTGCGGAACGCCCTCAGCACATGTTGATGAGAGTTTCTATTGGGATTCACTTAAATGATTTGGACGCTGCTATTGAGACTTATGAATTGATGTCCAAGAAATATTTTACACACGCTACACCTACATTATTTAACTCTGGAACACCAAAACCTCAAATGTCATCTTGTTTCTTATTAACCATGAAAGATGACAGTATTGATGGGATTTACGATACACTAAAACAAACAGCAAAGATTTCGCAATCGGCTGGTGGTATAGGATTGTCTATCCACAATATTCGTGCAACAGGGAGTTATATCGCTGGAACCAATGGTACGAGTAACGGTATTGTGCCAATGTTAAAAGTATTTAATGATACAGCGCGATATGTAGATCAAGGAGGTGGAAAGCGAAAAGGAAGCTTTGCGATGTATATTGAACCATGGCATGCAGATATCATGAGTTTCTTAGATTTGAAAAAGAATCATGGTGCCGAAGAATTGCGTGCGCGTGACTTGTTCTATGCGATGTGGATGCCAGACTTATTCATGAAACGCGTTCAGGAAAATGGTGAATGGACACTCATGTGCCCTAACGAATGTCCTGGTTTATGTGATGTGCATAGTGAAGAATTCGAGACGTTATATACTAAATATGAATCTGAAGGAAGAGGCCGAAAAACCATTAAGGCACGTGAGCTTTGGGAAAAAATATTAGAGTCACAAATTGAAACGGGTACGCCATACATGCTTTACAAAGATGCTGCTAACCGTAAATCAAACCAGAAAAACTTAGGAACTATTCGTTCTTCGAATTTATGTACTGAGATTATGGAGTACACATCTCCAGATGAGGTGGCTGTGTGTAACTTGGCTTCTATTGCTTTACCAATGTTCGTAAAGAATGGTGAGTTTGATCACAAGGAATTATTTAGGATTACAAAACGTGTGACTAAAAACTTGAACAGAGTCATCGATAGAAATTATTATCCGGTTAAAGAAGCTGAAAACTCCAACTTCCGTCATAGACCAGTTGGTTTAGGGGTTCAAGGATTGGCAGATACCTTCATTAAATTGAGAATGCCTTTTACAAGTGATGAAGCTAAAAAATTGAACCAAGATATCTTTGAAACACTTTATTTTGCTGCCGTTACAGCAAGTATGGAAGAAGCTAAAGCAGATGGTCCATACCAGAGTTATGAAGGATCTCCTATCAGTAAAGGAGAATTTCAGCATAACCTTTGGGGTATCAAAGATGAAGAGCTTAGCGGACTTTGGGATTGGGAAAAACTGCGTAAACAAGTATTGAAACACGGTGTTCGTAACTCGCTTTTAGTAGCGCCAATGCCAACAGCTTCTACGTCACAAATCTTAGGAAACAATGAATGTTTTGAGCCTTATACGTCTAATATTTATACAAGACGTGTATTGTCTGGTGAGTTTATTGTGGTTAACAAACATTTATTGGAAGACCTCGTAGATCTTGGACTTTGGGATGAAAACCTTAAAAATGAAATCATGAGAGCTAATGGTTCTGTACAACATATTGATACTATTCCTCAGGATATCAAGGAACTTTACAAAACCGTATGGGAGTTGAGTATGAAAGATATTATTGATATGTCTCGTCATAGAGGTTATTTCATTGATCAATCTCAGTCACTTAACTTATTTATGGAAGGTGCTACTATGGCGAAATTAACGTCTATGCATTTCTATGCTTGGAAGAGTGGTTTAAAGACAGGCATGTATTACTTACGAACTAAGAGTGCGGTAGATGCTAAAAAGGTCACTATTTCTAGAGTTGCAAAAGCTGAACCAGTTGCTCAAGTGCAAGAAGTAGCTGTAGATAATGTGGCTCAAAAACAACAAAAAGCGGCTGAGACAGCTGCGAAATTTGCTAAGAAAACTTCGGAAAAGTTGGAGGTAGAGCCAATGAGTCCAGAAGAAATGAAGGCTTTAATCGCTCAAGCAAAAGAAGCGGAAGGTGACGATTGTTTAATGTGTGGGTCTTAAATCTATAATTTTATAGACTATTTGACTTAAACATTTGTTATTAAGTGTTATAAAAACCATCTTTTTTAAGATGGTTTTTTTATGTTTGAAAGCTTATAAATAATCATCTCATGAATTCCAATTTTCCTATTACCGAAGATTTACTAGCTAGTAAAGGACAGCGTTTGCTGCACCATTTTATAGATTTACTTCCACAATATGCCGTTATGTATGGATTAGCCTACGGCTTTTATTATTTAGGAGAGTTAACAGGAAATTACACTTTGAATGACCTATGGAATGGGATGTCTGATATGGAGGATTTAGTGGTCAGCTACGGTTTTATGTTTTTATATTATTTTTTAATGGAACGCTACACGTTTAGAACCTTAGGGAAATATGCGACTAATACGATGGTAGTCACTATAGAAGGTGATACACCAACCAATAAACATATTTTATATAGAAGTTTAAGTCGGCTTATTCCTTTTGATGCCCTGTCATTTTTAGGGACCAATGGTAAAGGTTGGCATGATTCCATTGCTAAAACTTACGTGGTTAAAGCAGATAAGTTTTTAGAAAAGAAACGTACGATTTTAGAATTAGAACAGATTGGAACTATCGGAGAACCAATTAGTTTTTGAGCGTGTCGGTGCCTAAATATTGATTGTTTTTATTGTAATACCAAGCTCTAACTTTTGGCATTTTTATGGCATTTATTTCTACCAAATCTGTAAGCAAAATATATTCACCAGTATTGGGCTTCATCTGTCCTTTGTCATCAGTTTTAAAGAACTGATACACTTCCATAGCAAACGTATTTGGGTCAAAATAAAAGAACCATATATCGTTTCCTACCGCTTCTTCATAAGTAACTTTTAACACCAAATAGTCTTTTCCTTTAAATGTTTTTCGTGTCACGTCTGGAGCAATAATAGTTCCTGGATCTTTCAGTTTCATAGGTAACCCATACAAATAAGTGTAGTAATTTTTATAAAGCAAGGCTCTTTCGCAATTGAGATTGTTTTCTTCTAATTCTGCTTCGGTAAGATATTTATTACCGTTTAAGGCTATAGTGCATTCACCCTTGTTTAGAGTGTAGGTCGTGGTGGTAGTATCTACAGTCGATTGAACGGAAAAGAAGTCTTCGGGCAAATTAATCAGAATTTTACTCTTACGAGCTGGTTTATTAGGCGTGTTCATGGTTACTCTTAAGTCACCATTAAAGTTTGGCCAATTCTGATAAGGGTCGTGAAACGCGATGGCTTTATGCAATAGGTCTTGTCCTGTGAGTTCTTGACTCATCGCTACCGATGTTGCTACAACGTAAAATAAAATAATCGAAAGATATTTCATGATAAAATAATTGATAACACGAAATTAAACTATTTGATTTTATTTGAAGTAAGCTATATTTGGAGCTACTAACTAATATTTTAACTTATGAATAGTATTAAATACACCGTATCAGACGATGTTTTGGCGAGCAAAGGCCTACGTTTTGCAAATTTCATAATCGATTACATTGTACAGCTAATCCTTGGATTTGTTATAGGTTTTGTCATTATTATGATTTCAGATTTGACAGGAAGTTATGGGCTCTCTGATTTTTTGTTTATGTCTGATAACCGTCTGGTCGACTATATTTTTGCCTGTATTGTTTTATTTATCTATTACACCACGATAGAATCATTAACAGGACGCTCTTTAGGAAAATACATTACGAAGACCAAAGTGGTCTTACATGATGGATCGAAACCAACGTTTAATGAAATTTTAGTAAGATCCTTATCCCGAATGATTCCGTTTGAAGCTTTTTCTTTTTTAGGTGATTTAGGAAAAGGCTGGCATGATACGATATCTAAGACCTATGTGGTAGATATTGCTAAATTTGAAGCCAAGAAGGAGACCTTTGAAGGACTTGACGAAATAGGAAAAATAGGTGTTGATGAGGTGAAATTTTAACGATAACTTCTAATAAAAAAGGCCAGCGTTATAACACTGGCTTTTTTTTATTCCTCTTCCTCTGTTTTAGGCAGCTTTGCGGGTTCAACATTACTGTCGTGAGCCGAATGATACTCTTCCAACAGACTCATTGTTGCTTTTAAAAGATCTTTAGTTTCTAGAAGTAAGCTAAAGTATAAAGTCGTGTTTTTAGGACTCGATTCTTCCGTTCTTGTGCGCTCTACTTGCTTTTGAATTTTATCAGTCACATTCGTTAGAATATCATTCTTCTCATTAAGTACGAGTCCAATATCCTCAAATGAATTTGCATCAAAAGCTTTTTTAGTATCTGAGAATAGCGTTTCCATTAATTCATCAATCTCTTTCAGTTCTTTGATCTGACTAAATTTTAATTTCTTGTGATTGTTATTTATATGCTTATAGCTCACTGTAGATATATAATCTAATGATTGCGCCATATCCTGTAAATAGCCCAAGATATTGATATAGAAATTACTAGCTGAAACACTTGGTTCTTCTAAGTTTTTTATAAAATAGAAGATGTTATCGCGTAACTCGTCAATTTCGTTAGACAATTTGTTGATATTCTTCTTATTCTTTTTGAGCATTTTTAAATTCTGAGTAGCCAGTCCATTAATCGCACTTGTGTAGATTTTGTTTCCACGCTTCACAACGTTAGCAATATTACTTGCGCTTTCTATAATAACGCCTTGGGTAGAGCTACTTTCTGCTTTTTGAAGGCTGTCAACCTCTTTTTGATCTTTAGAATTTTTACGATGGCTTAAGTAATTTTTTATTAGGAGTACTGCCGCAATAACTAATAAACCAGTTAAAGCATACCCTTTGCCATAGTATAATATAAGTGCCATAATGGCTGCTGCTACAAAAGCACTAATCGCTGTAAAAAACCATCCGCCAATCACATTTAAAACACCAGCAACACGATAGACGGCACTTTCACTTCCCCATGCTCGATCTGCTAGAGAGGTTCCCATGGCGACCATAAAGGTCACGTAGGTTGTGGAAAGAGGCAGTTTCATTGAGGTAGCAATTGATATTAAAACACTAGCTACCATTAAATTTACGGCGGCTCTTACCAAATCAAATGCAGGTTTGTCGGCATTTTTAATAATCACTGAAGGCGTGTCTGTTTTCTCAAATTGTTTATCGATATAGGCTTTTGTAGCGTTTGGTATGAGATAATTAAACCCTTCAGAAGCGGCCATACTCATTCTAACAACACTTCTGGAAAGGTAATTAGGTTCAAAACGTTCTTTCACATCATCTTGTCTGGAAAGATCTACAGATGTTTTAACAACCGCTTTAGCCTTACTTGAAAACCAAAGCGTAAGAACCATGATGAGTCCAGCAATGAGAAGGAGATACGGTTGTGTTTGCACCGCTTCCGCTAAACTAGACATCGGGTACTCATTAGCTAATTGCCCGCTTCCAACCCAATCGGTGTAGGCATTGTATGCCGCAATTGGGACGCCAATAAAATTGACTAAATCATTTCCCGCAAAGGCAACGGCCAAGGCAAATGTTCCAATGACAATAATGATTGTGTAAATATTGTGTTTTGTAAATTGTATGATAGCATAAGACAGGAGTGTAAATACTAAGAAGCTGATTACTATTAGTTCTAAAGGGTTGTTGGCAATTAATGCCTTCACGTCCGAACTCATAAAAGTGGCGTTTTTGATCCCCTTTATCAGAATGAAATACAAAATAGAGGTTACAGCCAGACCGCTAAAAATAGCACCATACCAAGGAGGTTTACTTTCAAATTTGAAACTTAATAATAACCGAGAAAAATACTGTATAATAGCACCAACGGAAAATGCTATGACCACAGATAGGAGAATCCCCAAAATGATTTCAATGGCCTTTTCGTTATTGATATACTTGCCTAAATCTAGCAGGCTTTGTTGCGAATTTTCACTATAAATTTTTAATACGGCTACACACACCGAAGCACCGAGTAATTCAAACACAATGGATACGGTGGTAGAGGTAGGAAGTCCTAATGTATTAAAGAAGTCGAGTAATAAAATATCTGTTATCATGACCGCCATAAAAATGATCATGATTTCGTCAAACATAAATTGACTGGGATTAAAAATTCCTTTACGAGCCACTTCCATCATACCACTCGAAGACATGGCGCCTAACGCAACACCTAAACTGGCAACAATAATGATGGTTTTAAAAGATACCGCTTTTGAACCAATGGCGGAATTCAAGAAATTGACAGCATCGTTACTGACGCCTACTACAAGGTCTGCAATGGCCAAGATAGCAAGAGCGACAAGCATGTAGATATAGAGATTTTCCATGTAAGAATACAAAAAAATTAATGTTAACAAATTTCATGTTTTAAATTGAGCACAATGTTACGTTAATGTTATGTTCTATGTAATGTTGACAGATTTTTGCGTGATTGTTTTGGCTTTAGACACTCGTTTTATTGGGTTTTTAAGAATGAATATGAATTGATTGAATTGATTTAAAAACCTAAAAATCAGATAAATAAAATTTTAATGTTAAATTAAAGTTATGTAAACGTTTGAATATTGTAAATAAATATCTATATTTGTTATGTAATTATTAATCAAATACCCAAGTTTAAGATGAAAAAGATATGTACAATTTTACTGATGCTGAGTGTCATGGTAACATTTGCTCAGGAAAAACCAAAAGTGGAAACTCAAAAGGATGGTGATTTAACTGTAGCGACTTATTATCATGATAATGGTGTAGTTGAACAACAGGGTGCTTTTAATAAAGATGGTAATCTGGAGGGTGTTTGGACGAGTTATGACACACAAGGAAAGAAAGTAGCTGTTGGCAGCTATGAGAATGGAAAGAAAGTTGGTAAGTGGTTATTTTGGTCAGGAAATACCTTGAGAGAAGTAGAATATGTAGATTCCAGAATTGCCAGTGTGAGCGAATGGACTGATAAAGTGCAAGTGGCTATTAACAATTAAGACATTTTAAAATAAATTATAAAAAAAGTTCCCAATACCTATTGGGAACTTTTCTTTTTTAGACCAAATCAACTTAAAGTTTAGAACTTATACGTATATCCTAATGAAATCTCTGTACCAGGTTCTCTTAAAGAGAAAATCTGGTTTTGAGCCTCAAATGATTCGTATTCACTCTCTCTTTTACTATTTAAAATATTGGATACTTTGAAGTCGATAGACGATTTTCTGTTTTCTCCAAACGATTTGTTTAAGGTAAAGTTTAAGCTATTAAATGGCTGCGTATACACATCTGGTGTAAGACCAATACCTACAACTTCTAAGGTTTTACCTTGAACGTTGTAAAATAGACCTGTTTGCAATCCCATATCCGAATTGTTATAGTCGAATCCAAAGTTGATTACATACGGTGCCTGACCTTGTAAGTCACGTTCTCTACTTATAGTTTCACCGTCTCTTGCGGCATTTTGACGGCTTGTAAATTCGGCATCAGACATCGTTAATTCCGATTTTGTGTAAGAGATATTCGTTGTAAACTTCAAATCATTCAGACCTTCCGTTAGGAAACCCATACGTTGTCTTAACTCAAATTCTAAACCATATACTCTTGCATTTCCCAAGTTGCCAACCGTAAGTTGCGTTGGTGCTTGTAGGAAGAAGGCTTGCTCAATAGGATCTTTAAAATCTTTGAAAAATCCACTAAAAGCAAACATTTGTCCTTCATCTCCGAAACGTTCATATCTCAAATCAAAATTATTGACATAGGTAGGAACCAAATCGATATTTCCAATAAATAGTCTGTTAGTAATTGGATCAAAGATTCGCGCTACAGATGATTCTTTAAAAGAAGGTCTTGCAGTGGTTCTTGAATATGACGTTCTCAAGTTGGAATTGTCTGTCACGGCATAGATTAAATTGGCAGAAGGAAACACATCTACTTCATCTAATATTTTGTCACGATTAAATTCACGCTCGTTATTTCTTCCAGTGTAAAAGGAAGTAAAGAATTCGGTTCTAACACCCAACACGGTTTTAAGTTTTTCTGACAAATTAAATTCAGCAGAAAAGTAAGTGGCACCAATCGTTTGTTCCCCTTCATAAGCATCAATGGCGTTAAATTGATCACCAAATACTAAAAAGGTTCCGGACTCTGTTGTTGGGTTCCAAATATTTTCAGAAGCCAATAGGTTATCAGCATTACCATCTGCGATAAAAGAATCATCGCCTATCACATTAAATGTGTAATCATCAATACTGAAATCTCTAAACTTATAGGTATAACCTCCACCAAATTTAATTTTGGCTGGCTTACCAAAAAGCTCTACCGTTTTGTCAAAATCTACTTTACCAGCCCAGTTTTCTTCAATCAAGTTTCTCCATAGCTGAATAGGATAAGTCGAGGCTGAAGGACTCACAAAATAGCTGCCGCTTTCAGACAACTGAAACGGTGTGATACGATGCGCTTTGTCCATTACTTTAGAAAACGTTGGTGATAGTTTCCATTCGAAATTTAAAGCGTTATCATCACTGCTTAAACGATGTTTACCATTTAACAATAGATTCGTAATAGAACGCTCTGTATAGGTTAACGAGTTTTTAATCAATGGTTCGATTCCTCCACCAACACCATCTTGAGAGATATCTTGGTCAAAAAAACCAGCTGTAGACTCGCCATTTTGAATGTGAAGCAAGTTAGCTTTAAACTTCGATTTATCCGTTTTATATGTCAATCCAAGCATACCATTCAAGATGATATTATTGATCCCTTCAGAACCTCTCGAATCTAACACCGACTTTAATTCGGTATCTGAAGGATCTTCAAAGTTTTTCACATAAGCACCATCATTTCTATTCTCATAAAAGGTGGTTTCGTTTTTATAAGAAAATGACGCTTGATAGCCTATTTTATCATCACCGATATCATACTGATTTCCTAGTGTAAAACCTAAATCAAAATTCATTTGACTTTGCTCTTGTTTGGCTTGTAATTCCTTTTGAAATCGATTCGTTAATGAGGTTAGTAATAACGAATTTTCAAAAGTTCCAGGAATTGGTTGGTATCTATGAATAGGCAAGTCTCGTGTACCATCATCAAAACCAAAGATATCTGTATCACTACCTGTATAAGTTAAATAGTTGTCATTGAAATGCATATCTGGATTGTAACCAGTACCCAATGATAAGGTATATTCAGCAGAGGTTGGGAAATCCTTGGTCACAATATCAACAATTCCACCAGTGAAATCTGCTGGATATTCGGCTGAGGCAGATTTCATAACAATCACATTGTCTAAGATATTCGTTGGAAATAAATCCATTTGTATGGTATTTCGATCAGGATCCAATCCAGGAATATCAATACCATTCAAAATTGATTTGGTATAACGATCTCCAAGACCACGAACATAAACATATTTACCACCTTGTACAGAAACACCAGGAACACTTTTAACAGCAGCTGCAAGGTTTCCTGCTCCTGAAGCTTTTATAGATTGCGCTGAAAGCCCATCCATAACAACCACCGACTTTTTCTGAAGATTCAATACAGAATTTTCCGTGTTTCGTTTGACCGTTGTCTCTATGATCACCGTATCTAATGAATTGGTGTTTAAGGTCACGTCTAATGTGGTGGTTTCACCAGCTTTTACAACGACATCTGCGACCTCTTGTGTGGTGTAGCCAACAAAAGAGAATACCAAGGTATAAGTGCCAGGATCTAATTCCAATTCGTACTTCCCATCAAAATCAGAGGTGGTTCCAGTGGTAGTGCCTTTTACTAAAACATTAGCAAAAGCCATAGGTTCTACAAATTCACCATCAATTACACTTCCAGCTACAATTCCTTTTTGAGCATTGGCTAATCCAACACTACAAAAAAGAAGTATAAGGAGTGCTAATATGTTTTTTTTCATAATAGTATGTTGTAAAAACAATGCTACTCGTTCAGTTGTTTTTGACGAGTAGCACCGTTTATATTGTTTAGCATTTTCTTGTCATATAATACAGTGATAACTCAAAGGGTTTTATTTAGAACCCTAAGCCACCTGCAGTATTTGAGTAAGTCCAAGCCAATTCAGATGTGGTTGCACCAACGGTATTAGCACCTAGAGTAACAGCCGTTGCTGTTGAACCAAAACCAGTCACGGTAACAGTTTCGGCTTTGTTAGCAAAGATACTAGTCACATCTGTAACACCTTCAGGAAGTACAATTTCCCAAGCACCGAATGTTAATAAACCATCATTGTAGTTCGTGGCAACACCATCGTTATCTAATTCTACATCAGAAGATGCTTTAAATCCGAAAGCATAAATATTATTTGTTGCACCTGTAGCACCACTTCTATAATCAGCATACTCCCCATTTTCTGTAGTTAGGTTTCCAATTATAGTAGCATTTTGAAGTGTAAATGAACCATCAGCAGTTCCTTCTGGACCATCAATTTCAAAAGCGTGATCTGAGAAATCACCTAAAACAACGACCGCATTATCAATAGTACCAGAATAAGCCTGATCGATATCTAAAGCGTCATCTCCTTGTGCCCAAACCAATAGGTTAGAAGCGTTAACTGTTCCACCAAAAAATTCAATACCGTCATCAACATTGGCAACAACCTCAACATTGTTAATAGTTGTTCCATTTCCAACACCACCTAATGTTAGACCGTTAATTTCATTACCTTCTCCGATAAGTGCGCCACCATGACGGATAGAGACATAAGAAATAACACCTGAGTTGTCAGCTGCATCACTTCCGCCGTAAAGGCCAAAGGTGTCATCTGCAGGAATTCCTTCTATTTGCGCTTCCGAAATGTCTCCTGAAAAAGAACATGGTGCATTTCCTAATACTATTAAGCCTCCCCAAAGTCCTCTGTCATTTTCATCTAAATTAGTGCCTGCAGTTTCACCACAAGTAATATTATCACTAGTAGATGTGAAGATTATTGGCGAAGTTGCTGTTCCAACCGCATTGATTTTTGCATCTCTTGCGATAATTAAAGCAGAAGCCAACGATCCTGTTCCTGGAGAACCTTTTATAATCGTTCCCGCTTCAATGGTTAATGTAGCGCCATTGTCAACAACGACTTTTTGGTTTAATTGATAGATAGTATCATTGGTCCAAGTCGTATCTTCAGTAATCGCACCTGTGACCGCTACTACTGGACAGTCATTACCAGAGCCATTTCCATTATTGTTATTTATAATGGTTGTTTCTTCTATAATAATAGGAGTGTCATCGTCTTTGAAACATCCAGTAAACACTAGAGAAGAGGCGATTAAAGCGGATAAAAATAATTTTTTCATGATATTTTTTTTAAATAGTTTTTCGTTATTAAAGTATCGGTGCAAAGAAAAGCGTGTATTGTAAAGTCAAGGTTAATTGGGTATTAAACCTAAATCATAAAACTGTTAATGCAGTGTTACCAAAAATTCAATTTTTTAAGTATTGGAAACATTAAATTAACATTGAAACTGTTATCTTGCTGCTGCTAAATTATTTCTATGAATTGGGAACAGTTACTCTCCTTAAAACGTTATGGAGACGCTCATAAACGATTGCGAAAAGAACAAGATGAAACCCGTTTGGGCTTTGAGGTAGATTACGACCGAATTATTTTTTCTTCAGAATTTAGAAGTCTGCAAGACAAAACACAAGTTGTTCCTTTATCCAAGACAGATTTTGTACATACGCGATTGACCCATAGCCTGGAAGTAAGTGTGGTTGGCCGATCTCTAGGAAGAAAAGTAGGCCAAAAACTATTGCGCAAATATCCACATTTACGCGATGTTCACGGCTATCAAATCAATGATTTTGGTGCTATTGTTGCTGCGGCTGCTTTAGCTCATGATATTGGAAATCCACCTTTTGGACATTCTGGCGAAAAAGCCATTGGAGAGTTTTTTAAATCGGGAGAAGGTCGCTATTTTGAGGATCAACTAACGGCCAAACAATATGAAGATCTCTGTAGCTTTGAAGGAAATGCTAATGGTTTTAAAATTTTAACGGAAAGTAGATTAGGTCGTATTGGAGGATTACGGTTGAGTTACGCAACACTAGGAGCCTTTACGAAATACCCTAAAGAGTCCTTACCAAAAAAACCTACAACTCATATTGCCGATAAGAAATACGGTTTTTTTCAGAACGATAAGGCCTTATTTGAGGAGATTGCTTCTGAATTAGGATTAGCAAAACGCGGAGCTGATGACACCATCAGTTTTAGTAGGCACCCACTCGCTTATTTGGTAGAAGCAGCAGATGATATTTGTTACACAATCATTGATTTTGAAGATGGGATTAATTTAGGCCTGATCCAAGAAGAGTTTGCTCTAGAATACTTAATCAACTTGGTACGAGACGATATTCAAACTAAAACATATCAGGCATTAAGCAGTCCGCAAGATCGCTTAAGCTATTTGCGCTCATTGGCTATTAATACCTTAATCAATGAAGCAGTTGACCTATTCATGACCAATGAGTCATCCATTTTAGCGGGTGAATTCGAAAAAGCCTTGATGGACAACAGTTCTTATGAAGCGCAAATTAATGACATCATAAAATTAAGCGTGTCAAAAGTATATCGTTCATCGGAAGTCATAGATAAAGAGATTGTTGGTTATAAGGTAATTAATGAACTTTTAAATATCTTTACAAAATCGGTCATCAATCATCTTAAGGGTGAATTATCGAATTTCGATAAACTTATTCTGAAAGTTTTAGAGCCACATGTAGACTTAGAGAAAGATACTGTTTATGATAGCTTGTTGTCTGTATGTTTTTATATCTCTAAAATGTCTGATAGTAATGCTATGTTGACCTATCAAAAATTAAAAGGAAACCATCTATAATAAAAATTGAAAAAATGAAAAGAAAATTATTAGTGATATCTACAATGGTTACATTACTTGTAGCGGCTGTAGTCATCTTTACAAGCAACCCAGAAAAAAATTATAGGGTAGAGAAGTTAAGGCAGCAGCATGCTTTAAATTTAGAGAAAAGCCCTTTCAAGGAATCACAAAAATTAAGCCGATCGGAAAGAAAAGCACAAGGGTTGCCGCCCAATGCTTACAATGAGCAATTATGGGAATTAACAATGGATCCTGCTACAGGGCGTCCAATGCCTGAGCGTGTTCTTGAATTACAAGAACAATTAAGAGCGCAAAGAGCCATTGAAAGAGGTGTTGGTGGAGAGAGTACCAACCCATGGATTGATAGAGGTCCAAATAATCAAGGTGGACGTACGCGAGGTATCATGTTTGATCCTAACGATGTAGGTAATGCTAATCCGAGTGACGATTATACACGAGTATTCGCTGGAGGCGTTTCAGGAGGACTATGGGTCAATGATGATATTACAGATCCTAATGCTTCTTGGTCGCTCGTGACAGGATTACAAGCGAATATTTCAGTGATTAAGATAATTGCAGATCCAAATGATAGTAATGTCTTTTACATTGCTTCAGGAGAGTCTTTTACGTTTCAATCCGTTGCTGTTGGTAGAGGCGTTTGGAAGTCTGAAGACGCAGGAGTGACATGGACCAATATTTTTGGTGGGTATGACAGTTTTGCAACCCTTGGCGGACAAGGATTTATCAATGGTATTTTTTATGTAAACGACATTGTAGCAAGAGATAATAATGGTGTTACTGAACTATACGCAGGTATTGTAGGTAAACAATATTTTGATGCAGCGAGTCCTGCAAATTTTCAGGGAATTGCAGAACAAGGTCTTTATAAATCTGTAGATGGTGGTGCTAATTGGAACCGCTTTAATATCACACATCCAGATGGCAGTTTTAAAAATCCAAGTGACATTGAAATTGATATAAATAATAACGTTTGGTTTACGACCACTAGTAATGCGCTGGGCAACTTAGGTGGTGACATCTATGTTTCAAGTGATGGTGTGACATTCAACCTTATTCAGAACATCAGTAACGCAAGAAGAACAGAGATTGAAATATCAAGCACAGATCCAAATAGAATATGGGTAGCTGCAGCTGTTGGTAATGGTGTTGGGTTATTTACAACGACAGACGGATTTGCAATGCCTGCGAACTTCACTGCGATGAATTTACCTGTTGACGCAGATACTGCTACAATTCCTGCTGGTGATTTTACTAGAGGTCAGGCATTTTACGATTTAGTCATAGAGGCCGATGACAACAATAAATTATATGTTGGTGGGATTGATTTATTCACATCAAGTACGAACGGAGCAGTTTGGTCTCAAATTTCCGAGTGGTATAACATTGGTGGTTTAACAGCATCTTTAGTTCATGCCGATCAACATGCCATGGTGTTTAGACCTGGCTCTAATGGCAATGAAGCTGTTTTTGGAAATGATGGTGGTGTTTATTATGCCGCTAATTTAAATGCTGCGGTTAACAATACAAATGTTATTCAGCCAAGAAATAAAGATTACAATACGACCCAGTTTTATTTTGGTGCGATTGATGAGTCCACTCTTGATGATAATTTTGGAGGAGGTCTTCAGGACAACGGGTCTATGTTTATAACAAATGGAGTAGCAGGTGCTAATAGTTTTACTGAAATTAGAGGTGGAGATGGTGCATATACTGAAATTGATGATTCTGGGACTTATGCCATTTTATCCAACCCTGGAAATGATCATTATTTATATGCTTTCCCTAGCTTAACAGGAGGGTTACCGCTTTCAAATAATGGTGGTGGTAGCTTTGTGAACCAAGCGGCACTTGATAAAAACTTAGATATCTTATATGTCAACTCAACTTCAGGTACTGCAAGTATCGAGCGAATAGCTGAGTTTTTACCGGGAGGTGCTGCACAAACAAATACGGCAATTACTAGTCCTTTATTGAATTCATCGCCTAGTGCTATGAAGGTTTCACCGTTTTCTACTGGATCTTCAACCTTATTTGTGGGCTTGAGAAATGGTCGATTGTTGAAATGTGCATTTGCTAATTTTAACCCAATTTTTACAAATATCTCTGGTCCTAGTTTTATTGGAAGTATCTCAGATATTGAGTTTGGAACTAGTGAAAATGAGATTTTTGTAACCATGCATAATTACGGTGTTCAAAGTATTTGGTTTACGGATGATGGTGGCGCTTCTTGGAGAAGTTTAGAAGGTAACTTACCAGATTTACCAGTGAAATGTATATTACAAAATCCTCTTATACCACAAGAATTAATTATTGGAACCGATTTAGGTGTTTGGGCAACTGCGGATTATACAGTAACCAATCCAACTTGGGTACAAGCTTATAATGGGATGAGTGATGTCCAAGTATTGGATTTAGATTTGAGAGCTTTAGATAATACGGTTTTAGCGACTACACATGGTAGAGGTTTATTTACAAGTCAGTTCACAGCACAACCTTTGAGTGTCGTAGAAAGTGAATTTGATGCCAACTTGATATCTTTATTCCCAACAGTATCGGAGGGATTAATCACGATTAAATCTGAAAAAGATCTCGGTGATTCAACAATTAGAGTGTATAACTTAAACGGTCAAAATGTTTTCAATACACAAATGTATTTGTCTTCAAATAATAACGACTTGGACCTAAACCTAAGTGCTGGTATTTACTTTGTTAATATTAGTGTTGATAATTATTCTGAAACCAAGAAAATCATCATTAAATAAATAGCATCTTTGTTAGAAGAAGGGAACTTTAGGGTTCCCTTTTTTATTCGATGTGCATTTCATCGAATAAATTTGTATTTGAACGAGAATTGGCTATATTTGTTTAACCTTAATCATAAAACCTACTCTTATGAAAAAAAATATTCTTGGCGCAGCTGTCATTTTTTTTGTAACATTAGCCTTTCTGTTAATGTTAGATGACATCACTAGCAATGGTCATCAAGAACCTCAAATTAATGTTGAGGTTTACGATTCTAATATCAATGATCAACAACCAAATATGGCTACTACTGATAACGAAGAACAATAGCGTTAAAAACCATAGATAAATTTTCAACATCAATCTTAACGGATTGATGTTGTTGTTTTATAGAGGCATGTTCTACAAAATGATCTTGAACCCCCAAGATTTTAACAGGAATTGTATAGTGGTGTTGTGATGCAAATTCTAAAATAGCACTACCAAAACCGCCAATAATAGTGCCGTCTTCCACTGTAATAATATGTTTATAAGTTTGGAATATCGCATGAAGCAACGCCTCATCAAGGGGTTTGACAAATCGCATATCGTAATGTGCTATTTTATCAGAATCTTGACATTTTAATATGGCCTCTTCAACATTATGTGCGATGGTACCAATGGTAAGTACGGCAATGGTATCACCTTTTCTAATCATAGCACCTTTACCTATTGTAATTTTAGAAAATGGCTGTTGCCAGTCTATGATATGCCCTCTACCGCGAGGGTATCTTATGGCTAATGGAGCGTTTAAACCTAATTGGGCGTTATAGAGTATATTGCGGAGTTCCAATGCATTTCTTGGCGCAAATATGATCATGTTCGGCACACATCGTAAATATGCTAAATCATAAACACCATGATGTGTTGCACCATCCTCACCAACCAGACCTGCACGATCTAAACAAAATATAACGGGTAGTTTTTGTATGGCAACATCATGAATGACTTGGTCGTAAGCGCGTTGAAGGAAGGTTGAATAAATATTGCAATATGGAATTAATCCTTGTGTAGCCATACCTGCTGCTAAGGTCACCGCATGCTGCTCGGCAATACCAACATCAAACGCGCGATCAGGTATTTCCTCCATCATATATTTTAAAGAGCTTCCCGTTGGCATGGCAGGTGTAATTCCAATAATATTTTTATTGGTTTTGGCCAGTTCCACAATGGTATGCCCAAACACATCTTGAAATTTTGGAGGTTCAACCCTGTCTTCTTTCGGTAAAAGATCTCCCGTTTGTGCATTGAACTTACCAGGAGCATGATACCTCACCTGATCAGCTTCGGCTTGTTTTAGTCCTTTTCCTTTGGTAGTAATAACGTGTAAAAACTTTGGTCCTTGGACCGTTTTTAAACGTTCTAATTCTGAAATTAAAGTCTTCAGATCATGACCATCTATGGGTCCTGAATAATCAAAGTTTAGTGCTTCAAATATATTGTCTTGCTTCTCTTTTCCTTTTTTAACGTTGGTTAAATATTGCTTCAAAGCTCCAACACTTGGATCAATACCAATAGCATTATCATTTAACACCACCAATAGGTTGGCATTAGTGACACCTGCATGATTAAGACCTTCAAAAGCCATTCCGCTAGCAATGGAAGCATCACCAATGACGGCAATATGATGTGTCTCTTCACCTTTTAATTGAGAAGCAATCGCCATGCCTAAGGCCGCTGATATAGAAGTTGAGGAGTGTCCAACACCAAACGTATCGTACTTACTCTCATCTCGCTTTGGAAAACCACTAATCCCACCTTTTTGTCTGTTGGTATGAAAATTAGCTTTCCTGCCTGTTATAATTTTATGTCCGTAAGCTTGATGTCCAACATCCCAAATAAGTTGGTCTGTTGGTGTGTTGAATACATAATGAATCGCTAAAGTTAACTCAACCACTCCTAGACTAGCACCTAAATGGCCTTCTTTAGTGGCAACAATATCAATAATGAATTCACGTAACTCTTTGGCGAGTTGTGGAAGTTGCTCTAGATCTAATTTTCGCAGATCTTTTGGGAAATTTATATGGTCTAATAATGAGTTGTGCACATTGCAAAAATACGAGAATTAATTAGTCTTCAATATCAAACATGATGGGTAAATTATACGTCATCTGAACAGGTTTACCATCATTTGTTGCTGGAATAAATTGCGGTAGTAATTCAATCACGCGTTCAGTCTCTTTTTCAAACCATTTATGAGGTGCTCTTACAAGAATATTATTGACATTTCCATTTTCATCAATTGTAAACTGTGTGTGTATTCTTTGTCTTCCTTTAAGCGTAATAGGACCTTGAGATATTTTAAAATTGTCATTAACAAATTGTGATATTTTGTTTTGGAAGCGTTCTCTTTTTTCTTGAATTGTTAAGCCTTGAGGCGTGTCTTTAAACTCAGGAGGTACTTCTACAGCATACCAAGACATAGGTTGCTTAGGATCCACTTCTTCTAAAATCATCATGCCTTCAACCATTACGATATCTCCCATAACTGGAATTGTTGGTGCTTCTATTTTAGGTGTTTTAGCGATAGTACTATCCGCCTTTTTAAGCGTAGTTGCATTAGTCGAAGAATCAACGGCTGGCTCTACTTCAGTTTTTGTTGAGTTTATTCCCTGATCAATAATCTCCACACTATCTATTTTTTTAGGTTGTCCTTTGTTGTCAGAACAGCTTAACAACGATGTTCCCATGGCTAATAAAAGGGCGAGTAAGAACAGTTTATGAAAAGACATGCGCTCCTCAAACACGGTATTATAAATCTGTAAATTAACGGTGTCTAACTGTGATTGTTTGATATGTCCACAAATACGTTGTTGTTTATGATGATGAATAAAATCTTGCACTTCGGAAGCGGTCATCGTCGTGAAATCGATAACCGTTTTTGAACAGGATTGACAAAAACGTCCTTTGTCACTAGGGGTCATATCAGACCAGTTCTCATGACATGGTTTGGGAATGGATAGTGCGTAGCGTGGTTTCATAGTGGAATAGTTTCTTGAATAGCATCAAATGTCTTGCCATCTTTAGAACGAATTCATTAAGAATTGTATTTTTACAACTATGGAAAACCCATTTGATGATACTTATTTTATGAAAAAAGCCTTGCAGGAGGCTGAAGATGCTTTTGACAAAGGTGAAATTCCTGTGGGTGCTGTGATTGTTATTAATGATCGGATTATTGCCAGAGCGCATAATTTGACGGAACTTTTAAATGATGTCACAGCTCATGCTGAAATGCAAGCTATTACTGCAGCTGCTAATTTTTTAGGTGGTAAATACCTTCGGGATTGTACACTTTATGTGACTTTGGAACCGTGCCAGATGTGTGCTGGTGCCTTGTACTGGAGTCAGATTTCTAAAATAGTCTACGGTGCCAGGGATGAGCAACGTGGTTGTATTGCTTTAGCAAGTAAATTGCACCCAAAAACCGTGATGGTAGGCGGTGTACTTGAAGCAGAATCTGCCGAATTACTGAAACGGTTTTTTATTCAAAAACGCAATCTCAACTAATGACTTTTCATTGCGTTAAGGATGGAGGTCTTGTTGGAGCTCTCCCAAAGCATTGGGAAGCGACGACCGAGAGCCTGACCAAACAAGGTTTGGTAACGCCCAAATAGGCACAAAAAAACGCCTAACTTTCGTTAGACGTTGAAACTGTAATAAAGTATATCTCTTAAAGAACTTGCACGTTAGCCGCGACCATTCCTTTTCTTCCTTCTTCTTCTGTGTACTCTACATTATCGCCTTCGCGCAATTCAACACCATTAAGGTTTGATACGTGTACGAAAATGTCTTTTCCTGTTTCTTCGTTGGTAATGAATCCAAATCCTTTTGAATCATTAAAAAATTTAACTGTTCCAGTCATTGTAAAAAAATATAAAAATTAAGTTACAAATGTACATTATAATATGATGCGATGTGTTAATTAATTGTAATTTTTTAAATAATTGAAAATTAACACATTAAATACGGACTTTGTTATGAATTTCTGAAGTTATTAACCATAAAAGGTTAAAATCAATACTTTTTTTCTTTTTGATTTTCACGCATCTTATCTAAGTTTTCTTGGCTGAGCATGTAATCTTTGATGTTTTTATCTTTCCATCGATGGTAACCAAAAAGCGGAAAAACCACAACGAAAAGACCCATAACTCCAAACCCAATCAATTTTTCTGAATAGTTCACTTCAAGAAGGAAGCCACCAAGAATACTTCCTAAGGACAATAATAAACAGATAAGAATGATGTATTTCATAGGTTTAGGGTTTAAGTCATTTAAGATGTAAAATTAATTAATTCACGTCGATAAGCAGTGAGTAATTTTGATTTAGATACAAAGCCAAAATAACTGCCTTTTTTGATGACTGGAAGATTCCATGCACCGCTATCCTGAAATTTGCGCATCACTTCTTTCATGGAATCTGTTTCATAGAAAATATGATCAGGCGGACTATGCATAAACGTTTCTACGGAAGTGGTGTCGTAAAGGGATTGATCAAACATCACGGTTCGAATATCATCTAAAAGGATGATACCTACGAGAAATTTATTTTCATCGACGACAGGAAATAAGTTACGGCTAGATTTTGCGACACCTTGATGCAGCATGTCACCTAGAGACATTTCTGGATGAAGGATGGTGAAATCTTGTTCAATAACAGTATCCAACTTCATAAGCGTCAATACCGATTGGTCTTTGTCGTGTGTTAAAAGAGCTCCTTTTTCAGCAAGTTCTTTGGTGTAAATGGTATGATCAACAGCATTTTTGGTAATGATAAAGGACATGGAAACTGTAATCATCAAAGGCACAAATAATTGATAGCCACCTGTAATTTCTGCGATTAAAAAAATAGCAGTTAAAGGTGCATGTAACACACCTGCAATCAGTCCTGCCATTCCAATGAGGGTAAAATTAGATTCAGACACTTGGAAACCAAAACCTAAATTATTGATAATTTTGGCGACGACATTTCCTAAGGCACTTCCCATCACCATTGTAGGAATGATAATACCACCTGCACCTCCAGCAGCAAAGGTGGTCGTCATAGCAATCGCCTTAAAAATAGTAATACCAAAGAGTAGGGCAATGACCACCCAAATACTATCCAAATAATCATCGAAGGGCGTTTTCCCTAAGGCATGAAGATGGTTGCCATCGAGCAGGTCGTTAATAAAACCAAAACCTTCACCGTATAGTGGAGGAATAAAATACAGCATGACTCCTATAGCTAATCCGCCCACAATTAATTTTTGGCCACTTGTTTTAAAGCGTTCAAAAAACTTATAAACGCCAAAATACATTTTGGAAAAATAGATGGAGGCAATACCAGTTCCAATGCCAAGTACAATAAAAAAAAGGGTGTCTCTCAAAGCAAATGGTTGGGACACGTGATAATTAAATAAAACACCATTACCCAAGAAAAAGTAAGAGGTTAAAACCGATGACACCGAAGCAATCAATAAAGGTAATAGCGAAGCGAAGGTGAGGTCAAGACTAAATACTTCTACAGCAAATATGATAGCAGCGATAGGTGATTGAAAAATAGAGGCAATGGCACCAGCAGCAGCACAGCCAATTAATAAGGTTCGTGTTTTTCTGTCTACATGAAAGAGTTGCCCAATATTGGAGCTCACTGCAGAAGCAGAAGCGATAGCTGGACCGAGTAATCCTACCGAACCACCAAATCCAGCGGTTAGCGGAGCGGTTATTAAGGGGAGGTAGATTTTACTTCGTTTGAGCATGCCATTTTTTTTGGATAGCGAAAATAAAATGCTCGGTATCGCGTGCTCCACTTTTTGTTTAGAAACATATTTGGCAAATAGATACACTAACCAAAGTCCGATAACCGGTAAGATGAAATAAATGCTATTTTGAGAGATAATAATGCCTTTTTCCAAAAACCATTCAATAGCGTAGGTGATGTTTTTAATGGTTACTGATACCAAGCCAGAAAGCAGCCCGATAAGGATAGCCAATAGTAGAATGAAGTTTTTCTGCGAGATATATTTATATCGCAAAATGAGCAAACGCTTTATGAGGTTTTGGTTTGGCATAGATTAAATCTACTAAAAAATCCTGCATGAAGCAGGATTTAATATTTAAGATTTTAAGTTGAGTTTTAAACTTAATTCTTTTAGTTGATCATCATCAATGGGAGCAGGCGCATCAATCATGACATCGCGACCGTTATTATTTTTAGGAAAGGCAATAAAATCCCTGATGGTTTCTTGTCCGCCCAATATGGCTACTAATCGGTCTAAACCAAAGGCAAGTCCACCGTGAGGTGGTGCGCCATATTGAAAGGCATCCATTAAGAATCCAAATTGTGCTTTCGCTTCCTCTTCCGTAAAGCCGAGATAGTCAAACATCAAGGCTTGCGTTTCTTTATCGTGTATACGAATAGAACCTCCACCAATTTCATTTCCGTTGAGCACCAAGTCATAGGCATTCGCTTTTACAGCGCCTGGATCTGTTTTTAATAATTCAATTTGTCCTGGCTTAGGAGCTGTAAATGGGTGGTGCATAGCATGGTAACGCTCGGTTTCTTCATCCCATTCTAAAAGCGGGAAGTCCATAACCCAAAGTGGCGCAAATTCATTTGGTTTGCGCAAGCCTAATCTTTCTGCCATTTCCATTCGGACAGCGCTCAACTGCGTCCTTACTTTATCCCTGTTCCCAGAAAGCACACAAATTAAATCACCAGGTTGTGCGCCAGTGACTTTAGCCCATTTTGCTAAATCCTCTTGATCATAAAATTTATCTACTGAAGACTTGAAAGATCCATCGTCATTATATCTACAATACACCATGCCCAACGCTCCAATCTGAGGTCTTTTGACCCAATCAATGAGTTTGTCAATCTCTTTTCTCGTATAACTATTTCCGCCAGGAACTGCAATACCAACGACTAATTCGGCACTGTTAAATACATTGAAATCTTTATGTTGAGCAACCTCGTTTAATTCACCAAATTGCATACCGAAGCGAATATCAGGTTTGTCATTTCCGTAGAGTCGCATGGCATCGTCATACAATAATCGTGGGAATTTATCCACCTCAATACCATTAATTTCTTTTAATAAATGACGCGTAAGTCCTTCAAAAGCGTTGAGAATATCTTCTTGTTCGATAAAGGCCATTTCACAATCAATTTGCGTAAATTCTGGCTGTCTATCGGCACGTAGATCTTCATCTCTGAAGCATTTTACTATTTGAAAATACTTGTCCATACCGCCTACCATCAACAATTGTTTGAAAGTTTGCGGTGATTGAGGTAAGGCATAAAACTGACCTTCATTCATACGAGATGGCACCACAAAATCGCGAGCACCTTCAGGTGTTGATTTAATTAAATAAGGTGTTTCAACCTCGATAAACCCTTCTTTTGATAGATAGTTTCTTACTTCTTGAGTCACTTTATGTCTAAATATCAAGCTATTTTTTACAGGATTTCTACGGATATCCAAATAGCGATATTTCATTCGCAATTCTTCGCCACCATCGGTTTGGTCTTCAATTGTAAATGGCGGTAACAAGGCTTTGTTTAAAATGGTTAATTCTGAAACGAGGATTTCGATATCACCTGTAGGGATATTTGGATTTTTAGACGCACGTTCAATCACTTTGCCCTTTACTTGAATCACGAATTCACGACCAAGATCCTGCGCTTGAGTCATCATTTCCTTGGAAGTACGCTCTTCGTCAAACACTAATTGTGTAATTCCGTAACGATCTCTAAGATCGACCCAAACAATAAATCCTTTATCTCGTGATTTTTGAACCCAACCAGCTAATGTAATCTCTGTATTGATGTGTGATGCTCTTAGCTCACCACAGTTATGACTTCTATACATATCAAAATTTTAATCCTGCAAATTTAAGGAAGTTAAATGAGTATTGAATAAAAAAGCCTCAACAATTGTCGAGGCTTTTCTGCTATTAATCAAACCTTTTCTAATTCCCTAAAAAGGTTCTTTTCACAATGATGAAACATCCATTGTGTTTTGTTAGAATTGTTATTCAATTCTTTTATCCATGTTAAAAATTTCTTGTTGCAGTAAGTCGTCTTCAAGTGTCTCATTTTTATGAGCACCTTTCATCCACATCTTAAGCCTAGTGGCTAAATAGAATAAAATAGGAACAACTATTAATGTTAGGAAGGTTGCCACGAACAATCCGTAGATAACAGTCCATGCTAATGGTCCCCAAAACACGACGTTATCACCTCCCATATAAATATTTGGATCAAAATCTGAAAACAGTGTAAAGAAGTTGATGTTCAGTCCGATAGCTAATGGGATCAATCCCAAAATGGTAGTGATGGCTGTTAATAGTACAGGTCTTAAACGCGCTTTACCAGCCTTAACAATTGCTTCAAAAAGATCGTCCTTGGTTAAAAATTCATCTTCGTCTAGATCCAGTTCATTCTTTTTTCTATCGATAAGAAGCTGTGCGTAATCTAACAGTACTACACCATTATTCACAACAATACCCGCTAGGGAAATAATACCAACCATGGTCATCATAATCACGAAGGCTTTACCAGTGATAACCAAACCTCCGAATACACCTATCAAACTCAAAAAGATTGCCAACATGATAATAGCAGGTTTGGAAATAGAGTTAAACTGAAATATCAAGATAAAGAAAATCAATCCTAAGCCCGTAAAAAACGCACCCATTAAGAAGGCCATTTGTTTATTCTGCTCTTCTATTTGTCCGGTATAATCAATCTTAATGTCTTCTGGAAGCTCGTCGTAGCTTTTCATTTCATTCTGAATTTGAGCTACAATCGCTCCGGCATCGGTGTAACCTGGTGCTAGTGCTGAATACACGGTAACGACACGCTTGGTGTCTTTGTGCTTGATGGCACTAAAGCCAGAATTATTTTTTTGTTTTGCTACTGCCGACAAAGGAATCTCCTTAATTTGTCCGGTATTATCCCTAAATGTAATATTCTGATTGAACAAGGCGCTCACATTATAACGATTCGACTCATTAAATCGCACATAAATATCGTAGTCATCACCATCTTCTTTATAGATACCAGCTTTTGAACCGAAAATTGAATTACGTAGCTGTTGTCCAACTTGAGAGGCACTAATACCGAGTTCCCCTGCCTTTTCACGATCTACTTGAACGACCATAGTAGGTTTGTCCTTATTGACATCTATTTTAAGTTCGTCGATACCAGCGACATTTCTTGAGTTGATAAATTCCCGCATTTTTTCAGCAGTAGCAATCAATTCATTATAGTCATCACCTTCAATTTCAATATTGATCGGCGCACCAGCTGGTGGTCCGTTAGCATCTTTTTCTACTGAAATTAAAACGCCTGGATAAATACCAACCAAAGCTTCCTGAACTTTTTGGCGTAACAATTCGCTATCTTCACCGCGACGATACTTATATTCACGCATAGAAGCTGTAATCTTTGCTTTATGTGGCATTTCTGCAGCAGAACCACCATCTGTCTGTGGGTTTCCTGCACCTTCTCCAACTTGAGACACAGCACTTTCCACTAAGAAATTTCTACCATCATCCATGTACTGATCTTGATTGATCACCTTATACACGCGTTCTTCGATCTGTTTTGTAATCGCATTTGTTTTCTCGATGGCAGTTCCTTGTGGGTATTCGATATAAACAATAATTTGATTTGGCTTATTATCTGGGAAGAACTCTACTTTGGTTCGTTGCATCCCCAATGACATTCCGAAGGCTACTACGGCTGCGAATAAAAGGAAGAATGTCCCAAACGTTAATAGGTACGGTTTTTTCTTAGACAAGGCCCAGCGCAGTTGATTTTCGTACCAACCTTCTAATCTTACTAGGGCTTTATTCTGGAAACTATTGGCCCAATCTCTAATGAAAAAACGGTAAGCCCATAACATGATGGCTGTAAAAATCATAATGGTTCCGAGTCCTCTGTAGGGTCCGCCAACGAGAAGAATCACGATACCAACAACAGCCACAATACTCGTCGTTTTTATAATTTGTTTGAGAGGCATATCCTTATCTTCAATCGTCATATATCTCGATACTAATACAGAGTTAAAGAAGATAGCTACGAATAAAGATGAACCCAATACAATGGACAGGGTGATTGGTAGAATTTTCATAAACTCACCCATAATTCCAGGCCAAAGTCCTAACGGAACAAAAGCTGCGACCGTAGTTAAGGTAGAGATGATAATTGGAAAGGCGATTTCTCCAATCCCTTTTTTAGCTGCTTCAATGCGGCTCATGCCTTCTTCATCCATCAAGCGGTAAACATTTTCAACGACTACAATCCCATTATCTACTAACATTCCCAATCCCATAATTAGTCCAAATAAGACCATCGTATTCAAACTGTAACCTATAAGATTTAGAATCATCAAGGACATAAACATGGACATAGGAATGGCAAATCCGACGAATAACGCGTTTTTAAAGCCTAAGAAAAACATCAGAACAGTGACTACCAGAATGACACCAAAAATAATGTTATTAACCAAGTCGTCTACCTGTCCGATAGTTACAGAAGATTGGTCATTGGTAATGGATACTTCCAAGTCTTGAGGAAAGACATTTTCAACCGCATTTTGAACAATCACTTGAATTTGCTCTGCTGCAGCTACCATGTTTTTACCAGCTCGTTTTTTAACATCAAGCATGACAACAGGCTCTCCAGATTTTCTTGCAAATGTCGTTTTGTCTTCTTCTTTGAAGGAGACTTCTGCCACATCCTTTAAATAAATGGCATTGCCATTTTCAGATTTTACGACAAAATTTTTCAATTCTGAAGGGTCATCAATTTCACCAAGGATTCGTATGGTACGACGTTGTCCACTGGCTTTTAAATTTCCGGCAGACATCGTCACATTACCTGCGTTTATAGCACCAATCACATCGTTAAAGGTCACTTTAGCAGCCATCATTTTATAGATATCCACAGCAACTTCTACTTCTTTTTCCTGAGCACCTCGAATATCGGCTTTTTTAATTTCCATTAAATCTTCAATTTCATCTTGAAGATATTCGGCATAATCTTTTAATTTTTCTACCGGGTAATCACCAGAGATATTAATATTCAGGATGGGCATTTCTTCAGAAAGGCTAAGTTCAAACACATCAGGTTCGACTTTTGCACCGTTAAAGGTTGGCCAATCTTCACTAGAGGTTTCAGAATCAATTTCATCTTTTACCTTTTGCTTTGCTTGTTCTACCGTAAGATGTTCATCAAATTCAACAATCAACATGGAATAATCTTCTTGCGATGTTGACGTAATTTCTACAACGTTACTCACCGTTTTAAGCTTATCCTCTAGAGGGTCAGTGATGAGTTTTTCGATATCTTCAGCGGTATTTCCTGGGAATACGGAACTTACATAGATCTTCGTTTCATTCACCTCAGGGAAATTCTCTCGAGGCATGCTGAAAAATGCTGTAATTCCCAGATAGAAAAACACCGCAATCAAGACATACATCGTCGTTTTATTGTTAATGGCCCACGACGACAGTCCAAATTCCTTGTCTGTATTTTTTTTCTTTTTAGTTGTCATTCGCTTCGGTTTCATAGTTAATTACTTCAACAGACTGTCCGTCTCTAACACTTCTTGCGCCTTCCATGATAATTTCGGCACCACTGTCAATACCGTTTAAAACTTCAATGACATCGCCTTGGGTTTTTCCGGTTTCCACGATAACACGCGTAGCCGTTCCAATACCTTCAGCATTTTTATTCATGACCACATAAATATATTGTTCTCCTTCAGCATTTTCAGAAATAACGCTTTGTGGAATCAACAAGGCATTCTCATTTGTATAATCGTTAATCTGAAGTCTTGCCGTTAAATTAGGTTTGATACTTTTGTCATTGTTAGGAACACCTATTTCTACCTTAAATGTTCTATTTGCTGGATTAATAACGTCACCAGCTTGTCGGATTTTTGTGTCCAAAGTCTTTCCTAAAACAGGGAGTTCAACCTTCACGTCTTTACCTTTAACGACATCAGAAACATAGCGTTCAGGAACTTCTGTCTCAATGTACATGTCATCTAAATTAACAATGCGCATCAAAGGGGTTTGACCTGCTGCTACAACACTTCCTTGTTCAGTAATTACATCATCAATAGAACCAGAAAATGGCGCTCTAACCGTTGTTTTTGCAATCTGCTGTTGCAATTGACTCACGGCTTTTTGTTGTGATTCGTAAGTAGATTTAGCTTGTAAGTACTGAATTTCACTACCGATATTTTGTTCCCAAAGGCGCTTTTGACGTTCAAAGGTTGTTCGTGCTAATTCTGACTGTATTTCCAATTGTGCTAACTGCTGACTTAATCCACCGTCATCAATTTTAGCTAATATTTGACCTCTACTCACTTTTTGTCCCTCTTTCACATACACGTTTGTTAAGATGCCATTGTATTCGGGTGTAATGACCAAGAGGTTTTTAGTCGTCACGTTTCCTTGTAATTCAAGAACGTGATTAAACACCTCGGTTTTAGCTTTGAAAGTGGTGATTAACGGGATGTGTTTGACCGTATCCAGCGTCTGTATTTTCTCATCCAATAGTTTGATTTGTTCATTCAGCGCTTGTTGCTGATTGACCAGTTCTCCTCTTTTTTTTCTTACGGTTTCTAAATTTTCACTTTCTAGGACATTCTCTACGGAATTTTTCTTTTCACCTCCACAGGAGACCAATAAAAGTGTAAGGGCTATAATTGAATAGATATTTTTCATGATGTCTGATTGATTAGTTTTGTGATGTTATGGTATTGAGAACTGTTTCTAGTTCTGCTTTAGAATTTATCACGTCCAACATGGCCTGTAATAATTCCTGTTGAGCTGTGTATAATTGTGTTTGTGCCTGGCGCAATTCAAAACTAGAGCCAATACCTTCAAAGAACTTGGTCTCATTTTTTTGTTCAATACGCTCTGCCAGTGCCAGATTGTCTTTTTTATTTTGATAATCCTCTATGGCAAATTGATAGTTGCTCTTCGCAGATTCAATTTCCAACTGGAGACGCTGTTCGGTTTCAATAAGATCTGTTTCAGCTTTTTCAAGATTAATTTTTGCGCGTTGAGTCGCTGCACTACGCATTCCAGAACTGAAGATGGGTATATTAAGACTAACGCCAACTAAGGCAGAGCCAAACCACTGTTGATCACTATTTAAAAAGGTAAAGGAATTACTATTGCCGTTGTATCCACCTCTTAAAAATGCGCTTAAGTTTGGAAGTGCTTTACTCTTTTCTAGTTTGACCAAAAGTTCTTTTGAAATTTTATCGTTTTCAGCAATTTGATAGTCTATTGTATTTTGGGCGTTAGTGTCGGCATTTAACAAAGCCATAGACATATTAGCATTAGTTAAAGTTTCCAAGTCATCTGTAATTTCGATAGCATCATACACGTCTAAGCCTAAAGTTATGTTGAGCATTTGATAGGCCAGTTTTTGTAGACGCTTCGTATTATTAAGATTACTTTTAACACTCGACAGCGTAATTTGTAATTGCTCAACACTCTCTTCTTCACCCAAACCATTTTCATAGATTTTTTGAGTTTCGTAGAGGTTTTTTTCAAGGACAGTAATATTGCTTTCAAGGATTCCAACGCTTTCTTTGGCAAGGAGCACATTACCATAGGCATTTATCACGGATTTCCTGACTTCTAAATCGGTTTTAGTTTTGGCGTTTTTTGAAATATCTAAGAATACTTTAGCCGATTGTAATCCAACGAGATACGAGCCATCAAAAATAAGCTGACTCAATGTTGCGGTTGCATTTACGGTTTGTTTTGTTCCGAAAGTCACAGGGATAAAACCTTCTGGTGCTGCGGGAAGTTCTTGTGTTTGTAATGCATCCAAATCATAATAGTCTTCGAGCTGACGAATACCTCCAAAGGGATCAAAAGCAGATGCTGGTAGCAAAGATACTTGCTGTTTTAAAAAGTTTTGATAGTCAATGTTGGCATTTAATTGTGGTAAGCCAGTAGCCGTAGTTTCCCATTTTTGCTGTTTTGCTGCTTCAATATCTCGTGAAGCATTCATAGCGGTTCGATTATTTTCTAGAGCAAAATCTATGGCTTCCTGGAGGGTGAAACTTTTTGGCTCCTGTTGTGAGAACCCAATGGAAGAGCTGATGATTGCCGTGAAAATTATGAGTAGTTTTCTCATAGGTTATGATTGATTATTAGTGGTGTATTGATTGATTTGTTCTATGCCTTTTGTGGTGCAAATACCGCGTAAATGGTATTCTAAATAGTGGTTCATTAAAGTTTGCATGGAGAAGTTGTTTAAAGGAAATAATTCTTTATCCTTCAACGCCATCATGCCTGTAAAATAAATCTTAGAAATAAATTCTGTATTGATGCCTTTCCTGTATAATCCTTGCTCCAATCCACGCTTTAGGTTTTCGATAACACACCCTTGCATGACTTCATATTGTTTGCTTTTTAAGGTTGCGTAAATTTTTGGGTAATATTTTTGAAGCTGGTATTGTGGTGAAGATTTCTCATTTTTCAAATGTTCCATGACGAATTGTTTGATCTCAAAAATTTCCTGTATTGGATTCTTTTTTAGTTCACAAATACAGTCAATACCACAGGAGATGGTTTCAAACATATGCATGGTAGTGGCTTCAACGAGTTTGGTCTTATTCGGGAAATGAACATAAATAGTTTTCTTGGATATACCCATTTCACTGGCTATATCGTCCATGGTCACACTTTTAAAACCTAAGGTTAAAAAAAGCTCTGCCGACTTATGTAATATTTTTTCTCTCATAATTTAGGGGACAAAACTACGACAGGAAACTTTAAAAACAAAAAAAGTTTCCTTAGTTTTAACAATTATTTAATATTGGAAGATGAGGTGCGGTAGATTTCTGCATTTACATTATTTTTGCATCATGCAAAATTTTCAATCCTATCATGATGCTTTTGTAAAGCATTTGGAATCTTATATCGTTCCAAAAGAACCGAAGTCACTCTACGAGCCCATCCATTATATTCTAGAATTAGGAGGTAAACGACTAAGACCTATTCTAACTTTAATGACTGCCGAAATCTTTGGAGGATCGTGTTCAAATGCCTTGGATGCAGCGTTGAGCGTTGAGGTATTTCATAACTTTTCATTGGTACACGATGACATTATGGATGATGCACCAATTCGTAGAGGAAAGGATACAGTTCATGAAAAATGGGATATCAATACGGGGATTTTATCTGGCGATGCCATGTTAATCATGGCTTACCAATTATTTGAAAATTACGAGCCTGCCATTTTTCAAGATTTAGCAAAGTTATTCAGTAAAACAGCCTTAGAAGTTTGTGAGGGTCAGCAATACGACGTAGATTTTGAAACTCGAGATGATGTGACCATTCCAGAATATTTGAAAATGATCGAATATAAAACTGCGGTTTTAGTTGGTGCTGCCATGAAAATGGGAGCCATTGTTGCAAAGGCATCCAATACCTGTCAGACATCTATTTATGATTTTGGTCGTTATCTAGGCATTGCCTTTCAATTACAAGATGATTATCTAGATGCCTTTGGAGATTCAGTAACATTCGGAAAACAAATTGGAGGTGACATCATTGAGAATAAAAAAACATTTTTATACCTCAAGGCTTTAGAATTTTCTGAGCCAGAAGAACAGACCCAATTGAGACATTTATATGGTATTAACCCTTCAGATCCAACGGATAAGATTCATACGGTTAAACAATTATTTGTGTCGAGTGGAGCTGCAGATGCCACCAAGAAAGAAATTGAGCACTACACGAATAAAGCATTTTCAGTTTTAGAGTCGCTTGATATTTCTGAAGCCCATAAAAACGATCTTAAGACTTTTGGTAAAGATTTAATGAATAGAAGTGTTTAATGCAATTGCCTGCAACTTTTAAGGACCTTATTACAGAGGCAGAGGAACTCAACTTGTATGGTAAACTGGTGCAACAGTTGAACAAGGATTTTTTATTGGCTAATATCGATCTCGATTTTGAGGAGGCGATCTTGCCGTTGCGTTTAAAACAGGAACTTCATGATGTCATCTTTCATCTTATACAAGAAAAATTCGCAGAATATCTTAATTTGCTTTACATCATAGATGTATCAGAAGCTAAAGTAAAACAGCTCGATGGTAGTGACACACTGAAGTTGTCAGAGCAAGTGGCTTTTCTGATATTACTGAGAGAATGGCAAAAAGTATGGTTTAAAAACCATTACAAACATTGAATAAATTACTTAGAAAAACACTCTCACAAATGGCATCCACGGATCTGCATAGACACTTTTATTTCTATTGTAGAGTAAATCGTATCGCATGCCAAAAATCACATTGTTAGCGCGATAACCCAATCCAACAAACAGCGCTGGAACCCAGTACCTGTCGTTTTCAAATTGGCTATCATCAAAGCTCGTATTCACATGGAGTTCCTCAAATTCACCAGAAACTTGTAATTCGGGAATCGGATTATAGAGGCCAATGACACTGGCTCCAAAAATCGTCGATTTATAAAATCCTTTTTGTTTATTGTAGGTTCCATTAAGACCAAGTCCTAGAGCAAATCTAGGATTAAATTCGTAAACAGCATTAGGTGCTAAAGTCCCACTAAAAAAACCATCTCCAAAACTTAATCCTACACCACCACCAAACCTCACATGCTTCCAAAATTGATTTTCATTGACGTCATCCTGAGAATGGGATTGATATGACAAAATCACAATCAAGGCCGTTATAATTGCTGTTTTAATTTTTAAGTGACCAGAAATTTTCATAATCCAAAAATTGCGTTAATTATGGTTTATAAATATACCAAAAAGGTATCTATTTTTAGTAAATGTTGTATTTTTGACTAAATTTTGTTGAAGCGAAAACGACTTACACCATATAATGGATAAATATTCCTTTTTAAACGCAGCACATACAGCATACTTTGCTGATTTATACGACCAATACCTGAAAAATCCTGATTCTGTAGAACCTAGTTGGAGAGCCTTTTTTCAAGGTTACGATTTTGGAAGCGAAAGCTTTGGTACGGATGGCGAAGTTGTTGAAGGTGTTTCCACTCAAATCCCTGAGCATGTCCAAAAAGAATTTCAAGTAGTGAAACTTATAGATGGTTATCGAAGCCGTGGACATTTATTTACTAGAACTAATCCGGTTCGTGAGAGACGTAAGTATGCACCAACCTTAGACATTGAGAATTTCGGGTTGGCTCAAGACGATATGGATACCATGTTTTCTGCTGGTGAAATCTTGGGTATAGGAAGAGCCTCTCTAAAAAATATCATCAGCCACCTCGAACGCATTTATTGCGATTCGATTGGCGTTGAATACATGTATATCAGAAAACCCGAGGAGATTCAATGGATTCAAAATAAATTGAATGTCAACGACAATCAACCGCAATTTTCTGCAGATGAAAAAAAACACATACTAAGAAAATTAAATGAAGCGGTCTCTTTTGAAAGCTTTTTGCATACAAAATATGTAGGGCAAAAGCGATTCTCTTTGGAAGGTAATGAATCTCTGATTCCAGCTTTAGATTCTTTAATTGAAAATGCGTCTGAGCATGGCGTTAAAGAATTTGTGATGGGAATGGCACACCGTGGGCGTTTGAGTACTTTAACCAATATTTTTGGAAAATCAGCCAAAGATATTTTTAGTGAGTTTGATGGTAAAGATTACGAGCAAGAAGTGTTTGATGGTGATGTAAAATACCATTTAGGATGGACGAGTAACCGTGTGACCGATCGTGGTAAAAAAATTAACCTCAATATTGCGCCTAACCCGTCTCACTTAGAAACTGTTGGTGCGGTAGTTGAAGGAATCGCAAGAGCGAAACAAGATGATAAATACCGTGATAATCCATCACAAGTATTGCCAATTATAGTGCATGGTGATGCTGCTATTTCTGGACAAGGACTCGTATATGAATTAGTCCAAATGGCACAATTAGACGGTTACAAAACTAATGGAACCATCCATATTGTTGTAAATAATCAAATTGGATTTACGACTAATTATTTAGACGGAAGGTCTAGTACTTATTGTACAGACGTAGGAAAAGTGACCTTATCGCCAGTGCTTCATGTGAATGCAGATGACGCTGAAGCCGTGGTTCATGCAATGCTGTTTGCACTTCATTTTAGAATGAAATTCAAGCGCGACGTCTTTATTGATTTGTTGGGTTACCGAAAGTATGGTCATAACGAAGGCGATGAACCTCGATTTACGCAACCAAAATTGTATAAAGCAATTTCAAAGCACAAAAACCCGAGAGACATCTACGCAGAAAAACTTAAGAAGGAAGGTGTCATTGATGCGGATTATGTGGCTCAATTGGAAAAGGATTATAAAGATAAACTCGAAGAAAATTTAGAAGATTCTAGAAAAATAGATAAAACGGTCATTACGCCTTTTATGCAAGATGAGTGGGTCGATTTCCATACTGTGATTGAAGATAAAATGATTCAGGATATTGATACGACTTATCCTAAGGATGGTTTGGCAAAAATCACGAAGGTCATCTCCAACTTACCTGAAAACAAGAAATTTATTCGCAAAATTGAGCGTTTAGTGCAGTCACGTCAAACCATGTTTGATGAGAATGAATTGGACTGGGCAATGGCGGAGCATTTAGCGTATGGAACTTTGTTAGAAGAAGGATACGACGTGCGAATTTCCGGTCAGGATGTGGAACGTGGAACGTTCTCGCATCGACATGCCGTTGTGAAAGTAGAGGATAGCGAGGAAGAAATTTTATTGTTGAATCAAATTAGTGATGAGCAAGGTACTTTCTATATATATAACTCATTATTATCAGAGTATGGGGTTGTTGGTTTTGATTATGGGTATGCCATGGCAAGTCCAAAAACGCTGACCATTTGGGAAGCGCAGTTTGGTGATTTCAGCAATGGTGCCCAAATTATGATTGATCAATATATTTCGGCAGCTGAAGATAAGTGGAAACTTCAAAATGGTTTAGTAATGTTGTTGCCACATGGTTATGAAGGTCAAGGTGCTGAGCATTCTTCAGCAAGAATGGAACGCTATTTACAATTGTGTGCAAAGGACAATATGTTTGTTGCCGATTGTACAACGCCTGCCAACATGTTTCACTTGTTACGTAAGCAGATGAAGGCCGAATTTAGAAAACCGCTTATTGTGTTTACCCCTAAGAGTTTATTGAGGGATAAACGTGTGGTTTCAACGGTGGATGAATTTGCCAATGGTAGCTTTAAGATGTTGATTGATGATAATTCTGTAAAGAAGGAAAAGGTGAAAACCTTGGTGTTTGTTACTGGGAAATTTTATTATGACTTGCATGAAGAACGCGGACAATTGGAGCGAGAGGACGTCGCTTTGATCAGAATTGAACAACTATTCCCGCTACCAGAAAAACAGATTAAAGATATCCTAAAAAAATACAGTAACGCCGAGGATGTGGTTTGGGCGCAAGAAGAACCGAGAAATATGGGTGCTTACAGTCATATGTTAATGCATTTGGATGAAGCCAAAACATTTCGAGCTGCAACACGTAGACCTTATGGTGCGCCAGCAGCAGGAAGTAGTGTGCGTTCAAAGAAACGTCATCAAGAAGTGATTGATTATGTTTTTGATAAGTCAAAAAACAACCAACGCTAATTAAAAGCCTTCATTGTAAGGTAGAATAATAACATAAATTGAGATAACACTTAAAATAAAATTATAACACGATGATTTTAGAAATGAAAGTCCCTTCACCAGGAGAGTCAATCACCGAAGTTGAAATTGCAGAATGGTTAGTGCAAGATGGCGATTATGTAGAGAAAGATCAAGCCATAGCTGAAGTTGATAGTGACAAGGCCACACTAGAATTACCAGCTGAAGCCAGCGGTACTATTACGCTTAAAGCGGAAGAAGGCGATGCTGTAGAAGTTGGCGCTATCGTATGTTTAATTGATACAGCAGCAGAAAAGCCTAGTGGCGAAGCAGCCAAAGATGTTTCAGATACTTACGATAAAGGAGATGAAGGTGGTGATAACAATGCTGAAGAAGATTTAGCTGAAGACCAAAAGGCAACACCAAATTCAGATGATCATAAAAAGGCACCTAATCCTGCTCAAGAGACGTATGCATCTGGTGTAGCGAGTCCAGCGGCTAAGAAAGTATTGGCTGAAAAAGGGATGGACCCATCTACGGTAACTGGTACAGGAAAGGATGGACGCATTACAAAAGATGACGCTGTAAATGCGGTGCCTTCTATGGGTACACCTTCTGGTGGCAATCGTGGTTCTTCGAGAAGTAAAATGTCCATGCTACGTCGCAAGGTGGCAGAACGTTTGGTAGAAGCAAAGAACACAACAGCGATGTTGACGACTTTCAACGAAGTGGACATGTCACCAATTTTCGAATTGAGAAAGCAATACAAAGAAGACTTTAAAGCAAAGCATGGTGTGAGTCTCGGTTTTATGAGTTTCTTTACCTTGGCTGTAGTGCGTGCCTTAAAATTGTATCCTGCTGTTAACTCTATGATTGATGGTAAAGAGATGATTTCTTATGATTTTTGTGATATCAGTATCGCGGTTTCAGGACCGAAAGGATTAATGGTGCCAGTGATTAGAAATGCCGAAAATTTAAGTTTTAGAGGTGTTGAGTCGGAAGTGAAACGTTTAGCATTACGTGCGAGAGATGGGAAAATTACAGTAGATGAAATGACGGGAGGCACATTTACCATATCTAATGGTGGTGTTTTCGGAAGTATGTTGTCTACTCCTATTATTAATCCTCCACAAAGTGGGATTTTGGGAATGCATAATATTGTAGAGCGTCCAGTTGCCATTGATGGTCACGTCGAAATTAGACCAATTATGTATGTGGCTTTATCTTATGATCATAGAATTATTGACGGTAAAGAATCTGTAGGATTTCTGGTTGCGGTAAAAGAAGCTTTAGAAAATCCAACGGAATTACTTATGGATAACGATGTGAAAAGAGCCTTGGAAATGTAATCAAGATCTCTAAGTTAGAAATAAAAAAAAGCGCAATTCCAGTAATGGGTTGCGCTTTTTCTCCCTAATAAAAATAACTAACTAATAACTAAAAAAAATTTACAAGAATATTTATTGATATAATTAAAATGGCACTAAAAATTAAGCCAACTATAAATAGCTTATTGGTTAGACTCTGTTTGTTTTTCATCGTTTCCATTTTATTTGTGTTTTAAAGATTCAATTTCGTTTTTAATAAAGCTCTGGGATTATGAAGATACCCAGAGCCTTATATACCCTAATTAATTAATAGAGTTACCATAAAAAAATCCCTCTATTTCTAATAACTCTGATGTAAAATTCGCCATAATACCTATATCAAACAATACGTAGTTCTACGTATTTTTAAGTTTTAAATGTTAAAATTTCCAATATTGAAGACTTATGATGACATCATCGTATAAAAAAAGCTCTAAACGTTTTAAGGCTTAGAGCTTTAATCCTTTCTTTTCAAAAAGGAAATTGATTAATAGCGATACAAACTTCGGTATATTTAGCGTATCAAACAATACGTAGTTCTACGTATTTTTTGCTTTTTTGAGTGTTTCTTTGTCTTAAAAACCAAAAAAAAACTCTGAATCAAATAATGATCCAGAGTTTCGAGTAATTAAATCCTCCCTATAAGGACTAATAGCTAACACAAATATCAGTATTAAAACCTATAGGAACAATACGTAGTTCTACGTATATTTCGATAAAAATTCTTCATGCTCTTTAGCATACAAAACGATGCTGTTAGCTTTAGACTCTAGTTGAAGTTTTGTTCTTATGTTACTTTTATGTTTTTCCACGGTACGATCAGAAATAAATAATTCACTTGCTATTTCTTTGGCAGTTTTATTTTCAGCGATGTGTTTAAAAACTTTTAATTCTGTATCGGTTAAGTTCTTTAGTGCCTCAGGAGTCTCTTTAATTTCAAGGTATTCTATTAATTCAGGACTGAAGTAAGATTTTTCTTGAAGAACAGATGCTATGCAATGCTCGATTTCGGCAATGGCGAACTCCTTTAAGATATAACCATAAATTCCTAAGGACTTCGCTTGATTGTAAATCTCCTCACTTTTTTCAAATGTGATGATGATAATCTTGGTGTTCAATCCAGATTCTTTACATTTTTCTGCCACTTGTAATCCAGTAAGGATGGGCATTTGAATATCTAAAATAGCGATATCAGGTTGATGTGCACTAATTAAAGTGAATGCTTCCTTTCCGTTTTTGGCACTAGCAATGACATTGAAGTTTTTTTCTATGAGGAAATCATTGAGACCTTTTAGGATAAGTGGATGATCGTCTGCTGTAATAATTGACGTTGCCATGGGACTATTAATCTGAGGGATTGAAGTCTAAAGATAAAGACTTTTTGTAAAACGTCTATGAATTTCTAGATTTTTAGATAGAGATATTTCTTTTCATAATCGATGATTGCCTTCGAATGTTTCAATAAATCGGCTCCAATAATACCATCAACAGGTTTCGCATCGTGACTGGTCAGTGCGGTATTTACATGGGTGAGATTAAAAAGTATTAAAGACACTTTCTCTTTTTTCCATTTACCAATTTTCACCGTATTTTTTTTGGATACTTGAGTAAGCATATCTGTGGCGCCAGCTCCAGCAGCTTTTACTTCAGAATCTTTTGCTTTCAGCGTAAATGTTTCAATGGCTTCAAATCCAACACAGGAATTGGAAGCACCCGTATCTAAAATAAAAAGTCCTTTCACGCCATTAATAGAGGCTTTGATTTCAAAATGATTGGTCTTGGTCAGTTTTAATTTGACCTTTGTGTAGCCTTTACTCAATAGATAATCTTGTAAAGTATCCATAACTTTCCTTTTTCACACAAAGATAGTTTAATAAAACAATTATTTTTGCAGAATGATATTGACAGACACACACACCCATTTATATAGCGAAGCTTTTGATGAAGATAGAAAAGACATGATGACACGTGCCAAAGAGGCCAATGTATCTCGTTTTTTTATTCCAGCTATAGATTCAAATTATACAGAGGCCATGCTTCAATTGGAAGCTGACTACCCTGACCAAGTTTACTTAATGATGGGTTTACATCCAACTTCTGTTAAGGCTAATTATAAAGAAGAATTGAAACATGTCGCTACTTGGCTAGAGAAACGGCATTTTTATGCTGTTGGTGAAATTGGCATCGACTTATATTGGGATACGTCTACTTTAGATATCCAGAAGGAAGCTTTCAAGTACCAGATTGCATTAGCCAAACATTATAATTTACCAATCGTTATTCATTGTCGTGAAGCCTTTGATGAAATTTTTGAGGTTCTGGAAGACGTTAATGATGATAAATTATTCGGGATTTTTCATTGTTTCACAGGGACATTGGAACAGGCTGAAAGAGCCATCACTTTGGGCATGAAATTAGGAATTGGAGGTGTCGTTACATTTAAGAATGGTAAAATTGATCAGTTTCTTTCACAAATCGACTTAAAGCATATTGTCTTGGAAACAGATGCGCCGTATTTAGCCCCAAAACCATATAGAGGAAAACGAAATGAAAGTGCCTACCTCGCAAAGATTTTAGAAAAATTGTCTGAGATTTATTCCGTATCGGAAGAAAAAATTGCCGAAATTACCACCGCAAATTCTAAAGAAATATTCGGAATATAACATGTCAGCATCACAACCACATATTTTAATTATCTACACTGGAGGTACTATTGGGATGATAAAAGATGCTGAAACTGGTGCATTGAAATCATTTGATTTTAAAAACTTGTTGAAACGTATTCCTGAATTAAAGCTCTTAGATTGTCACATTGAAACCATCTCCTTTGAAGAACCTATTGATTCCAGTAATATGAATCCAACCTATTGGGTTCGAATGGCAGAGATGATTGAGGACAACTATGAACAATTTGATGGTTTTGTAGTATTGCACGGCAGTGATACCATGAGTTATTCTGCTTCGGCTACGAGTTTTATGTTTGAAAATTTGGCGAAGCCTATCATTTTTACGGGTTCACAGTTGCCGATAGGCGATTTGCGAACGGATGCCAAGGAGAACTTAATCACCTCCATCCAGATGGCATCATTACAAAAAAGAGGAAAACCAGTGATTCGTGAAGTTGGGTTGTATTTCGAGTATAAGTTATATCGTGGAAATAGAACAACAAAAATTAATGCAGAACATTTTGAAGCGTTCGAATCTCTTAACTATCCACATTTAGCGGAATCAGGTGTTCATTTGAAAGTGTCTTATGAGGATTTATTTCGACCGAATTTGCGGAAAAAATTAGTTGTACATAAGAATTTTGACACCAATATTCTATTGATAAAATTGTTTCCTGGTATTTCCGAATCTGTATTAGCACCACTCTTTGAAATGAGCCATATCAAAGGAATTATTTTAGAAACTTATGGTGCTGGTAATACCACCACAGAAGCATGGTTTATAGCGTTGCTTAAACAGGTTATTTCGAACGGTGTCCCAGTGATCAATGTGACGCAATGTTCAGGAGGTAGTGTGTCAATGGGACAATATGAAACCAGTACGCAATTAAAATCCATTGGCCTTATCTCTGGAAAAGATATTACAACAGAAGCGGCTATTGCCAAGTTAATGTTTATGTTGGGAGAAAACGTGTCTTCAAAAACCTTTAAAACTATTTTTGAGACTTCGCTAAGAGGTGAAATGTCTTAGAAAGTCTTGCAATAAATTTTTTTTAATATAATTTGAGTTGTATGTTTGCACACTCAAAAATAGAGAGGTGGCCGAGTGGTCGAAGGCGCACGCCTGGAAAGTGTGTATACTCCAAAAGGGTATCGAGGGTTCGAATCCCTTCCTCTCTGCGAATACATGAAAACCCAAGTAGAATTTGTCAAAGTTTACTTTAGCAAATTCTACTTGGGTTTTTCATAAGCAAACGCTAGTTTGTTATATTCAACGAATAATTAGGCTAAAAGGCAATCATTGAAAAATGGAAATTAGTTCAATCGACAAAAAAGTGACGATCGCGACAGATGCGCTTCAATTAGTTAACTTCTCAAACCAGTTGCTAATGAGCTTTTTGGCCTTTAATGGCGCAATATTTTTGAGATTAGAGTGAAAAATCCAAAACATTTTATTTAAATTCGTCATTATTAATTACCAAATTGAGTTAAACAACGTTAAACCTCTTGACTCAATAGGGTTTTTTATTTTTTAATTACAATTTTTTTATATCTTTAACACTTTAACTAATAAAAATTAAGAACAAGAACGATGAAAAGACTATTTTCTATCTTAGCCATAGCATGTATCATGGCTTTCGGTACTGTTAATGCAAGTACAAATGCTTACACAGTAGAAGCTGCAACAACAGCAGTTGCCACATCATTTCAAGACGAACCAGCTGAAGACGCAGAAGCTGAAAAATCGTTTACACAAATTGTAAAACAGCGTTTTATTGAAGGTGGTCCATTTTTTATGGGAATTGTATTGCTATGTTTAATTCTAGGATTGGCTATCGCTATTGAAAGAATTATCTATCTCAATCTTGCAACAACGAACACGAAAAAATTAACTCAAAATGTAGAAGATGCTCTTAATTCAGGTGGAATTGAAGCTGCCAAGGAAGTTTGTAGAAACACAAAAGGTCCTGTTGCTTCTATTTTCTATCAAGGATTGGACAGAGCAGATGAAGATATTGATGCCGCTGAAAAAGCAGTTGTTGCTTATGGTGGTGTACAGATGGGACAATTAGAGAAGAATGTCTCTTGGATTTCATTGTTTATCGCTTTGGCACCAATGTTAGGTTTCATGGGTACGGTACTTGGTATGATTGACGCCTTTGATAAAATTGAAGCTGCAGGTGATATGAACCCGTCTTTAGTGGCAGGTGGTATTAAAATTGCCTTATTAACCACAGTATTTGGTCTTATCGTAGCCATTATTTTACAAATCTTTTACAACTACATTATCGCTAAGATAGACAGTATCGTAAATGATATGGAAGATGCTTCCATAACACTTATGGATTTATTGGTAAGACATAAAAAGTAATCACCAAATTATTAAATCAAACATAACATGAATATTCAAAAAATAATCAAAATTGTTGCTTTAGTAATTGGTCTAATTGCAGTGTTCTTTTTAGTAAGAGTTATTATGATAGGTGACGAAGCTATTAAGGCAGATGTGGCAAATCAAGGGATTTTGTCTTCATTTATAACACTAGCTTTGATCGTCTTAGCTATTGCAACAATAGCTGCAGTGGTATTTAGTTTGGTTAATCTGGTAAGTAATCCAGATAAATTAAAGAAATCACTACTGTCTTTTGGTGTTTTTGCATTGATTCTACTTGTGGGTTATTTCCTGTCTTCTGGACAAGAAGTTACCTTAAACGATGGATCAACATTAACAGCAACGCAATCTCAAATGATTGAAGGCGCAATTAAGGCATTCTATATTTTAATTTTGTTAGCGGCAGGTTTAATGCTGTTCTTCGGAGTTAAAAAGATGCTTAGTAAATAATAATAATTATGGCAAAAAGATCAGCACCGGAAGTGAATGCGGGCTCAATGGCCGACATCGCATTCTTACTTCTTATATTTTTCTTGGTAACAACAACAATTCCTAAAGATTCGGGGATTAGTCGTAAGCTTCCTCCAATGGAACCGCCTAACGAAGAAGATGTGGTTATCAAGCAAAAGAACATTTTTACCGTTTTATTAAATGGTAAGGACCAATTATTAGTTGAAGATGAGCTGATGGAATTAAAGGATTTAAGAGCGGCCGCTATTGAATTTTTAGATAACGGAGGCGATGGATCTTGTAGTTATTGTCAAGGGGCTAAAGATCCGAGATCTTCTGATAATCCAGATAAAGCCATTATTTCATTGAAGAATGAGAGAGAAACCTCTTATGCTGCTTATATTTCTGTTCAAAATGAGTTGGTAGCAGCTTATAATGAACTCAGAAACATTAGAGCCTTGGAAGTAGGACCTAAAAGAGGGTTCCCTGATATGAACTTTGTGGAAATGGAAAAGAATTATAAGGACGCTAAGTTTCAAGGGAATAAGGATAAATTGAAGGAGGTTATCGATCAGATTCGAAACGAGTATCCTGAAAAACTCTCTGAAGTCCAATAACACGATAAACATTTAAGACTATGTCTAAATTTAAAAGTAAAAAAGACAATGATTTACCAGCGGTAAATACAGCATCCTTACCGGATATTGTATTTATGCTACTGTTTTTCTTTATGGTAGTAACGGTGATGAGAGAAGATACTCTTAAAATTGAGAACCGATTACCTTTGGCAGATCAAGTTGAAAAATTAGAAAAGAAATATCCAATCAGTTATATTTATGCTGGAAAGCCAGCTAAAGGTTACGAAAGTACTTACGGAACCGAGGCGCGTTTACAGCTCAATGATAAGTTTGCTGATATTAGTGAAATTCAAGCTTTTATTAATTCAGAGAGAGCTGTCTTACGTGAAGAACTTGTAGATTACTTAACCGTATCACTAAAAGTCGATAGAGAGGCTAATATGGGTATTGTAGGTGATATTAAGCAAGAACTCAGAAAGGCCAACGCTCTTAAAATTAATTACAGTGTTGGTACGGGTAGTGCTTTAGATAATTAAGAACGAATTTTATAACATATTAAAAAGCATCCTTAGGGATGCTTTTTTTATACTGATTTACCAAAACTTTTTAAAACGTATTACGTTATATTTGTCATATGAGATACCTATTGTTAATGATATGGTCAATCGTTGCGTTAAATAGCCTTAATGCACAAGATACTGTGGATTTTAGTACCATTTCAGATTCTATCGTCGATCCCAAATATCGCGAAGATCAGTTTTACGTCTCAGTCACCTATAACTTGCTTGCCAATAAGCCAAACGGTGTTTCGCAAAGTGGTTTTTCCAGTGGCTATCATGTTGGATTTATTCGAGACATGCCTTTTAATAAGAGGCGTAACCTAGCCATTGGTTTAGGTTTGGGTTTGTCCTCCAATTCTTTTAATCAAACATTATTAATTTCAGAATCGAGCAACGGTTACAATTACACGGTATTAAACGATGATATTTCGTATACGAAAAACAAATTCACAACTTACCTTATAGAGTTTCCTTTTGAATTTCGATGGCGTACCTCCACTCAAAAGGAGTATGACTTCTGGAGAATCTATACGGGATTTAAATTGGGATATGTCCTCTACAATTCTTCAAAGTTTATTGGACGACCTGATGACATAAAATTGTCTAATGTGAATGATTTTAATGAATGGCAATTGGGCTTGACATTAAGTGCAGGATATTCGAATGTAAATTTTCATTTTTATTATGCACTCAATAATATCTTTGATGCAAATGCCAAGCTAGATGCGAATGCCGTTCCTGTTGATATGACAGCCGTAAAAATAGGCTTGATCTTCTATATTCTTTAACGCACTACATCCAATAATTTAATAATAGCAATTGCGGTAATAGTCCTACAAAACTACCAACGATAAGTTCGATTGGCGTATGTGCTTTTAAATGTAATCTTGAGGTAGCAATGGCACCAAGAATCACACACATTAAGGCAATTGTTCCATTAATATTGATTTTAAAATGAATGGCGACAGCCACCGCGAACATAAAAAATCCAGATGCGGCTATCATGTGTATACTAGCTTTAAATTTAATGACTGCTAGAGCAAAACAGGTAATGGTTGAAATAAGAATACCGATAAAAAAGAAATATAATTCAGGTAATTCATCAATGGGAAGCACTCTAATGAGTATAAGCACAATAATGACACTATTGATAAGTAAAGGAAGTCGACGTTCTTCAACCGATTCAAGATGAAAGGAATCTACTTTATTAATGGTTTTCAATAGATAAAAAAGTAGAATAGGAAGAATAATCGTGAGAATAGCAATAGAAAACAACTTGCCTTTCATTAAAGGTTCTGGAATAAAACGAGGTGTTTTAGAAAAATAAAAAATCACACCCAATAAAGGCATCAGAAGTGGGTGGAATATATATGATATGCTCTTAATTATGTGATTCAAACGACACTGTGTTATTTTTTTAGTAGTTGCATTTTTAGAAATTGGATCATTTCATCTTTCTCCTTTAGCTGACTTTCATATTGTCGTTTTAATTCCAATAACATATGCTGACATGAAAAATCATTCTCTTTATCAACACTTCTAGAGGTTTCGCTGATAATAAACTCAGTAATTTCAACGTCCAAAACAAGGGCAATTTTATACAAACGCTCAAGGTGTACTTTGGATTTGTCATTTTCTAAATCAGAGTAGGCACTTTGAGAAATATTAAGTTGGTCTGCTAGAAACTCCTGAGAATAGCCCTTGAGTTCCCTTATTTTTTTGATTATGCTTCCTATCATAATACCCTTTAAAATTAATAAATATATCGACAAGACCTATAATTAATCTGTAAATCTAATAATACAAATATAGAAAATTTTCTATATTTGAATGAAAGTACTTTTTTGCCGGCTCTAAAAGAATCAAAGTAATCCATTGGATTAGATATTTGATTTACAATTAATTAACCATTTAAATAAGACATTATGAAACATTATTTACAAATGACAATACTATGCTTATTAGCATTAACAAGCTGCCAAAAAGACAACTTGTTTATTGATGAGACAGCCGTTTCAGAAAACGGGAAGTTCCAAATTTCTAGGGTTGAAACACTCGATTATTCGGCTATGACTAATGAACGAATCAAACAAAAAGTAGCGCAACTAAAAATTAAAAAGCGCTCAATGAATTCGCAAGGATTGACAAGGGAAAATTGGGACGAAATAGCGATTGATACATCTTCAGTCCAACTCACGATTACTGAAGATGGCTACGAGTCTTACACCTTCGATGTGTTAAATACGGAAGCTTCCAACTACATAGAAAACATTGTGATTTCTCATTATCCCAATGATAGTTTAAGTGTTGTATTGGCCACCTATTATTTAAATGCGTCACTTGGGGAATTAGGGTTATTTAATATTGAAGAAAGTATTACCCATTCAAAATTTACCTTACTCGATGATACTACCGAAATTATTGAGAGTCAAAATGATATGGAACGTGCAGACGATTGTATCGTTGTTGGTTATTGGGAGCAATTCCCAAAATGTGAAGGTGGCGAAGCTGGCTTGGGATCAGACATGTGTAATGATGAAAATGGTCAACCAATAATGATCTCCGTTTTCGTGGTCATTGCGGACTCTTGCGATTGGGATGATATGGGCTTTGATGGTAATCCCGTTAATGGTAGTGGCGCAAACAGTAATACCAATAATACGGAAGATGACGACACTGAAAATGGTGGAAGTGGCTCTGGTGGGCCTTCCGATACAGACGGGTATGATAACCCATTTAACTATGTTGTGACCGTGCCAAAAATTAATTTTGGAAAAGAACTCATCCATGCGCTGGATTTGGATAAGTATCAAGATGTCTTACTTATCAATTGGATCAATAGTAACTATCAATCCTTTGAAGGAAATCACAGTGCTATTATGGAAGCCTATGCTTATCTGGTAATTAATGAGTTTTCTTCGGAAGCGAAGAGCCTCATATTGGAGCTTCTCGAAATGATAATGAATAATACTGGACTCACATTTTCCAATGCTCTGAATTCATACTTATTAAATTCCTATGCGTCAATTTTACAAGATGGAGATACAATTGCTTACAATCCTAACGTTAATTCTTTAAACGCTTTTTCTTTTGATTCTCTAGAAGATTTTGTAAATTACACAGAAGATGTTGATTTTGAATTAAATACAGGGAATTCCATATTGTCTGGTGGTAGATATTCCACAAAATTTAAAGTCAATATTGAAGGAGGTATATCCTACATGAACATTAGTGTTAATCAGAAACTAAGAGATGATACCACTGGTCAAGCGTATGAAATTATAGAAGTGGTTTCAAGTCATTCGGGTTTTACTTTTGGACTCACTTGGGAGCAAACATCAACTTCAAATGATTATGTGGTTGTTGGAAATACAGCGATAATAAATTTAGAAGGGTTGATGCATTATAACCTGTTTTTTAATGGTATTGGTACAGTATATTCTGAATTTATACATTACGAACTTATAATTAATATAGAAACCGGTGAGGCAATATCCATCACCAAAATAGATAACTAAATGGAACCAAAAACACTAGAAACCACCGAGATATTTCCAACACTATGGTCAATCTTAAATGTCTTATTGTTATTAGCTTTTATCTACTTTATTGTAAGGTGGATTATGCGAAAAAATAAAGGATGATTGACTTTAATTCCAATCTAGAAGGTGAATGCGCCTTTTAGATTGGAATTTTATATTTTCTTACGCAATCGTGCCACAGGAATATCTAATTGTTCCCGGTATTTGGCAACTGTACGACGTGCTATAGGATAGCCTTTTTCTTTGAGAATATTAGCTAATTTTTCGTCTGTCAATGGCTTTTTCTTATTTTCCTCCTCAATAACCGTTTCTAAGATTTTCTTAATTTCTCTTGTAGAGACTTCCTCGCCCTGATCGTTGGTCATGGACTCACTAAAAAACTCCTTGATTAGTTTTGTTCCATAAGGCGTATCTACATATTTACTATTTGCTACGCGTGATACGGTGGATACATCCATATCAATTTCATCGGCAATATCTTTGAGAATCATAGGTTTTAACTTACGCTCATCACCAGTAAGGAAGTATTCTTTTTGATAATGCATAATAGAGCTCATGGTGACAAAAAGTGTCTGTTGCCTTTGTTTGATAGCCTCAATAAACCATTTGGCAGCATCTAGTTTCTGTTTGATGAACATGACCGCGTCCTTTTGGGACTTACTCTTATCCTTGGCAGCTTTATAACCTTTCATCATATCACTATATTCTCTTGAGACATGAAGTTCAGGGGCATTCCTACCGTTAAGCGTTAATTCTAATTCACCATCCACAATTTTTATCGCAAAATCAGGAACAACGTGTTCCACCATTTTATTATTTCCGGCGTAAGAACCACCTGGTTTTGGATTGAGACGTTCAATTTCCTCTATGGCATCTCGTAATTGTACTTCGGTGATATCAAATTTTTGAAGAAGTTTTTTATAATGCTTCTTGGTAAATTGATCAAAAGCCTTATCAATGATATTACATGCAAGCGCTACGTCAGGATGTTTTTCTTTACGATGTAATTGAATACTGAGACACTCTTGAAGGTTTCTTGCGCCCACTCCAGCAGGATCTAACTGATGGACGATTTGTAATACTTTTTCTATCGTATCTTCTGTAGTAAACACATTCTGTGTAAATGCCAAGTCATCCATGATATCACTTAAAGAACGTCGGATATAACCGCTTTCATCCACACTACCTACTAAAAACTCAGCAATTTCTCGTTCTTCATCAGAAAGTCTAAAGGTGTTTAGTTGATTTCTTAAATGTTGTGTAAAAGAGGTGCCAGCCGCATAAGGTACATTCTTCTCCTCGTCATCAGCACTGTAATTGTTCGCTTGCGTTCGGTATTCTGGGATTTCATCATCACTCAGATATTCATCAATGTTAATGTCTTCAGTATTGATTTCATCGTTATCATTGTAGTCATCCTCGGTATTGTCAAACTCATCAAATTTATCCTCTTCTTTAGTCTCTTTACCTGTATCCAATGCCGGATTTTCCTCGAGTTCTTGTTTTACCCGTTGCTCAAATGCTTGTGTAGGCAACTGTATCAATTTCATTAATTGAATTTGTTGCGGCGACAATTTTTGTGATAATTTAAATTGTAAATATTGTTTGAGCATATTCTAAATTTGGTGTAAAGTAAAGTTAAAAAAACTATTCATATATGCTGATAAAATCGCATCCTTTTAAGAATAAATTAAAAGACCCAATCGCATAAAATCGATTGGGTCTTTTGTAAATCTTTATAGAATTATAATTAAAATTCGGCATTTTGCGGTGTTCTTGGATAAGGAATGACATCTCTGATATTACTCATCCCAGTAGCGAACATCACAAGACGCTCAAATCCTAAGCCAAATCCTGAATGTACAGCCGTTCCATATTTTCGAAGATCTAAATACCACCATAATTCTTCTTCATCTATATCCAATTGCTTCATTTTTTCTCTTAAAACGTCTAATCGTTCTTCACGCTGAGAACCACCAACCATTTCTCCTATGCCTGGAAAGAGAATATCCATGGCACGAACGGTTTTTCCGTCTTCATTCAAACGCATATAAAACGCTTTGATATTTGCTGGATAGTCAAATAAAATAACCGGACATTTAAAGTGTTTTTCAACTAAGAAGCGTTCGTGTTCACTTTGTAGATCTGCACCCCATTCTTCAATGATGTAATTGAATTTCTTCTTTTTATTTGGTTTGCTATTTTTTAATATATCAATAGCTTCTGTATAACTAACTCGTTTAAAGTTATTGTCGACGACAAACTTGATTTTTTCAATCAAGCTCATATCAGAACGCTCTGCTTGTGGTTTCGTTTTCTCCTCGTCTAGTAAGCGTTTTTCTAAAAACTCAAGGTCTTCACGATTGTGTTCCAACACGTATCCTAAAACCGATTTCATGAAGTCTTCGGCCAAATCCATATTACCAGCTAAATCCATAAAAGCCACTTCTGGCTCAATCATCCAAAACTCTGCTAAATGCCGTGATGTATTCGAATTCTCTGCTCTAAAGGTTGGACCAAAGGTGTATACTTTCCCTAATGACATCGCATAGGTTTCAGCTTCTAGTTGTCCTGAAACCGTTAAATTGGTTTCCTTGCCAAAGAAATCTTCTTTGTAATTAACCTCTCCGTCGTCAGTGAGTGGTGGATTTTTAGCATCAAGTGCTGACACTCTAAACATTTCTCCAGCGCCTTCAGCATCACTACCTGTAATAATAGGTGTATGCATGTAATAGAAACCATGCTCATTAAAATATTTGTGAATCGCGAATGACAGGGAAGAGCGCAAACGCATAACAGCACTAAACGTGTTCGTTCTTGTACGCAGATGTGCATTTTCTCGCAAGAATTCAAAGGTGTGCTTTTTCGGTTGAATTGGGTAGTCTTCTGGATCCGAATCACCCAATATGTCTATGGATGTCACTTGTATTTCCACCTTTTGACCCTTGCCTTGGCTTTCCACCAATTCTCCTTTAATATGAACGGCAGCACCAGTTGTTATGCGTTTCAAAACAGAATCATCTGTGTTTTCAAAATCAACAACACATTGAATATTATTTATCGTTGAGCCATCATTTAGGGCAATAAATCGGTTCGCTCTAAAAGTTCTAACCCATCCTTTTATTTCAATGGGTTGGAAGCTAATATCCTGTGTTAATAATTGTGCAACTGTATAGCTCATTATGATGAAATTTTATGCAAATATAAATGTTTATTAAATGTTTTCGTCTTCTAGATCATCATCCTCTTCTGGGATAATATTAATAGAGGGTTTACGCATGACTTCCTTATTAGCGATACTGCGCTCTAAGGATAGCAACAAGGATGGTAATAAGAGTAAGTTAGACAACATGGCAAACAATAAGGTCGCTGAAACCAGAGCTCCTAGAGCCACTGTGCCACCAAAACTGGACGTTGTAAAGACTATAAAACCAAAGAATAAAACAATGGACGTATAGAACATACTCACACCAGTTTCTCGTAAAGCCGCATAAACCGATTTTCTTATTTTCCAATGATTGGCTTGTAATTCCTGTCGGTATTTCGCTAAAAAGTGAATGGTGTCATCCACAGAAATACCAAAAGCAATGCTAAACACCAATATTGTTGAAGGTTTTATAGGAACGCCTAAATATCCCATCAATCCAGCAGTAATGACTAAAGGAAGAAGATTAGGTATAAGGGATACCACAATCATTCTGAATGATCGAAACATGTACGCCATAAAGATCGAGATCAAAAGGATGGCTAATGACAATGAAATCGCTAAGTTTTTAACCAAATATTTTGTCCCTTTTTGAAACACTAAAGCTTTACCAGTCATCGTCACATTATAACGGTCTTCTGGTTGAAATACTTTATTGATTTTATTCTGTAAATCTTCTTCAATACGCTCCATTTTATCGGTGCCTATATCCTTCATAAAAGTGGTAATCCTTGCGTATTGACCCGTACTATCCACAAAATTCCTCAAGAGATCAACATCTGAAGATGAGTTTTTGGCGTAGGACAGAATAAAACTATTTTCTTGACTTGTCGGTAGTTGGTAATATTTCGGATTTCCATTGTAATAAGCTTGTTTACTATATTTTACAAGACTAACAACAGAAATAGGTCTAGATAATTCAGGCGTTTCATCAATAAGCTCTTCTATCTGTTCCATTTTTTTGAGCGTACTTAATTTCATCACGCCCTTTTTTCGTTTGGTATCAACCATAATTTCAAGAGGCATGATGCCATTGAATTCTTCTTCAAAAAACCGAATATCTTTGAAAAACGCTTTTTCTTTAGGCATATCTTCGATAAGACTTCCAGAGATTTTAATTTGATAGATGCCAATAATACTGGCTACTACGAGTACGAATGACGAAATATAGATCGCTATTTTTTGTTCTCGAACCATACGCTCAATCCAATCTACAAAACCACCAATCCAACGCTTATTAAGATGCTCCAAATGACGATCTTTGGGATAAGGTAAAAAGGTATATATGATAGGAATCACTAGAAGACATAAAATGAAGATGGCTAAAATGCTCAAGGAAGCGACGATACCAAATTCTTTCAATAGTTTACTCTCTGTAAGTATGAACGTCGCAAACCCTGAAGCCGTTGTTACATTAGTCATCAACGTCGCATTACCAATTTTGGTAATCACGCGTTGTAAAGACTTCACCTTATTCCCATGAAGCTTTACCTCATGCTGGTATTTGTTAATTAAAAAGATACAATTGGGTATTCCTATAACGATGATTAATGGCGGAATTAAGGCTGTAAGTACTGTGATTTCATAATTGAGCAGACCAAGAATACCAAAGGTCCACATAACGCCAACGCATACAACAATCAATGATATGATGGTGGCTCTGAAAGATCTAAAAAATAGGAAAAAGATCAACGAAGTTACCCCAAGTGCCAATCCGATGAATACTTGGATTTCATCTACAATATTCTGGGAATTCAATGTGCGTATGTAAGGCATGCCAGACACTCTAACATCCAAATTATTCGCAGTTTCAAAGGTTTTTATTTTGTCAGCTAGCTTCAGCATGATAAAATCCTTTCTAGCGGCTGTATTGACAATGTCTTTTTTAAGATAAATAGCAGTTCTTATGGTTCGCGTATCCTTGTTAAAAAGGAAATTATCATAAAATGGATATTTCTTAAAGAGCTCCTCTTGTAACGTATCTATTTGCGATAGGGAAGTGATGGAGTCCTTAATGAATGGCACCAAATCAAAACGTTCTTCATCAGTATTTTTTACCAATTTTTGAAGATCATTTATAGACACCACGGTTTCTACTTCATCATAGGCTTTAAAATCTTCGGAGAGTTGATTCCAAGCATTTAATTTTTCAACAGTAAAAAGTGTGGAATCTTTAACGCCAAGTACGATGAGATTACCTTCTTCACCAAATATCTCGAAAAACTCATTATACTTTATATTAACTTCATGATCATCAGGAAGTAAATTGGCTTCTGTGTAAGTGAAGCGCATGTACTTCCATTGGCTACTAAAGAATACAGTGGCAAGAATGATAGCAACCAGAATGCCAATTTTGTTCCGCAATATCAATCGCGCAACAACCTCCCAAAAATCCTTAGTAAATAATTTAAGCATCTGATTTGTAAAAGAAGCGCAAAGTTAGAAAAAACCTAGGGATAAGTCACACTTTTAACGAGATATTATACTACTCTAAATTGACATTAAATGTAAATTTTGCAGCTAAATTATCAGTAAATTCTGGTAAGTGATAAGCGCCATAGCGATAGGCAAAACTCAAACCGAAACCAAACAATAATTTATTGAGCTCAAAACCTGCTTCAGAGTAGCCTTTGGATAAGGTGCCAAATGAAATATTTTCATGGCGATCGATATGGTTCATATCACCGATAGCAAATCTAGAAATAAGGACTAATTGAGGCCTGTAACGTTCTGTAATTTTAAAGGGTTTTACGAAATGCTTTAATTGTAAAGTCGTGAATTGGTCTGAAAAAAACTCATTGAAATACATCGTTTCGAAACTGTTGATACCTGCTACAGAAAAACGCTGAAGGACTGTTTCTTTCGTAATATTGTTGGGATAAGCGTGATATAGATGTGTGAGTGGTGTGTCACCAATAGCAAATCCAGAAGTTAAAGTGGCTTCGGTAAAAACATCATCATTAAAAACAAATCGATGAATGGTTCTAAAATCTGTTTTAAAAAAACTAAAATCACCATTGAGGACGTTTCTGAAACTCTGAGTGAACTGTAAGGTGAATTTTGGAAAACCATTTTTCGTCTGTTCAAGTTCCCCTTCTTTAAGTTCGAATTCATTAAACGGACTCCATTGCAACGAAAATTTTGTCGTACTTATGTCAAAACTTCTGTAAGACATATCATCAATTCTGTAAGCGTAATTATAGGTTGGTGCTATTTTGCTTACGGCGAATTGAGTTTCAGATAGGAGATGATTTGAAAATTTGTGTTCAATAGAAATGTCCTTAGTAATATGTTTATGAAACAAGTCAATGTTCAATAATCTAGGTTCAAAAAAGGAAAAAAAGCGCTTGTCTGTTAAAAAGGTAGAGCTTCCCGTTTCTTGCAAATCATCGGTATAGGAAAGATTGATCCAAGTGTCTGAAGACGCACTCACTCTGAAGCCACCGCCTATTTTGTATTTAAAACGATGGTCCTTAAACCCATAAACAACATAACTGTTAATGCGGTATCGCTTTGAAAAGGCATCATTAGTAACGCCACCTAATCCGGTTCTAAAGCCTTCGTACTGATTAAATTTGACAAGATACCGTAAGTCAATATCTAAAAATTTCGTTGGAAAATAGCCATTACCCAGCTGTTTAAGATATTCAGATTTACCTATAGAATCATTTTCAACCGTCAAACTGTCTTGTTCAGTTTTCGGTGTTTGAGAAAACATAGCACAAGAAAACAGAGTAAGAAAGACTAGGCAAGTGAACTTGTGCATGTCGTGATTGCGTCAAATGGATTAATAAAAAAAAGCGACTTTAAGGTCGTCGCTTTTTGAGGTTTATACAGTCATGATTTCATTTTCTTTGACTTCATAAATGTCGTCAATTTTTTTAACGTACTTATCGGTCATTTGTTGTACGTCGATTTCAGCATTTTTTTGTAGGTCTTCTGAAACGTCCTCTAAATTCTTGATCTCATGGTTGGCATCTTTTCGGGCATTACGCACGCCAATTTTGGCATCTTCTGCTTCAGATTTAGCTTGTTTCGAAAGGTCTCGTCTACGTTCCTCAGTTAATGGTGGAACGTTGATAATAATGGTTTCGCCATTGTTCATAGGGTTAAAACCTAAATTCGCCACCATAATACCGCGTTCAATTTCTTGTAACATATTCTTTTCCCAAGGTTGTACGGTGATTGTACGACCGTCGGGTGTATTGACATTAGCTACTTGGTTTAAAGGTGTTTGAGTACCGTAATAATCAACCATGACACTACCTAACATGGCAGGACTTGCTTTTCCAGCTCTGATATTTACAAATTGTTTTTCAAGATGCTTAAGGGCAGCATCCATAGCTTCCTTTGTAGAGTCTAATATAAATTTTATGTCTTCGTTCATTGTTTTAAAACTTTAATTCGTAAAAAGCTTACCAAAAAATAAGCCAAAGTTATAAATTGACTTTAGTCCCGATATTTTCTCCTGATACGACTTTAAGAAGGTTTCCTTTTTTGTTCATATCGAAAACAATTATCGGAAGTTTGTTTTCTTGACTTAATGTAAATGCTGTGGTGTCCATAACCTTGAGTCCTTTTCTTAGGACATCATCAAACGTGATATGATCAAATTTTACAGCGTTTAAATCTTTTTCTGGGTCTGCTGTATATATGCCATCAACTCGCGTTCCTTTTAAAATCACATCCGCTTCAATTTCGATAGCCCTTAGGACTGCAGCAGAATCTGTCGTAAAATAAGGGTTTCCAGTACCACCTCCAAAAATAACGACACGACCTTTACTCAAATGACTCATGGCCTTACGTCTGATAAAAGGTTCAGCGACCTCATTAATCTTGATTGCCGTTTGTAATCGGGTTTTTACACCAGCATCTTCCAAGGCGTTTTGTAATGCCAAACCATTAATAACGGTTGCTAACATGCCCATATGATCACCTTGTACACGATCCATACCATTCATAGCTCCAGCGACACCTCTAAAAATGTTGCCACCTCCAATAACGATGGCTACTTCAACACCTAAATCAGTAATTTCTTTAATGTCTTTGGCATATTCTGAAAGGCGTTCAGGGTCAATTCCATATTGACGAGAACCCATCAGAGCTTCACCAGATAATTTCAGTAGGATTCTTTTGTACTTCATCAGTTCTTTTGAAAGTTTAGCAAATATAATGATTATTGTAATTTACAAAAGTAGAAATTGGATATAAAAAAACCTCTCAAAGTGATGAGAGGTTTTTTTGTAATGATTTCAATAGAGAATTACCCTACTGTCGCACGTTTAAATCCGGTCACTTCAACATCACCAAATGTTTTTACGTATTCTGCAACGGTTTTCTTCTCATCTTTGATAAATTTTTGATCCAATAAACATTGTTCTTGGTCTAAAGAGGTATTATCTGAAATGAAACGCTCCATTTTTCCAGGAAGAATTCTATCCCAAATTTGTTCAGGTTTTCCTTCTGCTTGTAATTCAGCTTTTGCATCAGCTTCCGCTTGAGCCAAAACCTCTGGCGTTAGTTGAGCCATTGAAATGTATTTAGGTACATTTTTCAATGTTTTACCTAAACGTGCCAATTCTTCATTGTCTTTTTCAATGACTGCAATTCTAGCTTCTGTTTCTGAAGCGATATATGCTGGATCAAAATCTTTATAAGATAGCGTAGTTGCTCCCATAGAAGCTACTTGCATCGCCAAGTCTTTTACCAAAGTCTCAGCATTGTCTACTTGAGCAGAAAGTCCAACTAAAGCAGCAATTTTATTGATGTGAACATATTGTCCAACGTAAGGTGCGTCTAATTTTTCAAAGGCAGTGATGTCTAGTTTTTCACCGATAACACCCGTTTGCTCTGTTAATTTTTCAGCAACGGTCATACCTCCAAAATCAGCCTCTAAAAATGCTTCTTTTGTATTACAATTTAAGGCAACTTCTGCCAATTCGTTAGCCAATGCAACGAAGTTTTCGTTTTTTCCAACGAAATCAGTTTCGCAACCTAAAACGATAGCAACACCAGATGTGTTATCATCATTTATTTTAGCAATTGCAGCACCTTCAGAAGAATCTCTGTCGGCTCTTTTTTCTGCAACTTTTTGACCTTTTTTTCGAAGCACTTCGATAGCTTTGTCGAAATCTCCTTCAGCTTCAACTAAAGCTTTCTTGCAGTCCATCATTCCTGCACCTGTGGCTTGTCTTAATTTATTTACTTCTGCGGCTGTTACTTTAACCATGATTTAAATATGTTTTAAAATTTAAAAAAGTCGTTTAATTTATATTTCGCGAAGAAAGCAATTAAACGACTCATCTATATTGTGTAAATGTTAATTTATTCTTCTTCGTTAGCGGCAACTTTTGCTGCTGCTTTTTCTTTTACTTCTTTTTTAGCTGCTGGAGATTTTGCGCTTTTTGCATCCTTATCAGCCTTGTCTGATTTTCTTTCTGCTAATCCATCAGCAACAGCAGATGTTACAACAGATAAGATTTTATCAATAGACTTTGAGGCATCATCATTCGCAGGAATTAAGTAATCAACTTCACGTGGATCAGAATTCGTATCTACCATTGCAAAGATTGGAATGTTTAATTTTTGTGCTTCTTTGATAGCGATGTGCTCTCGCTTGATATCAACAACGAATAAAGCGCCAGGTAAACGTGTCATATCTGAAATAGAACCTAAGTTCTTTTCTAATTTTGCTCTCTGACGATCTACTTGTAAACGTTCTTTCTTAGATAAAGAATTGAATGTTCCATCTTTCTTCATACGATCAATCATCGCCATTTTCTTAACGGCTTTTCTGATAGTTACGAAGTTAGTCAACATGCCACCAGGCCATCTTTCTGTGATGTAAGGCATGTTTACAGCACCTGCTTTTTCAGCAACAATATCTTTTGCTTGTTTCTTGGTAGCTACAAATAAAATTTTCTTTCCAGAGGCTGCAATCTTGTGAAGTGCATCTCCAGTTTCTTGAATTTTTGCTGCTGTTTTGTAAAGGTTGATAATATGGATACCGTTACGTTCCATATAAATGTAAGGAGCCATGTTTGGATCCCATTTTCTAGTCAAGTGACCAAAGTGTACACCTGCTTCAAGTAAGTCTTTTACTTCTACTTTTTCCATTTTGTAATAGTTTACGTTCTGTTGAATTAGCAATGATTAAGTGGTTGCTTTCGCTCGCCTTAACCATTTAGATGCTAAACTAAATCCTGATACGAAGGTATCATGGACAACAATAACTGGTTTTTAATTTGCTGAAATATCAGCGATTTTGATGTTAAAAATTGAATGGGATTCAGGATTCTTAAATAGAGATCCTGAATCACCTTCAGAATAATCTTAACGTTTAGAGAACTGGAATTTCTTACGCGCTTTCTTCTGTCCGAATTTTTTACGCTCAACCATTCTTGGGTCTCTTGTTAATAATCCTTCTGGCTTTAATATTAATCTGTTTTCTGCATCAAGCTCGCACATTGCACGAGATAATGCTAAACGGATCGCTTCGGCTTGGCCTGTAATGCCTCCACCAAAAACGTTTACTGTAATATCAAAGTTGCCATCATTGTTAGTCATGGCTAAAGGTTGGTTTACTTTGTACTGCAATGTTGCAGTAGGAAAATAAACCGCCATGTCTTTTTTGTTCACCGTGATGTTACCTTTTCCTTCGGCAACGTACACACGAGCAACAGCCGTCTTTCTACGGCCGATTTTGTGAATTACTTCCATTAATTGAATTCGTTTAAGTTAATTGCTTTAGGTTTTTGAGCCTCATGTTTGTGCTCAGAACCTGCAACAACGGTTAGATTACGGAATAAATCGGCACCTAATTTGTTTTTAGGTAACATTCCTTTAACTGATTTTTCTACGATTCTTGCTGGATTTTTTCCAAACAATTCATTCGCAGATAAACTTCTTTGACCACCTGGATAACCTGTGTGACGAATGTACGTTTTGTCATTCCACTTGTTTCCTGATAAGTTGATTTTTTCTGCATTGATAACAATAACGTTATCTCCACAGTCAACATGTGGTGTGAAGTTAGGTTTGTGTTTACCTCTTAAAAGTATTGCTACTTTAGAAGCTAAACGACCTAGCGTTTGATTTTCAGCATCAACCAAAACCCACTCCTTATTAACGGTAGCTTTGTTTGCTGAAATCGTTTTGTAGCTTAATGTGTCCACACTTATTGATTTTGTTATTAAACATTCCTCTCTCAAAAAGAGTTTGCAAATTTACGATTATATATTTGATTACCAAATCCTAAATGGGCAATATTTAAGCATCTATTGAAAAAAATGGTTTTTTTACTGAAGAGATTCCTCAAATTCAATATTTGACGTCCGTATTGAAGCTAATCATAAGCTTCTTGCAATAAGAAAAGTCAGTATTGCTACGTATTTAGCTGGAACAAATTTGATTTTTAAGATTGAAGTCGTTTCGGCGCTTTATTTTGAGCTTTTTGTTTGGCAATAGCATAAACTAATACAGCCATTTCTAAACCAAGTATGGCAAGTTTGGCTTTCTTACTTTTTGTTAATGCACTTGTAATTCCTAAAACTTTGGTCGCAATCATGATATGATGGTTTAAAATGAGACCGAAATTTAAGTATCATGAAACGATTGTTTTAGCTGAAACACATAAAAAAGTGTTTCGTTTCAATATGAAGCCTAAACTACAAGTAGTTAATCAAGGACACATCGACAAGGAAGCCCGTCTTTTTTCAAGGCTGTACCAGTGTCTGTGTTAGATTCACTAGTCACTTTTAACCATAGCGCTCTTTCTGGATCATTCGTGTCTTCTGAGGCGGTAAAGAACCATACATTCTCACCTAATCCTAAGAAACCACCAAAATAGTCTCTGTTTCCTGAAGGTAATACCGATAAACCACTGCTATTTGTAGCATTGTCTGGGGAGTTATTCCAACCCATAGTCGTTTTCATTTTTTCGCCTGCAATGGCAGAGCCACCTAATGAACTTACTAATTGATTGTATTCTCCAGCGGTTGGTACATGCCAGCCCTCTGGACATAAGTTACCATTTTCAATGGCATACCAGTTGTAAAGTTTGCCATGTAGTTGTCCTGTTACTACATCATTATCGTAATAAGCCCAAGCACCCGTTTCTAGTTGGGTCCAGTCTGTTTGATCCGTGACATTAGGTATAGCAGTGCCATCATTATAACTTGCCGTATTGAGATTTTGTTGAATCCAACAATCACTTCCAATAGCAACGGTTGTGTACACATGACCATCCACATCTGTTATGGTGTCACCACAGGCCCAACCGGATGAGGTATTATCATCATCGCCATTACAAGACACAAGGCATACTGATAGGGTCGCAAAAAGACTTAAAAATAGGGAATTGAATTTCATGTTGAGCAGATTAAGTATTAGAGTTTTTATTATCTAGTTAGTTCAATACCAACCATGTTTGGGTTTAAATAGACTACAAATTTAATAAATTCCTAGATATAACCGATAAAATTATTCCTAAGAAAAGTTGTGGTGAATATATGGTAATTCATCACCCACAATTAACTTTATCATGGAAAAGATTAACAAAATTGAGAATTCATAACCATTTAATGCGCCTCCAACCAGTTATCACCAATATCTAGATCAACATCTAATGGGACTTCTAATTTGTAAGCATTTTCCATTTCAGATTTGATGAGTGCTTTCATCGTTTCTAATTCTGGCTTGTAGATGTCAAACACCAATTCATCATGAACTTGCAAGAGCATTTTAGATTTGTAGTCTTCTTTTTGAAGCTTCTCGTAAATACGGATCATGGCGATTTTAATAATATCCGCAGCACTTCCTTGAATAGGCGCATTCACAGCATTTCGTTCTGCAGCACCTCTTACCACAGCATTCCTCGAATTGATATCTTTTAAGTAGCGTCTTCTACCAAGTACAGTTTGCACGTATCCATTGTCTCTGGCAAAATCAACTTGCTCGTGGATATAGCTTCGCAGTTTAGGGTACGTGGCGTAATAGGTATCAATGAGTTCTTTAGATTCACTCCTTGATAGATTAGTTTGATTACTCAACCCGAATGCAGATACACCATAAATTATCCCAAAATTGACCGTTTTAGCATTGCTACGTTGTTCTCTCGTTACTTCGGAAATAGGAACATTGAACACCTTAGATGCCGTTGAGGCGTGAATATCTTCACCATTTTTAAAGGCTTCAATCATCGTTTCCTCTTGACTCAATGCGGCTATAATGCGTAATTCAATTTGAGAGTAATCGGCAGCGAGAAGTGTATAGTCCTCATTTTTTGGAACAAAGGCTTTTCGAACTTGTCTTCCGCGTTCTGTCCGAATAGGAATATTTTGTAAGTTAGGATTATTACTACTTAATCTTCCAGTGGCTGCGACCGTTTGCATATAATCGGTATGCACACGTCCTGTGGTTTCGTCTACTTGAAGTGGTAGAGCATCGACGTAAGTGCTTTTTAATTTTGCAAGTCCACGATAGTCTAAAATATCTTGAATAATGGCATGGTCTTTTGCTAAATAACTCAAGACATCCTCTGCCGTAGAGTATTGACCGGTTTTCGTCTTTTTGGGTTTATCGACCAATTTCATTTTATCAAACAAAACCTCTCCTAATTGCTTTGGCGATGCAATGTTGAATTCTTCACCAGCCGCATCATAAATATTTTTTTCTAGTGTCGCAATGTCATTATTTAATTGTTCTGATAAAGAATTCAGAAAATTCTTGTCCAAGTTGATGCCTTCTAATTCCATGGCGGCAAGCACACGAAGCAAAGGAATTTCAATATCATCAAACAATTGTTGCGTATTCGCTTCACCTAATTCTTTTTCAAAATGTTCTTTTAATTGAAGCGTAATATCGGCATCCTCAACAGCATATTCTGTTTGCTTATCAAGAGGAACTTCACGCATCGATAATTGATTTTTACCTTTTTTGCCAATCAATTCAGTGATAGAAATGGGCGTGTAGTTAAGATAAGTTTCTGCCAACACATCCATATTGTGACGCATATCTGGATTGATCAAATAATGCGCTAACATCGTATCAAATAGTTTGCCTTTTACGTCAAGATGGTATTTCGCTAGGACTTTGATGTCATATTTGAGATTTTGTCCGATTTTTTCAATGGCCTCATTTTCAAAAAATGGTCTAAGTACTTCAATAAGCTCATGTGCTTTCTCTTTTTCCTCTGGAAATGGCACATAAAACCCTTTACCAGCTTCCCACGAAAATGATATCCCTACCAATTCTGCTGTTAACGGATTAAGTCCAGTGGTTTCCGTATCAAAGCATACCGAAGTTTGATTCATCAAATTCTTTACGAAAAGTGTTGTCGCCATACCAGGAGCAACACTTTGATAAAAATGTGAGGTCGTCTTTATAGTGTTTCTCGTATATTCTGAAGTGGTTTCCGAAGCCTCTTGCGTATTCCCTCCAAACAATGAAAACTGGCCATAACCTGCTGATTTTTGAGGTTTTGATGTGGCTTTAGGTGAATTGTTTGATGGTTTTGTATCTGTGGTAACTTTCGCATCTGAGGTTGACTCTGCTGCAAATGTTTTAACAAAGTTATCTGTAAGTCTTCTAAATTCTAGTTCTTGAAAAATAGCCTTCACTTTTTCTATATCTGGATGCGACATCTCGAAGTCTTCCGCATGAAAGGTGACAGGTACATCCAACATGATAGTCGCTAACTTTTTGGATAATAGCCCAAGTTCTCCATTGGCTTCCACTTTTTCTTTCATTTTACCTTTCAACTGATCTGTATTCGCTAAAAGACCTTCCATGCTGCCAAATTGTTTAATGAATTTTTTAGCAGTTTTTTCTCCAACGCCTGGTAAACCAGGAATGTTATCACTGGAATCACCCATCATTCCTAAAAAGTCAATCACCTGCATCGGATTCTCAACTTCAAACTTTTTTTGCACCTCAGGAATGCCCCAAGTTTCATATCCACCTCCAAAAACTGGACGGTACATAAAGATGTTTTCTGTGACCAGTTGCGCAAAATCTTTATCTGGAGTGACCATATAGGTTTTGTAGCCTTCCTTTTCAGCTTGACGTGACAAAGTGCCAATCACATCATCCGCTTCAAACCCTTCCTTAACCATAATTGGAATATGCATCGCTTCCAAGATATTACAAATATGAGGTATAGCGGTTCTGATCCCTTCAGGTGTTTCATCACGGTTAGCCTTGTATTCTTCATACATTTCGATGCGATCGGTACTGCCACCTTTATCAAAACAAACCGCTAAATGGTCAGGGCGTTCGCGTTTTATAACATCTAGTAACGAGTTCATAAAACCCATGATGGCTGAAGTATCTTCACCTTTGGAGTTGATTCTCGGATTTTTAATGAAGGCGTAATACCCTCTAAAAATTAGCGCATAGGCATCGACTAAAAAAAGTCGTTTTTGATCTGACATTCCTTTACATTTTAAGAAGTCTATAAAACTACGAAAGTTAAAAAGGATTCTAAAATCTTAGGGTATTAAAAAACACCCAAACATATAATGTCAAGATGTTTTCATGAGAAAAGTTATTGCTAGCAATTAATTATTGGTTTTTGCGTTAGCTTCCACGGCTGAAAGTCTTGCTTCTAACTCTTTGTATTTTTCTAATTGAGATTTGAGTGTTTTGTTTTCTTCTTCTAATTGTTCAACTTTTTTATTTAACTCTTTTAAACCCGCTGTTAATAAAGGGGTTAATTTTGAATAATCTACCATCATCGGATCCGTTTCTAAATCTGAATCTGGAGAACCACTCACTGCCTGTGGATAAACGTTTTGTAGTTCTTGTGCGATAAATCCATACTCTTTTACCTGTTTTTTGGAAAGGTAATTGTATTCTCTTGGTTTAATGGTTTTAATAATTGTCAAGGCATTGGAAATGTCAACAATATTTTCCTTGAGTCTGCCATCAGAGGTAGTGTAAAAATTTGTTCCTGTAGAGGTAGTATTACCCGATATTCTTCCTCTGAGAGAACCATTCCCGTAAAAGCCTATGAAATAATTATTCACACCTGGTGTAGCATAGGCTAATTCAATCCTTAAACCATCTGCCGATGCATTGGTTGATTGGTTGTTCACATAGGCAATATAATCTGAAGCTTGCGTATCTCTTACTTCAAGTTTATAAGCAGATGTACCTGTGCCTGCACCAATACCCACTTTATCTACAAACAAGTTGCTTGCACCTCCAAATCCCCAACTAAAAATACTACCATTATACCATAAAGCTTCACTGCCATTTACTTTTAATGCAATGCCAGAAGCAATACCTTCGTTTAGGTTAGCCAAGCCATTAACTGATAATTTTTCTGATGGTGTTGTAGTGCCAATACCAACGTTAGTTCCTGAGTCATAAATTTGGGAGTTACCCAAAGCAGTTGTTCCTGTGAATTTTGGAATATAATTGGTGGTTCCTGTAATAGTTGGCGACGATAAAGTACTCCAAGACAATGCACCATTACCATCGGTTTGTAGAACTTGATTGGCTGAGCCATCAGTCGAAGGAAATATATATCCATTGCTACTATCGGTTCCAACGTATACATCTCCTAAAAAATAGCCTGAGTAACTGTTTGTTCCCAAAGCCTCTGACCTCACACCATAATGAACACCTCCAGAAGTAGGTGAGATATAGCTGCTCAAACCATATTTTGCTGAAGTTCCTGAACCACTTATTAATGCTCTAAAACCATAAACATTTGCATTGCTTACGTTATAAGTTATATCTGAAAGAGATCCAATCACTTGGTGAAAAGTAGCAAATCCAGTATTAAAATTATTCAATTCAGCTAAAAAGCCAATATCGTTAGAGTTAATATTATTTGATAATATATGTACACCTGTTTTTAGTCCTGAGACGTTATTAAATTTATTTACATCTACAGAAAAGTTGGTTAAAGCATTGGAGGAAGATATGGCTGAATGAGTTCGGAGGTTATAAGTTGATAAGCTTTCTGCTAAAATAGCTGAGCCATCTTCGTAATCTGAATCGTTTTGTACAATTAAGGTATAATCACCAGAGGTATTTATTATTTCACCTTGACCACTTATATCAAGAGAAACATCTGGGTTATTAACTCCTATACCTACATTTCCTTCAGTAAAGATATCATCACTATTATTTATTGGCACATTTGTGGTTCCGGCTTGATACCAATCTGCATCATTGTTTGAAGCTGCATCCTGAAAGCTTACATTCCCAGCACCATCTGTTGTCATAACTTGACCTGACGCGCCATCTGTTAATGGAAAAGCATAACCTGTAGTTGTAGGACTTCCTATTTGGAATTCACCATTAATTCGCAAAATGTCATTATCAAATTCACCATAAACCAAAGGACTTATATTTGATGAATTTTCAATGTATAATTTGTTTTGTAAGTTTCCAATGTTGTATCCAGCCCTATAACCTATAAGTATATTTCCAGTAGAGTAATGTCCAATAGGATACCAACCAGCTTCAGTACCTATAAATACATTATTTGGTCCTGTCATAGATGATGCGCTATTATAACCTATTATTGTGTTGTTTTCACTTATGGAGTTTAAAGCAAGAGCATTGTAGCCAATACCTATATTTTTATTGTCTGTACTATCATCATTCGCACCAGCATTAACACCTAAAAAAATAGAAGAACCATCTTGAGTACCATCACTATCACTTTTGCCATCCAATAGATCATCTATTTTTTCTATGCCTTTTATGTTAACCCAAGATGTAGAAGCGTTGTCCCAATAATAAAACCCTTTGTTTGGCGTACTGTTACCTGTTATAAAAATAAGCATACCATCTTGTGCGGCAGTTGGGTTTGCTGCTGGGAAAACATCCATTCTTGGGATTAAGATACCATCGGTGTTACTTGGTGTTGTAACATTGGAAGCAGAAATATCTAACTGTGCTTGCGGATTAGTATTTCCTATACCTACTTGGGCATTAAGGCTAAAGCTTAATAAGATGCCTATTGAGGCTAAAATGAATTTTTGTTTCATGGCTCATAGATTTATGGAATATAAATCTAATACATGTGAGACCTTTTAGAAAAAATACCACAGGACAAAAACGGGACAAAAAAGACATGACTGCCTATTTAAAAAGGATTTTAAAAACTCAAATGCGGGACAATTATAGTTTAAGTAATAATTTTTTTAGGATTTTATTGCTGTTTAATTTTAGTTTGGAACGCAGTCTGTAAATGTTTTTTCTAACACTTTCACTAGAAATTCCAAGTACAGAAGCAATTTCGGTATTGGATAAATTAAGTTTTAGCAGTGTTGCTATTCTTAAATCACCAGAAGATAGATTAGAATATTGAGTTTCTAATTTATTTATGAAGTCTGGGTATGCCTGTTCAAAAAGATTTTTAAACGTGTCCCAATCATCTTGTGTTAGAATCGTGCTACTGTAAAGCTTACTCAGATTATCATTATTTGAAGGCGTTGTTTTTGAAGCTTGTTCAAGGTTACTTTGTAGTTGAGAGATTTTAGCATTTTTTGTAATAAGCAATTGGGTGTACTCTTTTAATTCTTCTTCAAAATGTTGTAGTTTTATTTCTTTGTTTTTAAGATCAAGAGCCGTTATTTGGTTTTCTTTCTCTTTTAATTTCAGTTTTTGCTTTAGTGCTAATCGCCGTCTCTTATAAATTATAGTAAGCAAAGAAATTAGCAATAAAGCTCCAAAGACAATAGCGTATATAAGTAGTGTTTTAAACCGTTCCTGCTGCAAGATGATTTCTTGCTCTTGTTTTAAGCTTTGTATTTCCTGCTCTTTTTTTTGGGTGTTGTAAATACCCTCCAATTCAGCAATAGATGTTAAGGTTTCTTGGTTAATAATACTGTCTTTAAGAGCTGTATATTTTTGGAAGTAGGCAAAGGCATCACTAAAATTATCCTTTTGTGAGGCCAAATCAGATAGTATTTTATAACTATCTCGTTGTAAATCCCTGTGAGCACTTTGTGTTGAGTACTCCAGTGCTTGTAATGCATAAGTGGTTGCCTCATTATTGTTGTTTTTTTTCTGACTTATTATTGCCAAGTTGTTTAGAGCATTGGCTTTGTGATAATACCTTTTGATAGAATCGGCATGTTTTACAGCTTTAAAGAGTAGCTTTTCGGCTTTATCTAAACTATCCATCACTATATAATTTTGTGCAATGCCGTTGTAACAATCAGACAAGTGATGGTGTAACACCTCTTGATTTAATCTAATTTTTAATGCTTTATCATAATACTCAAGTGATTTGCCGTATTGCTTTAGTTTATAGTAAACTGAAGCAATATTTTGGTAAGAATGTCCAATATCTCCATATTTTTTTTCCTTTTCTCTTTCGTTTAGAGCTTTAAAATGAAATTCTAAACTTTTTTCTAATTGTCCTTGTAACTCAAGTGTTTTACCAATTAGATTGTAAGTAAACCCTAATCTCATCGGATTGTTTAATGGTATTTTATAATCTAGTGATTTAAAATAATTGTCCAATGCAGTGCGGTAATACCCTTTACGTTGGTTCATGAAACCTAAAAACGTATATGCTGAACCAATTCTAACTGTGTCTTTTAAGATTAATCCTAATTTTAGAGCTGTTTCCAAATAAGGTTTGGCACTATTTGGCTCTTCTTTTTCCTCAATGTAACACCAACCAATTTGAGAATTGGTCAGACATATTTTTGCGCTGTCTTTTAGTTTGATATTTATTTTTAAATTTTCGAAAAGATGGTATAGTGAAGAGTCTGGATTGTGACGTCTATTCAAGCCATAAAGCTTGAAGTGAATAGCAGCTTTGAGAGGTAAAGAATCTGTTCGTTCTAACACGTTTAGTAAGCTATCCTTTGTTTTATGCCTTTCAAGACTTTGACTGCTACTTAGAAGGGGCAATTGTAATAGTAAAATAAAAAGAAGAAAATTTAATTTTTTCACGTAAATCAAATAATCATAAAACTACAAAAGTTAATTGGAGCATTAAAATGCAAGTTGTAATTTTCCAAAGTAAAGTAAAAACAAATGAAAAATTATTCAAATACCATTCATGGTGGCGTAGAGACTTTAGTTAAACGAATGATGTCTCCTGACTTCAAAAGCGATACAAACAAGACTTGATTTTAGCTTTAGAGGCTGGTTATAGGGTCAAAAAAAATATCGGAGCCACTATTGAAGCTGTTGAACAAGCTTGAATTAATTAAGAAGATTCCCCTTTGTAGTTGATTCTCAGATTTTTAATGAAGGCGTATACCCTCTAAAAATTAGCGCATAGGCATCGACCAAAAAAAGGGGTTTTTGATCTGACATTGGATTGAATTTGTAAGAAACTCAAAGCTACGGAACTTAAGCTTTGAAAAGAAACAAAGCAATTTTAAAAATTCAATAAAAAAGAAAAGCCGCTCCCTACAAACGACTTTTCTACTCAAAACATAGCGATTACTAAATCTAACTATACGATAAATGAGATGCCATAGCGACCGCAGATTTCGGACACTTGTTTTAGGTCTGGCGGACCTTGTGGTAATTTGTCTAATTCGGTAAACATATGTTCCAGTCCGGAAGGAAAAATACTCAAGACCGTTTTGGCATTGGTTTGACCAGTGACCTCAAAGCAATGTGGAATTTCTCTTGGTAAAAAAATGGTATCACCTTCGGTTAAATCATGGGTTTTTTCACCTACTGTAAATCGAATACTGCCTTCCAAGACCTTAAAGACTTCGTCTTCATTGGTGTGCATATGCAATGGAATTTTAGTGCCTGGTGGGTTATTTTGTTCAATCATGGTATATTGATTATTCGTATCCTCACCCGTGAGCTTCACAGTTTGCTGATCACCTAAAACATTTAATTGTTTCCCTTCCTGCTGCTTGATAATCTTCGATTTTTTAAAGGTAGAAAGTTTCGATTGCAGACTTGCAAAAGACAAGCTCGGTAACATGGTGAATAATCCTAGTCCTCCAAGGGATTTTAAAAACTGGTGTCGTTTCATGGTTATTGATTTTTAATTTAATTGTTCTATTTCGAAAAAAGTGGCTCTTGCATTTTGATCAATAGTTGCACCAATAGCAGGTCTTAAAAAAGAAACATCTAAGGTCTGACCAGCCGTAAGGTTTAATATTGAAGTCACTTGTCTTACAAGTTCGCCATTGCCGTGATGATTATACTCAGAACGTCGTTCTTGTGAACCATTAACTCGAACGCGCACACCAAAAACACCGGTTCCTGTATTTGATGCTAATGTAATTTGTGCGGTAACACGATATAACCCTGTTACAGGTACTTCAAACACATCAGTTGTAGTGTTAAAATCATTATTAACGTCAAAATCTACGGTATCAAAGTTCACTTTAGCAACACCACCACCTGTTTCAGTCTGGGCAACACTCATATAAATTCTCGCAATTGATTTTGAAGGGTTGAGACTTGACAAATCTACAGTTTGAGGTGCTTGACCATCAGCTTCCATTTCAAGAGTTAAAATGTTTGTTGAGCTATTAAAACTGAAATTATCTATTTGTTGGTCGTCAGTGTTTGCTGTTGGATTTTGAAAGGTCACATTCCCAGCACCATCTGTGGTCATTACTTGGCCTGAAGTACCATCTACTGTTGGAAGTATATATCTGTTTGCGGTTGGGTCGTTTCCAATAGAAACCCTCCCAATAAACATACCAGAAAAACTGTTTGCTTTTTGAACATCGGACACCAGACCAAAATGAACCCCAGGAATACTTGAATCAATAAAAGCTCTATGCCCATATTTATATCCTGTATTAGTTACTCCAGAAAAAAAGTTCACATTAGTTCCAAATAAATTCCCTGTTCCAGAAGTGTTAAAATAATTGCCATTGTAATGGACGTTAAAAGTATTTACACTGCCATCGTTTAATGCTGCATAATTATAACTAAAAGGACCCATAGTACCAGCAAGTTGACTGTAGTATCCTACTAAATAATCATTATTAGAGGCAGCACTTTCTAAAAAACTAGTCAAACCACGACGGGTAATTGAAGTATTATTTGAGAACGTTCTATAGGAACGAATTCCAGCTGTATAAGGGCCATCAGTATCCAGAACATTTAATGTGGCTGTTGGAGCGGCATTTCCTCCAATAGTAATAGTACCTAAGGTTGCTTTGTCATCATTAATATTATTAGGTGGTGTTGAGGTTCCTAATTCATAAAAATCAACATCTGAGTTAGCATTTTGAAACGTTACATTTCCAGCACCATCGGTTGTCATCACTTGCCCTGCAGTGCCATCGCTAGGCGGCATGTTGTATCTGTTCGTTGTGCTTGTGCCCAACTGAACTGTTCCTCTGAAGTATCCAGCATAGTTTGATGGTGATATAGCATGAACGGCATAATTGGCACCTGAAGTATTATATGCTAATCGAACTTCATTACTACCAATATTGTTATGAGCATAAACAGCTGAATGACTAAAACCGGAATTTCCTGATAACACCTCAAATTCGGCTATATCATCGTTAGCATCATTTTGAATAAAACCATAAAGGAGTGGAGAATTGGAGTTGGATGTTCCCATTAAAACACCAGCATTTTCATAGACGTTATAACTACTGAAATCATATAAGCTAGGACTACTTCCTCTAAAAGTGATTTCACCATCTGAAAAAATATTAAATGTTAATGTACCATTCCCCGAATGTGCTATTTCCCCTGGTGATATAGAATAGAATCCGGTATTATTATCACCAATGGTCAAAGCTGGAAGTGAGGAAATACCAGAATCAAGTTCTAAACGTGCCAGATTACTTGTGGCATTTAAATCTATATTATAGATAGTATTATCCCAGTCTATAATACTTCCACTTACATACAGTGAATTATTAGTGGTGTTGGTATCTCCAATGTAAACATCGCCACTTTGTCTTTCAATATTGGCTCCTACAGTTACCCAGTCGTTATCGTCGGTTAAACTCGCTAAATTTACTGAAGTTCCTGTACCATTTTGAATGCCTAAGTTTAGGGTTGTGCCTGTTAATGTCGCAGTGGTTAAGTTTTGGTTATCTGTATCTGTAAAAACACTTGAAGCATCTACAAAGTTGAGATGGCCGAAACCATCTGTAGTGATTAGCTGATTTGTTGTTCCGTCTTGCGTTGGCATGAAATATCGATTAATACCATTGCTTCCAAAAGACACTCGACCTCTGAAATAAGCGGCATATCCTGATGTGTTTCTTACATCACTGTATATCCCGTAATGAGTTCCTCCAGCAGTACTGCTTATATCGACAAAATATCCAAATTTACTGCCTGATCCTAAACCTGCAAGTTCTGTTTTTACACCATAGTGTTGACCATTTCCACCAGATCTTATATTGTTATTTATGCCATAAATATTACCAACAACAGTCCAAGCACCAGGCATACTATTATCTATACCAAAGATCTCATTATTACCACCTTCAAACCTATTAAAAACTCCTTTTTTATTACCGTTAGGTGCGCTTAAATCAAACTCATTGTATAAACCTACTTTTTCTCCTGAACCATTATTAATGAAGAAATTTTCAAAACCGTAATGTGTGCTATTATGAGTGCCACTATTAGCATTATAAAAGTTTGTAAAACGAATAGCATCTGTTATAGTAGATTGGTTATAAATTCCATAGCCTATTTCTCCAGAATCACTTCCTGAATGTAAAAGCTGAAGACCTGAAAAGTTAGAAGTTAAATCACTTGTTATTTTAAGATTGGAGGTATTAACAACATTAGCACTTCCAATTTGAACTTGACCAAGAGTATAAATATTATCGGTAATATTATTTGCAGGTCCAGAGGTTCCAGTTTTCAGCCAGTCTCTATCTTCATTTCCTTGTACGCTTACCCATGATGATGTTACATTATCCCAATAATAAAACCCTTTTGATGGAGCGCCATTGCCTGTGGCAAATACCAACATACCATCTTGGTCTGCTCCAGGATTTGAAACAGGGAAATTGTCAACTCTTGGGATGAGGATACCATCTTCATTAGTTGGTGTTGTTGTATTGGAAGCCGAAATATCTAAACTTGCTTTTGGGTCTGTATTGCCAACACCAACTTGTGCATAAGCATAACATGACAAAAACATTAAAATTATCGTAGCAATTGTTTTCATAATAGTAGGGTATTATAGTTGTGCTATGTTAGAGTTTAACGTCTACATCAAAAGCGTTTCTAACATCTCTAATTATTTTATTAGCATAGTACAAGAGGCCAAGACAGATTTCACTACCACCAAGTATAAATGGGTTGATATTTCCAAAAAGTTGAATAGACACATGACCTGCCAGAAAACTCGAATTGATGATTAAAAGCGATACCAAAAGCGTAGAGGTTTTCATCTTGATAAGGTTTACAATTAATAGCGTCTCAAAACTATCATCTTACCCTAAAAATCGTCTTGATTATTTTTTCAAAAGCAAGGAGTATTTCGTCAAATTGAAGCAAATTGACAAGGATTATGTATTCAAAACAATTGCAATATGTTGAAAATAAGTTAATTACGAAATTCTGATGGACTCTGCTTAAATGCCTCTTTAAAAGTTTTGGAAAACCAATTTGGATCATTGAATCCTGTGGCATAAGCAATTTCAGAAATCGATAAATCTGTAGTATTGAGCATATCCTTAGCTTTTTCCAGTCTCACTTTCCGGATAAATAGAGCTGTACTGGTATTTGAAATGGCTTTAAGTTTTCTGTAGAGTTGCGAATCACTCATAGTCAATGATTTTGCTAATTCTGTTGGGCCAAAGTTTGAATCTTCAATATGGTTATTTATGGTATCTACAACAGCGTTTAAAAAGACAATATTTTTATCATCAGACGTTGCTTTATGCTTTGTTTGCTCAAGAATTGAATGTGCCGAGTAACGTGCTTGCAATTGTTTTCTTTTGGCTATCAGCATCTTCATACGAAGCAGTAGTTCTTCCTTCTGGAATGGCTTTGTTACATAGGCATCTGCACCACTGGAAATGCCTTCTAACTTATCTTCTTGCACGGCTTTTGACGTGAGCATCACAATTGGAATATGGTTAGTGACCATGTGGGATTGCAGTTCTTTTGTAAGCTCATAACCATCCATAATTGGCATCATCACATCTGTAATGATGATATCTGGTATATCACTTTGCGCTTTGTTAAAACCCTCTTGTCCGTTTCTGGCATAGGTAATTTTATAATGCGTTTGTAGACAGGAAGCGATATATCTTGCCATATCATGATTGTCTTCTACAATAAGAACCGTATTCATATCATCTGTAGCTATGACATCTTCAATAAGTGGGACATAAGTGTCTCCAATAGATGGTGAGGTCGTTTGAAAACTGAGTGCTCCTTTCTCAGCGGTATTTTGTATGGGTAAAATAACGGTAAAATTGGCGCCTTTATTAATTTCGGAGGTCACCTGGATGTCACCATCCATGAGTTGGATCAATTCCTTGGTCAAGGACAACCCGATTCCCGTTCCTTGTGAAATTTTATGTTCGTGATTTTCTACTTGGTAAAATCGGTCAAAAATATGAGGTAATTGATCTGGAGCAATACCTAAGCCTTTATCAATAACAGAAATATTTATATACCTGTCTTGTTGTCTAACAGATACAGTGATTGTTGTGTTTTGAGGGGAGAATTTTAAGGCATTTGATATCAGATTTGTCAATATTTGACGCATTTTTTCGGTGTCAAAATCCATCATAAGGGATTCCAATTCAGACTCAAACTTCAGCGTAATTACTTTTTCTTCCGCGATACTAGAAAAGCTATTGGTGATGTATTTCACATAAGTAATAATATCACTTTGAGTGTAGTTTAAAGTTAATTTTCCTTGCTCCAATTTGGCTAGATCTAACATCTGGTTGACCAATTGAAGTAAATTGTTACTATTTTGTTCAATAGTGACCAAGGATTTCTTAACATCGTCACTTTTTGAAAATTGCGATTTAAGATTGGCAATGTAACCAAGAATAACCGTTAGAGGTGTTCTGAATTCGTGCGTGATATTTGTAATAAATCGTGATTTTAAATCATCTAAATCTTTCAATCGTTTGGACTCTTGCCCTGCAATTTGGCGTTGTAAACTCATTTGATAAAAGGCAACTACAATTCCTAGGAAAGTGGCTAGGTAGAGAATATAAGCCAAAGTACTTCGATACCAAGGTGGAGACACATGTATTTTAATTTCCAAAGGAGGCTTTGTCCATAAGCTGTTTCTTGATTTTCCTTGAATCTGTAAGGTATAGGTTTTTGGAGATAGATTTAACAATTGGAGGCTGTTTTTGTCCTCTAGTGCGTTCCAATCTTGATCGTCGGGTAACAATTTATAAACGTATTGGATGTTCCGATTGGGTCTGAAGGCTAATGAAGAGAAATTTAAACTCGTTGGAAAATCGTCATGATCTAAATGAATCCTATTTGAATTGACAATGCTTTGTTCTATGGAACTGGATGCACTCGGTATTACATGTTGATCCTTTATTTTAAGATCGGTAAACGTTAATTGCCCTTCTTGGTCTAACTCACTAATGCGCGAAGGATCAAATATGTTTAAACCTTCTATGCCACCCGCGTAAAGCTTACCATTGGCTTTATTTTTAAAGATGGCACCTAAATTAAATTCGGTACTTTGGATGCCATCTTTGATATTGTAATTTGTAAATTCTTCATTTGAAACGTCAAATCTGAAAAGACCACCATTTGTAGTGAGCCATAAATAACCCAAATCATCTTCATTAATGTTATAAACAAAAGTGTTACTCAATCCGTCGCGCTTCCCGTAGCTTTTGAAACTGTCTGTCTCTGGAAGGTATTTGTTTATTCCCTTTCGTGAGGCCACCCATAATTGTTCTGAACTATCAATAAATGCACTCAACACCCCTTTTGTAGATAAGCCATCGGCTTCACTGTAGTTTTTGATGAGTTCAAATTGATTATTTTTTATTTTGAATTGACTCAATCCTTTTTGAGTGGTCATCCAATAATTTTTGTTTTCGTCTTGAACCATTGATAATGTGAATAGCGACGGAAACACCTCTGAACTATAATTTTCAAACTTCAGATCTAAGGAAGGCAAATCTCCAACAAATTTTGAAAAGCCTGAATTAAAGCTAACAATCCAGATCTGGTTGTCACGATCTTGATAAACACTTCTCAAATTGTCGTCTGGTAAAGCCCACTTGTTTTTGTTAGAGACAGTTATTTCTATGAAATTTGGTTGCAAAAGATTGAGATCTTTCAACGGAATAACATAGGCGCCTTTATTTGATACGAACCAAATATTGTGATCAGCATCTTTTGCAAAACCTCGTATGCGGTTATGCTCAGGAAATAGTTTGTAGCTATTTGGGTTTTGGTTATCTGAAATAATAAGTCCGCTTGATGTGCCGATAAATAAATAATCCTCAGTATCTATAACGGCAAAAACAGAGGGATTATCTAAATTGTATTTGTCCGTTGGTTGTTCAAATACGTCCTTGATATTTAGGCTGGTAATATCAAGATTGATATTGCCAATAAATAGTAGGTTGTCATCTTGGAATAAATCATTGATGCCATTAGAGTTGACCGTATTGGTGTCATATTTTTTGTCAGCTACGAATTGCTCCTTAATTTTGAATTGATTGTCCTCGTACGCTGCGACAATCAATCCAGAATTAGCCGTCCCTAAATAAAAAAGACCGTGATATGCTACAATATCGTTGATATCATAAACTACGGCACCTTGATTATTGACAATCTCAACAGCATTGAAGTTGGCGTCTCCCGCTTCTCGAGTAAAAAGACCGGTCGACGTACAAACCCACAAGGTGTTGCCAATGGTAGTCAAGTTATTTATAGGAGCATCAAATTCGGCAATGCGTTGATAGTTCAAGGTCATTTCAGAATCGATAGTCTGTTCGAGGTTGGCCGAGTAGACGAAGCCATCTTCTGTGCCAACAACGAGCTCATCGTTTAACGCAGTAATTCCGGTAATTTTGAGAGGGTAATCAGAAAGATAATCATCATACGAATAATTGAACTCATCTTTAATGAAAATCCCTTTATTGTAATAAGAGGCGATCAGTAAGTTTTTATAACTCAGAAGCCTGTTACAATTGGCATCACTTATACCCATTTCAGAAATGGTCTCATAAGTAGTATTGTAAACAAGGAGTCCGTTTTGACCTGTGCCAATATAAATATTGTCGTCTTTTGCTTGAATGGCTCCAATCCGATAACCTGAAATGTCAATATCACTCTCAGGATCTATCAAAGGTACCGAAAAGTCGTGACCGTCATATCTCACCACACCATCAGAAGTTCCCAACCAAATAAAACCGTTCTTATCTTTTGTAATACAATGAATAGTTTCTTGTGGTAGTCCTTCATTTAATCCATAATGGTCAAAAATAAGATTTTGGCCGTGCATCAAACCACTCCATAACATTGCGAGAAAAATAACTGCCAAAATCCGAATTCTCATAAGTTTGGCGATAGATTTAGTTGTGGACATACCTAGTTAAGATGAATCTAAAATACTAAATTTTAAAAACTTGAGGTATCTAATGAACATTTTGATTTGCAATTTGTAAATTTCCGAAGAAAATATTTCGAATGAAAACATATGCCATTGCAATTCATGGAGGTGCTGGAACCTTGGTTAAAGGAATGATGACTCCTGAACTTGAAACACGTTACAAAAAAGACTTAAAACTAGCTTTAGAGGCTGGTTATAGGGTGCTAGAAAAAAACGGAACTGCTATTGACGCTGTTGAAACTGCCGTTAAGATTTTGGAAGACTCACCGTTGTTTAATGCAGGTAAAGGTGCCGTGTTTACCGCAAACGGATCTCATGAAATGGATGCGAGTATTATGGACGGCAACACTTTGAATGCAGGCGGTGTTAGTTTAGTGTTTGGGATTAAAAATCCCATTAGCTTAGCTCGTGATGTCATGGAAAAGAGTGAGCATGTTTTTCTAGCTGGAGAAGGCGCCATGACATTTGCGCAAGAGTTAAACTACACCATAGAAGATGCTGACTATTTTTATGACGAGTTTCGACATCAGCAATGGTTGGAAATAAAGGATACAGATGCTTTTCAGTTGGACCATTCAACAAAAAAAGATGCCAAGTTTGGAACTGTAGGTGCTGTGGCTTGTGATCAAAATGGCGATATAGCTGCAGCCACTTCTACTGGTGGAATGACCAATAAAAAATGGGGAAGGGTTGGTGATTCACCAATGATTGGTGCTGGTAATTATGCCAATAACAAGACTTGTGCGGTCTCCTGTACAGGAAGCGGTGAGTTTTTTATTAGAGGTGTTGTAGCCTATGATGTTGCCTGCCTGATGGAACACAAAGGATGGTCGGTTAAAAAAGCTTCGGAAGAAGTCATACATCATCGTATAATGGAATTAGGAGGTGATGGTGGTTTGATCGCCGTAGATCGAGAAGGACGAGTTGCCATGCCTTTTAATACGGAAGGCATGTATAGAGCGAGTAAAACTTCCGATGGTGAGGAAATCGTTGCCATTTATAAATGATGTTTTCTGAATTTGTAAATCTGATGAAATGGGAAGAGATATAAAATAAATATCCAAGCAAAAATCACATTGACTTGAAACAATAAGGCTCGTTCATTATACAGGATACAATAGATAAGAATATCACTAAATAGTAGTAAGGTGTAAAAATTTGGGGTGTAAAGGATTAAATTTTTTAAAGCCTCGTGATTGGTATAGGTATTTTGATTGGTTTCCAGGGTTAGCCAATGGGTGTTTTCGGTGGTATTTGGAAGCCATTGTTGCTTTTTGTCCACATCCAATAAGGTCATGAATTTTTTCAATCCGCTCATGGTTTTTGAATTGAAATGAACAATCATTTGTCCTTTAGGAAAATTTAAAAAAGCCAGTAATATGATGATCAAGGATTCTATAAAATGTCCGAACCGAAATGATGTCAAGGTAAATAATCCGACGTGAAAAATGATGATGAACCAAACCGCAAAATTCCTTGTTTTTTTAATTAATAGCAATAGGCCAATCAGAAACTCTGTCGAAATGGCTACGGCAGACAGAAATTTGGCTGTTGACATTTCGGCGAAATGTTGTGAGGTTTTTAGATATAAATGATTTTGTCGTGCCACACCTAACCAATTGTCCATAAACGCGCCAGACCACCAATCTGGGTCTAAAGATTTATTTAATGCGGCTCCCAGATAAACGATACTCAATTGATAGATTAATAAATATGGTGGCTGCTTATGATTCGTCAGTCCAGCCAAAAATAGTGCACAACCGCAAATAACGACATGGTTATAGAACATTGGTTTTGAAGCTAAGGTTGTCATAAGCACAATCAAACCAATGACAATGGCAGATGTTCGCACTTTTATATTAAACATTAAGGTCATTGTAAATAGTACAAATAGCGTCCTAGAAATAAACTTGAAAACATTAGGATACGCATGAAATTTATCTAATTCTTGGATGAATGGGATGAAAGGATCTTCTATCTTAAAGAAGAAATGATGAATACACAGAAGAATCACCAAGAGCTTGCACATCAGCAATACATTGGGATGCATTTGGGTACCTTCAAATTGAAATGGCCTAGCGAAGTATTTTCTTAATTTATTAGTTCGATTCATTGTAGATCCAAGTTTGTTCTGGATGACCGTTGGTTGCATATATCAGGGTGACTTCAGCATGATCATTCTTGCCGTAGCTGCGCTCATATTGACGAATAAGTGAAATGATGTTATGAATCGAGCGTTGTTCCCAACCTTTCATTTTATAATGGTAACGGTCTGATGCTTCTTCACTTGATAAAGTTCGTCCGTTAATAGTAACGAGTACCTCAAATTTTGTGTGGCTATCATAAGGTGCCCAACAAAAAAAACGTTCAGGAACAAATCGCGCATAAACGATGCCTCCTATTTGCAATAGCAGAAAACAAACACCTATAAAAAATCGAATTTTCATAAGATGCTAATGTATTGTATCTCAATACTTAATTCAAAAAAATTAGATGAACGGTGCTTCTATTGGAAGAACGTCTACTTTCTTTTTCTTGATATTAAAACGGTCACCATTGGAAAGGATATGCATCTTTAAATTGGTCAAGGACATAGGAGTTCCCTTTTGAAGAATTTCATGATTATTATGTTTGATTTTGCGGCCATCAAACACAATGACCATGCCCGAACCTATCACTTCAAAAGAATTGTTTTTGATGATCAGACCTGTGTCTTCAGCTAGACCAAGCCCTATGCGTTTTGGGAATTGAGCAACGGCTTCAGAGATGCGACCAAACCGTCCGCGTTTAATAAAATGGGTATCTATGATTAAACTCGGAATTAAACCTAAGCCTTTATACATTTTTACAGCCCCTTTAATAAAAGATTCACTGGCACTTCCACCAGCGATCATATGCTTGGCCATCGCCATGGCTCCTGCACTTGTTCCAGCAATGACGAAACCTTCCTCTTTCTGATAGCGTTCTTGTAAAATTTTGTGGATTTTAGTGTCACCAATTTTATTGGTTATTTTTGATTGGTCTCCTCCTGAGAACATGACACAGTTGGCAGACTTGATCAATTCTATAGTCTCAGGTTCTTCAGCGTCAGACTTACTTCTAATATCTAATACAGTCACATCATTGCAGCCAAGAGTGGAAAAAGCTTCTAAATAATTAGCACCAACTTCTTTTGGGATACTAGAGGCCGTAGGGATAACAACAATCTTGGCGTCATTGCCACCAGATTCCTTTACAACATGAAAAAGAATGCCTTCTTCAATAAACTCTAAAGTGTATTGTTCATTATCTTCAATGCCCTTATCTTCATTTCCACCTATGGGTATAAGTGTGCCTTTTGCCTTCTGCATAAATTCAATCTAATTTTGATATTGGACAAAAATAAGCTAATTTTTTTATTGAAAATGTCTATATTTATAATCTTTCACCCATAAAAACCAACCCTATGGAAATACGCAGTATCAATGCAATGAGAGGCCCAAATTACTGGTCTGTACGTCGACATAAATTAATTGTAATGGTTTTAGACCTTCAAGAAATGGAGGAATTACCATCTAACAAAGTCGATGGTTTTTATGATCGGTTAAAGGCTATGTTTCCTGGGATGTATGAACACCGATGTTCTGTAGGAACACCAGGTGGTTTTTTTCAGCGCGTTGAGGAAGGAACTTGGATGGGACACATTATCGAGCATATTGCATTGGAGATTCAAACACTTGCTGGAATGGATGTTGGCTTTGGTAGAACACGAGGCTATGGTGAAGAAGGGGTATACAATGTGGTGTTTGCTTACATGGAAGAATCCGTCGGACGATATGCGGCTAAAGCATCAGTTAAAATATGTGAAGCTTTGATTAGTGGTGAAGATTATGATTTAAGCGACGATATTCAAGAAATGCGAGAGTTACGTGAAGCCGATCGATTGGGTCCAAGCACTGGATCAATTGTTCAAGAAGCTGAGGCAAGAGGCATCCCTTGGATCCGATTGAATAAATATTCACTTTGTCAATTGGGCTATGGAGCCAATCAGAAAAGAATACAGGCCACAGTTACAAGTGAAACCAGTAGTATTGGTGTTGAACTGGCCTGTGATAAAGAAGACACCAAATATTTATTGGAACAGGCTGAAATTGATGTGCCAAGAGGTGATATTATCAGACGTGAACGCAGTCTAGAAGAGGCTTGTCGTTATGTGGGATATCCTTTAGTGATTAAGCCTATAGATGGAAATCACGGCAGAGGAATTACGGTAAATATTCAGAATTATGATGATGCCTTAATCGCTTTTAGACAAGCCAAGGAAAGTTCTAAAAGTGGCGCTATCATCGTCGAGAAGTTTATCGTTGGTGCAGATTACAGACTATTGGTAATTAATCACAAATTGGTAGCTGCAGCTTTGCGTTCACCTGCGCATGTGATTGGTGATGGGAAGTCCACAGTTCAAGAACTCATAGATAAAGTAAATGAAGATCCGAGACGTGGCTACGGCCATGAAAATGTTTTGACGCAAATCTCTGTGAATGAACTGACAAAAACCATCATCAAAGATGCTGGTTATACCTTGGATTCGGTGATAGATGAGGGGGAACGATTAATTCTAAAAGACACGGCAAACCTAAGTACTGGAGGGACGGCAGAAGATGTCACTGATATTGTCCATCCGGCCAATGTATCGATGGCAGAGCGCATTTCAAAAATCATCGACTTGGATATTTGTGGTATCGACATAATGACCACAGATATTTCCCAACCGCTCTCCGAAACTGGAGGCGCAGTACTAGAGGTTAACGCTGGTCCTGGTTTTAGAATGCATCTCGCGCCAACAACTGGGTTGCCTAGAAATGTCGCGGCACCTGTTATAGATAAACTCTTTCCACAAAAAGGAGATACGGGACGTATTCCAATTGTGGCCATTACAGGAACCAATGGTAAAACGACCACCTCAAGATTAGTGTCACATATCGCTAAAATGAAGGGCTATCGCGTAGGATATACCACGAGTGACGGTGTGTACATCCAGAATAGATTATTGATGACAGGCGATTGTACAGGTCCTGCAAGTGCAGAGTTCGTATTGAAGGATCCAACGGTCAATTTTGCCGTATTAGAATGTGCTAGAGGTGGCTTGTTAAGAGCTGGATTGGGCTTTAAAAAATGTGATGTCGCTATTGTGACCAATGTGGCAGCTGATCATTTAGGGTTGAAAGGGATTCATACAGTCGAACAATTAGCCAAAGTAAAAGGTGTAGTTCCAGAGACGGTTCTACCAGATGGCTATGCGATTTTAAATGCTGATGATGATTTAGTTTATGATATGCGTAGAAGTGTTAATTGTAATGTAGCGTTGTTTTCAATGGATGAGCATAATCCAAGGATCAAAGCACTTCAGCGCCTACACGGTATTACTGCTGTTTACGAAAATGGCTATGTGACTATTTGTAGAGGTGAATGGAAAATGCGTATCATGAGAGTTGAGGATATTCCATTAACCTACGGAGGGAAAGCAAAATTTATGATTCAAAATGTCTTGGCAGCTGTTTTGGCGGCTCATGTTCAAGGAATTAGTATTGAAGACATGAAAGCTGGATTAGAAACCTTTATTCCGTCTGCATCGCAAACGCCTGGTCGACTTAATTTATTTGAGTTTAATGATTTTACCATTCTCTTAGATTATGCGCATAATCCTGCAGGCATGCGAGCACTACAGAATTTTACTAATGAGCTTGAAGCGACTGTTAAAGTGGGAATTATAGCTGGAATTGGTGATAGACGTGTGGAAGATAATAATGAAATGGGAAGTATTGCTGCGGAAATGTTTGACGAAATTATTATTAGACAAGACAAACGATTGAGAGGTAAAACTGAAGAGGAGCTCATAAAAATGCTTGATGATGGTATAAAACAACATGATCCAAATAAAAAAACCACGATCATTCCATCAGAAAAGGAAGCCATAATTTACGCGGTCAAAAATGCCGTTAAAGGATCTTTAATCATCTTATGCAGTGATGTCATTCCGGATGCCTTAGATTTAGTTAAGCAACTGAAGGAACAAGAATCACAAGGTAGTTTGAGTTTTAGTTAAGAAAATGACAAAAAAAATCCGAAATTTATATTTCGGATCTTAATGATATGATTTAAAGTTTAGCACAATCTCACAGTTTTTACTTTGATTTGTAAACTCTTTCTGTAAGCTTTAACACTTATAATATCAGTGCTTTTCTTTCTGTTAATTTTTAATACTTGAGCTCTTGCAGCCGAATTAGATGTTGTTTTTGTCTCCACCTTTTCAGTTGCAACTGCATTTTCGATTAGGATATCATTTGTTTGAGTTTTGATATCAGCATTTGAGTTCTGTCCTATAGCAAGGATAGGTAATAATGTAAACGCTAAAATTGTAAATACTTTTTTCATAATCGATGAGGGTTTTTAGTTTTAAACTCATGTCAAAGAAACACAACAATTGGAGCGAAAATGAATTTTTTAGACAAAACCGATTGAATTCTAGTTAATATGAATTCGTTCGTAAAAAACATCGATGAAATACACAAAATGGGCTCGTAGCCCAATAAAATCGTTACAGATTAAATGACAGATTATTCAGATAATAAGTTCGCAAACGTTTTTGATAAACAAAAAGCTCATCAATATGAGGTAGGTAATACGAGTTATAAAACACGTATTAAAAAGTTGAAAGCCTTAAAATATGCGCTTGAAAAAACATATTGGCAAGCCTTACGCGATGCCATGTACAAAGATTTTAAAAAACCTCAAGTTGAAGTCGATCTCACAGAAATCTATTTGGTGGTTAAGGAAATCAAATATGTGTGTTCAAATTTAAAAACTTGGTTAAAAAAAGAAAAGGTTGAAACACCATTAACATTGTTAGGCACGACATCTTATATTACATATGAACCTAAAGGTGTTTGCTTGATCATCTCTCCTTGGAATTATCCCATAACATTAACATTTGGGCCACTAGTGTCTGCAATAGCTTCAGGGAATACTGTGATTCTCAAGCCTTCTGAAATGACACCAAACACGTCGGCAGTTATGGCTGAAATGGTAAGCGAGTTATTCAAAGAAGATGAGGTTGCGCTCATAGAAGGAGAAGTGGAAGTATCTGAAGAGTTATTAAAACTACCATTTAATCATATATTTTTTACAGGCTCTCCCCGAGTAGGAAAAATAGTGATGTCTGCAGCAGCAAAACACTTGACTTCCGTAACCTTGGAGTTAGGAGGCAAGTCGCCAACCATTATCCACGAGTCAGCAGCCATTGAAAATGCCGTCAAGAATATTGTTTGGGGAAAATACTTGAATGGAGGGCAAACCTGTATCGCACCAGATTATGTCTTGGTACACGAAAGTATTAAAGCTGAATTTATTCAAGCCTTTAAAAAGCAAGTCGCTCATAATTACACAGACAATATAAAAACATCCACATCATTCTGTAGAGTAGTCAACAAGAATCACTTCGACCGATTAACAGCGAGTATTGAGGATGCTAAAGAAAAGCTAGCAACCATTGAATTTGGTGGTCACTATGATGCGTCTGATAATTATATCGCGCCAACATTGATATCTGATGTACCTGAATCTGCCACATTAATGCAGGAGGAAATATTCGGTCCTATTCTTCCAGTAAAAACGTATCAAACAATTGATGAAGTCATTCAGTATGTCAATTCTAAAGAAAAACCCTTAGCCTTATATATCTACGCTAAACAAAAGAATGTGGTGCGTGCAATTATAAATCAAACGCGTGCTGGCACGACTTGTATTAATAGTAATGCTATTCAGTTTTCAAATCATTATTTGCCGTTTGGTGGTTCCAACAATAGTGGCATTGGAAAAGCCCATGGGTATTTTGGATTTAAGGAGTTTTCTAATGCACGATCTGTATTAAAAAAGTATGCACCAGGTCCTTTAAATTTGCTGTTTCCTCCTTATACCAATTTCAAAGAGACACTTGCAAAGCTTTCAATTAAGTGGTTCTAATAAAAAAAAGCCGCTCCCTACAAACGACTTTTTTCTCAAAAACATAATTGACTTTAACTATTAATCGCCAATTAATTTTATTATTTCTTAATGGCAACGGTTGTTGCTGTTGTTGCGTCGTTTTTGTTTTCCAAAGCAGAAAGTCGCGCATCCATATCTTTAAATTGTTGTAATTGAAGTTTCAATTGATCATTTTCATTTTCGAGAAGTTGCACCTTTTGTTTTAATTCTTTGATAGCTTGTACGAACAACGCATCATAATCACCATAGGCAGTTTGATAGTAGCCGTTATTGTCCATCGTTACCTTATTAGGAAAAACCTCCATCAGTTCTTGGGCGATAAAACCATATTGGATGTCTTCAGGGCGATCTATACCTGTTTGAGTGTCATTCCATTCATAGGTTACACCACGCATCTGACTTATTTTATCTAAGGCGGTTATGCCCTCAATGGTCTGGATATTTTTCTTCAATCTGCGATCACTATTGGCCAACCAGTTGCCTGCTGTAGTTTTGGAGGCATTCCCATTAACTTCCAAGGTGTTTGTACCAGGTGTTCTCATGATCCCGACTCTTCCATCTCCTGTGGCGACAACAACATTTCCAGCTGAGCTATGAAATAGGTTGAAGCGATTATCGGTGAGTGTATTATCCGCACGACCATATAATGTCCAGTAATTAGTAGTTTCTACTGAATTATTGAAATTTAATCTAGCGCCATCGTTCGCTGCTGTTTCAGTAAGTTCTAGTTGGGCGACCGTTCCGGTACTATTCGATTCAATATCTACGGAACCATCAGGCGCATTGGTGTTAATACCCATTCTGTTTAAACCTGCATCTAAGAAAAACATATTGGCTGACCCATTAGATTCAATTCTAAAATTTCGATCCAAACCCTGCTCGTTAAAAATGAATTGAGTATTCGTGTCAAGATCTACTGAAACATTTCCATTTTCCCTCAGTAAAAATCGAGCATCATTACCATCATCTATCATTTGTGCGAGAATCATACCACCTGTGTTTTCATCACGCCAATAGAGATCGCCTCCCAATACGGTATCACCATTATCCAATACCGTTAGTTTATTGACGCCTGCATCTTGAATGTTCAAATCACCGTTACCATTTAAGTTAAAGTTGAGTGCATTATTGGCTTGATTGACAGTAGTATTTTGAGTTAACGTACCACCCAATCGAACATCGTTTCCAACTTCGTTGAGACCATTACTTGCCGTTGTGCTTTCTCCAGTAATGGTATTAAAAGAGAGGGTTCCTGCACCATTCGTGACCATCACTTGTCCGTTCGCACCATCCGTTGTTGGTAAATTATAGCCATTGGCTGCTGTTGTACCCACATAAACGCGACCTAGAAAATAGCCTGCCCAGCCATTACTGACATTCACATTGTTGTAAGTACCATAATGCGTACCTCCTGCGGCATTGGCAAAGTCGTTAAATGTGCCATATTTGTTCCCAGTTCCTGTGGCACCAGCTAAAAAGATGTTTCTTGAACCGTAATAATTACCATTAGCACTATTATTAAAGGAAGTATAAGTCCCATTCATACCATCCGATCCAGGTGTACCATTAGTAAATGCATTTCGCGTTCCTGTAGTTTCGTTCGCCGTAGTTGGTTCCTGAAATTCGTTATAAACGCCATATACATTGTTTGCACTAGGCGTTCTCATACCGTTGTAAACACCATATTCATTTGCAGTACCGTTATTATCCAAATTGTTAAAAACCCCAAATTGAAAGCTGGAAGTGGCACCATTGATAAAGTTTCTGGTTCCATATTGATTCCCGTCTGCAGAGCTTGTGATACGATTGAATATTCCGTACTTCTGACCTGTTCCAGCACCATTAATATCTGTGAATACACCGTGACTTCTTCCTGTACCTGATCCTGTTTTTTCAATAAATATACCTGAAGTTTCGCCTGCTGAATTATCTGATTTATCTATGGAAATACCATACAACGTACCGTTGGCATTTTCTAATATATCTAAAGGGTAATCTGCTGTGCTCTTGCCAATAGCTACATGGCCTTGCGTATAAATATCGTCGGTAATGGCATCTGGTTTATTGGTGGTATTTTCTTCGTACCAATCGATTTCATCAGTAACAGTAATTAAGGAAGATACATCTACAAAATTTAATTGTCCAGCGCCATCTGTGGTTATGATTTGATTTGTAGTACCATCAGTCTCTGGCATTAAATAGCGGTTGGTTAATCCCATCCCCAATGATAAGCGTCCTATAAAATACCCAGCATAACCAGAGGTGTTTCTAACATCGACATACGAACCGTAATGGGTACCCGAAAGTGTGGAAGGTATTTGGGTATACGTCCCGTATTTATCGTTAGACGATGTTATGGAGTTACCAAAATCGTTATAGGTGCCGTATAAGGTACCGCCTGTGTTAACGGCACCAATACCAAATCGATTAAATGTTCCGTATTTACTATTATTTGAGGTGCCACGCACATCATTGTAAACGCCATAATGATCTCCTGTACCATTATCTATTAGATTGTACATTCCATATTTTATACCTGTAGCATTAGCGCCACTAGCATCTAGGACATTGAAAATCCCATAACTAATTTGACTACTAGGTTGGGAGATATCTAAGCCTAACCCTGTTTGTATATAGCTACTAGCTGATCCACTATTAAGAATACTTCCTAATATTGAAGTGTTTTCACCAGAATTACCACGAACTGTTGAGCGAAGCCCAACTTGATTGCCGCCACCATTTTCTACTGAAGTTACTATACCTGTATGAAGCCCAGAGCCTGTGTTATCGATATAAGACGCTAGAGCATTAACAAACTCATTGTGCGTACCTCCCATAATTTGTTGTAAGCCGATATGATCGCCGGTTCCATTAGTGTTATCCACCATTCTAGCAATAATCGAGTTGGTAGTATTTGTGGTAACTTCAATGTCCAAAGGGTAATCTGCTGTGTTTTTACCAATGGCTACGTTACCTTGTGTATAAATATCATCTGTTATGGCATCAGGTTTATTGGTGGTGTTTTCTTCGTACCAGTCGATTTCATCAGTTACAGTAATTAGAGAGGAAGCATCGACAAAGCTAATTTGTCCGACACCATCAGTAGCCATGATTTGATTTGCACTGCCATCGATGAGAGGTAGTGCATAGCCAGTTCCTCCGGGATTATTGACTTGTAATTCGCCATTAATTCTTAAGATATCATTATCAAATTCACCATAAATCAAAGGTGTTAGCGAGTTTGAATTTTCTATGTATAATAAATCATTCCCTGTTGCCAATGTACTTGCGGAGTTGTATCCAATAAAAACATTTCTTGATCCGTCAATAGTATTTCCTGAGCTACGCCCTAAAAACACATTGTAAGACCCGTCAGAACTATTACCAGCACTATAACCTAAAACGGTATTCTCTGTACCACTTGCGAGGTTTCGAAGTGCATAGGTTCCAACAGCTACGTTACTATTGGTATTAAAATTGATGTTTTCCATAGCGCCTTGCCCCACAGCCGTATTTAATGCACCTGTGGTCATGTTGGTCATGGTATTATTACCTATAGCAACATTATTTCCTGGCACTGTATTTCCTACGTAGTTTTGTAGAGTGGCACTACCTATAGCTATGTTATTATCGTTGTTTACAATAGCATTAAGGGCATTTCTACCAATTCCAATATTTGTATTATTTGAACCATTATCGTCCGTTCCAGCACCTAGACCCAAGTAAATGGAAAATGTTCCTGGATCTGTTTTTCCATCGATAAGGTCGTTGATACGTTCTACACCTTTTACAGGAATCCAATTTGAAGTAGGATTATCCCAATAATACAATCCTTTACCGGAAAAACCTGTACCCGTATAGAAGACGAGCATGCCATCTTGAGCAGCCGTCGGGTTTGCAGCTGGAAAGTTGCCAACTCTAGGGATAAGGATTCCATCGTCGTTTGCAGGATTGGTGACATTACTTGCAGAAATATCCAATGTCGCCTGTGGTGTGGTGTTGCCGACACCTACCTGAGCTTGAATGCTATAGCATGTGAAAAAAATTAGGAAGCCAAATAAAAGTCGATGCGCTTTCATAACGGTATGTTTTTGAGAGGAATTTTAAGCGCAATAACGTTGTGGGAATGTAGAGTTGTTATTGGTAAATGCGTTTAAAATTCTGATTAATAGTTAGTTAAAACTATTCAAAAGCGAAGACTTCTAATTATTTTTTTAGTGAACTCCTCATTTTTTTTAGCGAGTGCAGATGGTCTGTTTTATTGACGCTTTAATTTACTCAAGACCAAGCTTTTTTGAGTAGCACTTAAAGGAATTGGTTCCGTTTTTAAGAATAACTTATTGTTTTGAACCGCATCAACTTGATTGATATTGACCACGTAGGAGCGATGTGTTTTTACAAACTGATCACCCTTTAGCTCTTCTAACATATGTTTTAACGTATGCGGTACCAGGTGAGTACGGGTAGTGGTATGGACATAGCAGTAATTGTCAAAGGCTTTAAGGTATAGAATATCGTTTAAATTCACCCGATACATGCGTCCGTCAGATTTTAAGGTGATAAACTCTGGATTTTTTGAGATATGATGGTGCCAAGCTAAATCTAACTGACTTCTTAAGCTGTGCTCTGTAAAAGGTTTAACAATATATCCCAATGGATTGGTCAATTTCATGCGATTAACAGTCTGTGGATCTGTTTGTGATGTTAAATACACGTAGGGTATTTGTTTATCATCTAATATTTCGGCTAAATCAACACCATCTTGCTGTCCATTGAGCTGAATGTCTAACAAAATTAAGTCTGGATGAATTGCTTCTATGTCTTTTATTGCCGAGCCATAATCGTCGGCATCACCCGCAATCTCATAACCATTCTTTCTCAGAGCAGTTTCGATGGTAGACACAATTAATGGTTCATCCTCTACTATGTATATCCTTGGTGTTTTCAATAGGTGTTTTTCAGTTTAAAAGGTAGCGGTTATCAGGTTGAATCGCTTAAAAATTTAGTGAGTTGCATCTTTTTTTTAGCGAAATTTAAGACAAAACTTTAAAGTTAGATATGCTTAGAATAGCTTCAGTACCTTCCGAAGGAACTGAGTTATATTTGAGATCCGCTTTTAATTGCTTAGAAAGCGCTTTCATTAGTGTAATTCCAAATGATGTTTGTTTAATGTCTCCTTCAAACCCTTTTCCGTTGTCAATGACCTTAAGAACGAGCTGTTGGTTTTCTTTTGAAAAATGAATGTGAATAGTTTTGTCGTGTTCAATTCCTTGGAACGCATGTTTGATCGTATTCACTATCAATTCATTTAATATAAGACCTAATGGCGTGATTGTCTCAATATCCAAAACCAAAGATTCAATATTTAGATGATAGGTAATAGGCTCGCCTTCAAATTGGTGGCTTTCGAAAATATCTTTCACGAGATCACTGATGTATTCTCTGGCGTCAATACCAACCAATTCGTCTTTGTTGTAAAGCTTTTGGTGCACAAGGACCATGGACCTTACTCTATTTTCGGCTTCTTTTATGGCAATTTTAGCCTCTTTATCTTCGACATTTTCAGATTGAAGATACAACAGACTAGAAACGATTTGAAAGCTGTTTTTAACACGATGGTGCGTTTCTTTTAAAAGCACATTTTTCTCATCAATTGTGGCTTCTAAAAGTGATTTTTGTTTGGCTAACTGCGTGTTCTTTTTTCTGTTTTTATAAAAGAAGAATCCCAACACCAGTGCTAAGAGGAGTCCAGATGCTGCTAAATAAGAATAGAGTTTACTTTCATTCTCTTTTGCTTTTAGTTCCAATGCATTTAGTTCTTGCGTTTTGTTGAACTCATACTGCATCTCTTGTTGCGTCTGTTTTTTAATGGTGTTTTCATTAAAAATGGAATCATTAGTCTTCGTTAACAATTGATAGTTTTCTAAGGCTTTATCAAAAGTTCCTGTGGCTTCATATGCTTTTGTTAGGCACTCACAAGCATCAGAAATTAATTCTAAGTCGCCATTTTCTAGAGCTAAGGTTTTTCCGTTTTCACAATCTTCTATAGCAAGATTAAATTGTTCAGTTTTTAGATATAAATTCCCTCGATAGTTTTTTGCAATGATCAGGTTCTCTTTGATATCATTAGTCTCATAGTAATCATGTGCTAGATTTAGTTGTTGAAGTGCGTTATCATATTGTCCCATTTTGGACAGTGCATTGCCAATGTTTAAAACAGAACTCATGACGAATCGCATAGGTGCCTTACCTTTTTCTTTAAGCACTTTCCCATCTTGAAATAACGTTAAGGCCTCTTGAAATTGTCCTCTATTTAAGAGTAACTCTCCTTTATTGGAAATTATAATGCCTGCGTTTACGTAAGACTTCAATGCCATAGCCGATTCATAGGCATTGTTATAGTAGTCTAGTGCTTTGTCGAACTCTTCCATTTGGTTGTAGTAGTTCGCTAAAGAATTATTTAAAACTAAACTTTCCCCTTTGAACTTGTAGCGTTGCTCTTCATCAAGCTTTAGCGTGTCAATATTGTCTAATGCACGTTTGGAATTAAGCATGGTAGCTAGTGCCAACGCAATGTTTCCTCGTTTGCGATACACACCACTTTTTGTCATAAGATTGGAAGCTCTTAGAAAGGGCATTGTTTGATCATTCACGTATGATAACGATCTGTCTAAATAAATTTCAGCGGAGTCCAACTCACTATTATAAAAGAAATAATTACCTAAGGAATAATAAGAATTGGCAAATAATTTAGGGTCTTGATAGGTTTCCGAAATGGCTATAGCCTTGTCAATTAAAACGCGCGACTCTTTTGAGTACCGAAACCTGCCAGCATTACTCGTTAATGTTCTAATTTTTTCGAAGTTATCCTCCATAGAATCAACGGAGGCGAGCAAAGAATCAATAACAACTATTTGAGAATTAGCCGACGTTTGCGCCTGAAGTGAAAGTGAAAAAATGACTAAGCCAAAGTAAAGGTATTTCAAATTTCAAGTATTTAGAAAAATTAGATGTACTAAAGTAATCATTTTAAGATTTATTAAAATAATCGGATTGTATCTGTTCATTTTTGCCATCCTGATATTTGGTCATACTAAACCATTGATGAATAGAATAACTGCCAGTTTCACCTTTTTTGTTGACCGCGATGTACCCTACTTGAAAATCCTTGTAATTGCTATTAGGTTTATTCACAATGCGTCCTATCGCTTCTTCACAAGCTGCTTGAGGAGATTTACCTTGTCGCATAAGTTCAACAACTAAAAAACTACCAACTGTTTTAACCACTTCTTCGCCCAATCCAGTAGCAACGGCTGCGCCAATTTCGTTATCTACGAATAATCCAGAACCTATAATCGGAGAGTCTCCCACACGGCCTCCCATTTTATAAGCAAGACCACTTGTAGTGCATGCTCCTGAAATATCACCATTTTTATCTATGGCTAACATGCCTATGGTGTCATGATTTTCAATATTTATTATAGGTTTGTATTTAGCTTCCACTTTCCATTTTTCCCAAGCTTCTTTGGAAGCTTCAGTTAATAAGTCCTCAGCTTCAAACCCTTGAGATAGCGCAAATTGTTTCGCACCTTCTCCAGCCAGCATCACGTGAGGTGTGTCTTCCATGACTTTTCGTGCAACGGAAACGGCATGTGTGATGTTCTGCAGATAAACTACAGATCCGCAATTACCGTGTTTATCCATAATACAAGCGTCTAGAGTAACGTTTCCATCACGATCTGGTAGGCCTCCTTTGCCAACAGACTGTCCTTTTTCGTTTGCCTCCTCCACGCGGCAACCTTGCTCAACAGCGTCCAGTGCGTTACCACCAGATTGAAGAACTTCCATCGCTTTAGCTGTCGCTGCTTCCACATGCCAGGTCGCAATGACTAATGGTAAAGTAGCTTCGGAATTGTCAGCCATAGCTACAGATTCAGCCTTCGCTTCTTCAGATGTCGCTTCTACACAATTTGTGAGTGATGAGCCAACGGCTAAAACAACTCCAGTTAATGAGGCATTTTTAATAAAGTGTCTGCGTTTCATGTGCGTTTTAATTTATTTGATTGAAATTTCATCCACAAAAATCCAGCTTCTTCCATCATCAGGAAATCCTAGATGCCATTCTGGAAGTTCTCCCATTTTTTTAGCTTTTATTTTTATATAGCGAAAGTTTTCAGACGGAATGTCGAAGGTCATTGTTTTAATATTGGGCTCATCAATTTTACTGGCAGCATCTATTTCCATATGATCAATAAGCTGAAATTCCTTACCATCTTTGGATGCTAAGCATTCTACAGCTGTTGGATAAAAGATCCAAGCACCTTGGTCTTGTAAGAAATTCAAACTCACTTGTGTTATGGGTTTTAGGCTTCCTAAATCGACGGTGGCCACCACATCCTCATTCCAGTATCCTTGCCATGTCCCTGTTCTGAAATCTTGGGTTCCTATGATACCATCAATGAGTGCATCATTCCCTCCAGCGTTATATTGGTTGGCATATTCGGTATCTAACTTGATAGATAAATTTGGATCTATTTTGTAAAAGTGTGTTTCTACAGTGGCACTTTTAATTTGGTGCTTTTCAGCATACACTCGTAATGTCGCAGGCTCTGAAATAGTTATCGGTTTTTCATAGGCTGAAAATTCAGCATCATCCAAACTGTAATAAATAGAGGCTTCGCGGTCTACATTTTCTAAATGAACTTCTGTCTGACCTTTAAAAGCCACATCACCTTTTGCTATAAATGGCACCGGAGTAATCAGATGCTCTTCAATGTTAGTCATTGGTTCCTCGTTGTGACGGCTTCCCCAAATAGCGGGTGTATTGGTCATCACAAACTCAAGAGTGCCGCCATTGATGATGTCCTTATGCTGAATAACTGTTTTTCGAAGTGGTTCTCCATTGAGAAGAACAGATTCCACATATTTATAAGATTGACTCAATTGATGCGCTATAATTTTAAATTGCTTACCATTTTCTAATTGAATTGTCGCTTCGTCAAAAAGAGGAGTCCCAATAACATAATCGTTAGATCCTGGTGTCACTGGATAAAATCCTAAAGATGAAAACACATACCAAGCACTCATTTGGCCACAATCTTCATTGCCAGAAATGCCATCCGGCGAATCTTTGTAAAGCTCGGTTAGAATTTGATGAACCTTTTCTTGTGTTTTATGAGGTTTATTGACAAAGTTATAGAGGTAGGCCATATGATGACTAGGCTCATTACCATGTGCATATTGACCAATAAGACCTGTGATATCGGCCTGATTTCTACCCGAGGTTTCAGTTTCAGCCGTAAATAACTTATCTAGCTGTGCTTCTAGTTGTGCTTTACCTCCTAAAAGCGTCATAAAGCCCGAAATGTCTTGTGGCACATAAAAACTATACTGCCAAGAATTGGCTTCCGTGTAATTAAAATTTACCTCATAAGGATCGAAAGGTGCAAACCACGTATTCCGAAAACGCCCACGCATAAATTGAGTTTCAGGGTCGAAGACATTTTTATAGTACTGTGCTCTTTTGCTAAATGTTTCATAAACATCCATTTTTCCCATCGCCTTTGCCATTTGGGCAATGCTCCAATCATCATAGGCATATTCTAAGGTTTTAGATACCGATTCACTTTCTTCTTCTACTGGGATGAAACCAAACTTTTTATAAGATTTCAGGCCTAACTTATCTCTTGTGGCAGAATGCACCATAGCTTCCAGTGCTTTATCAACATCGTAAGCTCTAAGTCCTTTCATATAGGCGTCAGAAATCACGGGAACCGCATGGTAACCTATCATACAGCCTGTGTAATTACCACTTAAATCCCATATGGGCATGATTCCACCTTCATCATATTTAGCTAAAAACGTATTGATAAAGTCATTGGTTCGTTCCTGTTCGATAATGGTATATAATGGATGTGCAGCACGATAGGTATCCCAGAGGGAAAAAACAGTGTAATAATCAAACGCGTCTGTTTGATGAATATTCAAGTCCATTCCTCGATAGCGACCGTCTACATCTTGATATAAGTTTGGTGCCAACATGGTATGGTATAATGCCGTGTAGAAATTGGTTTTATATGCTGTATTTTCAGAACTGACCTTAATTTTTTGAAGTTGGCTTTCCCAGATGTTTTGAGCTTCGGTTTTTATAGCCTCAAAAGAAGCGTTACCTATTTCCTGTTGCAGATTATTCTTCGCTCCAGTTTCATCAACAGCTGAAATACCAACTTTCACAATCAGTGGTTCGTTATTAGGATTTTCAAATTCAATCGCTGCTTTCTTGCTTTGATATTTATAATTTTTTGACACAATTTCATCGTGATCTTCATAAACGATTGACTTGATAGGTTGTGAAAATTGGATGGTGTAAAAGAGCCTTTGATCTGTAGCCCAAGCCTTGGAATGTCTGTAACCAGAAATAGTAGAATCGTTATCTTTCTTGATTTTATACTCTAATAATTGATCTCTATGGTCTAAATCTAAAATAACAAATTGCGACGTAGAAGAAGGATACTGATATTTATGTATACCACTCCTCTGGGAAACCGTTAATTCTACATCAATATTCGTACTATCTAAATGCACTTTGTAAAAACCTGGTTCGGCGATTTCATTATCATGAGAAAAATGATCACGGTATCCTGGCTGTTCATCACTGCCATTATTGAAATTGACCTTGTTGGTTGGCATCAACAAAATATCACCATAATCACTAACTCCAGTACCACTAAGGTGTGTATGCGAAAACCCATAAATATATTCATCACTATAATGATAGCCAGAACAACCATCCCAGCCATCTAATCGTGTATCAGGACTAAGTTGCATCATTCCAAATGGCATTGTAGCACCAGGATAGGTATGGCCATGTCCTCCAGTGCCAATAAACGGGTTGACATAGGAAGTTAGGGCTTTGTCGTGATGATATGTTTCTGGGTTTGATGTAGAATTACAGTTGAGCAGAAGAAGTGATATAAAACTTACAAATGACAGATATTTCATGTACGATTTTTAATTTGATGGAAAAGATAGTAAATCTTAAGGTATCGTTAAATATATTTTATGGAATGAGTTCCTTTTTAAAATGAGTTATCTTTGAAAAAAGATTTTTTATGTACAGAGGAGTTATCCTTATTTTGATTTACATTGTTACTTCCGTTTACGCTTTTCAAGCCATTAAAACAATAAGCAAATCAAATGTCATTCAGTATATTTTTATTGGTGTAGCCGTACTCATTGCAGGGAATTTTATCTATCAATTTTTGGTGGGTTCTGAAGGTCGTGTCCTTAGTCCGTCCAAAAGTTATGCCTTCGGATTTTTATTGGCATTCATGTCTTTTAATCTTGTCGTTATACCCATATTAATTGGTGAAGATATCATAAGAGCCGTTTTAGGTTTGTATGACCGATTGGTGACCACGAAAGAAACGTTTTATTTACCCTCTAGACGAAAGTTTATTAGTCAGATAGCCGTTGGGTTGGCAGCGATTCCTTTTGCATCATTGTTATATGGTATGTATAGAGGTAAGTACCGTTTTAGGGTCTTAGAATATGCACTGCATTTTGAGGATTTACCTGAAGCTTTTGATGGGTATCGAATTACGCAAATTAGTGATATCCATTCTGGAAGTTTTGACAATAGAAAGAAAATAGCCTATGGCATAGATTTGATTAATCAACAAGCATCAGATGTGATTATGTTTACAGGAGATATGGTCAATAATAAAGCAGACGAGATGTTGCCTTGGGCCGATTTATTTAGCCAATTAAAAGCAAAGGATGGTGTGTATTCCATTCTAGGGAATCATGACTATGGCGATTATATTGATTGGCCGTCACCTGATGCTAAGGCTCAAAATTTAGCCGATTTAGCTCATATACAAAAAACAATGGGTTATGATTTATTACTCAACGAAAGTCGCTATATCGAAAGAGATGGCCAACGTATTGCTATTGTTGGTGTTGAGAATTGGGGTAAAGGTGGGTTTAAAAAAGCAGGTGATTTAAAGAAAGCAGCTGAAGCCATAAGTCCCGACGATTTTAAGATTTTGCTCAGTCATGATCCAAGCCATTGGGATGAATGTGTGTTGCACGACGATTACCATTACCATTTGACATTAAGCGGACATACACATGGGATGCAATTCGGGATTGAAATTCCAGGTTGGGTAAAATGGAGTCCTGTGAAATGGCGATACAAGCATTGGGCTGGTATGTATGAGCAATTCAATAAATACTTAAATGTGAATAGAGGGTTTGGTTATCTTGGTTATCCAGGTCGCGTGGGTATTTGGCCAGAGGTAACAGTCATCACTTTAAAAAAGGGCTCAAATAATGCTTAATTGCAAGGAAATGTTATATTTGTAGTAACACATTTGACTTAAAACTTTAATGTATGTCAAAATTTGGGGAACTTATAGATGTCGATATTCCTGTTCTGTTAGATTTTTTTACTGAATGGAACGAACAATCTACAGCAATGCATCCTGTGATGAGAGATGTTGCCGCTGCTCTTGGTGACAAGGCGAAAGTCATTAAAATCGATGTTGATAAAAACAAGGAATTGGCCGAAGCATTGCGCGTAAAAGGCTTACCAACATTGATTATTTACAAAAATGGTGAAATGAAATGGCGTCATAGTGGCGAACAAGATGCCAACACTTTAATTGGTATTGTACAAGAGTATCTCTAAGCCATAGAGCTTTGTAAGGTTTTAAATTCAAAGCCTTTAGAAGTAAAGTGTTCCAAAACTTTTGGAAGGGTGTACGCCATATTTTTTTTCGCCTTAATACTGTCATGAAAAACGACAATACTTCCTTCTTTACTTTTTAAAATAACATTGTCTAAACAAGTCTTTTCTGAAACATCATTGTTCCAGTCAAATGATAGTACATCCCACATCACGATTTGATATCCTAAAGCCAATAGTTGTTTGGCTTGTTTTGGTTTGATTCGGCCGTACGGTGGGCGAAAGAGTTTGCTTTGGGTAGGATGGTTCTTGTGCAGTTTATTTATAATAATCTGAGTAGTTTCAACGTCCTGAATATAATCTTTGGTTGTTGTTCGCCAACCTTTTAAATGGTGCTGAGTATGATTGCCAATGGCATGCCCTTCGTTTAGGATGTTTTGGAATATATCAGGATACTTCAGGATGTTTTCTCCGATACAAAAAAAGGTCGCCTTAGCATGAAAATCTTTTAATGTGTTTAAGGTCCAGTTGGTTATTTCAGGTGTTGGACCATCATCAAAAGTTAAAAATATTTCTTTGCGATTCGTTGCTATATCCCAAGTGTAATTGGGAAACATTTTTTTAGCCACTGAAGGCGTTTTAACTAGCGCAATTTTCACATTTTTAATTATTCAACACCAATAATAGTGTCTATTGTATCTCTCGGAATATCTCTTTCTTCACGCGGTGGAGTGGCTTCAGCGTCATCTTCATCTGTGAAATGTTTAAAGAGTTTCAGGTAATTATTGAATTTCTCTGTTTCTTGCATGGCAAATTCTTTGTCATTATAGATGACCAAGATATCCACTAAATTACGATACCATTCAATATCAGTGACAATTTCATCCAAATAATGTGTTTGGTTTTCAATAGAAAGCCCACTCCAATATTTTAATTTCTCTTGATATTTTCTAGCAACGTCGGTGTAGAGTTTTCTAGCTTTTTCCTTATTTCCAATTTCGTAATAGCCGCTAATATATGGGTCTAAAAGGGTATAGAACCCAAACTTATCAACGGGCATTTTTTCCATAGCTAAATCGGCAATATTTTCAGCTTTATCTAATTGATCCTCTTGGATCAGTTGTTCTAATAATCGTGCTAAGTTACCACGGTAGGTGATGCCGTTCTTACGCGTTTCAACATCGTGATAAATCTCATCACTACCACTGTTACCCCAATCCCAAGACATGACTTTTTCATACATCAAATCTGAGTCCACACGTCCCATATCAAACGGATTTGCTCTATCCACAGGTGTTTTTATAGGTACTAATTTATAGCAAAGACCATCCAATTGTAAATAATCCTTCATCCATATATAATCTTCATCACTAAAAGCACCACCCGTAAAATAAATAGGACGTTCCCAATCATTATTGGCGATGATATCTAACATTAATAAACGGTTTTTATAAAGACCGTTGTTCTTAATGGTAATATCTAAATAAGGTTCAATTTTATCTGCATCCTTAGGTTGTACAATACCATTTTCCAAGACGTTTTCTACATTAACAGGAACTCTGATATGGCTTGTTGGCATATAGTTAGAATTGAGTAATTGCTTAGGGTAAAGAGAGGTGTCTTCTCCCATCGCTTTCAGCGCATAACGCAGTTTGTATTTAGGGTCTTCACTCGAAACAAAATCGACAAAATCTTTAATTAAAAAGGTATCTCTTGTAATTTCATTTTTCATGATGTAATCCCGAGTTCCAAATTTATATTGATCATGCGTTAATTGAGAAGGAATGGGGTCACTTTCATAAGCCTTCCGTTTCATTTGATCGATATACCAATCGGTTTGAAAAAGACTGGTATTAACGACTCTTACGTCGGTTCTAACGCCTTCAATTTCTTGTAGATACCACAATGGGAAACTATCGTTGTCACCAATGGTAAATAAAATAGAATTTGGCGCGCAAGATTCGAGATATTTTCGAGCCATAGCTTGAGCGGTGTATTTTTCAGAACGGTCATGATCATCCCAGTTTTCAGCAGCTAAAATACCAGGTACCAAGACGAGACAAACTAAGGTAATGGCTGGAGCCAAAAACTTAGAACTGACAAATCGTTTTAGAAAATCAAAGATGGCATAGACGCCAAAACCAATCCAAATAGCGAACACATAGAAAGAGCCTACGACGGAATAGTCGCGCTCTCTTGGTTCAAAAGGTCTTACATTGGTATAGAACTGGATGGCTAATCCTGTAAAAAGGAAAAATACCAACAGTACCCAAAATCGTTTTGGGTCTTTCGCCAACACGAATAAAAACCCAATGATACCCAAAATTAAGGGCAACATATAATACGTATTTCGTGCTTTATTATTGACCACGTCACTCGGTAAATTATCCTGAGACATTCCTAAATGCCATTCATCAATAAAGTCGATACCACTAATCCAATTTCCGTGAAGGTCATCATATTTACCCTGAATATCATCTTGTCTTCCAGAAAAGTTCCACATAAAATAACGCCAATACATATAGCCAAATTGGTAATCAATCATGTAGTATAGGTTGTCACCAAAAGAAGGTTTTTCTACATCAAAATAAGTGCTTCCGAACTGTTTCAAGAAGCTATTATAATCTTCGTAGTCTACTTTACCTTGTGCGACTTCTTTACGGAATTTGTTGACCAAGCCTCGAACGTCATTATCCATTTGATATTCAGGTTTGATCTTAAAATCAAGCAAGCCTGTGAACATCATGTAATTTTCGGCATGTTCTGTACTCCACATTCTCGGAAGTACAGCGGCATGCTTGGAATTGTAATTTTGTTTGGCGTTTTTCCATTCATTGACAATCACATACTCGCCCTTTTCTTCATCCTTTTCATACTTAGGTTTGTCATCCAAGTACGGATTGTTTTTATCTAATCCAGAATATTGATCTGTAAATAATGGTCCATAAAACAAATGTGTTTCTGGATATTGCTCCAGGTTGTAATATGCTAAAAGTTCACGAGCACTCGATGGATTGTTTTCATTGATGATCACGTTAGCATTGGCACGAATGGGAAGCATGATCCAAGACGAGAAACCAATAAATATAAAAATCAAACAAAGGGTCAGTGTGTTAGCATATTTATAACCTTTATCTCTTGTGTATTTTAAACCGAAATAGAAAAGCGCGATGACCACAATTCCGGCAATAATCGATCCTGAATTAAACGGTAACCCAATGGTGTTTACAAAGAAAATTTCCGACGCACTAAAAAGTCTTAAGGCATTTGGCAATAAGAGTTTAAAGATAAAAAGCAGTATCGCAGCCGCTATCACATTCGCCAAAATAAAGGTTTTAACGGTTACGGTTTTATAGTTCTTAAAATAATAGATCAATCCCAAGGCAGGAATCGTTAAAAGTCCCATAAAATGCACACCAAATGATAATCCAATGACAAAGGCAATGAGTATGAGCCATCGATGACCTCTTGGTTTGTCCATGTCTTGTTCCCAACGCAAGCCGAGATAGAACAAGATGGACATGATTAAGGTGGCCATGGCATAGACTTCTGTTTCTACAGCATTAAACCAAAACGAATCTGTAAATGTAAAAGCCAAGCTCCCTACAAAAGCACTGCCCAGAATGGCGATGTACTGATTATTCGATAAAACGTTTGAAGTTTCAGTCTCTTTTCTAGGATCAGAGATGGCAACAATTTTTCTCAATAATAGGCTAATCGACCAAAACATGAACAAGATAGTAAAGGCACTTGATACGGCACTCATCATATTCAGCATGGCTCCAATTTGGGATGGTTCCAAAGCAAACATGGAGAAAAATGCACCTATCATTTGAAATAATGGCGCTCCAGGTGGATGACCAACTTGTAACTTAGAAGAGGTTAAAATATATTCACCTGCATCCCAAAAACTTACTGTAGGTTCAATGGTTAAAGCATAGGTGATAAAAGCGATGGCAAAGGCGATCCATCCGATGATGTTATTCCATTTCTTGAAATTGAAATGTGTCATAAAATTAGTCTATTAAATGCGAGCGAATTTAGTAATAAATATGATAAACAGGATATATTTTAAGTAAACGTTACCATTTTTTGATTATTTTGTATGAAATTATTTGTGCAAATAAAACTTTGTACTAAATTTGCATCCTCATTTAGAGAATGGCCTATGGTGTAACTGGCAACACGTCTGGTTTTGGTCCAGAAGAGTCTAGGTTCGAGCCCTAGTAGGCCAACAAAAGCAAATCCTGATTATGAAAATAGTCAGGATTTTTTGTTTTATTATTTCTGTCTTATTGAAAGTCAAAATCGCATTAATAGGGTTAAGAGGAAAATAAAGATGTTATTTACGCCGTTTTTAGTTTAACTTTTGTTTTCTTTGAAACAACGTGACGCTTGTTTTCAGCATAATCCTGAATAATGTTTAAGAATGATTAAAACAATTTTTATAACCTGCATGTTACTGACATCCGCAGTGTCTGCTCAAAAGATGGGATTGGTGCACTATGGACAAATTGATAGTAATGGACTAAAGGGGCCATTAGGACCTGATTTTAATGCCTATATGACCTTTAATGCAAATGAATCTTACTATGTGGTCGCGAAAGATTCGCTCGAAAAAGGAAAAACCTTTAAAACACGTTACTACAGTGCTGATAGGTCTCGAGGGATTTCATTAAGAGGTGAAATGACGACGAGATACGGACGACAAGTTTATCGTAATTTGAGTAAAGATAGTACGTATTGGAATCAATGGGATGGTTTGTACGTGGCTGAAAAGCTCCCTGAAATACACTGGGAATTAATAAATGAAACGAAGGATTTCGGCAATATTACCGCTAACAAGGCTGTAGGAACTTACAGAGGAAGGGTTTATACGGCTTGGTATACCATGGCTATTCCGTTGCCATTTGGGCCGTGGAAGTTGCATGGCTTACCAGGTTTAATTTTAGAGGCTTACGATCAAGATAAAGAAATTTACATTTATTTTAAAAGCATTACGTATCCGCTTGAGTCTCCCATTGAAATATCGAAAGTTCAAAGGCCAGGTTACCATCCCCAAACATGGAAAACACTAGAAGATTTCAAAAAGCGGTTGGATAGAATGTATGAACATAGGAAGAACAGTTCAATACTGATTGCTGAAAGAATGGGTACGAATGTTCCTGAAAGACAAATTAAGAGTGAAGTTTTCATTGAGTCTTTTGATGAATGAAGTTTCAGAATAGGTCGCATACTGTTTTTTTAGTAGTGCTGTTGTTGTCTTTTCAGGTCTCAATTGCTCAGATAAAAATAGTAGGTAATGTCAAGTCTGCAAATCAAATACCTATAGAAAATGCTAGTATCGTCGTATCTGATTCTTCAAATGCGATCTTAGACTATACTTACACGAATCCAGAAGGATTATATGCTATTGAATTACATACCTTGAATGGAAATTTTTTTAAGTTGTCAGCACAGAGTTTAGGTTTTGATAAGAAAACGGCTACCATAAGCATTGAAAAAAATACTAAAACTTATACAGTTTCATTTGAGTTAAATGAAAAAGTAGAGCGTCTTAATGAGGTGCTTTTGAGGCCCACAGAAAAAATAGCGAGGCAAGGTGATACTATTACTTATAAGGTTAATGCTTTTAAGGATGGTACAGAGCAAACTGTTGAAGATATCCTTAAAAGGCTTCCAGGAATTGAAGTCATGGAGGATGGGAGTATAAAGGCAAAAGGTAGGTTAATCGATAAGCTGTTGGTGGAAGGTGAAGATCTGTTTGACAAAAATTATAAAGTATTGTCTAAAAATTTAGACGCAAATACATTGGATGCTGTTGAAATATTGGATGCTTTTGAGGAAAACCCCATAATTGCTAAAGTGATAAAGTCTGAGAAAATAGCTTTGAACTTAGTCCTGAAGGACGACTATAAAAATATTTGGTTTGGAAACGCAAGTTTGGGTGTTGGCACGGAAGAACGATTAAAACTTGCTTCCAATATTGGGTTAATACGCAAAAAAATCAAGTTTTTTAATTTTAACGATTATAACAACCTTGGTCGCTTAGCTAAAGATCAGGTTGAGCAAGTCCAATCTGTCAATACCGGGTTTTTTAGACAAGGTAAAATTGAGACAAGCATAAGTCCAATTTATAATATTTCGGACAATAACAACACCCTATTCAAAAATGGTGAAAGTACATTTAATAAAGCCTTTATAAATTCACTAGGTTTTGTAACTTCTTTAAGCCCAAAACTAAAACTAAGAGGAACGGGTTATGTTACGAGTGATGTTGAAGAGCAGTTATTTTCATCAGAAACGGTTTTCAATTTGGGAACCGATCCGATAGTTTTCAATGAACAAAATGATTTCGTTAGAAATACCACCTTGGGTGGAGGCGAAATGGAGTTAAAGTATGCGAAGAATAGTAAAACCTATATCAAAAATGTGCTTGTTTATGAAAACAGGCCAGAAAGAACAAGACGCCATGCAATTTTTAATGATCAAATTATTTCGGAAAACCTAAGGCAAAAAGAATTTTCCTTAGCCAATCATTTAGAGCATAGTTATTTAATTGGTGATAAGACACTGCTTCACAGTTATCTGCACTTCGGTCAAAATAACATCAAGCAAGACTCAGACATTGATTCACCTGTTTTAAATGATTTTTTAAGTCAGTCAAATGTGTCACGTATCAAGCATAAAGCTAGTGATGAGGTGACTAATTTTGGTGGAAGGTCATCATTAATTCTTAATCTAGGACGTCTAAAAACCAATTTGGAAATTGGCTACGAAAGCATAAATGAAGCTCGGAATAATGCTTTTTTGATCACAGATCAAAATGTTAATACTGAAGTTGACAGCTTGTCGAATGCTGTGAATTACAAACAGCAAACGGTAGGTTTCAAGGGCGAATTTGAATATAGTCTGTCAAAGCATATCGAATTGTCTGGTCGATTAAAATTAGACCATGTAAATTTAGAGTTTGGAAGATTACATCGTAAAAGATGGTTATTCAATCCGAAAATACGCCTAGCGTTCAAAAATTTAAATATTGGTTATTTAAGCTTGAGTTTTGGGCAGAGTTTTAATGTGCCCAAATCACATATGTTTCTAGAATCGTATCAATTGAGGTCATTTCAGTCATTTGTTCTTGGAGCTGATGACCTGTTAATTCCTAAGAGAAACAGGTTTGCTCTGTACTATCAAATAGCCAATGACCTACAGACAAAATCACTAACAGTCAGTGCACAATATGATGATGCGAATGGCAGATATTCAACGAATAATCAAATAGGTAATAATATAACGCTAACGAATTACAGGTTTGTCGAAAGTGGTCAATCGTTTTCCTCCAAAATTGATTTTACTAATTACTTCAGAAAACTCAACATCTCTACTAATTTAGGGATTGTTCAAAATATATCAAGCATCCCAATTAACGCTAATAATAGTGGGTTTCAGGATTTAAAAACGTTTCGGTCTTCTTATTTTTTAACGGCTACTACTTATTTCGATTTTCCTGTAAATCTTAAGTTCAAGACAAGTTTTAACTATGCAAAATCAAATTTTAATAGTGTAAAAGCCAAAAGAAAGTGGCAAACACTAGATGCTAAAGCAAGCTATAAACTTTCAAAAGTTTGGATTGCATCGTTAAATAACAACTCTTATTTTATAGAGAAAGGGACTTATACATTCACCGACCTTCAATTAGAAATCACACCAATGAGTTCCAGATTCTCATACCGTGTCATAGTCAATAACATTTTAAACCAAGACACTTATTCGGTTATCGATATTAATGGTTTTTCAGCTTATCGGTCGGAAATTATGTTACTGCCGCGATATCTTTTCGCCTCGATAAAATATCGGTTCTAATAACTGCTAAACCTCATATATCCACTTATATCTTAAACGTCATAACTGGTCGTTTCGCATGGTTGACTAGGTCTTCGCTAATACTGCCATTAAAGAAATGAGCAATTCCTTGTCTGCCATGCGTACTAATGCCTATAAGGTCTGCATCGATGAGTTTCGAGAAATTCAAAATTCCTTTTTCAACGGATTCATCGTTATAAATATTGACGGTAAAATTCTTAAAGCTATAATCGGCGATAAAGTCATTAATGCGGTCGTTGGCTTTTTTTGTGGTCGTAAAATTACTAGCCGTATTCACCATTAATAAATGGATTTGCGCACCAAATGCGGTTGCAAACTCCGTTGCTTGACGGTACGTCTCTTTATTGTCATTTTTAAAATCGGAAGCAAAAACAATATCATCCACACTAAAGTCGTCGTGATCATTTTTAATAACCAATACAGGTACGTCAGAATTTCGAACGGCCTTTTCAGCATTAGAACCAACGAACATTTCTTTGAATCCACTCGCGCCATGAGAGCCCATAGTAATCATTGTAATACCGTGCTCCTTACAGATGTCTGAGATGCCATTGAAAGAACCATCAGGTTTGACCATTTCATGAACGGTCAAGCCTTTCAGATAGTCGCTATCCATGATTTCTTCAAATCGCTGGTGTGCCATTTTCATAAAAAACATCACTTCTGGCACTTCGGCTTGGGTGCTCACAGCATCCACTTCCTGAAGGGGAATCTCGAGCATGTGCAGCAAATAAATTTCACTACCATATTTGCGAGCGATTTGTGAAGCGACTTTGAGGGCATTTTCAGCTTCTTCTGAAAAATCCGTTGGAACAAGTATTTTTTTCATATTGATTAATTTGATTAGAGTCTTATAAATTTAATAATAAAAATCGAAACTATCACACTTGTGAAAGTCAATAAAAATGTTGTATATTTGCAGCGTTGTTTGAAGAAAAAAGAATAATGAGCGGACGGAAAGTCCGCTCTTTTTATACTAGTACATGTTCAAGGAGACCGTAAAAAACTTATTGGATGAAGGCTTGAAAGAGCGTGAAGACCTCTTTTTAATTGATTTTCAAGTGTTACCAGATCATACAATTAAGATTGTGATTGATGGTGACAATGGTGTTTTGGTCGAAGATTGTATGTTCATTAGTCGTGCCATTGAGCACAACCTAGATCGAGAAGAACAAGATTTCTCTTTGGAGGTATTATCGGCAGGTGCAACATCACCCTTGACCAACAAACGCCAGTATAAGAAAAACTTAGGGAGAACCTTAAGTGTGAAAACAACAGATGATAAAACTGTGGAAGGCAAGCTCACTGAAGTTAAAGACGATAGCATTCTTCTGGAATGGAAAGCCAGAGAGCCTAAACCAGTAGGTAAAGGAAAAGTAACTGTAAAAAAGCAAGCTGATATTTCGTTCGATACGATTTCGAAAGCCCAAGTTGTAATAAAATTTTAATTCTTAATTATGGAAAATATTGCGTTAATTGATTCTTTTTCAGAATTTAAAGACGATAAGTTAATCGATCGAGTGACGTTAATGGCGATTTTAGAAGATGTACTCAGAAATGCCTTAAAGAAGAAGTATGGTGATGATGATAATTTTGACATTATTATAAATCCTGATAAAGGGGATTTGGAGATTTGGAGAAATCGTGTGGTTGTAGCCGATGATGAAGTTGAAGAGCCTAACCAAGAGATTGCCTTATCTGAAGCTCAAAAAATAGAGCCAGATTTTGAAGTAGGAGAAGATGTTGCTGAAGAAGTGAAATTAGTAGATTTAGGACGTCGTTCTATTTTGGCTTTGCGTCAAAATTTGATCTCTAAGATTCATGAGCACGATAACACAAACATTTACAAGCAGTTTAAAGAGCTTGAAGGAGAAATATATTCTGCTGAAGTACATCACATTCGCCATAGAGCTATCATCCTTTTAGATGATGAAGGGAATGAAATCATCCTTCCGAAGGATAAACAAATTCCATCAGATTTTTTCCGTAAAGGAGAAAACGTAAGAGGAATTATTGAAAGTGTTGAATTAAAAGGGAACAAGCCTGCAATCATCATGTCCAGAACGGCACCTGCATTTTTGGAAAAATTATTCGAGCAAGAAATCCCTGAAGTATTTGATGGATTAATTACGATAAAGAATGTCGTGAGAATTCCTGGTGAAAAAGCTAAAGTGGCCGTAGATTCTTATGACGATAGAATTGATCCTGTTGGCGCTTGTGTTGGTATGAAAGGTTCGAGAATTCATGGTATTGTAAGAGAATTAGGTAATGAGAACATTGATGTGATCAATTACACGAATAACTTGCAACTGTTTATTACAAGAGCATTGAGTCCTGCAAGAGTCACCTCAATTAAAATTGATGAGGAAACGAAACGTGCAGAAGTACTGTTAAAACCGGAGGAAGTTTCAAAAGCCATTGGTAGAGGTGGTCACAATATCCGTTTGGCTGGAAAGTTAACAGGTTACGAAATTGACGTATTTAGAGAAGGTGCAGAGGAAGATGTTGAGTTAAGAGAGTTTTCAGATGAAATAGAAGGCTGGATTATAGATGAATTCAGTAAGGTTGGTTTGGATACCGCGAAAAGTGTACTAGAACAAGATGTTGATGACCTTGTGAAACGTACCGATTTAGAAGAAGAAACAATATTAGATGTTATTAGAATTCTAAAAGAAGAATTCGAAGATTAATACCAACGTAACAATTAAAAGGTTAATTTGGTAAAATAGATTTTTAAGTTATATTACAAGCAATTTATGGCTCAAACTAGGTTAAATAAAGTACTACGGGAATTAAATATCTCTATAGATCGCGCTGTTGATTTTTTAGAATCAAAAGGTGTTGAAATAGAGAAGAGCCCTAATACGAAAATTTCAGAAGACGTTTATAAAGTTCTTTCCGATGAGTTTCAAACAGATGCCAACAAAAAGGCAGAATCCCAAGAGGTAAGTGAAGCGAAACTCAAGGAAAAGGAAGAACTTCGTGAACAACGTGAGCGTGAATTGGAAGAAAAAGCGCAAAAGGAAGCCGCCAAGAGCCGCGAAGTGGTGAAGGCAAAAGCTGAATTAAGTGGTCCGAAACAGGTTGGTAAAATTGACTTGAATAAAGATAAACCAACAGTAGAGAAAAAAGCGCCTGAAACAAAGGAAACGCCAAAAGAAGAGGTGAAGCCTGCTGCGGAAGCACCGAAAGAGAAGGAAGCGCCTAAAGCAAAAGCAGACAAAGTTGAAGAAAAGGCTAAGCCCGAAGTGAAGGCTAAAGAAACACCTGCAAAAAAGGAAGAGGCAGCAATTTCAGATGAACCAGCTGAAGAAACCCTAAAAACGCAGTACAAAAAGCTCTCTGGACCTAAAATTGCTGGTGATAAAATTGACTTATCTCAGTTCAATAAGCCGAAAAAGAAAAAAGAAGAGAAAAAATCGAGTTCCGATTCTGATAATAAGAAGAAGCGACGTCGTATTAGTAAAGGACCTTCAGGAGGTGATAACCGATCGAACAATCGAGGCAACCAAAGAGGTGGATACAAGGGAAAAAATCAAGGGAAGCGTTCTACAGTTAAAGAAGAGCCAAGTGCAGAGGAAGTCCAAAAACAAGTGCGTGAGACCTTAGAAAAACTTCAAGGTAAATCAAATAAAGGTAAAGGGGCTAAGTATCGTAGAGAGAAAAGAGAACAACATAGAGAGCAAACAGAGAAAGACCTTCAAGCGGAAGCAGCTGAAAGTAAAATCCTTAAAGTAACAGAGTTTGTTACGGCGAGTGAGGTAGCAACCATGATGAATGTGTCTGTAACTGAAATTATCTCAGCTTGTATGTCGCTTGGAATGATGGTAACCATGAACCAAAGATTAGATGCTGAAACCTTATCAGTGGTCGCAGATGAATTTGGTTATGAGGTTGATTTTGTCACGGCAGATATCGAGGAATCAATTGAAGAAATTGAAGATAAGCCAGAAGATTTGGTCACGCGTGCTCCAATCGTCACAGTGATGGGTCACGTAGATCACGGTAAAACCTCTTTACTAGATTACATTCGTAAGGAGAACGTTATTGCAGGAGAGTCAGGTGGAATTACACAGCACATTGGTGCCTATGGCGTACAACTAGATAACGGACAAAAAATAGCATTCTTAGATACACCTGGTCACGAAGCCTTTACAGCGATGCGTGCTCGTGGTGCTCAAGTTACCGATTTGGCCATTATCGTAATTGCTGCTGATGATGCCATCATGCCGCAAACAAAAGAGGCGATTGCTCACGCACAAGCTGCAGAAGTGCCAATTGTTTTTGCTATTAATAAAATTGATAAGCCTGGTGCTAATCCTGAAAAAGTAAAAGAAGGTTTAGCGAATATGAATTTATTAGTTGAAGATTGGGGAGGAAAAATCCAGTCTCATGATATTTCAGCTAAAAATGGAACAGGTATTAAGGAATTATTAGAAAAGGTATTACTAGAAGCAGAATTATTAGAATTAAAAGCGAACCCAAATAAAATTGCCAGTGGTACTGTTGTTGAAGCATTCTTAGATAAAGGTCGAGGATATGTGTCAACCATATTGGTACAAGCCGGAACTTTACGTGTAGGAGACTATGTATTAGCTGGTAAAAACAGTGGTAAGGTGAAAGCGATGCACGATGAACGAGGGAATGAAGTAGAAGCTGCAGGTCCATCAACACCAGTATCAATCTTAGGATTGGATGGTGCGCCACAGGCAGGTGATAAGTTTAGTGTGTTTGAAGATGAACGTGAAGCGAAGCAAATTGCTGCTAAGCGTACGCAATTACAGAGAGAACAATCGGTGCGTACACAACGTCATATCACCTTGGATGAAATCGGACGACGAATTGCGCTTGGTGATTTCCAAGAGTTGAATATTATTCTTAAGGGTGATGTGGATGGTTCTGTGGAAGCATTAACAGATTCATTCCAGAAATTATCCACTGAAGAAATACAAGTGAATATCATTCATAAAGGTGTTGGAGCGATTACAGAAAGTGATGTGTTGTTAGCAACCGCTTCAGACGCTATTATTATCGGATTTAACGTAAGACCAATGGGTAATGCACGTCAAATCGCTGATAATGAGGAAATCGATATCAGAACATATTCCATCATCTATGATGCTATTAATGACCTGAAGGACGCGATGGAAGGCATGTTGTCACCAGAATTGAAAGAGGAAGTAACAGGTACTGCTGAAATCAGAGAAACTTTTAAGATTTCTAAAATTGGTACGATTGCAGGATGTATGGTTACCAGTGGAAAGATTTACAGAAACTCTGGCATCCGTTTAATTAGAGATGGTGTGGTCATTCATACTGGAGAACTCGTGTCGTTGAAACGTTTCAAAGATGATGCTAAAGAAGTGTCTAAAGGCTACGATTGTGGTATGCAGTTAAAAGGCTATAACGATATCCAAGTGGATGATGTGATTGAAGCTTTCCAAGAAGTTGAGGTTAAGAAAAAGTTGAAATAATCATAAACATTGAAATTAAAAAAAGCGACTCGTAATGAGTCGCTTTTTTTAGTTCTAACGTTGAATCATTTCTGGAATTAATCATCTTTTTTTGGTTCAAAAACCATTGCTTTCGAGAATTTCTTTTTGATCTCTAAAAGGGCGATATCTGCTTCTAATCGCGTGCTAAAATTTCCGACCCAAACCTTATAGTTAGGAGTTTCATAAACCAATTCTGATGGCCACTGTGAAAAGGTATTCTCAAATTTTTGTCTTAACGCCATAGCTTCGGAACGCGATCCAAAATCCAATTGTATTTTATACAAGTTGGTGGTTTTAACGTCTTTTTTATACTCCAAAAGTTTCGTGATGTCATCATCTTGGTCAATAACGACCGTACCTTGTTGCCCAAACCCCTGATTTACAACCATAAAAAAGCTAAGTGAGATAAGGGCTGTTTTTATATTTATGAGTTTCATATTTTTTGAAATTTAATACAAAGAAAACATTTTTTTTTCAGTGTGGTTTTGATAGTTGACATTATTAACTAAATTGCACTGTTTTTTATTATTTAGAATCCTTATAAATTATCAATTAACAGTTCTGTAACATTTCCAAAATCGACTTTAAGTGTTATTTTTGCATGAGATTTTACAAACGTTTTTTTCATGCCTATGATAATGAAAAAATCATACCAAAGTTTAGAAGATAATTCAACTAACAATATGATACAGGTGATTTACCGTCAACTAGCCTCAAAAATTCCTTATCTGGGATTGGTTATTTTACTTACGTTTACTACTTCACTTACTGCTCAAGAAGGTGATCCTGCAAAAGGAAAAACTTTATTTAATACCAACTGTGCCGCATGTCATGCTCTAGATAGAAAAATGACAGGTCCTGCTTTGCGTAATGTTGAAGCGCGTTTAGATGAGGAGCAAGGATTAGGTAGAGATTGGCTTAATTCATGGATTCGAAATAGTGCTGGTATGGTGAAGTCTGGTGATGCTTATGCTAATCAGATTTTTAACGAGTACAACGGAACGGCAATGACAGCGTTTCCGCAATTAACAGACCAGGATATTTCTGATATTCTTGCATATACTGCTGAGCCAGCTCCAACGCCTGATGAAGACGATGATACGGCATCCACTACCACTGTTGTGGAGCCAGGTATTTCAAACAAATTGATTCTTGGTGCACTCGCTATTTTATTTGCTTTGTTAGCGATAGCTTTAGTGTTAGTAAAAAACACCTTAAATCGATTTGCTGAGCAAAAAGGAATTTCGGTGGCGGAAAACGATAAGACGGTTCCTATCTGGAAAGCTTTCGCTCAAAATCAATTCCTGGTTTTGGTAACGGCTATTTTCTTCTTGTTAGCTGGTGCGTATTTTATCTATGGTTATTTAATGCAAGTAGGCGTGGATCAGGGCTATGAACCAGTACAACCAATTCATTATTCTCACAGAATACATGCTGGTGATAACGGTATTGACTGTAAATATTGTCATTCCTCTGCAAGAGTCAGTAAGCATTCAGGAATTCCATCTCTGAATATTTGTATGAATTGTCACAAGTCTATTTATCAGGTGGCTGATGAAACTCAGAAAGAAGGATTGAATGAATATGGCATTGATTATAATGCTGAAATTCAAAAATTGTATAAAGCTGTGGGTTGGGATGAGGCCGAACAAAAGTATACTGGAGAAACACAACCTGTAAGATGGGTACGTATTCACAATTTACCTGATTTTGCTTATTTCAACCACTCGCAACACGTCGAGGTGGCAGGTGTGCAATGTCAAACATGTCATGGTCCAGTAGAAACGATGGAAGTGATGTATCAGCATGCGCCATTAACTATGGGATGGTGTATCAACTGTCACAGGGAAACAAATGTGAAAGTAGAAGACAATGCGTATTATGAAAAAATACATGAGCAATTGTCTAAGAAATATGGTGTTGACAAACTAACGGCTGCTCAAATGGGCGGACTCGAATGTGGAAAATGTCACTACTAATAAACGATTAATAAGAAGTAATTCAATTATATAATATGTCATCAAACAAGAAATACTGGAAAAGTGTTGAAGAGCTGAAAGAAGATAGCTCTATTGTTGAGACGCTAAAACAAAATGAATTTGTTCAAGAGATTCCAACTGATGAGTTCCTAGGGAACAAGGAATCACTAGAAGCATCTTCAACAACGCGTCGTGACTTTTTGAAATATGTTGGTTTTAGTACAGCTGCGGCATCTTTAGCAGCGTGTGAGGGACCAGTGATCAAATCTATTCCTTACGTTGTTCAACCAGAATCTATTGTGCCTGGTGTCGCGAACTATTACGCAACGACCATAGCTGATGGATTTGATTTTTCAAGTGTTTTAGTTAAAACACGTGAAGGTCGTCCTATCAAAATTGAAAACAACAACTTAGCAAAAACACACAATGGTGCTAATGCAAGAGTGAACGCTTCTGTTTTAGGATTATATGATAGCTTAAGAGTAAAAGGCCCTATGAAAGGTGGCGATGCCATTTCTTGGGAAACTTTTGATGCTGAAACCAATCAAGCCTTAACAGATGTGATGAACGCTGGAAAAGAGATTGTGTTGTTAACGCAAACTTATGCCAGTCCGTCAACATCTAAATTGATTTCTGAATTCAAAGCGAAGTACGGTAATGTGCGTCATGTCATTTATGATGCTGTTTCAGAATCGGCTGCATTAGATGCTTTTGAAGCCAAATATGGCACACGCGGATTAGCGGATTACGATTTTTCTAAAGCGATGACCATTGTATCAGTAGGAGCAGATTTCCTTGGCGATTGGCAAGGCGGTGGTTTTGATGCTGGGTATGCGCAGGGACGTGTTCCAAAGAACGGAAAAATGTCGCGTCACATTCAGTTTGAATCTAATATGTCTTTGACAGGTTCAAATGCAGATAAACGAGTACCTCTTACTCCAAGTCAACAAAAACAAGCTCTAGCTAAGTTATATAGTATGGTTGTTGGTGGTTCTGTTACGACAGATCTTCCTGCACCAATCAATGAAGCCGTTCAAAAAGCAGCTTCTGAATTAAAAAGAGCTGGAAGTAATGGCGTTTTAGTAACCGGAATTCAGGATGTTAATGCCCAAACAGTAGCTTTAGCCATTAATGAAGCTCTTGGTAGTAAAGCATTTGATGCTTCTAAGCCAATTTTAACAAGACAAGGTAGTAATGCCGCTGTAACAAAGTTGGTCTCAGATATGAAGGCTGGTCGTGTTGGTGGTATCATCATGAGTGGTGTAAATCCGATGTATACCTTGCCTAACGCTTCAGATTTTGCTGAAGGATTAAAGAAAACAGATGTATCCATCGCTTTCTCAATGAAAGCAGATGAAACGGCTTTAGAAGCCCAATATATTGCTGCAGCGCCTCACTATTTAGAATCTTGGGGTGATGTAGAACTTAAAAAAGGACATTACAGTTTAATACAACCAACTATTCGTCCGTTATTCGATACACGCCAATTCCAACAAGCGTTATTAAAGTGGACTGGAAGTGATCAAAACTATCGCGAATATATTAAGGAAACTTGGGGAACAGGTATATTATCTGGTTCAACATTCAATAAGGCCTTACAAGATGGAGTTTATGTAGGAAGTATTGCTACAGAAACTATGGATACGGCCGATACGGTAGCAGCATCTGAAGTTCCTGAAGAATTACAAACGCCTGCTAATTCAGCTGGAAGCGCTGCAAGAGCTTTAGCATCTTCAGCGAAATCTGAAGGGATGGAATTGTCTTTATATACTAAAGTTGGTATGGGAGATGGTCAACAAGCAAATAACCCTTGGTTACAAGAGTTTCCAGATCCTATTACAAGAACCTCATGGGATAACTACATGACGATTTCTTCAGCAGACGCGAAAGACTTAGGTCTCATTAATGAGCATGTAGCAACAGGTGCATTGAATGGTAGTTATGCAGAAGTTACTGTTAATGGTGCGTCTATTACTGTGCCTGTGATTATTCAACCTGGACAAGCGAAAGGTTCCGTTGGAATTGCTTTTGGTTATGGTAGAAGTGCAGGACTGAAAGATGAAATGATGACAGGTGTTAATGCTTATAAATTATATCAAAACTTTAACACCGTACAGAACGTTACGATTAAGAAGGCTGCTGGAATGCATGAATTTGCATGTGTGCAATTGCAGAATACCTTAATGGGACGTGGTGATATTATCAAGGAAACAACACTTGATATTTACAATAAATACGATAAAGAAGACCATAAACATGGTTGGAATAAGACGCCTGTGGTGTCGCTTAATCACGAAGAAACAAAAGTAACTTCTGAGAAAGTTGATTTATGGGATGAGTTTGACCGATCAATTGGACATCACTTTAACCTATCAATTGATTTAAATGCCTGTACAGGATGTGGTGCATGTGTGATAGCTTGTCATGCTGAAAACAATGTACCAGTTGTAGGTAAAGAAGAAATTAGACGTAGCCGTGATATGCACTGGTTGCGAATTGATAGATACTATTCTTCAAATGATACATTTGAAGGTGATAATACGAAGAAAGACGAGTTTTCTGGTCTTTGGGGAGAAAAAGGATCCTTGGATGGGTTTGGTGAATTGGAAAATCCAGCAGACAATCCACAAGTAGCTTTTCAACCTGTGATGTGCCAGCACTGTAACCATGCGCCTTGTGAAACTGTTTGCCCTGTAGCGGCAACATCACATGGTCGTCAAGGTCAAAACCATATGGCTTATAACCGATGTGTCGGTACACGTTATTGTGCAAATAACTGTCCGTATAAAGTGCGTCGTTTCAACTGGTTCTTATATGCTCAAAATGATGAGTTTGATTATCATATGAATGATGATTTAGGGCGTATGGTATTGAACCCAGATGTGACAGTACGTTCACGTGGTGTGATGGAAAAATGTTCTATGTGTATTCAAATGACACAAAAGACTATTCTGGATGCCAAACGTGATGGAAGAGCCATTAAGGATGGTGAATTCCAAACAGCTTGTTCAGCAGCTTGTAGCAGTGGTGCGATGGTGTTTGGAGATATTAATGACAAAGACAGTAAAGTTACAAAGCTTAAAGAAGATGATCGTATGTATCACTTATTAGAGAGTGTAGGTACTAAGCCAAATGTGCAGTATCAAACGAAGGTGAGAAATACAACTGAAGCATAAAAAGAATTAATTAAGAAACAATTATAATAGATTATGGCGTCTCATTACGAAGCACCTATTAGAAGACCCTTAGTTACAGGAGAAAAATCATATCACGATGTATCGGTGGATGTGGCAGCGCCTGTGGAAGGAAAAGCAAATAAATCTTGGTGGATAGTTTTTGGAATTTCACTAGTAGCTTTCCTTTGGGGAATTGGGTGTATTATCTATACAATTTCTACAGGTATTGGAACCTGGGGATTAAACAAGACTGTAGGTTGGGCTTGGGATATTACTAACTTCGTTTGGTGGGTTGGTATTGGTCACGCAGGAACACTGATTTCTGCGGTATTATTACTATTCCGTCAAAAATGGAGAATGGCAATTAACCGTTCTGCAGAAGCAATGACAATTTTCTCAGTAGTGCAAGCAGGTTTGTTCCCAATTATTCACATGGGTCGTCCTTGGCTAGGCTATTGGGTATTGCCAATTCCAAACCAGTTTGGATCATTATGGGTTAACTTTAACTCACCGTTACTTTGGGATGTATTTGCAATTTCAACGTACTTATCAGTGTCATTAGTATTCTGGTGGACTGGTTTGTTACCTGATTTTGCGATGATTCGTGATAGAGCTGTGAAACCTTTCCAAAAGAAAATTTACTCATTATTGAGTTTTGGATGGTCTGGACGTGCCAAAGATTGGCAACGTTTTGAAGAAGTATCATTGGTATTAGCTGGACTAGCAACACCATTAGTACTTTCTGTGCATACCATTGTATCTTTTGACTTCGCCACGTCGGTTATTCCTGGTTGGCATACAACGATTTTCCCACCTTACTTTGTGGCTGGTGCGATTTTCTCCGGATTCGCAATGGTAAATACGCTTCTTATCATCATGAGAAAAGTATGTAGCCTAGAAGATTATATTACAGTACAACATATCGAATTGATGAATATCGTCATTATGATTACGGGTTCTATTGTTGGTGTGGCTTATATTACTGAGTTGTTTATCGCTTGGTATTCTGGTGTGGAATATGAACAATACGCCTTCCTTAACAGAGCAACAGGTCCTTACGCTTGGGCTTACTGGATGATGATGTCTTGTAACGTATTTTCACCTCAATTCATGTGGTTTAAGAAATTAAGAACGAGTATTATGTTCTCATTCTTTATTTCCATAGTAGTGAACGTAGGAATGTGGTTTGAGCGTTTTGTAATTATTGTAACATCATTACATAGAGATTACTTACCATCGTCATGGACGATGTTTCAACCAACCTTTGTTGATATAGGAATTTTTATTGGAACCATCGGATTCTTCTTTGTATTGTTCTTATTATATGCGAGAACATTCCCTGTGATTGCGCAAGCGGAAGTAAAAACCATCTTGAAATCATCAGGTGAGCGTTATAAGAAAATTAGAGAGCGTGGTGATAGCTTAGTTGGAACAGGAGCAGATGCTAGAACATCCGTATTGAAACTTGAAGAAGAAACGACCGCTGTCAAACCAGAGCAAGACAAATCTGAAAAATTAGATAATTTACTGAAGGGTGTTGGTAAATTTGATCCGAACACACAAACGGCCGATGATCTGAAAGTGATCAATGGTATTGGACCGAAAATGGAAGAAGTTCTTAATAGTATCGGAATCTATACCTACGCGCAAGTAAGTAAAATGACAAAAAGAGAATACGACTTGTTAGACGACATTACAGGTTCTTTCCCTGGAAGAGCTGAACGTGATGATTGGTCTGGTCAAGCTAAAAAATTAATAAACTAAAACTAGTACATGGAAGCTTCAAAAGTAATTCACGCTATTTATACAGATGACGATGTTTTAATGGCAGCCGTAAAAAAGGTTAAGTCTGAACGTCATCATATTGAAGAGATATATACCCCTTTTCCAGTACACGGATTAGACAAAGCCATGGGATTGGCACCAACGAGAATAGCTATTGCATCTTTCTTGTACGGTTGTGTTGGTTTAACCGTAGCAATCACGATGATGAATTTCATCATGATTCAAGATTGGCCACAGAATATAGGTGGAAAACCAAGTTTTAGCTACATTGAAAATATGCCCGCTTTCGTACCGATTATGTTTGAGTTAACGGTATTTTTTGCAGCGCATTTAATGGTGATAACGTTCTATTTAAGAAGTAGAATGTGGCCATTCAAAAAAGCTGAAAATCCAGATCCAAGAACAACAGATGACCATTTTTTAATGGAAATTCCAGTTCATGGTAATGAAAACGAATTAACCGATTTGTTAAAAGAAACAGGAGCGGTTGAAATTAATTTAATTGATAAAGCGCATTAACAGTCCAACTAATAAAACAGTTTTGATTTACTTACAAGTAGCATTCAAACTGTTTTAAAATAAGGACTGACAAAAAGATAAATAGACATCTACAAATGAAAAGCTTATTTAAAATAACTATAGTATTGATGGTATTTGCAAGTGTAGTTGCTTGTAAAAAGGATACAAGACCTAACTATCAATTCATGCCTAACATGTACGAACCTGTAAGCTACGAAGCTTATCAAGAAGCACGTATAGAAGTTGATGGAGAAGAATTGTTGTCCAATAACATGGAAGCACAATTACCTGCAGAAGGTTCCATTCCAAGAGGTGGTCATATGCCTTTTGAAATTGAGAACACTCCTGAAGGTTATGACTTGGCTAAGGCAACTTTAACAAGTCCGTTAGACTCTATGCAAATTGATAAAAATAGAGGCGGACAATTGTATGATATATACTGTGGGATTTGTCATGGTAAAAAGGGTGATGGTCAAGGTACGCTTGTAAAACGCGAAAAGATTTTAGGTGTTCCTAGCTATGATGATGCAGGAAGAGCTATCACAGAAGGAAGTATATATCACGTCATTTACTATGGAAAAAATTCCATGGGATCCTACGCGAATCAACTGAATGAAGAAGAACGTTGGCAAGTGACAGATTATGTATTGAAGTTAAAGGCAGATTTAGAAAAATAAGATATTAGTTAAAGATTATATAATGGAATACAAAATTTCAAATAGACTAAGATTAACTGCTATTGTTTTAATGATTGTTGGAGCACTCGGTGTGGGATACGGCTTCGCGACATCCAATAAATCATTTGAAGAAGTAGAGACGATGTTGGCTAATGAATCGCATGGCGGAGGCCACGGAGACACAGCTGGACACGATGCTGAGACGCATGATACTCACGCAAAAACTGAAACACATGCAGATGAAGCACATGGCGAGGCTACTGGTCATGCAGACATGGATGAACATACCAAACACGTGAATCACGTTATGCATTCTGTGCATAGCAGACCTTGGTCTGCTCTTTATGTAGCAGCCTTTTTCTTTTTCATGATTGCCTTAGGCGTACTAGCTTTTTATGCGGTTCAATATGCAGCGCAGGCAGGATGGTCTCCACTGCTTTTGAGAGTTATGGAAGGCATTACATCTTACATGTTACCAGGTGCATTGATCGTGTTGTTAATTGCAGCATTATCTCACTGGATAGGTCATGATGCCATTTTTAATTGGATGAATCCTGATATGGTCAATCCTGATAGTGACAAATTTGATGAGCTTGTTCATGGTAAGAAAGGCTGGTTAAATTTCTGGGGCTTCATTATTAGAGGCTTGATATTTGTTGGAGGATGGTATCTTTACAGACACTTTTCTCGTAAGTTTTCTTTGGCACAGGATAAGGCAGATGACAACAAAAACTTTAAAAAGACTTTTCGTATTTCAGCAGCATTCCTAGTATTTTTCCTTTATACAGAATCTATGATGTCTTGGGATTGGATTATGAGTGTAGACCCACACTGGTTCAGTACACTGTTTGGATGGTATGTATTAGCTGGAATGATGGTATGCGGTATCACGGTAATCGCTATGATTACCATTTATTTGAAATCAAAAGGCCTATTGCCAAAAGTTAACGATAGTCATATTCATGATTTAGCGAAATTTATGTTCGGTTTTAGTATATTTTGGACTTATTTATGGTTCTCTCAATTTATGCTTATCTGGTATTCGAACATTCCAGAAGAGGTAACTTACTTTGTATCCAGATTTGAAGATTACCAGTTGCCATTTTTAGGTATGGTTGCGATGAATTTCGTATTCCCATTGTTGGTATTAATGAATAGTGATTATAAACGTATTCCATGGTTTGTAATCATGGCTGGTATTGTGATTCTAGTAGGTCATTATATTGATATATTCAATATGATTATGCCTGCAACAGTAGGAGATCAATGGTTTATTGGAATTCCTGAAATAGGATCTATCATGCTATTTGCAGGACTATTCATTTTCATAGTCTTTACGGCATTGACTAAGGCGCCATTAGAACCAAAACGTAATCCGTTCATAAAAGAGAGTGAACATTTCCATTATTAATAAGAATATATAAAGAACAGAAACGACAATGACTGCTTTTTTAACAATTATAATAGTACTTTTCATAGCTGTTGCAATTTGGCAAATGGTTAAGATTTTTGATTTGGCTCAAGTAGGGACAACAAATAATCAAGTAGCTACAGATAAAGACAACAGAATTAATGGCTATTTAATGATGGGATTTTTAATCTTCATTTATGCCATCACCATTCTTTCTTTTTGGTATCTAGGCGATTTACCATTGATGTCCAATTCAGCTTCGGAGCATGGATCGGAAATAGATAACTTGATGATTATTTCCATGGTTATCATTTTTATCGTACAAACGTTTACACAGTTTTTATTACACTATTTTGCTTATAAGTACAAAGGTGAAAAAGGACGTAAGGCATTATTTTATGCTGATAACAATACATTAGAGGCTATTTGGACGTTTATTCCTGTGATTGTTTTGGCTGGTCTTATCATCTACGGATTGTTCACTTGGACGAGCATCATGAATATTGACGAAAGCGAAGATCCTATGGTGGTGGAATTATACGCACAACAGTTTAACTGGAAGGCTCGTTATGCAGGTGAAGATAACACCTTGGGTATGGCTAACGTGAGATTAATTGATATTGATCGTGCTAATATCTTAGGTCTTGATGAATCTGATCCTAATGCGGATGATGATGTTATAACGACCGAATTACATTTACCAGTTGGTAAACCCGTCTTATTCAAAATGCGTTCTCAAGATGTGTTACACTCTGCTTACATGCCTCACTTTAGAGCTCAAATGAACTGTGTTCCGGGGATGATTACGCAATTTGGTTTTACACCAACAATTACAACGGCTGAAATGCGTCAAAAAGAAGACATTCAAGAAAAAGTGGCTCATATTAATGAATTGCGACTTGAAAATAAAGAAGAGATAGAAGCTAAGGGTCAAGAATTGAATTATGAATTTGATTATCTATTGCTGTGTAATAAGATTTGTGGAAAATCACATTACAACATGCAAATGAAAATAATTGTTGAAACTCAAGAAGAATATGATGCTTGGATTAAGGAGCAGAAAACATTCAAAAACTCTTTAACTAAATAATAAAGATTTAAAAAAAGAAATTAGATTATGTCAGCACACGCAGATACTCACGCACACGACGACCACGGACATCATCATAAAGAGACTTTTGTAACTAAATACATATTTAGTCAAGATCACAAGATGATTGCCAAGCAATACCTTATAACAGGTACAATCATGGGAGTCATTGGTGTTTTGATGTCAATTATGTTCCGTATGCAAATTGCATGGCCAGAGCAGCCTAATGTGCTTTTTGAAGCACTCTTAGGTAAATGGGCACCAGAAGGTGTTATGGATGCCGATATTTATTTGGCACTCGTAACCATCCATGGTACAATCATGGTATTCTTTGTTTTAACAGCAGGATTAAGTGGTACATTCAGTAACTTATTAATTCCGTTGCAAATTGGTGCTCGTGATATGGCATCTGGGTTCTTAAACATGATTTCGTACTGGTTGTTTTTCCTCTCTAGTGTGATCATGGTCATTTCATTATTTGTGGAAGCTGGACCTGCGGCTGCTGGATGGACAATCTATCCGCCATTAAGTGCCTTGCCTATGGCTCAAGGAGGATCTGGTATGGGTATGACCTTATGGTTGGTATCTATGGCGATATTCATCGCTTCGTCATTATTAGGATCACTAAACTATATCGTAACGGTGATTAATTTACGTACAAAAGGTATGTCCATGACAAGATTGCCATTAACGATTTGGGCATTCTTTGTAACGGCTATTATTGGTGTGGTTTCTTTCCCAGTGTTATTATCAGCAGCATTGCTTTTAATTATGGATAGAAGTTTCGGAACATCCTTCTTTTTATCGGATATATTTATTCAAGGGGAAGTGCTACATTACCAAGGTGGTTCACCAGTATTATTTGAACACTTATTCTGGTTCTTAGGTCACCCTGAAGTGTATATTGTATTGTTACCTGCATTAGGGATAACTTCCGAAATTATTGCTACCAACTCGCGTAAACCAATTTTTGGATATCGTGCTATGGTAATGTCTATACTAGCCATAGCATTCCTTTCTACTATTGTTTGGGGTCACCACATGTTTATTTCAGGTATGAATCCATTTTTGGGATCAGTATTTACATTTACAACCTTATTAATTGCGATTCCATCAGCAGTTAAGGCATTTAACTATATAACCACACTCTGGAAAGGAAACCTTCAGATGAATCCAGCCATGCTGTTTTCAATCGGATTGGTATCAACCTTCATTACCGGAGGACTAACAGGAATCATTTTAGGTGATAGTGCCCTAGATATTAATGTGCATGATACGTATTTCGTAGTGGCGCATTTCCACTTAGTAATGGGTATATCCGCATTGTATGGAATGTTCGCCGGAATTTATCATTGGTTCCCAAGGATGTTTGGTCGCATGATGAACAAGAATCTCGGGTATTTGCATTTTTGGGTCACAGCCATCTGTGCCTATGGGGTATTTTTCCCAATGCACTTTATAGGAATGGCAGGTTTACCTAGACGTTACTATACCAATTCTAACTTCCCGTTATTTGATGACACGGCGAATGCGAATGTAGTGATTACAATGTTCGCAATCATTGGTGGTATTTTCCAATTAGTATTCTTATGGAACTTCTTCTCTTCTATGTTCTACGGAAAGAAATCAGAACAAAACCCATGGAACTCTAACACCTTGGAATGGACAGCACCTGTAAAGCATATGCATGGGAACTGGCCTGGAGAAATTCCTCATGTACATCGTTGGCCATATGATTACAGTAAGCCAGGACATGATGAAGATTTTGTGCCTCAAAACATCCCATTGAAAGATGGAGAAGAAGAATTACAACACTAATTCTCTTATGAAAAATATAGAAAAGCCTTTCGGATAAATCGAAAGGCTTTTTGTTTATATTTGTGTTATATGAACGAAAACCTAGATCCTACAAACGACCAATTTTCTCCTGAAGAACTGGATGTTGAAAAGAAATTAAGACCCTTGTCCTTTGATGATTTTACGGGTCAGGATCAAGTCTTGGAAAATCTTCAGATATTTGTTCAAGCGGCAAACGGTAGAGATGAGGCCTTAGATCATACCTTGTTTCATGGACCTCCTGGTTTAGGTAAGACAACCTTGGCCCATATATTGGCTTGCGAGCTCAATGTTGGGATTAAAGTAACTTCTGGTCCCGTTTTAGATAAGCCTGGCGATTTGGCTGGATTATTGACTAATTTAGATGAACGTGATGTCTTGTTTATTGATGAAATTCATCGATTGAGCCCAATCGTTGAGGAGTATTTGTATTCAGCGATGGAAGATTATAAGATCGACATCATGATTGAGACCGGTCCGAATGCTAGAACGGTTCAAATTAACTTAAATCCGTTTACCTTAGTTGGAGCTACGACGCGCTCCGGACTTCTCACCTCACCTATGCGTGCCCGTTTTGGAATTCAAAGTCGTCTACAATATTATAATACGGAGTTACTCACTACCATTGTACAACGTAGTGCATCCATTTTAAATGTTCCTATATCCATGGAAGCTGCTGTTGAGATCGCTGGAAGAAGTCGTGGCACACCAAGAATAGCCAATGCGCTTTTACGTCGAGTTCGTGATTTCGCTCAAATAAAAGGGAATGGCAGTATTGATATCAAAATTGCAAGGTTTGCTTTGGAAGCACTGAACGTGGACGCTCACGGATTAGACGAAATGGATAACAAAATATTAGCGACCATCATCGATAAATTTAAAGGTGGTCCCGTAGGAATTACCACATTGGCGACTGCTGTAAGTGAAAGTGCTGAAACCATTGAAGAAGTATATGAACCTTTCCTGATACAGCAAGGGTTTATCATGCGGACTCCAAGAGGACGAGAGGTTACTGAACAAGCTTACAAACATTTAGGGAAAGTCAAAGGCCCTATTCAAGGTGGCTTATTTTAGGAAACTGTAAAATCTTTTTTAGGGTTATTTCAAGAGTCAAAAACTATGCAAAACACGAAAGAAATACCAACGGTTCCCTTATCAAGATTCTTAAAGCACTCTCTCAATATTTTAAAAAACCCGCTACCATTTCATCATGACAATTTCACGAAGCTTGGTGATAGTTTTAAACTCAAAATAGGGTTTCGTTCTTCAGTCTTTTTTTCAAGGGATGCTGGTTTAGCTGAATACGTCCTTCAGAAGCATCAAAAAAATTATGTCAAATCTAAAATTCAAACGGAAGATTTGGTCAAATATGTTGGTAAAGGTTTGCTTACTTCTGAAGGTGAGCATTGGAAGAGACAACGAAAATTAATTCAACCAGCTTTTCATAAAAAACAGCTGAAACAATTATTGACATCCATCCAAAATGCCATACTAACAGAATACCAAAGCATCTCTATTAACGAAAGCATTGATATATTTCCTGTGTTCAATGATCTCGCATTTCAAACAGTAGTAAAGTCCTTATTCAGCAGTCATATCGAACAAGATAAAATCAATCGATTGCAATATATCACTGAGACGGCACAAAAAATGTTAGTAAAAGAATTACGCCAGCCGTATTTAGGTTGGTGGTTTAAATCTAGTGGTAAGATTAAAGCGCACATGCAACTTACTCAGGAGGCAAGAGACATTTTAAAACAAATAGTAAATGAGAGAAGAGCTTCAAATATAAAGGCTAATGATTTATTAGATATGCTGTTGGAAGCTAGGTACGACGATGGTAACGCTATGGACGAAGAGCAGTTGATTGATGAAATATTGATTCTGTTTACGGCAGGTCATGAAACCACGTCGAATGCATTGACCTTTACTTGTCAGCTTTTAGCCTTGCATCCAGAGTGGCAAGAGTCTATTTATCAGGAAACGAAACAGCTTAAAAGTCAAGGGCTTGATACAATGGCATCGATTATGGCATCAAAAGCATGTCAGCAAGTTCTCGAAGAGTCTATGCGATTGTATCCACCTGCCTATTTTATAGATCGTGTCAATATATCGGATGATGATTTTAACGGGATGCAATTTAAGGCAGGTTCTAATCTATTGTTTTCTATTTATGAGATCCATCGTCACCCAAAATTATGGGCGCAACCCAACCAATTTATGCCTCAAAGATTCGCTGATGGTGAACGTCAATTTTCGTCGCAGTATTTTCCGTTTGGTGCTGGCCCAAGAAAGTGTATTGGTAATAACTTTGCGATGTTCGAAATGATTATGGCTATTAATGAGTTGGTTTCTCAATTTAAATTTAAACCAAATTTTAATACCATAGAAATAACACCACTTATCACATTAAAGCCGAAAAATGCACAGATCACATTTCAAAAACGTTAAAAACTAAAGAAGGAATGACATGATGTTATTCATCTAACTTTCTTGTATCATCAAGTTTTCTAAACCGATAAAAGCGGTGTTTATCTATTTTTTTTACTGGTTGATTTTAAATTTTCTACTTTCCACATCAAACCTAACTCAATCAAAATGAAAAGTTTATCATGGCCATTAGCGCTTTTATTAACCTTGTTCTTTCTGACGTCTTGTGCCTCAGATGATGATTACGTACAAGTTCCTAGTCAGAGTTTACTAGAAGACAGACTTATAGAGCTTTACGGTTCCAAGGCGGCCTTAATTTTGCCAACTACCAACGATCTAAGTTTAATTCCAAGCGATTTTAACAATCCAATTACTGAAGAAAAGGTAGCCTTAGGGAAACTGCTGTTTCACGAAACGGGTCTGGCCACCAACCCCAATATGGAAGGTGGTATGAACACCTATTCTTGTGCAAGCTGTCATCATGCTGATGCCGGATTTCAAAGTGGAATCATTCAAGGGATTGGTGAAGGCGGAACAGGTTTTGGACTTCATGGTGAAGGGCGAATTAAAGATGCACTTTATCTAGATGCAGACTTAGATGTACAACCTATTAGATCACCTAGTGTTCTTAATGTGGCGTATCAAGATGTCATGCTGTGGAACGGACAGTTTGGAGGTGTTGGAACCAATGAAGGTACTGAGGCTGTATGGACTGTTGGAACGCCTAAAGAAACGAATACCTTAGGGTTTGAAGGTGTAGAAACACAAGCTATTGCTGGTATTGATGTACACCGATTGGTAATTGATTATGATTTTATTTTTAATTCGGAATACAAAGAATTATTTGACGCGGCTTTTCCAGGCACTGAACCTGAAGAGTGTTACACAAAAATAAATGCGGCTTTAGCCATTGCAGCCTACGAAAGGACCTTACTTCCTAATCAAGCGCCTTTCCAACGTTGGTTGAATGGCGATGAAGCGGCTATGGATGCCGATCAAATTGAAGGTGCTCGTTTGTTTTTTGATGAAGCTAAATGCTTTACATGTCATTCAGGTCCTGGACTCAACGGTATGGACTTTCACGCACTCGGTATGAAGGATCTAGAAGGTGAGAATGTGTTTAATGCAATTGATGATGCCACCAAACGAGGACGAGGAGGATTTACAGGCAACCCAGAAGATGATTACAAGTTTAAAACACCACAATTGTATAATTTAAAGGATGTAGGCTTTTTTGGTCACGGTGGAAGTTTTCAAACTGTACGAGATGTGGTTGAATATAAAAATAATGCTGTTAAAGAAAATACAAGCGTACCAGAAATTGCCTTATCTTCAGAGTTTACACCTTTAAATTTAACAGAAGATCAAATAGACCTCATTACTTTATTTTTGGAAACAGCGCTCTATGACAATAATCTGCAACGCTATGCTCCCGAAAGTTTACCTACTGGTATGTGCTTTCCAAATGCAGATGCGCAGTCATCAGCAGATATGGGTTGCAATTAATTTCAAAAATCAAATTCATTGGAATAAAATATCTCAAGTTTAATGAATATGTTTAAATTTGAGTGTGAACAGAACCGAACAAACAATACTTATCAAAACCGAAGCGCAACGCCTCGGTTTTTTGTCTTGTGGTATCAGTAAAGCAGCATTCTTAGAAGTGGAAGCACCACGACTTGAAAAGTGGCTTAAGAATCATGCGCATGGTGAAATGCATTACATGGAAAATCATTTTGATAAGCGCCTGGATCCCACAAAATTGGTGNATCATGCGCATGGTGAAATGCATTACATGGAAAATCATTTTGATAAGCGCCTGGATCCCACAAAATTGGTGGAAGGTTCAAAAAGTGTGGTGTCTTTACTATTAAATTATTTTCCATCTGAGATTCAAAATTCAGATAGTTATAAACTTTCAAAATATGCCTATGGTACAGACTACCATTTCGTTATCAAAGATAAACTTAAGCAACTCCTCAACTTTATAAAAGACGAAATAGGCGATGTGCACGGCAGAGCATTTGTAGATTCTGCACCTGTGTTAGATAAGGCTTGGGCGGCAAAATCAGGCTTGGGATGGATAGGTAAGCACAGTAATTTACTCACTCAAAAAGTTGGTTCTTTTTATTTTATCGCAGAATTAATTATCGATTTAGAATTGGATTATGACCATCCGGTTACGGATCATTGCGGCTCCTGTACAGCTTGTATTGATGCATGTCCCACACAAGCGATTACTGAACCATATGTGGTAGATGGTAGTAAATGCATTTCTTATTTTACAATAGAATTGAAGGAAAATATTCCTTCAGAATTTAAAGGGCAATTTGACGATTGGATGTTTGGTTGTGATGTGTGCCAGGATGTTTGTCCGTGGAATCGTTTTTCTAAGTCACACAATGAGCCTTTATTTAATCCGCATCCAGAATTATTAGCGATGTCGAAAAAAGATTGGGAAGAGATTACCAAGGACACCTTTAATAAAGTCTTTAAAAAATCAGCGGTTAAACGAACAAAGTTTGAGGGGCTAACCCGCAATATTAAGTTTTTACAAGATTAGTTTTTGTTGAATTCCTTTTGATGAGACCAGTATCTAATTCTATGATTTTAGGATGAAATTCTTTTCCTTTTTTTATAGCTTTTAACTCTTTGTGTAATTGCTTAAAAGCCATTTTACCCATTTGATATCCAGGTTGATCAATTGTTGATAGTGACGGTGTAATTGCAGATGACATAAACCAGTTACTAAATCCAACAATAGAAATATCTTCAGGGATTTTAACACCGCGTTGATTAAATTCTGTGATGGCTCCAATAGCGACCATGTCTGTATTGATAAATATACCATCTACATCATCATGGTCTTCCAACAATTGCGCTGCATTCTGTTTCCCTTCTTCAAAACTCATATCGCTACAATCACAGATATATACTAAAGTGGGATCGTAAGGTAAATTATTATCTAATAATGCTTTTTTATATCCCAAAAATCGGTCAATTGAATTTTGTGGAAGCAACGGACCTCTGAAATGGGCAATACGTCTGCAACCAGTATCTATGAGATGTTGTGTGGCTGTATAGGCTGCTTTTCTATCGTCAATAATCACTTTAGAACAATTGACGATTTTAGCTATTTTATCGAACATAACAATAGGCTTGTCCTGAGCTATCACGTCTGTAATATGTTTAAAATCAGACGTGCCATTGGCGAGAGATATTAAAATACCATCGACATGCTTACTGAGCAATAAATCGATTTGTTTTTTTTCGAGTTCATAGGATTCATTGGATTGTAAAATAATAACCAAATAGCCTTTTTTTTCGGCTTGTGCTATGATGCCTTTAATGACTGTGGAAAAAAAATGATGGACAACTTCTGGAATAATAACACCAATGGTTTTAGATTCTCGTGTTCTTAAATTTACGGCAAATGAATTGGGTCTATAGTTTAATTGAGCAGCAGTCTCTCGCACTTGACGTCGGGTTTTTTTACTCACGTCAGGATAATCTTTTAAAGCCTTTGATACTGTAGTTATTGAAATATTTAAGGTTTCAGCAATTTGTTTTAAGGTTACTGGCTTCACATTTTTAGGATTTAGTACTTAAAATTACAAATTAAAATCACAAATCGAAAACGTTTTCGGCAAATCGATAACGTTTTCGATTTGTTTTTAATGATTTTTTACAGCAATAACTATAGATTAGCTAAAAATTAACCAAAATAATTGTCAAATTATTAAAATAGACGAAAATGATTACAACTAAAAAATGTTACAGTTTATTACTTCTACTATGGTTGTCTGTATCTACTATTGTTGCTCAGTCTTCAATTTCTGGAAAAATAACGGATACAAGTGGGATGCCTCTAGGAGGTGTTAATGTAATTCTTAATGGCACCACTCAAGGAGCCGTTTCAGATTTTGATGGAAACTACACGATTACAAATGTAGAGGATGGCACCTATATCATTAATGCGACATACCTCGGGTATGCTAAATTTAGTGAAAGCGTGACTGTTAGCGGAAACAACATCACTGTAGATATCCAAATGAACGAAGATGCCGAATCTTTAGATCAAATTATTGTCACGGGTGTTACAAATCCGAAGTCGCGTATTGAATCTAGTGTATCGGTCACAACGATTCAACCAAAAATTATTGAACAATCTGCACCGAGAACAACCGCAGAAATATTCAGAACCATACCTGGTATTCGCTCTGAGTCTTCTGGAGGTGAGGGTAATTCAAATATTGCCGTACGTGGTGTGCCAGTATCATCTGGTGGATCCAAATATGTGCAACTACAAGAAGATGGTTTGCCTGTTTTATTATTTGGTGATATGTCATTTGCTACTGCAGATATTTTTACACGTTATGATTCTAACATCGCAAGAATTGAAGCAATTAGAGGTGGTTCTGCATCAACTTTATCTTCAAATTCACCTGGTGCTATTATCAACTTAATTAGTAAAACAGGTAAGATCGAAGGTGGTTCTATGGCTACATCTTTCGGTTTGGATTATAGTAATTTTAGAACGGATTTCGATTATGGAGCTCCTATAGGTGAAGGTCTTTATTTCCATATGGGTGGTTTTTACAGAGTTGGGGAAGGCATACGAGATGCTGGATATACTGCTAATAATGGCGGACAATTCAAGTTTAATATTACTAAAGAATTTGAACAAGGTTATTTAAGATTATCTGCTAAACATTTAAATGATAGAGCTATTGCTTATTTGCCTAACCCTATAAAGGTTACAGGGACTAATGCAGATCCGAATTTTGAAAATGTTCCTAATTTCGATGCGAATAATCAAACATTACATACACCATACTTATCTCAAAATGTTGGGCTTGGTGAAAGTGGTCAATTAAGACGATCTGATGTTAGTGACGGAATGAACCCTATTTCTACTTCAATAGGCATGGAAGCTGCTATTGATCTCGGTGAAGGATACAAGATTAAAAATAATGGAAGATTTTCTTTCAATAAGGGAGGGTTTAATTCGCCTTTTCCAGCAAGTGTATCAACTGCTTCCGATTTCTTAGCTGGTGATTTCGCAACAGGTAATGGTTACGATTCTTTGGTTTATGCTAATGGCGATGGTGCCGTCAATGGTAATTCATTAATAGCACCTGTGGTATTATTTGATACACAATTAAACAATTTCAACAACTTTATGAATGATATTCGTTTAACGAAATCTTTTGATAAATTAGACGTCACAGTGGGATATTTTAAAGGAATTCAAAATGTGTCGATGTCTTGGCTATGGAATTCCTATTTGTTAGAAGCTTCAGGTGATGATGCTCGATTAATAGATGCTCTAGACGCTTCTGGAAACCCTCTATCCGTTAATGGATTGGTTGGGTATGGTGCCGCATTTTTTGGAAACTGCTGTCAACGTAGCTACGATACCCGATACAACACGTCTGCTCCTTATTTAGCTTTGGCTTTTGAGGCTTCAGAGAAGTTAAATTTTGACGCTAGTATTCGCTATGATAAGGGACAAGTAGATGGCTCTTTTGCAGGGCCAGTGACTTCTCAATACGATGTCAATAATGACGGTCAGATTTCTTTACCAGAGCAAACCGTACAGTCCATTGATTTGGCCAATCCTACAACAGTAGATTATGATTATGATTATGTATCCTTTTCTGTAGGTGTGAACTATTTATTAAAAGATAACGAAGCTTTATTTGCTCGTTACAGTAGAGGTGGTGCCGCAAAAGCAGATCGAATTTTATTCGCAGGCTTAGATTATACCAATAGTGATCGAATTAACGCTTTAGATTTTATTAATCAAGCAGAAATTGGCTATAAGAGAGGATTTGAAAAAGGATCAATTTACGCTACATTCTTCTATGCAAAAACTGTAGAAGAAGGAGGTTTTGAAGCCACATCTAATAGTATCATTGAAAATGATTACAAATCTTTAGGGATTGAAATTGAAGGGACTTATCGATTTAATGAAGATTTTGATGTACGCGGTGGATTAACATTCACTGATGCACAAATAGACTCAGGCGATAACGAGGGTAATACACCAAGAAGACAACCTGATTTTATCTATAATTTAATCCCGACTTATAATTTTGGTAAAACTAATCAAAATGCTTTTGGATTGAGTTTTATTGGACAAAGCAAAGCATATGCGCAAGATTCAAATGAATTAGTCTTACCTGGATTTGTAATTGTTAATAGTTTCATTAATATAGGTATTACTGATAATTTAAATGCAAACCTATCTGCTAATAACGTTTTTGATACTTTAGGAATTACAGAATCTGAAGAAGGTAGTATTGTAGAAGGGCAAACCAATTATTTAAGAGTTAGACCAGTGCCAGGTCGTTCTATATCGCTTGGCTTGAACTATAGTTTTTAATAAATTTTAAGTGTTAACAAAATTTATTGAGTTTTAAATTGATTTGAGTTTAAGAGTCAATGCTTCAATTTGGCATTGACTCTTTTTAACTAATTTTTCAAGTAATTTAGCTACATTAACCACTAAGAAATAGGCTACAATGTTATTAAAACCAAAATTGAGCTTTTGGCAAATCCTAAACATGAATGTTGGTTTTTTCGGAATTCAATATAGTTTTGGGTTACAACAAAGTGCCGTGACACCTATCTATGATTTCTTGGGCGCAAGCCCAGATCAAATTCCAATTTTACATCTTGCTGGTCCAGTGACAGGCCTTTTGGTACAACCTATAATTGGTGCATTAAGTGATAAAACATGGAGCCCAAAATTTGGTAGACGAAAACCTTATTTTCTTATTGGAGCCATTTTATGTAGCTTAACGTTATTAGCATTTCCATTTAGTAGTTCTTTATGGATGGCAGCTGGCTTGTTATGGATTTTGGATGCTGGAAATAATACAGCGATGGAACCCTACAGAGCTTTAATAGCAGATAAGTTAGATGAAGAGCAACAGCCACTAGGCTTTCAAATGCAAAGCTTCTTTACAGGTTTAGGTCAGGTTTTAGCCAATTTATCCTTGTTTATTTTTCCCCTAATCTTTATTGGATCTACAGGAGCTTTACCAACATGGGTTTATGCCTCCTTTTTCTTAGGTGCCTTCTGTTCAATAGCCTCCATATTATGGAGTATTAGTAAAACAAAAGAAATTCCACCCACGACTGAAGAATTAGCAAAGTTAAAAAGTGAAAAGCGCAGTCTAATCGGACCATTGATAGAAATATTTTCAGCCATAAAGGACATGCCAAAAGTGATGTGGCAATTAGCTTTAGTCTATCTCTTTCAATGGTATGCCTTATTCTGTTATTGGCAGAATTCTTCAAAAAGTGTAGCGCTCTCAGTTTGGAAGGCTACACCAGAAAATACCGAGGCTTACAGTGAAGCCGTGAGTTGGACTGGCTTAGTAAATGGCTGGTATAATGTGGTCACTTTTCTCGTGGCTTTTGCTTTGGTCGGTTTCGCAAAAAAATTCAGTCCTAAAAAAGTGCACGCCTTTTGTTTATGCATTGCTGCTATTGGCTTTTTAGCGTTTCCTCATATTGAAAATAAAAACTTATTATTTTTTGCCATCACTGGTTTTGGAATCGGTTGGGCAAGTATGATGGGTATCCCTTACTTGATAGTGGTATCAGATATTCCTAAAGAGCGTTATGGTGTTTATATGGGTATTATTAACATGATGATTGTGATTCCAATGATTTTACAAACCTTATCGTTTGGCTATATTTTGAAGAATTTCTTAAACAACGATCCTCGTCAAGCTATAACTTTTGCAGGTGTCTTGTTGCTTATTAGTATGTTTTTTACGCTACGAATAAAATCGAATAAAATGGATCAGGGTGAATAACTTAAATTACAACAAATCGATAGAATTATTATTGAAATGTTCTTCTGAAGCTGGCTTTTTAGCCAGTGCTCAAGATATTTCTAATTATAAAAGGGTCTGGGCTCGTGATGGTGTTATTTGTGGCTTAGCAGCTTTGGCTTCTGAAAATGATGAACTTATAAAGACCTTCGAAAAGACTTTAGAAACTTTAGCAACTCATCAACACCGTATTGGCACTATTCCTTCTAATGTCTCTATTAAAAATGATCAAGTTGATGTGAGTTACGGTGGATTGGCAGGTAGAGTGGATGCCATTACGTGGTTTGTAATAGGTGTTTGCCAATTTGCCTATTACAAAAACGACCCATCTCACGTTCAAAAATATAAGTCTCACATCGATAAATGCTTGACGCTTTTAGAAGCTTGGGAGTTTAACAATAAACATTTAATGTATGTGCCTTTATCAGGTAACTGGGCCGATGAATACATTGCAGATGGGTATGTTTTATATGATCAATTACTACGTGTTTGGGCATTAAAAAGCTACAATCGTTTCATAAACGATAACGACATCAACAACAAAATTGATAATATCATAAAGCAAATCGAAGTTAATTTTTTTCCTAATGCTGAGGGTGAAAAGTTTCATGAGCGCGCTTATAACGAGGTCGAATTTAAATCGTATCTGCCCTGTTCATTCTCCCCATCAGGTTACAAAATACAGTTTGATGCTTTTGCCAATGCACTAGCCTTAATTTTAAACATAGGTGATGAGGATTTTCAAAAGCAACAACTAAATTATGCTTTTGATCTAGCTTCAAATACCAAATTAGGTCTAGTACCATCATTTTGGCCACCAATTACTCCAGAAGATGAACATTGGAGTTTACTCAAAAACAATTGTAAATATGAATTCAGAAACTATCCGTTTGAATTCCATAATGGTGGAAGTTGGGCGATGGTTAACGGTTTTTTAGGTATTGCCTTATATCGTAAACATGAAATACAAAAAACTGATGTTCTTTTAGAAAAGATACATCATGCTAATGAAATAGAAGATTTTTCATTTTATGAAAATTTCAACACAAAAACACGTGAACCCAATGGCGTGCCATATTGCGCATGGAGCGCAGCTTCGGCCGTTTTATTGCATCAAACAAGGTATAATAATTTTAAAGTTTTAATTTAAATTGAAACCAATAGATATCATAAGTATAGGAGAGGTGCTCATCGACTTTATCGGTCATGAGGTGAATACCTCTATCAACAGAACTAAAAACTATCATCGTTTTTTAGGTGGTTCACCAACCAACGTGGCTGTTAATGCCTCTCGACTAGGATTAAGATCGCTCCTTGTAGCTTCATGTGGTCACGATGGATTTGGCGATTATATTGTTCGAAAATTAAAAAAAAATAACGTGGAAACCTCTTGTATCAAAAGATGTTCCATCGAACCTACATCAGTAATATTTGTATCAAAATCTACCGAGACCCCAGAATTTATTCCATTTAGACAAGCAGATTGCAAGATTACTGAAGATCAATTAAAGGATGAGCTGTTGGTACAAGCAAAAATCTTTCATACGACTTGTTTCGCTTTAAGTAAAAACCCAGCGCGTGATACTATTTTAAAGCGCTCATTAAAAGCTAAAGAATTGGGATTGACATTGAGTATCGATATCAATTTTTCAGAAAAAATTTGGTCTGATAGAGAAGAAGCAAAACAAATTCTCAAAGCATATTTGACGAATGACCCGTTAGTTAAGTTAAGTGAAGACGATTGTTATAGGCTTTTTGCAGAAACGAAATCTGAAGACTTTATTTTTGACTATTTCCATAATTTAGGAGCGACGACAATATGCTTAACAAAAGGTAAAAATGGCGTAGTTGTTTCAGACCTAAACGAGGGCATGTATTTTCAGAAAGCAATCGAGATTGAAAACATTAAGGATGCTACTGGTGCAGGCGATGCATTTTGGACAGGATTCCTTTATGCACAAATTAATAATAAGGGATTGATGGAAAGTATTACCATTGCTCAAAAACTAGCGTCTATTAAATTACAAAATGTAGGTCGACTTCCAGATAATTTTGATATCCATCATATGATTTTGGAGTTAGATAGTAAAAGAAATTAATATCAAGCTATCGCCTGCTTTCTTGATTTAAGGTGGTTGTTATCTTCTGCTATTTTTTTATTTTCTTAACACCTTTCTCATAAAACACGTACCTTTGTAATTCAATGTTATAAATCGTAAAATCTGTTTATGAGTAAGCAAAGCAAACGTCGAGAAGCCTTAGTTTATCACGCCAAACCAACGCCTGGAAAAATACAAGTAGTACCCACAAAAAAATATGCGACGCAAAGAGATTTGTCATTAGCGTATTCACCTGGTGTGGCTGAGCCTTGTTTGGAAATTGAAAAGGATAAAAACAATGCTTATAAATACACAGCTAAAGGAAATCTTGTGGCCGTTATTTCAAACGGAACCGCTGTTTTAGGTCTGGGAAATATTGGTCCTGAGGCGTCAAAACCTGTGATGGAAGGTAAAGGCTTGTTGTTTAAGATTTTTGCAGATATCGATGTATTTGATATTGAAGTGGATACGGAAGATATTGATACGTTTATTGAAACCGTCAAAAATATAGCACCAACTTTCGGTGGTATTAATTTAGAAGATATCAAAGCGCCTGAAGCTTTTGAAATTGAACGTCGTCTTAAAGAAGAGTTAGATATTCCGGTGATGCATGACGACCAACATGGAACAGCGATTATTTCTGCAGCCGCTTTATTAAACGCTTTAGAACTTGCTGAAAAAAAGATTGATGAGGTAAAGATTGTTATTAGTGGCGCAGGTGCTGCCGCTATTTCATGTTCACGACTCTACCAAGCCTGTGGCGCTAAAAGAGAAAATATGGTCATGTTAGATAGTAAGGGAGTTATTCGCAAGGATCGAGAGAACCTCACTACCGAAAAAGCTGAATTTGCCACTGATCGTAAAATAGACACTTTAGAAGAAGCTATGAACGATGCCGATGTATTTATCGGTTTATCTATGGCTGATATAGTCAACCCGAAGATGTTGGAATCTATGGCTGTGAATCCGATCGTCTTTGCTATGGCTAATCCAGATCCAGAAATTCCTTATGATGTCGCTATTGCTACCAGAAAAGACATTATCATGGCAACAGGACGTAGTGATCATCCAAATCAAGTTAATAATGTGTTAGGGTTCCCTTTTATATTTAGAGGCGCCTTAGATGTGCGTTCTACCAAAATAAATGAGGCCATGAAAATGGCAGCTGTTCATGCCTTGGCAAAATTGGCAAAAGAACCAGTGCCTGAACAAGTGAACATCGCTTATGGAGAAACACGACTTACGTTTGGTAGAGACTATATTATTCCAAAGCCTTTTGATCCAAGGTTAATTGCTGAAGTCCCTCCAGCTGTAGCGAAAGCAGCGATGGAAAGTGGTGTGGCTAAAGAGCCTATTGAAGATTGGGATAAATACCGTGATGAGTTGTTGGAGCGATTAGGCTCTGATAACAAAATTGTAAGACTCCTTCTCAATAGAGCAAAATTAAATCCAAAACGTGTCGTATTTGCTGAAGCAGATCAATTAGATGTGTTGAAGGCGGCTCAGATTGTTTATGACGAAGGAATTGCAGTGCCTATTCTCCTTGGTAGAAGAGACGTGATTTTGAACCTGATGGAAGAAATTGAATTTGAAGCCGAGGTCGAAATTATTGATCCAAAATCTGATGAGGAGGAAGAGCGTAAAAACAAGTATGCTAAAGTGTATTGGGATCAAAGAAAACGTAAAGGTGTTACTTTATACTCTGCTGAAAAAATTATGCGTGAGCGTAATTATTTTGCTGCGATGATGGTCAATTTGGGAGATGCCGATGCCTTGGTCTCTGGGTATTCTAGAAGTTACCCATCGGTCGTAAAACCTATGCTTGAGTTAATCGGTTTAGCTCCAGGATCAACAAGAGTGGCTACAACCAATGTGATGATGACGCAACGCGGACCCATGTTCTTGAGTGATACATCTATCAATATCAATCCATCAGCAAATGATTTAACACGAATTGCTCAGATGACAGCTGGTGTGGTCAAAATGTTTGGAATGGAACCAGTCATGGCCATGATCTCTTATTCAAATTTTGGGTCTTCCAAAAATCAAACAGCGATCAAAGTAAGAGAGGCCGTAGACTATTTACATAAACGTCATCCCGATTTAGTTGTGGATGGTGAATTGCAAACAGATTTTGCGCTCAATAAGGAAATGCTTCAAGATATTTTTCCGTTTTCAAAGCTAGCAGGACGGAAAGTGAACACCCTTATATTTCCAAATTTGGAATCGGCTAATATTACGTATAAGTTACTGAAAGAGCTCAATAAAGCAGATTCTATTGGACCCATCATGATGGGTATGAAAAAACCTGTACACATTCTCCAATTGGATGCGAGTGTTGATGAAATTGTAAATATGACGGCTATAGCTGTTATTGATGCACAACAAAAAGAAAAAAGAGACGCCAATAAGCGTGATGCTTTAGCTAAATAATCACCTTTGAAATGTAAATAATTTTATTACATTTGAGTTTTTAACCAAAGTGAGTAAATGATTACGCATATTCAAGGTAAATTGGTAGAAAAGAATCCAACAGATGTGGTTATTGATTGCAATGGTGTTGGTTATCTTCTTAATATATCACTTCATACATTTTCTCAGATTCCAGATAGTGAAGCACTCAAATTATACTCACATTTAATTGTCCGAGAGGATTCCCATACGCTTTATGGCTTCTCTTCGATTGCCGAACGTGAAATTTTCAAACTTTTATTATCGGTTAGTGGCATCGGTGCCAATACAGCCAGAACCATGTTATCTTCGTTGTCACCACAAGAAGTCAAAGAAGGTATCGCACATGGAGATGTGGCTTTGATTCAGTCTATAAAAGGTATTGGAGCAAAAACGGCCGCTCGTGTCATATTAGATTTAAAGGATAAAATTCTGAAAGTATACGATATTGATGAAGTTTCTGTTAATAAAAACAATACGAATAAAGATGAAGCGTTATCTGCTTTAGAAGTTTTAGGATTTGCTAAAAAGCAGTCCGAACGCGTTGTGGATAAAATTGTATCACTTCAACCTGATGCAACTCCAGAATTCATTATTAAAGAAGCTTTAAAAAAATTATAAAACTTGATCACAACTAACTTTACGATATCAAAATCTTCAACTCGCTTTTTATTTATCCTTGTTCTGGTATTGGTCAGTAACATAAGTTTTGCTCAGACGACTAACCCAACAACACAAGATTCGACTAAAACCGGTTTTTCATTAGGAAGAATCAATATACCTAATCCACAAAGTATCGTTTCTAAATATACGTATGATCCTATCACAGATCGTTATATTTATACAGAGACGGTAGGCAACTTTAATATTAATTATCCCATCATTCTAACGCCTGAAGAATACCAAAGGTTAGTGCTTTTAGAGCAACAACGCATGTATTACAAGCAAAAAGTGGATGCAGCGGAAGGTAAAAAGGATGGAACTGAAGATGAACAAAGAAACCTTCTCCCTGAATTTTATGTGAACTCTGGGTTTTTCGAAACACTTTTTGGAGGAAATACCATTGAAGTAATTCCTCAAGGTTCCGTTGAAATGGATTTAGGTGTCCTATTTACAAAACAAGACAATCCTACATTCTCACCGAGAAATCGCAGTAATTTTACATTTGATTTTGATCAACGTATCAGTTTGAGCTTATTGGGGAAAGTAGGAACACGTTTACAAGTAACGGCTAATTACGATACGGAATCTACATTTGATTTTCAAAATTTAGTAAAGCTTGAATACACACCAACGGAAGATGATATTGTAAGAAAAATCGAAGTTGGTAACGTCAGTATGCCTTTAAATAGCTCGCTTATAACAGGTGCTCAAAGTTTATTTGGTGTTAAAACAGAGTTGCAGTTTGGAAAAACAAGAGTCACAGCTATTTTCTCTGAACAACAATCACAATCGCAATCGGTGGTGGCTCAAGGCGGTGGAACCCTAGAAGAATTTGAGTTTTTTATACGTGATTATGATGAGAATAGACACTACTTCTTAGCACAATATTTTAGAGATACTTATGATGAAGCGATGCTTCGCTATCCATTTATAAATAATAATATTCAAATCACCAGAATTGAAGTTTGGGTGACCAACAGAAGTAACCAAACTGAAAATGTTAGAAATATTGTAGCACTCCAAGATTTGGGTGAATTTGAACGTATCGGACTAGGCGCTCCTGGAGATCCACCACCTGCAGGATTTATTAATGTTGCAGATGGTTCGCCTTTGCCAGACAATGGAAACAATGCTTTTGACCCAACCAATATTGGTAATGCAGGCTCCTTCTTGTCACCCAGTGTGCGTGATATTACAACGGCTGAACAAGGTATCTTAACCCCAGCCAATGAAGGATTTGATTTTGGTAAACTCGAGAATGCTAAAAAATTAGAGGAAGGTAGAGATTACAAACTCAATACCCAGTTAGGTTACATATCCTTAAATCAACGTTTGTTAAACGATGAAATTGTGGCAGTTGCTTTTCAGTATACCGTTGGAGGTGAAGTCTATCAAGTTGGTGAATTCGCCAATGGCGGAGTGAATTCTACTGCTACTAATGATGATAATGATGGTGATGGTATTCCGAATGTGGCAGATGTGGATGTCAATGGCGATGGTGTCGCTGATAACGGCACGGATACAGATGGTGATGGGATTAATGATCAAACTGATTCCGACGTTGATGGCGATGGTCTTATAGACAATGGACCTGATGTCAATGGTGATGGAATTAATGATAGCTTTGTGGTTGCTGTTGGGTCAACGCAGAGTCTTGTGGTTAAAATGTTGAAGAGTCCTATTACGGATGTGAATGAACCTATATGGGATTTGATGATGAAAAACATCTACGATACAGGTGCGTTTCAATTGGATCAAGAAGATTTTAAACTGAATATTTTTTATACAGAAGCCTCACCTTTGAATTATATTTCTCCGGTGGAAGGGACGCCTTTTCCTGTATTTGATAATAACTCGCCATTTGATACCACCGATGACGGTGAGATTATAGACACACCTTTGATCCGATTATTTCATTTGGATAGATTAAATTTTAATAATGACCCTCAAGCTGGTGGTGATGGCTTTTTTGATTTTGTACAAGGCCAAACCGTATTAACAGAGAACGGAAAAATCATCTTCACAAAAGTGGAACCTTTCGGGCGTTATTTATTTGATATCCTCGATACGGATGGTAGTGCTAATAATGACGCACAATACGAACAAGATACCTATGACAATGCTAACCAAGAAAAGTATGTCTACGATATCTTGTATAAACAAACAAAAACAGCCGCTTTAGACGAAGCTGAAAAGAATAAATTTCAAATAAAAGGACGCTATAAATCCTCTGGTGGTGATGGGATTCCTCTTGGAGCCTTTAATGTGCCGAGAGGTTCGGTAGTAGTTACCGCTGGTGGTCGACAATTGGTGGAAGGTCAAGATTATACGGTAAATTATCAGATTGGACGCGTTTATATTATCGATGAAGCCTTGAAATCTTCAAATATTCCTATCAATGTTTCTGTAGAAAACAATGCTGTTTTTGGGCAACAAACCAGACGTTTTACAGGTGTCAATGTGGAACATCAATTCAATGAAAACTTTGTGTTAGGAGCTACCGTTTTAAATTTAAGTGAACGTCCTATCACACAAAAAGCCAATTATAATACCGAGCCGATTAATAATACGATTTTCGGTTTTAATGGGAACTATTCTACTGAAGTACCTTTCTTTACACGTTTGGTGAACAAGCTACCTAATATAGATACGGATGCACCTTCTAACTTATCCGTGAGAGGTGAATTTGCGTATTTAGCACCAGGAGCTCCGAAAGGAACTGATTTCAACAATGAAGCCACGGCTTACGTCGATGATTTTGAAGGCACTCAAGGAGCTATTGATTTATTGTCGCCACAAGCCTGGTTCTTATCGAGTAGACCTCGAACAATTAATGGTGCGCAAGAGACAGATCCAGTAAATGGACCTGGTATTCAAAACGGTTTTGATCGCGCTTTTCTCAATTGGTACTCTATCGATCCTATTTTTTATAGTAGCCAACGACCTGGTGATATTAGTGATGAGGATGTTTCAAATTTGTATACAAGACGCGTCTTTATAGATGAGGTATTCCCAGAATTAGATATCGCCCAAGGACAATCAACCGTTATTAATACCTTAGATTTAGCTTACTATCCAACAGAAAGAGGACCATATAATTTCCAGACCACAGGTATCGATATTGCCACAGGAACATTAACGAACCCTCAAAACAGTTGGGCCGGAATCACAAGACAAATTACATCTACTGATTTTGAACAGGCCAACGTAGAATACATCGAATTTTGGATTCAAGATCCATTTCTAGATGACGAAGATGGATCTAACCAAGGTGGTAAATTGTTTTTTAACCTTGGAAATATTTCTGAAGATATTATAAAAGATGGAAAGAAGCAATATGAAAATGGGCTTCCTGAAGACGGTGATATAAGTGCTTTATCTGAAACTTCTTATGGTACGGTTGTGCCAAATAACCAATCTTTAATATATACCTTTTCAACTGGTGGAGATCAACGTGCCAATCAGGATGTAGGTTATGATGGTTATGATGATTCTGAAGAAACGTCTTCTGATAATCCTGCACTACAACCGTTCTACAATGCTTACGCAGGACTTGAAGATCCAGCAAATGATAATTATACATATTACCTAAATACAGAAGGTAATATTTTTGAACGTTATAAAAAGTATAATGGACTTGAAGGAAACTCTCCTGATGTCTTTACAGATACCAATCGTGGTTCCACACCGCAACCTGATATAGAAGATATCAATAGGGATAACACTATGAATACTATCGATAGCTATTTTCAATATGAAATAGATATCACACCTGCTTCTCTAAATGAAGCCAACCCACTAATTAACGATGTTAAACCGCGTACGGTAACCCTCCCAAATGGTCAAAGTAGAGATGTGACTTGGTATCAGTTTAGAATTCCTATCGGTGATGGGCCAAGTAGAACCGCCATTGGTGGGATTTCAGATATTAGATCTGTTCGTTTCGCACGTATGTTCTTAGAAGATTTTACGGAATTTACAGTGTTGCGTTTCGCGACTCTTGATTTGGTGAGAAGTGATTGGAGACGTTATAAGTTAGCACTAGATGATGAGCCAAATAATGATGGTGATAATACGGAATTTAGTGTGGGTGTAGTTGGATTACAACAAAATGATGGGAATTACGTATTGCCTCCAGGTGTGGTGCTTGAGCAATTGAACAATAACAATAATATCATTCGTCAAAATGAACAGTCGCTTCAAGTTGAGGTGTGTGAATTAGAACCCGAAGATTCTAGAGGTGTTTTTAAAAATATTAATGTAGACATGCGTCAGTATAATAAACTGCGAATGTTTATCCATGCTCAAGAAGGAGAAACGGGTACTTTAGGAGATGGCGAATTGGTAGGTTTCATCAGAATGGGTAACGACTTTACTCAAAACTATTATCAGATAGAAGTACCGCTGAGGGTCTCAACTGGGTTTGCAGCCGCAAGTGATGTGTGGCCGGAAGACAATGAAATAAATATTGAATTGAGTGTGCTTGAGCAAATAAAGTCCATCGGGATCAGCGAAGGAACTTTAGCCAATATAGATCCGACATTTTATGATCTCATCAATGGTGAATTAACACCAGTGTCAGAATTTGATCCACATACCCTTGGGCAACAACGTGTTGCTATTAAAGGAAATCCCAACTTTGGAGACGTGAGAGTATTGATGGTTGGACTTAAAAACCCAGGAAATAATGGGATGAATGTTTGTGGTGAAGTCTGGTTTAATGAATTGCGTTTATCAGATTTGGATAATGAAGGTGGCTGGGCCGCTGTTGCTGCAATGGATGCGAATTTTGCTGATTTTGCTAATGTGAGTGCAACGGGAAGAAAGAGTACCATTGGATTTGGTTCTGTTGAACAACGTCCAAATGAACGTAGTCGAGAGGATGTGGAACAATACGATGTGGTTACTAACTTGAACCTTGGACAATTATTACCTAAAAAATGGGGCATACAATTACCATTTAACTATGCGGTTGGTGAACAAATTATTACGCCAGAGTACGATGAGTTCTACAGGGATATCAAATTGCAGACCCAATTGGATAATAACACGAATCAGGATTCTATTTTGAACGTCAATGAAAATTATACCAAGCGGAAAAGCATCAATTTTATCGGAGTGAGAAAGAATCGGACGACCGATAAAAAACCACGTTTCTATGATGTGGAAAACTTGACATTTAATTATTCCTATAATAAGGAAGAACGTCGGGATTTTGAAATTGAACGTTCATTGACTCAAAATATTAGAGCTGGTGTTAATTACAACTATAGTTTTGAACCAAAATCTATCGAACCTTTTAAGAAAAATGATTCTTTATTTAAAAGCAAGTACTTTAAAATTCTCAAAGATTTCAACTTTAATCCGATTCCTACAAGTTTTTCGGTAAATACAGATATCATACGACAATTCAATAAACAAAAATTTAGGGAAGTTGATTTAACAGGCGACAATATTGGTTTAGAAGAATTATTCCGAAGAAATTATAATTTTAACACGCAATACGCGATTAACTACAATTTGACCAAGGCATTGAGCTTGAATTTTACAGCTGCCAATACCAATATTGTCAGGAATTATTTTGTGGATGACGTGCTCAATGGACGCCAAGACCCTAATTTAGATGTATGGGATGGATTCTTCGATTTAGGAGATCCTAATATTCAAAACCAACAGTTACAGGTCAACTATGAAATTCCGTTGTATAAGATTCCTACGTTGAGTTTTATGAGAGCAACCTACTCTTACACAGGCGATTTTCAGTGGCAAAAAGGATCTGATTTAAATAATAACCTACCGATTGAAAATGAAGATGGCACGTTTACATCTTATAATCTCGGAAATAGTATACAGAACGCGAACACTCATAACATCAACACGACGTTTAATATGGAGACGCTCTACAAGTACGTAGGCCTCACCAAAAAACGGGTGGGAAGAGGTAGTAGAACAGCGACACCAGCTGGCCTTGGTAAAGATGGAAAACCGAATGAGAATGCGGGTAGAAACAATGCTCAAAATACCAAGAGTGGTGGGAACAAAATTTTAAATGGTGCTATCGACTTATTAACGAGTGTGAAGCGTGTTCAAATTAATTATACAGAAAACAATGGATCGTATTTACCTGGTTATTTAAAAACGCCTGGTTTTATTGGGACCTTCAAACCTACCTTGGGATATACCTTCGGAAGCCAGAGGGATATACGAGATCTGGCAGCAAGAAACGGTTGGTTAACAGTGTTTCCTAATTTTAACCAGCAGTATAGCGAAACAACGAACAAAGTCTTAGACCTGTCTGCTGATGTTGAATTAATCAAAGATCTTAATATCGATTTAACTGGAGGTCGTGTTTATTCAGAAAATTTGACACAGAACTTTAATACCACAGATACCAATGGCGATGGATTTAGTGATGAGTACAATAGACTGATTACGAATTCCTTCGGAAACTTTAATATTTCAACCGCATTAATTAAAACAGCTTTTAGTCCGAGTGACGAAAATCAATCAGCGGCTTTCGATGATTTTAGATCGAATCGATTATTAGTGGCAAGACGTTTAGCAAGAAACTATTATGGAAACAACAACTTTGCTGTTGATGGTGAAGGCTATCCACTTGGTTTTGGAAAAAATAGTCAAGCAGTATTATTACCAGCCTTTTTAGCAGCTTATCAAGGCGCTAATCCAGATAAAATTAGTTTATCTGCGTTTAGGGATATTCCAATTCCAAATTGGCAGTTAAAATACACCGGTTTTATGAAGATGAAATGGTTTAAGAAAAACTTCAAGCGTTTCTCCATTACGCATGGCTATCGTTCGTCATACACCATCAATCAATTTAGAACAAATCTGGATTTAGATCCAACGTTATTACAGCCAGGTCAACCTTACGAAAACCAAAACCCAGATGTGCTAGATCAATCTGGTAATTTAAAGAGCCGAACTGTTTTCAGTAATATCAATTTGGAGGAACAATTTAGTCCGTTATTTCGCTTAGATTTTGAAATGAAAAATTCTGTAAAAATACTTGCTGAAATGCGTAAAGACAGAATTTTATCACTGAGTTTTGACAATAACCTTTTAACAGAAATCCAGGGGAAAGAATATATCTTAGGCTTAGGTTATCGAATTAAAGATTTAAGAATTAGATCCAAATTAGCGGGTCCGAAACAGGTTATAAAAAGTGATTTAAACATGAAAGCCGATGTTTCCGTTAGGAATAATAAAACCATTATTAGGTATCTTGATATTGATAATAATCAAATTACACAGGGTCAGACTATTTGGGGATTGAAATACACGGCAGATTATGCTTTTACAAAAAACTTAACGGCGATTTTTTACTTTGACTACACGTTCTCAGAATACGAAATCTCTACGGCTTTCCCACAAACAACCATTAGATCTGGGTTTACATTGCGATACAATTTTGGCAATTAAATAGTAATTAAAGTCGAAAAAAATTACATTTGCAAGAACACATTAATTTTTAGTTTACAAGATGAATATACCATCAGATTTAAAATACACCAAAGACCACGAATGGGTTAAAATAGAAGGTGACACAGCTACCGTTGGCATTACAGATTTTGCACAAGGCGAATTAGGAGATATCGTTTATGTAGAAGTTGAAACCGTCGATGAAACTTTAGATGTAGAAGAGATCTTCGGAACTGTAGAGGCGGTAAAGACTGTTTCTGATTTGTTTTTACCACTTTCTGGTGAAATTATTGAATTCAATGAGAGTCTTGAAGATGAACCTGAAAAGGTAAATACAGATCCTTATGGTGACGGTTGGATGATAAAAATCAAATTTTCTGATGCATCAGAAATAGACAATCTTTTGTCCGCAGATGATTATAAAGCTCTTATTGTTGCTTAAAAAATGGGCACTGCCCATTGTTATTTTTTACACAATAACACTTACAATTGCCAGCTTAATTAATATCGGGCGCGTTCCTGATTTGGGATCAAACTTTGACGATAAAATTTATCATGTCATAGCCTATTTTATATTGACGATACTCTTGTTTAACTATCTCAATAAGCAGCAAATCAGTCATGTCTTGCTTAAAACAGGTGTAATTGTCATTATTTATGGCATTATTATTGAGGTATTACAATACATACTCACATCTTACAGAACATTGGATTTTTATGATGCGATGGCAAATACATTTGGTGTGATCTTGGCAATTATTGCTATTAAGTTTAGCAATAAACTAAAGTTAAAATAAATTAATAGCTTGCTTATTTAACAAATATTTGGTTAATTTAGCATTCAGAAAAACCTTTTAAGCACATGGAACCTAAGAAAAGTACGAAAGCAGATGTCAGTAGGAATAGTTCTCTCTATTTCGCTGTTGGTCTTGCCCTCATGTTAACGCTCACTTATTTGACGATTAATTACAAGTCCTATGATAAGAGTGCGATAGATATTGGGCAATTAGATTTAGATGCATTGGATGAAGAAGAAATTCCAATCACACAGCAGGAATTAGTGCCACCACCTCCACCACCTCCACCACCAGTAGTACCGGAGGAAATTGAAATCGTGGAAGATGAAAAAGAGATTGAAGAAACGGTTATCGAGTCTACCGAAACGGATCAAGAAGAGGAAATTGTTGAAGTTGAAGAAATTGAGGTAGAAGAAGTGGAAGAAGATATTGAAGTTCCATTTTCCGTTATTGAAAATGTACCAATTTTCCCAGGCTGTGAAAATGAAAAAGGTAATAATGCTAAAAAGCAATGTATGTCTGATAAAATCAGCAAATTTGTGAACAGAAAGTTTAATACGGATTTAGCAGGTGATTTAGGTTTATCAGGAAGACAACGTATTAACGTTATCTTTAAAATAGATAAAACTGGTAATATTATAGGTGTTCAGGCAAGAGCGCCACATCCAGGTTTGGAGAAAGAGGCGAAACGAGTTATTAACTTATTGCCAAAGATGAAACCAGGAAAACAAAGAGGTAAGGCTGTGACAGTGCCATATTCTTTACCTATTTTATTCCAAGTGCAGGATTAAACATCAAGACATATCCAAAATAATTTCAAAATCCCATCTAAATAATTAGATGGGATTTTTACTTTGGTATGCTTATTGTGATTTTATCATAATATTAACATTAAAAATTAAATATTATGAAAGATTTTAAAAAATCGCACGATATTGCTGGTCAGAGCAATAAATCAGTGCAAAAATCACAAAAGCATGATGCAAATTTACAAAAAAACTCCTCGTTGTATTTTCAAATTGGTTTAATTCTTTGTTTGTTGGCGACCTACGGCATGTTCGAAATGCAATTCGAAACAAAACAATTGGCGGATGCCACACTGAAACCATTAGAGCCTGAAAACAACACATTCGTCATGCCTACTTTTGTCGTGGAACCAGAGGCACCAAAGGTAGAACCTGTAAAACGAGTACGCCAACAAGTTATCACGCCAAAAATAAAAATCGTTAAAGATGATGTGGTAATTCCACCAGTTGATTTGGTGCCTACACCAACACCAGTGTCCGACCCTGTGAAACCTTCTGTAGTTGACACGCCAAAAGCACCTGAAGATGATGACTTAAAAAAACCATTTAACTTAGGAGAGGTGGAAATTGTCCCAATTTACCCAGGATGCGAAGATGAAAAAAGTAATGCAGGGCGCATTAAGTGTATGAATGAAAAAATAGGTAAGTTAATACAAAGAAAGTTTGATACAGATCTTGCAAGTGAACTAGGCTTGAGTGGAAGACAAAAAATTAATGTGCAATTTAAAATTAATGAAAAAGGAGAGATCGTTGAAATCCTTTCTAGAGCACCACACCCAAGTCTTGAAAGAGAGGCTAAGCGTGTGACCAATAAAATTCCACAAATGAAACCAGGTTTACAACAGCACAAACCCGTTTCCGTTATTTACAATTTACCGATTGTATTCCAAGTAAAATAATAAGAGGTTGACATGAAATTTCCTAAGACGGTCGCAATTCGTTTGTGACCGTCTTTTATGTCGTGCGCATTTTGAAAAAAATAGTATCTTTCGGCAATTAATGTTGCCTTTGCTATATGAAGAAATGCTGCTTACTGATACTCTTGTTTGTTCTTGGTTCCGTTACTGCACAAGAGACGTCTAATTTTGAAAAGTCTCCAATTTATCCAGGTTGTGAATCGCAACCCATAGAAAGTTTAAAGTCTTGTTTTAACAATCAAATAAACACCCATATTTATAATACTTTTAAAGTCCCTCAAATCGCTTTGGACGATACTTACAACGGAGAGGTTAAAGTACTTTTTGAAGTGGATAAATCGGGAGCTATTTCAGTGCTTTACATTGATGCCGTTTATGATGAGTTAAAAACAGAGACGCATCGCGTTTTTGAAGCATTACCGAAAGTTACTCCTGGGACTTATAACGGTAAGCCTACATATTTCCAGTATTCCTTAGGAATTAAAATTCCGTTAGTGAATCCTGCTGAAATCACATTGGAAAGTCAAAAAAAGGATGTTTTAGACATGTCTTCTGTCACTGACTTAAATGCCGATGTTAGTGAAGAATATGATAATGTAGACAAGAACATTGTCAAATATGAGCAATTGGAGTATAGTAGCCAATTAAATATTCCGTTTACGCACAATTATTATGCGCGTTTTGGTCAAGCCATGAATGGTCTTGGTACCAATAGTCATACAGCAGCGAAACCTTTTATGTATGATGAGGTGGCCGATTATTATGATTTTAAAGCAGAAAAGGAAGCGCTTGTTAAAGAAAGTGATGGCTGGTGGCAAAGGAAATTATGGAATGAACATTTGGTTGAAGTTCAAGGAAAGGATTATTGGTTTACGGTAGATCCTGCTTTCGATCTTCAAGTGGGTAAGGATACTGAAGCAGATTTCAATTCTACTTTTAATAATACTCGAGGCATATATATACAAGGTGGCTTCGGAACTAAATTTAATTATTCGGCTTCAGTGTATGAAAGTCAAGGTCGATTCGCACAATATTTCAATGCTTATGCGGAATCTTTAAAGGCGTTCGGACCCGATCCTGCAATTGTTCCAGGTCGTGGTATTGCAAAACGATTCAAAAAGAATGCTTATGATTATCCAGTTGCTGAAGGCTATTTATCTTATACGCCAGCAAAATTTTTGAATGTCCAATTTGGTCATGGAAAGAATTTTATTGGTGATGGTTACCGTTCATTATTGCAAAGTGATGTGGCGAGTCCATATCCATACTTGAAACTAAATACGAAATTCTGGAAAATTAAATATACCAATACATGGATGTGGCTCAGAGATGTGCGTCCTGAGGTGACCGTTGACGGTGCGTTTCTTACCAAATATATCGCGAATCATTACTTGAGTTGGAATGTCTCTAAACGATTAAATGTAGGACTTTTTGAATCGGTTATGTGGATTAATTCTAACGACAGAGGTTTCGACATCAATTATTTAAATCCAGTTATTTTTTATAGAGCTATTGAGTTCGCTACAGGACCAGACGCAGGGAATGCTATCTTGGGTGCTTCAGCGAAATATAAATGGAATAATAAAGTGAATATTTATGGTCAGTTCATTTTAGATGAATTTTCAATTAATGATATTACTGGAGGAAATAAAAGTTGGAAGAACAAATTCGGCTATCAAATTGGAATGAAATACTATGATGCCTTTAAAGTAGATAACTTAATGTTGCAATTGGAGTATAATAGAGTGCGTCCGTTCACTTATTCCCATAATTCCATCGTCCTTAATTATGCTCATAACAATCAGCCTATGGCGCATCTTTGGGGTGCTAATTTCAGTGAGGCGATTATGATAGGACGCTATACTTATAAGCGCTGGTTTGCAGATGCTAAATTCATCTTTGGAAAGCGAGGTTTCGATTTTAACGATGGCACTGACAACTTAAATTATGGCGGAAATATCTTTCGCACTGAAAACGATAGAAATGCGAGTACGGGAATTACAGTTGGTCAAGGAAATACAACAAATGTATTCCAAGCAGATTTGCAAGGAGGCTACATTGTGAACCCTGTTACCAATTTGCGCTTATTTACAAATATCACCTTCAGGAATTTTAATCCTCAAGCAGAAACGCCTGCTGTTTTAAAATCAAATACGACATGGTTTACTTTGGGTATCAGAACCGATTTATTCAATTGGTATAATGATTTCTGAGTTTTGACAGAATCCTAAGCCTTGATATTTATTTCTTATTAGAATTGCCCAAACGCATTTTTCAGAGTATCTTTGCAGTCGCAACAAAATCATGTACATTGAGTACGGCAAATACATCTGTTCCAAAGGCCTCCATGATTTCCGATTTTAAGGAAATTACTAAGATAAGACTATCTGTAAGTGTCGTGTTTTCAGCATTGGCAGGATATCTGCTCGGAGCTGTTCACGTCGATATTTACATTTTAATTTTATTGGCCTTCGGTGGTTATTTTATGGTTGGTGCTTCCAATGCATTCAATCAGATTATTGAAAAAGATTTAGACGCTTTGATGGATCGTACTAAAAATCGCCCTGTACCTGGTGGTAGAATGAGCGTGCGATCGGCATTTATTATTGCAACAATTTTTACGATACTCGGTATTACGGTTCTCTACATTATCAATGAAAGAACTGCTATGTATGGTGCAATTTCCATATTTCTATATACCTGTGTTTATACGCCTCTAAAAACTAAAACACCTTTAGCTGTTTTTGTAGGCGCTATTCCAGGAGCTATTCCGTTCATGTTAGGCTGGGTGGCAGCAAGGAATGATTTTGGCATTGAACCAGGTACCTTGTTCGCGTTACAGTTTTTCTGGCAATTCCCACACTTCTGGGCCATCGGATGGTTTTTGTTTGAAGATTATGAAAAAGGTGGATTTTACATGTTGCCAACGAGAAAGCGTGATAAAGGAACAGCAGTTCAGACTATTATGTATACCATTTGGACCATTATAATATCAATTATTCCGGTAATTGGGGTTACTGGAGATTTGAAACTATCAATAGTGGCAGCAATTATTGTGTTTGCCCTTGGTTTGTTCATGCTTTATTATGCGTTTGAATTGTTTAAAAAGCGAACATCGAAAGCAGCGAAGCAACTGATGTTGTCGAGTGTTACTTATATCACATTGTTGCAAATCGTATATGTTATAGATAAATTTTTAAGATAAATGGATTTAACTGAAGGTACATTAGAGGAAAAGAACAAAAGAGCCAAACACATGATGTTGTGGTTTGGAATTATCTCCTTGATTATGTCATTTGCTGGATTAACGAGTGCAGTTTTGGTAAGTAGAAAACGAGAAGACTGGTTGCAAAACTTTGAAATGCCTGATGCGTTCTTAATGAGTTGTATCATTATTGTTGCTAGTAGTGTGACTTTTATAATTGCTAAAAGAGCATTAAAAGCTAATAATCGAGGATTAACAACAGCGATGTTGTTGGTGACTTTTGGATTGGGAATTTGGTTTATTATAAGTCAGTTTCAAGGCTTTAAAGAAATAGTCGAGTCAGGGTATTATTTTACAGGAGAAACATCAAATGTGACCATGAGTTTTATTTATATTATAGCCTTTGTGCATATCTTGCATGTGGTGGCGGGACTCTTGTCGCTTTTGATAGTAATTTATAATCATTTTAAACAAAAATACACAGCAACCGAAATGCTAGGTCTAGAACTCTCTGCAACCTTTTGGCATTTTGTAGATATACTGTGGATATTCTTGTTTTTGTTTTTGACATTTTTTGTCTGATATTTTGAAGAAAATTAAAAGCACAAAGCCTTTATGCTGTCTGCAAAAGATACCTATATTCAATTTTTGGAAACGGATGTTTTTTTAGATAGATAAAATGATTATTTTTGTGCAACTTTTAACAACTAAATGCTTTATATGGATACTACAGTAGCAAATACTGGAACAGAAGGCAAGGCCTGGGGTGGAGGAACGCAACCACTAAAAGCCAGTTATGGTAAAATGATGATGTGGTTTTTTATCGTATCAGATGCCTTGACGTTTTCTGGATTTTTAGCAGCTTACGGATTTTCAAGATTTAAGTTTATAGGTTCTTGGCCAATTGCCGATGAGGTTTTTACACACGTACCATTTTTTCATGGGAATTATCCAATGATATACGTTGCTTTTATGACTTTCATCTTAATTATGTCGTCTGTGACAATGGTATTAGCGGTTGATGCAGGACATCATATGAATAAGGCCAAAGTAACGCTTTATATGTTTTTAACCATTATTGGTGGATTGATTTTCGTAGGCTCACAGGCTTGGGAATGGGGAACGTTCATTAAAGGTGATTATGGTGCTATTCAAACGAAAGGTGGTAACATCCTACAGTTCGGAAAATATGAAACCGTTGATGGTGAAGAAGTGTTCAAACGCGTCGCTGTAAGTGATATTGCGATTGATGCCCATGGTGAACGTGTGGCTCATGAACGTAAAAACGGACTTTGGTTTGTTGATGAAGGGACATTGCCTGCTTATACCGTAGATGAAGTTTATAATGGCTTGATGGCTAACTCAGATGTTTTAGTGAGAACTCAAGACATAAATGAAGACGGTCATAAGACGGTGTTATCAAGAGAAGAATCTTTAAGTCAAATAAAAAATCACGGAAAATTAGTGGTGCAAGGTGCAAACCTTCATGTGAACGAATATGGAACATCTCTTTTCGCTGACTTCTTTTTCTTTATCACTGGATTCCACGGGTTCCACGTATTTTCTGGAGTAGTTATCAATATCATTATATTTTTCAACGTGATATTAGGAACTTATGAACGAAGAAAAAGTTATGAAATGGTAGAAAAAGTTGGGCTGTATTGGCACTTTGTCGATCTCGTATGGGTATTCGTATTTACCTTCTTCTACCTAGTTTAATTTATTTATTATTCAAAACATGGCACACGCACATAAATTAGAGATTTTTAGAGGTTTAGTGAAATTTAAATCTAATACACAAAAAATATGGGGTGTATTGATTTTCTTGACCATAGTTACCGCTATTGAAGTCGTACTTGGTATCTATAAACCACATGGATTAATGAGTCCTATGATGACACCATTTGAAGGTGGATTCATGGCAACTCTTGGAAATATTATATTTTCGCCGATCATTTATATGAAGACCTTAAATTTGATCTTCATCTTGCTAACAATTGTCAAGGCGTATTATATCACTTGGGATTTTATGCACATGAGAGATGAAACGAAAGCCTTGAGACGTATGGTCGTTTGGACAGGTGTGTTTTTAATATGTTATTTAGTATTCATCTTGTTACAAGAAGGAGGCTATATAGAAGGTGTTTATTCTAATGGCTATGTTAAAAGAGATTTTTAACATTAACACAACAATATAAAGTATATAAAAGACGGTTTTTTTAAGCCGTCTTTTTTATTTTTGCAGTATGGAAAAAAGCAACATTAAACGCAACATAGTTCTTGGTATTTTATTCTTTTTACCAGTGGCATTCTTGCTGATGTTGTATCCGTCAACTCACAATTATGATCCTCTTGACATTGTGGATGAGCAGGTGTCCGAATTACAGTTTTTTGAAACATCTTCCGAAGAAAACATACTGTTAAAAGACCATATTACAATTGTAGGATTTCTTGGAACACAACCAATAGACCATGCCATTGCTGCTTCAAACTTAAAAGAATTGGTTTACGATAAGTTTAAAGGGTTCAAAACCTTTCAAATCGTTATCGTTCTTCCAAAAGGTGCAGAGTCCAGTGCGGAATTATTACAGAAGGAAATCAATAATTATGATGACATGCGTTTTTGGCACTATGTCTTTGGCGAACCCAATGACGTTAAGACGGTTTTTAATAGCTTGAAAAGCGAAGAGCCTTTAGATGACCAGTTGTTTACAGATCACATATTTATCGTAGATAAGGATTTAAAGCAGCGCGGACGTCTGGATGACCGCGAAGACAAGGAGATTGACAAAAATGAAGCAATTTACCCTCTGTATGCATATGATTGTATCGAGGTAGCTGAAATAAAAAATAAAATGAGCGATGATCTTAGAATTTTATTTACAGAATACCGTCAAAAGCGTAAAGGTAAATTTGATTCATCCACAAGACGTTCTGAAGATATCAATACTTCTAAAAATTAATTGACTATGAACTCCAAGAAAACAAATTATTCTTATATCGGTATTGCTTTCATCTTGCTCGTTTTTGGAATTATTTTTATTCCAAGAATTGTAGATCGATTAAAGGCTGGGGATGTGTCACGATCCGAAGGTAGAAGTCAAGATGTGTCAACGAAATCTAAAGGCTATACGTCAGATTTGATGTTTCTAGAAATCAATGGTGTCCCTAAAAAAGTACCACCGTTTTCCTTTGTAAATCAAAATGGCGATACCATTAGCAATAAGGATTATGACGGAAAGGTGTATGTGGTTGAGTTTTTCTTTACGACATGCCCAACTATTTGTCCGCGAATGAACAGAAATTTAGTGCAAATTCAAAATACTTTTTCTGACTTTGAAGATTTTGGTGTTGCTTCTTTTACCATAAACCCTGAATACGATACGGTAGAAGTTTTAAAAACGTATGCCGACAATTATGGTATTACCAATCCTAATTGGCATTTAATGACTGGAGATCAAGAAGCTATTTATGCCTTGGCAAATGTAGGCTTTAATATATATGCAGGTGAAAACCCTGAAGTTGAAGGAGGATTTGAACATTCGGGGAATTTTGCGCTCATTGACAAAAATGGATTTATGCGATCTAGAAAAGATGATTTTGGCAACCCAAAAATATTTTATAAAGGCATTGTGAGCGAAGATGAAAAAATGGATGAAGACGGTGAAATGGAGGAAATAAGTATCTTAAAGGAAGATATAGCAAAATTGTTAAAAGAAGAAAACTAAGTGCCATGATAGATAATAATTCTACAGCTGAAGAAAAAAAGTATAACAAGTGGATTGTGGCCCTTTCAGTGATCATTCCACTTGCCGTTGCTGCGTTATTTGGAGTTAATTTGAGAGCACTCGGCTTTGATGTGGAGCCATTAAGAGTATTGCCTCCTATATATGCAACAATCAATGGTGTCACAGCGTTAGTGCTATTAACTGCACTTTGGGCTATCAAAAACAAGAAAAGAAAGCTCCATGAAAATTTGATGAAGTTTGCAATAGCGCTTTCAGTAGCTTTTCTGGTGATGTATGTGGCGTATCATATGACAAGTGATTCGACAAAATATGGTGGTGAAGGTCTCGTTAAATACATATACTACTTTATTTTAATTACCCATATTTTATTGTCCATTGTCGTGATTCCATTTGTGCTGATCACTTATGTACGGGCGATTACAAATAATTTTGAACGACATAAGAAAATTGCACGAATCACCTTTCCAATCTGGTTATATGTTGCTGTTACAGGTGTGATAGTGTATCTTATGATATCGCCATATTACGCTTAACAATGAAGCAAAGGATTGTCACATGGTCTTTAATGTTTTTTGTCTGCTTGAAATCAGTTGGACAATGCGCTATGTGTAGAGCTGTATTGGAGAGTGAAGAGGGCCAATCCACTGCGGAAGGAGTCAATGATGGCATCATGTATTTAATGGCGATTCCCTATATTTTAGTATTTGGAATAGGCGTATTAATTTATTGGAACTACTTCCGTAGAAACAAAAATGTGTCTAAAGATAGTGCGTAAGTGTAACATTTACGATTGTTAAGCGTCTTCTAAATAGCAATCAAAATCAAATTCTTAACAAATACTTAGCATAATCCATTTCAGGTTTTAGTTAAGTTTGTAAGTATTAACCATCCGCGCTATGATTCAAATCAAAGATTTGCATAAATCTTACCATATGGGAAGCAATTCGCTTCACGTCCTTAAGGGAATTAATTTCGATGTAAAAGAAGGGGAATTAGTCTCTATTATGGGGTCTTCTGGTTCTGGAAAATCTACCTTACTTAATATACTAGGAATGTTGGATGAAGCCGATAGTGGGAGTTATATTCTTGACAATGTTCCTATTAAGAATTTGAATGAAAGAATAGCCGCAAAGTATCGCAATGAATTCCTCGGATTTATTTTTCAATCCTTCAATTTAATTAATTACAAAAGTGCCCTGGATAATGTTTCCATGCCATTGTATTATAAAGGTATTAAAAGAAAGGAGCGTACAGAGCGCGCCATGCACTATCTAGAAAAGGTAGGTTTGGGAGAATGGTCACATCACCTACCTAGTGAATTATCAGGAGGTCAAAAGCAAAGAGTGGCTATTGCAAGAGCGCTAGCAAGTGACCCAAAAGTCTTGTTAGCAGATGAGCCAACAGGTGCATTGGATACCAAAACATCTTATGAAGTCATGGATCTCATTCAAGGTATAAATGATGAAGGTAAAACAATTTTGGTTGTGACGCATGAGCATGATATTGCGCAAATGACCAAACGAATCGTGAACTTGAAAGATGGTGTCATTATTGATGATAGTCGTGTAGAACAAGTAAGAGCTTCACAACATGTTTGATTTAGAGCGTTGGCAAGAAATATTCGAAACCTTAAGCAAGAACAAATTGCGAACGATCTTAACTGGAATTTCAGTAGCATCGGGTATATTTATTCTTGTCATTTTATTGGGATTTAGTAAGGGTATTGAGAATGGTGTTAAATCACAGTTCGAACAGGACGCAACCAATGAAATTTCTATATGGACTGGTGTCACTACTAAAGGGTATAAGGGTCTCAATCCCGGACGTTACATACAGCTAAAAAACTCCAGTTTCGATGCCGTAGAAAATAAGTATGACGATTATTTAGAATACCGAAGCAAAGATTACATGATTTGGGGAGGAACGGTATCCTATAACAATGAAACTGGGAATTATCGCGTTCGAGGTACATTACCGGATAATCAGTTTATTGAAAATGCCGATATAGGTTCAGGTCGTTTTATAAGTCAGTCGGATATTGACGGACGAAAGAAAGTCGCAGTGATTGGTAATAAAATGAAAACAGACCTCTTTAAAGGTGAAGACCCTATTGATAAGAACGTCCAAATTTTTGGGATGAATTTTAAAGTAGTGGGTGTTTATTTTGATCCAGGTGGAGACCGAGAGGAAAGTCAAGTGTATATTCCCGTTACAACGGCTCAGAAAGTCTTTAATGCAGGAGAGAATATAAGAAACATGTCCTTTACTGTAAAGATGGCTGATAATTTTGATAAAGCAGTAGCCATGTCAACAGCTATTTCAGAAGGTATTGAGCAACAACTTAAGGAAATTCATACCGTAGCACCAGATGATATGAGTGCGGTTCGTGTGAATAACACCTTAGAAGAAGCTCAAAAAATTTATTCTTTAGTCGCCACGATTCAAGCCGTATTTTGGTTTGTAGGAATCGGGACAATCATTGCGGGAATTGTAGGTGTGGGTAATATCATGCTTATTATTGTCAAGGAGCGCACAAAAGAAATTGGTATTCGAAAGGCTCTGGGAGCTTTACCGATGTCTATCGTTGGTATGATTATACAAGAAGCCGTTTTTGTAACGATGTTAGCTGGACTTTTCGGACTTATCGCAGGATTAGGACTTCTGGAACTTTTTGGTCCACAGATAGAAAGTGATTTCATTAAGTATCCTCAAGTTAATTTTAATATTGCTTTAATTACTGTGTTTTTATTAGTGCTTGCAGGAACTGTAGCAGGATTTATTCCTGCTTATCGTGCAGCTCAGATTAAACCAATTGTAGCATTAAGAGACGAGTAATATGTTTAGCAGAGATCGTTGGAACGAAATATTAGAAGCCTTAAATGCCAATAAGTTTAGAACTTTTTTAACGGCTTTTGGCGTATTTTGGGGTATTACCATCTTAGTGTTGCTACTAGCGTTAACAAACGGTTTAAAAAATGGCGTCACCAAGGATTTTGGCGACTTTGCTACAAACTCCATGTTTATGTGGACGCAAGGCACCTCAAAACCCTATAAAGGGTTGCCAAAAGGCCGATATTTTAATTATAAAATTGGTGATGTCGCTGCCATTAAATCAGAATTTCCTAATATAAAATACGTATCACCAAGAAATCAATTGGGTGGTTTTAGAGGTAACAACAACGTTATAAGAGGAACAAAAACTGGTGCGTTTGAAATTTATGGTGATTATCCGGAATATATTAAACAGCAACCAATGGATATTCTACAAGGCCGATTTATAAGCTATTCCGACATTGAAGCTAAGCGCAAGGTTTGTGTGGTTGGCTCAGGCGTAGTTAGAGGGCTTTATGATAAAGATGAAGACGTTCTAGGAACTTATATAAAAATAAATGGTGTTAATTTTATGGTGGTTGGTACGTTCAAAATGAGTAACAGCCAAGGGGACGGAGAACAAGAAGCAAGCACTATTTATATTCCTTTTACCACCTTCGGACAAGCCTTTAATAGAGGTGAAAATGTTGGATGGATGGCAATTACTGCTGTGGATGGTGTGTCCATCACATCGTTAAAGCAGCAAATTTTTGATTTAATGAAATCCAGACATAAAGTACACCCAGAAGATGAACGTGCTATTGGTCATTTCGACCTTTCAGAACAATTTCAACGTGTTAATGGATTGTTTTCCATTTTAACTTTAGTGGGCTATTTTGTGGGTGCTTTAGTCCTCATGTCAGGAATTATTGGCATTAGTAATATTATGCTTATTGTCGTCAAAGAACGAACTAAAGAAATTGGTGTTAGACGTGCCTTAGGTGCCACACCATGGACTATCAAATCACAAATTTTACAGGAAAGTCTTATCCTTACTATTTTATCTGGTATGGTCGGTATTTCATTTGCTGCATTCGCTATATGGATCATGAATACCATTTTGGATAATGTTGGTCCTGTTGAGAATTTTGCAAACCCAAGTGTTAGCATGCAAGTGGTATTTACCGCATTAATAATTCTGGTAGTTTCCGGTGTGTTAGCCGGATTAATTCCAGCCAATAGTGCCACAAAAATGAAACCAGTAGACGCACTTAGAATCGAATAAACTTTATTTTAACCTTTAACCAATGAAAAGAACTAGAACCGTAATTTTATTAATATTAATTGTCGTCGTATTTGGCGGAGCGTTATATTACTTATGGAAAAAGAATCAGGAAGACCCTGTAACCTATACTTCTGAAAGTCCGTCAGAACAAACTATTGTTGTAAAAACGGTGGCCACTGGGAGTATCGTTCCTAAAGAAGAAATATTGATTAAGCCAAATATTTCAGGCGTGGTTGAAGAAGTTTTTATTGAAGCTGGTGAATATGTGAAGCAAGGGGATTTGATTGCTCAAATTAGAGTCATACCAAACGTTTCTAATTTAACGAGTGCTAAGAACAATATAGCCTCTAATAGAAATGCCTTACAAACAGCGGAAATAAACTATCAGACGCAAAAAACCATTTATGATCGACAAAAAGAACTTTTTGAGAAAGGAGTCATAGCGGCAAACGAGTTTGATCAAGTGAACAATACCTACTTGCAAGCTAAACAGCGTGTTGAGCAGGCTAGAATTGACGTTACGCAGTCAAGACAAAACTACGATATCATTAAAACAGGTACGACTTCTGGACTAGGAAATGCGGCACAAACACAAGTGCGTGCGACGGTTTCAGGTATGGTGCTAGATGTGCCAGTAAAGGCCGGAAATCAAGTTATTGAGGCCAATAATTTTAATGAAGGAACTTCTATAGCATCATTGGCGGATATCAAAAAAATGATTTTTGAAGGTAAAGTGGATGAAAGTGAAGTTGGAAAGATTAAAGAAGGACTGCCATTAGAAATTACAATAGGAGCCATAGAAGATCAAAAGTTCGATGCCGTGCTAGATTATATAGCGCCAAAAGGTATTGCCGAAAATGGTGCTATTCAATTTGAAATAAAAGGCTCATTAAAGTCCATTGATTCTACATTTATTAGAGCTGGATTGAGTGCGAATGCTTCTATTATATTAGATAAAGCTGAAAATGTACTAGCCATAAAGGAAGCATTGGTGCAATACGATAAGGAAACTAAAAAGCCTTATGTTGAATTGGAAGTTGGAGATCAGCAGTACGAAAGAAGAGATGTTGAGCTTGGCATCAGCGACGGTATTTTTGTTGAGGTCAAAAGCGGCATTACCAAGGATGATAAAATCAAGGTTTGGAATCAAATTCAAGGCGTTCCGAAATACGCACAACAATAATTTCAATTTTATTGTAACACTTTAACAATTAAAGAGACATATAGATACTTATGAAAAAAATAGTAAGCATATTTATCCTTATAGCATCGCTTAGTAGTTATGCTCAAAATAAAAAATGGACACTTATAGAATGCGTGCAATACGCTTTGGACAATAATATTTCAGTTAAACAAAGCGCCTTGGATTATGAAACTGCTGAAATTGATAAACTCACAGCAGTTGGTAATTTCTTACCAAGTTTAAACGCTTCTGGTGGTGTGTCAGAAAATACAGGTCTTAGTTTTAACCCTGTTACTAATAATGCACAAACCACAACCTTCCTATCGGTTACTGGACGAGTCAATGTAGGCTACACTTTATTTGATGGATTGAGAAACTATCGCACGTTACAAAGGGCAGAAATATCACGACTTGCTAGTCAATATAGATTGGATAAGATGAAAGATGATATCTCGCTTTTCGTGGCCAATGGTTACCTTCAGGTGATTCAAAACAAGGCCAATCTAGAAGTGTTGAAATCTCAAAACGAGGTAACTCAAGAACAAATTGATCGTACACAACAATTAGTAGATGCTGGATCTTTACCAAGAGGAGATTTGTTAGAAATAAAAGCAACAGATGCGAGTGAAAAGCAAGCGATTATTAACGCTGAAAATAATATTCAGATTTCACTGATTAGTTTAGCACAATTGCTACTCATCAAGGATTATGAGAATTTTGATATTGAAGATGAAGGCTATGACATTATAGATGCTGGTATAGCAGAAAAAAGTGTGGATGAAATCTTATCAAAAGCAAAAGAAACACGTTCTGAAATTAAGATTGCTGAACAAAATGTAGAGTTGGCTAAAAAAGATTTACAAATTTCAAAAGGGGCTTACTTACCTACTCTTTCGGCGTTTTTTGGATACGATACAAGGTATACAAATGCCACGTCATTTATCAATCAAGTGGATCCAGATAACCCAACCGTAACACAGCAAATAGGAACTGTAGAAGGAACTGGACAGGCAGTTATTGGAGAGTTTCCAAATACATTTGCGGTTGAAGTAGGCGCAGATCCATTTTTTGACCAGTTGTATCAAAATGATGGAATCTCTTACGGTCTACAGTTAAATATCCCGATATTTAATGGCTTTTCAACTAAAGCAAACGTCAAAAGAAATAAAATCAATTTAGAACGAAGTAAACTGCAGTTAGAACAAGCTGAATTGGATTTAGAGTCGACGGTTTATCAAGCGTATGTTGATGCTAAAGGTTCTCTAAAATCTTATGAAGCGGCAGAGTTAGCTTTAGAATCGCAGCAATTGGCTTATGACTACGCTAAAGAACGTTACGATGTAGGCTTGACGAATGCCTTTGATTTCAGTCAATCAAAACTAAGATACGACAATGCTCGAATTGAATTAAATAGAGCAAAGTATGATTATATTTTTAAGTTGAAGGTACTCGAGTTATATTTCGGAATACCAGCAACAGAGTTAAAGTTTTAAACCATGACTAAAAGAACAAAAATTATTATCGCAGTCATTATTGTTGTCCTATTAGCATTAGTTGTAGGTAGTAAAATGGGTCTGTTTGGTAAAAAAGGTAACTTTAAGGAAGTTGAGACCAAGAAAGTAGCACTGATAGATATTGTAGAAACGGTATCGGCTACTGGAAAAATTCAGCCAGAGGTTGAGGTTAAAATTTCAAGTGAGGTGTCTGGAGAAATTTTGGATTTGCCGTTTAAAGAAGGTCAACAAGTAAAGAAAGGTGATCTATTGGTTCGTGTGAATCCGGATTTAATTCAATCTGCTGTAAACAGGTCACAAGCTTCTTATCAAAATGTGAGAGCAGGTCTTGAGCAAGCAGAAGCGTCTTTAAGAGAGGCAAAGGCAAATTACGACAGAAGTAAAGCTTTATTTGAGCGTGGTGTTATTTCCAAAGCTGATTGGGATCGAGCGGTTGCAGCCTATGAAACCGCGCAGGCTTCAAAAAGTTCAGCATACTATAATGTACAAAGTGCTGCTGCTTCAGTGAATGAAGCTAAGGACAACTTAAGTCGAACAACTATTTATGCGCCAATGAGCGGAACGATATCTCTGTTGAATGTTGAATTAGGAGAGCGTGTTGTGGGTACGCAACAGATGGCTGGTACTGAAATTTTAAGAGTTGCCAACTTGAATAACATGGAGGTGGAAGTGGATGTGAATGAAAATGATATTGTTAAAGTTCAAATAGGTGATTCTACGATTGTCGAAGTAGATGCCTATCTCAAAAAGGAGTTTAAAGGCGTAGTTACAGAGATAGCCAACTCCGCTGCTGGGACACTCACCGCTGATCAAGTAACGAATTTTAGAGTGAAAGTGAGAATTTTGGAAGAATCTTATCAAGATTTACTTGAAGGTAAGCCAGAAGATTATTCGCCATTCAGACCAGGAATGACGGCTACAGTAGACATCATTACTGATAAGCGTGACAAAACAGTTGCTGTACCTATAAGTTCTATCGTGATTAAAGAAGACACATCATCTGTGAAGAAAAGCTATCAGCCTAAGAATTCAGAAAGTGTTCAAACGGAAAGTGAAGAAAAATTTGAATGTGTGTATGTGAATAACGAAGGCGTTGCTAAATTGAAAGTTGTCAAAACGGGTATTCAGGATGATTCGAACATAGAAATTATCTCTGGCTTAGAAGAAGGCGATGAGATTATTACAGGACCATATAGTATGGTGTCAAGAAATTTGAAGTCAGGTGATAAAGTCCAGATAAAGGATACGCAGTCCAAAAAAGAAGTTACTACAGAAGAATAAATCTCGCTATGAGTATGTGCTATATTTTAAGTATAGAAACATCAACAACCAACTGTTCAGTCTCTCTATCAAAAAATGGAGAGACTTTAGTTTTGCATGAGGATAATAATGTCAATTATTCTCATGCTGAATCTTTGCACGTTTTTATAGACCAAGTACTTCAGGAAGCCCAATTAGAGTCTTCCGATTTAAATGCTATTGCAGTTAGTAAAGGACCAGGTTCATATACGGGTCTTCGCATAGGTGTTTCCGCAGCGAAAGGTCTGTGTTATGCGCTCGATATACCTTTGATTTCTGTATCTACATTAGATGCCTTGGCCCATCAAGTTACATGTGATACTGGTGTCATTGTTCCGATGTTAGATGCGAGACGTTTGGAGGTGTATTCTGCCATTTTTGATTCCAATTATGCTATGTTAAGAGGTATTGAAGCTCAAATTTTGGACGCCCAATCATTTGCTAGTTATTTGGAAGAGGGCAAGGTGTATTTTATTGGCAATGGTGTGGAGAAAACAAAAACCCTGATTCAACATCCTCATGCTATTTTTGTTGAAGGAAAATTACCGTCGGCAAATGACATGAGTGCTTTAGCCTTTCAAAAGTATCAAAAAAGCGACACCGAAGATGTCGCTTATTTTGAGCCTTTTTATCTCAAAGACTTTATTGCGTTAAAACCCAAGTATTAACCTTCTTTATGTATTTCGACGCTATGAGGATAAGGAATATCGATTCCTGCGGCATCTAATGCTTCCTTCGTTTGTTCAGTTATATCAAAATAAACGGTCCAATAGTCTTCCGCTTTACACCATGGTCTAACTACAAAGTTAATAGAGCTATCTGCAAGTTCTGTTAAAGCAATAGTTGGAGCTGGGTCTTTTAATATTAATGGGTGCGCCTCAACAACTTGCTTAAAGACGTCTTTTGTTTGTTTGATATCAGAATCATAACCAACGCCAAAAACGAGATCAACTCTACGCGTACCTTCCGTGGTGTAGTTGACAATATTACCATTTGACAAGGCGGCATTTGGAATGATAATTTCTTTGTTGGATAAACCCGTTAGCTTCGTTGTAAAAATTTCTATTTCCTTTACAACACCTATTTCGCCTTGAGCTTCAATAAGATCGCCAATTTTTATAGGTTTAAAAATCATGAGCAATACACCACCAGCAAAATTAGCTAACGAACCTTGAAGGGCTAAACCTATCGCTAAACCTGCGGCAGCGATTACTGCAGCAAATGAGGTGGTTTCAACGCCAACAGTTCCTAGAACAACAATGATTAGAATGATTTTAAGGATCCAGTTGATAAGATTGAGCAAGAACTTCTTGAGACTAGGATCATATTCCTTTTTATCCATGGTTTTTCTCAAACCTTTTACCAATGATTTAACGACCCAAGATCCGATAATCCATATAGCAATAGCTGCCAATACTTTTGGTCCAAATTCTATTAAAAGTTCATATCCTTTGTCTATCCATTTTTGCAAATCCATATTTTAATGTTTTGATGATTAATACAATACAAATTTAAAATAAAAACCTTGAACGCTCGAATAGATCGAGAAACATTCAAGATTTCAAAAAGTACTTTTAAAAAGTGGTTTTAAAGTGTATTGATATAATCTACGAGTTGAATGAGGTCTTCTTCCTTTGAAGTTTTAATTCTATTTTTTTTGATAAACGTTTTGATATCGCCTTCATGCTTCGGAAATAAACTTGCTAACTCTTTCTTATTACTAGGAACTTCTATAGCATTGTCAGTACCTATTTTTAAATAATAGGTATCACTCAATCTCTTGAATTCTGCTGGTTTGTTTTTGTCATAACTAGATTTGGCAATTACTTCCTCTTTGAAAACTATGGTCTCTTTTTTTAACAAAGAAACACGGTTGGTGCTAACTAAGTTTACGAAGAAATCTCTTTTTTGATTATTATTTTCATCAATATAATTATAAGATTGGTAGGTCTTTCCATCCTTCATAAATTCGATGATAAAATCATTAGTATCGATTAATAAAGCTCTGGTGATATTGCTATTAGAATCAACATCTTTAATCTCCATATCACCATTATAGGCATTGTATCTCGCCAGAAATAAATTGTTTTCTTTCTGGTTCAAGACCTTTATTGGCAGAAAGACGTCATTAATGTAGGCACTTCCTTGAGCATTGATGTCTTTGTTGATTTCTGTAACATTTCTAGCTTTAATTTGATTGACAAATCTAGAGCCATCAATTAAAGGATTTTGAGCTTGTGAATAAAAGAAACTCAAGGTGATTAAAAATAATGGTAAAATATAATGTTTCATAGCTTATTGTTTTAATTTAAAGATAAGGAAATTGAAAGTTTCTGCAAATCTACAAGAATTATTAACTTTAATTTTAACGAATTCAAGGAGATTTAAAGATTATCAAAAGGAGTCAACTGAGACTTTTCTTCAATGAAAATAAAAAAGGCACTTCAAGTGAGGTGCCTTTGTATCAGGTTAATTTTTTGATTTTATTTCACTTCAAATGTTAATTTCACATTAACTCTAAATTCAGTAACATCACCATCCTTAACGATGGCACTCTGTTCTTTTACGTAAACTGATTTTATGTTATCAACACTTTTAGAGGCATGTTTAACCGCTTTTCTGGTAGCGTCCTCCCAACTTTTATCGGAATTAGATAAAACTTCAATTACTTTCAATACTGCCATTTTAATTTATTTTAAATTATACTTAAGTGAATCTTAAAGATACTAATAAAATTGATAATTATCCATTAATGGCTTCCACAGTTTCTACTTTATCACGTAACATCTCCTTGAGCATATTCTCAATCCCATTTTTTAAAGTAAACGTTGAGGACGGACACCCACTGCAAGCGCCTTGCAAAATTACTTGAACCTTTTTGGTGCTGGCGTCGTAAGATTGAAATTCGATATTACCACCATCACTTGCAACTGCTGGCTTCACGTATTCTTCTAGGATATTTATAATTTCTTTCGAAATATCATCTCTTTGTTCGAATTGTTCGTTTAAGTAACGCTCACTCTTTTTTGCAACTTCCGGTGCGTTCGCATTTATAATTTCCTTGCCGTTTTCGATATAGGACCTGATGAATTCACGAAGTTCCATGGTGATATCATTCCAGTCGGCTACATCAAATTTAGTGATTGACACAAAATTTTCATCAATAAACACACCCTTTACAAATGGGAAATGGAATAACTCACTCGCTAAAGGTGAACTTTTCGCATCGTCTATAGACGTGAATTCATAAGAATGAGTCACAAGTTTTTTATTCGCAACGAACTTTAGCACAGATGGGTTGGGTGTACTTTCCGCATATACAGTGACTGGAATTTTTTGAGAAGAAACTTCGGTGGTCTCAATGACGATACCGCCATTATTTAAATATTCTTGTATTTGTCCAGCTACTTTATTTTGAACGTCACTCCACGAAACAATATTGTAACGTTCAATGGCGACGAAATGGCTTGAGATATATACTTTTTTAACGAATGGTAGGTAGAATAATTGTTGTGCCAAAGGTGAAGCACTAGCCTCATCAATGTTATTGAATTCGAAACTTTGATGTTGTGTAATAAAATGATTTGTTTCAAACTTTAGGATACTAGGATTACTGGTTTCCTTTATTGAGATAGAATATGTTTCCATTGTTTTTTTTGCAAAAATACAGAACAATTACTTTATATCGCATCTTTTAAGAAGTTGATTAGGATGTCTCAGATGTTAGGCCTCTTAAAATAATTTCATTTTTTTGGAGTTATCTTTAAGTATCAGACAGTCGGATATACTGTTAAACTCTCATTTTTAAAACAATTTAGAAGATGTAATTACTTAATTTTTATTAAATTTCGCTTTTATTAAGAAAAACCTTCCTATAACTGAATTATATCAGCCGCATCATTTACAATTATGTAGCTTTTTGAGGTCATAGATAAGATGTTTTATTGATAAATGTTAAACCATTACTCTAGATCACTATGAAGAAGCTTTACATTCTTTTTATTTTTCTGACTTTCAATGCGTTTTCGCAAGATCTGAATATGCAAAGCGGGAGTTTTAACAGATGTGCTCCTGATAAATTTTTTGATTCTGGTGGGCCTGGAGGTGCGTATTCTAGTAATGAAAATTTAGTAACTACGATTTGCGCTGAAAATGCTGGCGAGTTTATTATATTAGATTTTATTGAATTTAGTACACAACTTAATGTAGATGTTTTAACGCTTTATGATGGGCCAGACACATCTGCTCCTGTTATTGGTTCATATTCAGGAGTTGCAGGTCCAGGGTTGGTCATAGCATCGGATACTAATACTAGTGGTTGTATTACCATTGAGTTTGTTTCGGATGGCTCTGGTACTATCACAGGCTGGGAAGCAGATATTATTTGTGCGGTCCCATGTCAAACAATTACACCTTCAGTGGATAGTACAGTACCAGCAGCCAATGCCTCTGGTTTCGTTCAAGCGAATGTAGGTGACCCAATTACGTTTAATGGAAGTGCGACATTTTCGACAGATGGAACTGGCGCAACTTATGAGTGGATTTTTGGTGATGGTGCTTCAGATGTAGGTGCGACCGTAAATCATACTTATGCCTCTGCAGGGACTTATACAGTCACACTCATTGTGACCGATGCTAATCCGGTAGGTTGTTCCGATACTACGACGATAACCGTTTATATTGTTGGTGAAAATATTGTTGTAGATCAAACTACATTTACTGTTGAAGAGTTGGTGCGGGATGTTTTAATTAATAGTGAATGTGCGCAAGTTAGTAATATCACATCATCCACAGGTACGGATTTCGGAGATGACAATGGTATCGGTTATTTTGTGAACGATGGAACCATATTCCCATTTACCGATGGGATACTTCTAACATCTGGTGATGCCAGTCGCGCAAGAGGACCAAATGATAATGCCTTAAGTGATGGTGGAGGTGCGTGGCCAGGTGATGCTGAACTTGATGCTGCCGTTGGGATTAATTCCAATAATGCCTCGATAATTGAATTTGACTTCGTACCGTTGGCAGATAATATTAGCTTCGATTTTTTAATGGCTTCGGAAGAATATAACGGAAGTACGGGAGGAACATTTGAATGTACGTTTTCTGATGCTTTTGCATTTTTATTAACCGATGCCAGTGGAAATACGACCAACTTGGCTGTGCTACCTGGTACCACAACACCAATTTTAGTCACGAATATTCATCCCGCGAATCCAGGGTGCGCTGCTATTAATGAACAATATTTTGGTGGTTATACGAATGATTTTAATGGACCGAATTCACCACCAATGAGCTTTGATGGAAGAACGGCTGTCTTTACAGCGCAATCTCCTGTTATTCCTGGTGATACTTATAATATTAAACTCGTAATAGCTGATGCATCGGATACAGCATTGGATTCAGGTGTATTCATTAAAGCTGGAAGTTTTAATCTAGGTGGTGATTTGGGAGATGATATTACCATTATGGCTGGAACTGCAGAATGTGGTGGTGAGACCATCACTTTAGACACTCAAGCTGCTGCCGCGAATCATGTATGGTACAAAGATGGTGTGGTGATTGCTGGGGAAACTAGTTCTACTTTAGATGTTACTGAAGATGGGGTATATACTGTGGATGTCGTTTTTTCTGGAAATTGTCAAGCATCTGATTCTGTTCTTGTAGAATTTAAACCTAGTCCTGTAGCTAATACACCACCTAATTTGAATATTTGTAGTGCTTCAGGTTTTGGAGATTTTACCCTGACTGATAATGATGTTGAGGTTCTAGGAGGGCAAAATCCGGATGATTTTCTAATCAGTTATCATTTTACAGAACAGGATGCTATCGATAATGCTAATCCGCTATTTAGTCCTTACACCAATGTCGCGAATCCGCAACCTATTTACGTGAGAATTGCTGATCTGACACAAGAGTGTTTCGACACCACGTCTTTTAATTTGGAAGTCACAGACTTAACTATAAATTCGGTGTTAACACCAATGCAATTATGTGATACTAATGCAGATGGCTTTGCTTCGTTTCCGTTATTTGATACGAATACAGAAGTCATTGGCACCTTAGACCCATCAACCGTGTCTGTCACTTATCACTTTTCTGCAGATGATGCTGTAAGTGGTGACAACCCTTTATTAGTACCTTACACGAATGTTGTTCCCGACTTTCAAACGATTCATGTAAGAGTACAGGATAATGACAATGTTGACTGTTACAACACTACCACATTGGACTTAATTGTAAATGAATTACCTGTACCAATAACGCCAACGCCATTAGAGGTTTGTGATGATAACAATGATGGTTTTGCAGCTTTCGATTTAACCACAAAAGACGCGGAAATATTAGGGTCACAAACAGGTATAACCGTCACTTATCATGAAAGTCCAGCGGATGCAAATTCTGGTGATAACCCGCAATCAAGTCCCTACACAAATATTGATCCTGATTTTCAAACACTTTATGTGAGATTGGAAGACGATGCCACAGGCTGTGTAAATACAGTTGAAATGCTGCTCATCGTTAACCCTCTGCCAAATGTTGGAAATGCTGGAGTTGTTTCTAATTATGAATTATGTGATTATAATTTACCTGGGGATGAACAAGAGATTTTTGATCTTTCTACTAAAGACTCAGAGGCAATAAATGGACAAACAGGTGTATCTATTTCTTATCACTTGAATGAAGACGATGCAGAGGACGGAATGAGTCCGTTACCTACAAATTATGCAAATACCAGTAACCCGCAAACCATATACATTAATATAACCAATACCACTACGGGTTGTGTGAATGTGGGAAGTTTTCAATTAATTGTCAACCCTTTACCAGCTTTAGTTCCTCCAACGGCATTAGAGGTTTGTGACGATGGGACTCCAGATGGGGTTACGAGTATTGATTTAAGTTTAAAGAATGTAGAGGTTACGGGAAATAACCCGAACTATTCAGTGAGTTATCAT
>NZ_JBRJGE010000005.1:2060-226991 GCF_052983595.1 Psychroserpens sp. BH13MA-6 | reverse complement strand
GATTATTACATTCACCGAAGATTGTTACTGTCGTAGGACTAACCGTAATGTCACCATCACAGTTATCTACTGCTGTCAGTTCCACTAAATCTGGCACATCACTTGCACATTGCAAGTTAAGGTCTACAGGAGCTGTTGGTGCTACTGGAGCGGTATCATCGTTAACGTTAATCGTTTGGCTGACGCTACTCACGTTACCACAGCCATCTACGAAGGTCCATGTGCGTACTTGAGAAAACTGATTATTACATTCACCGAAGATTGTCACTGTCGTAGGACTAACCGTAATGTCACCATCACAGTTATCCACTGCTGTCAGCTCTACTGGTGGAGGCACATCACTTGCACATTGCAAATTGAGATCTGCTGGAGCTGTTGGTGCTACTGGAGCAGTATTATCGTTCACGTTAATCGTTTGGCTCACACTACTCGTATTACCACAAAGATCTGTAAAGGTCCATGTTCTGATCATGGTGAATTGATTGGCACAGTCTCCTGGTGTCACCACTGCTGATGGACTTACCGTAATGTCTCCATCACAATTATCAACAGCTGTCAAATCGAATGGTGGAGGCATATCACTTGCACATTCCAAGTTAAGATCTCCTGGAGCTGTTGGTGCTACTGGTGCGCTGTTATCGTCAACCGAAATATTTTGGGATGCACTAGTTTGATTATCACAAGCATCAATGGCTGTCCATGTTCTGATAATAGTGTATGCATTAGCACAGTCACCTGCTACAGTTGTCTCACTAAAATTCACAGTGACCAGCTCATCACATTCATCTGTAGCAAAAATGTTATCTGGAACACTTGGTATATCGTCACATTCAACAGTGACATCTACAGGTACATTAAATAGTACTGGAGGTATTTCATCAATAATTGTAATTGTTTGCACACACGTTGATTGATTGCCACAAGCGTCGGTTGCCGACCAGGTCCTTTCAACAGTAAAGCCACATTCGTTACCCGTAGTAGTATCTGAGAAATCAATTTCAGCCTCACCACTACAGGCTTCTATAGCTGATGCAAATGAGTTTAACGCTTCTGGAGATATATCCCATTCTGGATCCTGACTAAAACATTGCAGCTCCAAATCCTCAGGACAAGTTATCACTGGCGGAGTATCATCAATAAGAGTAATGGTTCTAGACTGTGAAACCGTATTTCCACACTCGTCAGTGGCCGTCCATGTTTGTATAATTTGAGCATCATCAAGACAGGATGCATTAGGGAACTGCTCTTCGAATTCGACGACGATTTCCGCAGTACAATTATCAGTTGCAGTTACAGTTGGTACTGCCGGAATAGCATCACAAGCGACTACAATATCTGAAGGCACTCCAGATAATTCTGGTGCTTCAGTATCCACAACGGTTATGATTTGAACACATTGCTGAGAATCTTGATTTTCATCTGTGGCTGTCCATGTTCTAGTAATGATTGTTTCATTGATACAATCTTGAGGTGTTTCGACATCAACATAAGAGATAATCACATCACCACAGCCTTCAATTGAAGTTGCTTCTCCTGTAAACACAGGATCTGAAGATTCATCACACTGAATGGTGACATCAGACGGACAAGTTATTGATGGTGCCACGCAACAGTTTTCTTGCGTAAGAATGATATTTTGCTGACAAGTCTGAATGGTTATAAAATCATTGATACCAAGATCAAAATATTTGAGGGTATAGGTTCTTGTCACTTCAATTTGATTGTTTCCATTCGAATCGACACAATCCGTTTCCCCTGCATCTGAAGACTCCATAATCACTTCAAAATCACATAATTCATTTTGAGCAAAAACCTCAGAAACTACGGTAGTTGGCGCTGGAATATTACATGGATCTCCTGAGCAGTAGTTGCCCGTGATATCCTCTAATTGTTGACACGCTACATCGACTGTACAAGGTGGACGTTCTCTACAAACATTACACATGGTCACTTGCGCATTGGAATTGATACACAAGTAAATATATATTTCATTCACACCTAAAGGAAAATCGAAGGTAATATTTGTCTGAGAGCCTCCATCAGATAAAGGCTGACAACTACTTCCGTCATAAACAAAATAGGACGCATCCAATTCTCCGGTACAACCTTGTCCTTGACCCACATCAAAGGTAAAACTCTCAGTTGTTGAATTTTCTGCTCTAAAAAACATGAACTCGAAACAATTAAGCCCAGTGATATCTTCACAATCGAGATTTTGATTAATATCACCTTCAATACTCGTTGATCCCACATCACAAAAAGGCAAGGTATCCACATCGACGGAGACGCGTTGGCCATCACAGACACTGGAGGTGTGATCTGGACACTGTCCGTAACTTAGAGAGGTCCCAAAAAACAAAAAAGTCATTAAAAGCAGTGTTTGCTTCATGACTTTGAATTTTAAAAACACGTTGTAAAACCTACAACAAACAAAAATTGAATTAATAGCAAATGAATTCATAATGATTGGTTTTAATAATTAAACCAAACATAATCGGTAAACATATAAATGTAAACTTGGGTTGATGGGCTATTAATCAACCTTTTTTAAACGCAATTGTTTTTCATTGAATAATATCTGTAGGGATAGAAAAACATATTATTCGATTCTAAACTACAAAAAATTAAACGACGATTATGGACTTTTAGATTATGACCTCAAAAAGAAGTTAAAAAGAATAGACTTGTAAGAATTTTCTTGTTTTCACATACTCCTAAACTGTTGTTTAACAAACATATATAATACCTGAATCGTTGTTCAAAAAATGCATTTTACATATTTATTTGCGAGGTAAAATGGCAGATAAATAAGCAAAAAAAGCGGTATTACAATAAGTTGAGCAGTGATTATATATATGGGCCATTCTCCAAAATAATCCAATAAAGATGCTGACTCTGGCTTTTTATTCAAATAGCAGTAATTCGCTTTCAAAAGCGTATTGACTAAAAACATCAAAGCTATATATACTTGCAACGCCAAAAAGGATATAAAGACGCTTTTCAATCGAGGTTTCAACTTAAAAATATAAATATGATAGAAAATGATGAACAATAAGCCTAAATGGACAATCCAGTATCGGAAATAATCAAAACTTGGAAAACCCACTGAAATATCTGGTGTGATAACGCCTTGTAAAGTACCAGCAATAATCCAAAATACTAAAACCTCAAACATCCAGTACCTTTTAAAATAGGTAAATATCGGAATTAGAATACCTAACAAACTACAGAGATATAAGGGTAAATCCGTTTGTATTTGATAAGTCGTGGTAAGCATTTTATAACCATGAAATACCACAACCACCAGAGAAATTAAAAGGGCAACTACATGAACTAAAACTTGCTGTTTCTTAAGAGGAAGTGACTTTGCATAATGCATGATGACTACTGAAAACACTAACGCCAAGCCAATGGGAATGAGATGTTCCGAACTCAATATTGAAACGCGGTCTGATGCTAACAGTAAATGAATCATACCGCAATATAGTTAAATGGTTTACATACGCTGCTCGCGAGCTAACAAGGTGTTTTTGAGCAGCATAGCGATGGTCATTGGCCCAACACCACCTGGAACTGGTGTAATGAAACTGGCCTTTTTACTGACGTTATCAAAATCAACATCACCAGTAATCACGTAGCCTTTCGGCGAATTGTCATCAGGTACTCTTGTTATTCCAACGTCAATAATGACTGCATCATCTTTCACCATTTCAGCCTTTAGAAAATTAGGAACACCCAGAGCCGAGATAATAATATCAGCTTGTGATGTAATCTGTGTAATATTTTTGGTATGACTATGCGTTAAGGTCACGGTTGAGTTTCCAGGAAATCCTTTACGTCCCATCAAAATACTCATCGGTCTACCCACGATATGGCTTCTACCAATAACCACGGTGTGTTTTCCTTTGGTTTCCACGCCATAACGATCTAATAATTCAAGAATACCGAATGGTGTAGCTGGTATAAATGTACTCATATCTAAGGCCATCTTTCCAAAATTCTCCGGATGAAAGCCATCCACATCTTTACTAGGATCCACAGCCATCAGTACCTTTTGTGTATTGATCTGAGGTGGTAACGGCAACTGAATGATGAATCCGTCGATATCATCATTTTGATTCAGTTCTTCAATTTTATCCAACAATTCAATTTCACTTGTGGTGTTAGACATACGCACCATGGTGGATTCAAAACCCACACGCTCACAAGCACGTACTTTGCTTCCAACATAAGTTAAACTCGCACCATCATTTCCAACAATTACGGCTGCTAAATGCGGTACTTTTTCACCTTTAGCGACCATTTTATCAACTTGTGCTTTGATTTCGTCTTTGATGTCGTTGCTTACTTTTTTACCGTCTAAAATTACCATGTTGTGTTATAATTGTATTGTTAATTTATTAAAATAAAAAAGCATGAGTTATTATCTCATGCCTTTCATAGCTTGCATCATTGCTTTGCCTTTTCCGCCTTGCATCATCTTCATCATCTTGCTCATTTGATTGAACTGTTTCAAAAGCTGATTAACTTCTTGAACGGACGTTCCTGATCCTTTTCCGATACGCTTTTTTCTACTCGCATTGATGACAGAAGGATTGGAGCGTTCTTCAGGTGTCATAGAATGAATAATGGCTTCAATACCTTTAAAGGCATCGTCATCGATATCGACATTCTTCATCATTTTACCGGCACCTGGAATCATTCCAATCAAATCTTTCATATTCCCCATTTTCTTGATTTGCTGAATTTGTTTCAGAAAATCATCAAATCCAAACTGATTTTTAGCAATTTTCTTTTGAATCTTTCGCGCTTCTTCTTCATCATATTGCTCTTGAGCGCGTTCCACTAATGACACTACATCACCCATTCCAAGAATTCTATCTGCCATACGTGATGGATAGAACACATCAATCGCTTCCATCTTCTCACCGGTTCCAATAAACTTAATTGGTTTATTCACAACAGATTTAATAGAAATCGCCGCACCACCTCGTGTATCACCATCTAATTTTGTTAGGATGACACCGTCGAAATTCAAAATATCATTAAAAGCTTTGGCAGTATTCACGGCATCTTGACCTGTCATGGAATCCACAACGAATAAGGTTTCTTGTGGCTCAATAGCTTTATGAATATTAGAGATTTCCGTCATCATGGCCTCATCAACTGCCAAACGACCTGCTGTATCAATAATCACCACATTATGTCCGTTAGCCTTTGCATGCGCAATACCTGCTTTTGCGATGGCAACTGGATCTGTATTTCCTTTATCACTGTATACTTCTACGTTAATTTGATCTCCAACGACGTGCAATTGATCAATCGCAGCAGGACGATATACGTCACATGCCACCAATAAAGGCTTTTTGGTTTTTTTATTTTTAAGATAGTTAGCAAGTTTTCCGGAGAACGTGGTTTTACCAGAACCCTGAAGACCTGACATCAAAATAATACTCGGATTACCAGAGAGATTAATACCTTCTGCATCGCCTCCCATAAGTTCCGTAAGCTCGTCTTTAACAAGCTTAACCATTAACTGTCCAGGTTGCAAACTCGTCAATACATTTTGACCAAGTGCTTTATCTTTAACGGTATTGGTAAATTCTTTAGCAATCTTAAAGTTGACATCGGCATCCAATAAGGCTCTTCGTACTTCTTTCAAAGTTTCAGCGACATTGACCTCTGTAATACTCCCATGTCCCTTGAGGACGTGTAATGCTTTATCTAACTTTTCACTTAAATTATTAAACATATGCTTTTCTAATTTTAAAGATGCAAATTTAGCGATTTGTGATGTATTTATGAAGCGAAGTACAAAATATAAGACACAAAAAAAGGATTGTTATGACGAACAATCCTTTTTTACCAACTAAAAACTAAAACTAACAGTTAGTTTCTAAAACGATAACCAACATTTTATATAGAACAATTAAAAAGATAAAACCCCTACCTCAATAATTTTTATAACTTAGCCACAACCAAAATTAACATGTCAAAATCACTTAAGGAACATATTTGTGAGGAACAGTTGTTCGCTTCCATCTTTAGAAAATATTCCAAGGATTTACATGATTTTCTTTTTTATAAATTCGGTAATCAATTAAATCCGCAAGATAAAATGCAGGAAGCATTTGTCAAGCTTTGGGAAAATTGTCGCAAAGTTCCACCGAACAAGGCTAAAAGCTTTCTTTTTACCACAGCAAACAATTTAATGCTGAATGAATTTGCGCATCAAAAAGTGGTATTAAAACATCAAAAAACGATTACTAAACATAGTACGAATATCAATCCAGAGTTTCTATTACAGGAAAAAGAGTATAAAGAAAAACTAGAAAACGCCATCGCTAATTTAACAGAAGCACAACGCGTCGCTTTTTTAATGAATCGCGTGGAAGGAAAACGATTTAAGGAAATTGCCGCACTTCTGGATATTTCTACTAAGGCCGTAGAAAAAAGGATTTATGGCGCTCTTAAAAAATTAAGACAAGATATTGAAGAATTATAAGGGTAGGAATTTTATGCTTATAACTGTTATATGGATGAAACACGTACAATGAACCGAGAAGACCTCATAAAAAAATGGTTAGACCATGATCTTAATCCGCAAGAACTTGAAGCATTCAAGAACTTAGAGGATTATCATGCTTTGGTAGCATTAGACCAGCATTTAAAAGGCTTTAAGGCAGAATCTTTAGATGTGGAGGATGCTTATAACAAGGTCAAAGGTGCGTTAGCTCACAAACGTGAAAAACGTATGCAACCTAAAACTTTTATACTAAGGATCGCTGCCATTATTGTGGTTTGCCTTGGTATTTTTTGGTGGACCACCACAGGTGACACAACAACGAATACGGTAGCTTCACAGCATAAGAGCTTAGTCTTACCTGATGCTTCTGAAGCACAGCTAAATGCTGTCACAACGATGGTATTTAACGAATCTGATTGGGAAGATAATCGTCAAGTTCAACTCAACGGTGAAGCCTTTTTTAAGGTCTCTAAAGGGCAACAATTTGATGTAATTACTGATTTAGGCACAGTCACTGTCTTGGGAACGCAATTTAATGTCAAATCTCGTGACCGCTATTTCGAAGTTACTTGCTACGAAGGTAAAGTTGCCGTATCCACAGCAGCAACTGAAGCAACTTTATTGCCTGGTGATCGATTTTTGATGATTGATGGAACAGTCATCCCTACAGAGAAGGAAACTACAAGCAACCCAACATGGCTAAATCACAAAAGCAGCTTTAAAAGCATTCCTTTTGATCAAGTTGTTTCCGAATTTGAGCGACAATACAACGTCACTATTGAAGTTAACAAAATTGACACCTCTCAAAGTTTTACAGGAAGTTTTACACATAATGATATTGAAATTGCCTTAAAATCTATTACTTTACCTTTACAATTAAAGTATAGTAAAACGGATAATATCATTAAGTTAAAACGTGAATAATAAAGGTGTAACCTATTTTATCATCCTCTTATTCCTTTTGAATATAGTCAAGGGTCTAGCGCAGAACCGTTCAAAAGACCCCATTCCACTTGTCGACATCCTTACTACACTCGAAAACAGATTCAACACCAATTTTACCTATTTAGATCAAACCATTGAGGGCAAAACCGCTTTTTTACCTAAAGACAATTTGACTTTGGAAGAGGCCTTGCTATTTTTAAAATCTGAAACGAATCTCGATTTTATTATTGTTAGTTCTACGAATATCGTTATTTCTAAGCGGATTAATCCTTTGAGTGATTTTATTACCCAGAAACTTGAAGAAGTGATCATCACCAATTTCCTGACGAAAGGCATCTCCAAGAAAAGTGACGGTAAAATAAGTATAGCGACCGAAGATTTTGGCATCTTACCTGGACTCATTGAGCCCGACATATTACAGAGTATTCAGGCGCTCCCAGGTATTATGAGTGTTGATGAACGCGTGTCAAATATCAATGTCCGTGGAGGCTCACACGATCAAAACCTTATTCTATGGGATGGCATTAAAATGTATCAATCCGGACATTTCTTCGGACTCGTATCTGCTTTTAATCCTTATTTAACGAAGTCTGTTAACATCTCAAAAAATGGTACGAGTGTTAAATTTGGTGATGGCGTTTCAAGTGTTATCGATATGCAACACTCCAACAGTCTCGATCAAGAATTTAAAGCTGGTGTTGGATTTAATCTCATTCATGCTGATGGCTTTGCTAAAATCCCTTTAAATGATCAAGCTGAATTTCAGATTTCGGCAAGACGCTCGGTCACAGATTTTATTTTCACACCAACTTATGACCAATATTTACAACGCGTTTTTCAGGATAGCGATTTTTCTAACACACAAGCAGGTAGTTCCGAAGTCATTTCTAATAATGAGCGCTTTTACTTTTATGATGTGGCTACAAAATTCTTATATGATATTACAGACCAAGATCAATTTCGATTTAATTTTCTAACCATTAATAACAGCCTGACTTACGATCAACAGCCCAATGACACATCACAAGAACCACTCAAAAACTCATTGATACAAAATAATTTTGCGACTGGATTGGAATACCTGAAATATTGGAATAGCAAACTCACTACGACCGCACAATTATACTATACCAACTATGATCTAACAGCCACCAATTTTGATGTGGTTAACAATCAACAATTTGACCAAGACAATCAGGTGAGTGACTTAGGCGTTAAGATAAATGCGACCAATCATATTGATGAGCACTTAAAATTACATGGAGGCTATCAATTTAGTGAGGTCATTATTAGTAATGCAGAAGAAACGGACAATCCTAGTATTATAAACTTTGTTAAAGAAGTAAATCGTACACATTCTATTTACGGAGAAGCAGAGTTTACCTCATCCAATAGAAACACCTATGCGAGAATTGGACTTAGAACCAACTACATAGAAAAATTTTCCGAGTTTTTTACAGAACCACGTCTATCGGTTAGCCATAAACTTAACAACGATTTTCGATTAGAAATTTTAGCCGAATTAAAAAGTCAAACAACCTCGCAAATTATCGATTTACAGAATGATTTTCTTGGTATTGAGAAGCGTCGTTGGATTCTATCTAACAACGAAGACATTCCGATCATAAAAAGTGTTCAAGGTGCTTTCGGCATTCATTATAATAAAAACAAATTACTCATAAGTGCAGAAGCTTTTATCAAGGATGTTGAAGGTATCACTAGTAGAAGTCAGGGTTTTCAAAATCAGTTTCAGCTGGTTAATGCCATCGGGAAATATCAAGTACGCGGTATCGATTTTTTAATCAATAAACAATTTGAATCTTTTAGTACATGGTTGAGTTATTCTTACAGTAATAACGATTATAATTTTGATACACTGAATGATGGGCAACGCTTCCCTAATAATTTGGATATAAGACATGCTGCAACATTTGCAGGAACCTATACCATAGACGATTTAAAATTGGCATTAGGAGTTAATTGGCATTCGGGTAAACCACAAACAAGACCTACTTCCATACAAAATAACGACGATAATCTGATTAATTATGAAGCACCCAATAGCAGCCGACTCAGTGATTATTTCAGAGCAGACATATCCGCTACCTATGCCTTAAAATTCTCCAATAAACGAAATGCATCCATCGGACTTTCCGTATGGAACGTATTCGACAGAAAAAACGTTATTAACACCTATTACGTTCAGAATTCCAATAATGAGATTATTACTGTTGAAAATTTATCACTTGGAATTACGCCTAATGTTAGTTTTAGGATTCACTTTTAAAAAAAGAAAGCCATCTTTCGATGGCTTTCAAAACAAATTTAGCTTAGTGTTTAGGCTAACTCACTAATTTAAAATCAGTTTATGAGTTACTTGATTCGTATCAAAGGTTAAGTTTAGAATATACAATCCTGAAGCTAAACCATTGATATCAATAGTATTAACACCAGTTCCTAATGTCACTTCTTTCACTAATTTTCCTGTGATTGAAATTACTTTTAAATTGATATCATTTGCAATACTCTCTCCTATTTCAATAGCAAACACACCATTGGTCGGATTAGGATAAACGCTCAGTACTGAAGAAAAGTCAAATTCTGAAACAGATAAAGCCGCTTGAGCTTCAAAAGCACCTATATCTCTTGCAGTTCCAAATACTGACTGACCGATTTGATCGGTAAACAAATCTGCCGGATCACCAGCATCGAAAGCCGGTGAGTTATTCAATAATTGGTGTGTGAACGTCGTTCCTCCATTATCTTGCAATGGGCCTAACAAAGGATTCACTTCTTCTAAATCATTCGCTTGTGACGCAAAAACTGACAAATCATCGGTTCCTATCAAATTGTAATCATTTGAAGTCACATTTCCAGAGACATCCAATCCTGAGGCAGCCGTGTTGAGGGCTACAATTGAATTTTTTAAAGTAACATTATTGATTGCGTCTATACCTCCACCAATTCCAGTAGATGAATTCATCGCAATAGTTACCGCATTTAAATCTAATACAGCACCATTGTTTGTCACACCACCACCAGAAACTGATGCTGAATTACCAGAGATAGTACTCGTCATTATATTCGTAATAGCGCCTCCATTATTATAAACACCACCACCTTCGCTAGCCGAATTATTATCGATAGTTGAAGTAGACACATTCATGACGGTTCCATTCTGGTTCCATAATCCGCCACCTTCATTGGCTGCGGCATTTCCTGAAATCGTACTTGTAGCAATAATGATATTCCCAGAAGTTCCAGTGACGTGAAGTCCACCACCATTTCCAGGTGCCGCAATACCTGCCGTACCATTAACATCGTTATTTATCATTGAAGCATTTGTAAAGTTCAAGTTACCGTCAATAATCTCGATAGCACCACCAGCACGATTGGCTGCGTTTGCAACAAATGAGGCATCATTAATTGTGACATCTCCTGCTGTACTCAATAAACCACCACCAGAAGCCGCAGTTCCTGTGGCTAAATTGTTAGAAATTATGGAACCATTTAAAATATTCAATGTTCCACCATTATTAAATACACCGGCTCCACCATCATCAGCAGCGTCACCTAATGCTAAATTAGCATCAATGGTTACGGCATCTAAGGTCATGATTCCTGATCCGTTCCAGAGTCCACCGCCTTCTCTACCAGCAGAATTTCCATTTACGGTTCCACCATTAATTGTGGCGTTACCTGGGCCAGTGATATGTAATCCACCACCATTACCAGGCGCCGTTCCAACACTATTATTGTTAAGCGTCACATTGGTTAATGACAAGCTACCAGATGCATTGGTTGAATTATCTTCAATACCGCCTCCTGCTCTGTTAGCTGTATTTCCTGTTATGACTACGTCAGAGACTGTTAGTGTTCCACCGTCAACATTTTGAATACCACCTCCAGATCCAGAAGCTCCTGTTGCGATGTTATTTGTTATGCTTGCATTATTTTGAACGATGAGTGTGCCACCATTATTAAATAACGCACCTCCACCATTATCGGCAGCATCTCCTTGAGCTACATTACTATCTAGAGTTGTGGCATCAACCGTCATGGTTCCTAAACCATTCCATAATCCGCCACCTTCTGAAGCTGCTGTATTCATATTCACAGTACCTCCAAAAACAGCTACTGTTCCACTGCCACTTACGTGCAATCCACCACCATTTCCTGGTGCTCCAGGTCCTGTGACAACACCTGCATCATTGGAGTTCAATGATACATTTGTTAAGGTTACTGATCCAGTTCCGTTGGTTTCAATACCACCACCAGCGCGATTCGCTTGGTTATCAGTAATTGAAGTTCCATTGGCTGTTACCACACCAGAGGCATTTAAAATACCACCTCCTGTAGATTGTGCGCCATCAGCCACATTATTTGTGATAACGGTTGTACCTGAAATATCAACAGTTCCACCTTCGTTGTAGATACCGCCACCACCAGCAGCGCCTGGAGTCGTCCCATCATTACCAGAGGCAATGTTAGCATCGACCGTATGATCAACAATCGTCATGATTCCAGATCCATTCCATAGACCACCACCTTCGTTAGCGGCTATATTTCCGTTAGTGGTTCCGCCTGTGATTGTTATATCTTGCGTTCCTGTAATGTGAAGTCCACCACCATTTCCTGGAGCTGCTACAGCAGGCGAAACACCAGCATTATTGTTATCCAAAGTTGTATTGGACATAGTAATAACTCCAGTACCAGCTACAACTTCTATTCCACCACCAGCACGATTAGCTCTATTCGCTACGATGATTGCATCTGTTGAAGAAAAGCTAGCATCAGCATCTACCAAAATTCCACCACCAGAACCAGCAGTTCCATCAGCGATATTATTAGATACTGTTACGCCATTTACTAAGTTCACGGTTCCTCCGTTGAATGCAAAGATACCTCCACCACCATTATTAGCGGCATCACCACTGGCTATGTTACTATCAATTATAGTTCCATCGACCGTCATAATTCCTGATCCATTCCATAGACCACCACCTTCAGATCCAGCAGTATTTCCATTTACGGTTCCACCATTAATTGTAGCGTTACCTGGACCAGTGATATGTAATCCACCGCCATTACCAGGCGCTGTTCCAACACTATTATTGTTAAGCGTCACATTGGTTAATGACAAGCTACCAGATGCATTGGATGAATTATCTTCAATACCTCCACCTGCTCTGTTAGCTGAATTTCCTGTTATGACTGCGTCAGAGACTGTTAGTGTTCCTCCATCAACATTTTGAATACCACCTCCAGATCCAGAGGTTCCAGTTGCGATGTTATTTGTTATGCTGGCATTATTTTGAACGATGAGTGTGCCACCATTATTAAATAACGCACCTCCACCATTATCAGCAGCATCTCCTTGAGCCACATTACTATCTAGAGTTGTGGCATCAACCGTCATGGTTCCTAAACCATTCCATAATCCGCCACCTTCTGAAGCTGCAATATTCATATTCACAGTACCTCCAAAAACAGCTACTGTTCCACTGCCACTTACGTGCAATCCACCACCATTTCCTGGCGCTCCAGGTCCTGTGACAACACCTGCATCATTGGAGTTCAATGATACATTTGTTAAGGTTACTGATCCAGTTCCGTTGGTTTCAATACCACCACCAGCGCGATTCGCTTGGTTATCAGTAATTGAAGTTCCATTGGCTGTTACCACACCAGAGGCATTTAAAATACCACCTCCTGTAGATTGTGCGCCATCAGCCACGTTATTAGTGATAACGGTTGTACCTGAAATATCAACAGTTCCACCTTCGTTGTAGATACCGCCACCACCAGCAGCGCCTGGAGTCGTCCCATCATTACCAGAGGCAATGTTAGCATCGACCGTATGATCAATAATCGTCATGATTCCAGATCCATTCCATAGACCACCACCTTCGTTAGCGGCTATATTTCCGTTAGTAGTTCCGCCTGTGATAGTTGTTGATGCTGAACCAGTGACATGTAGACCACCACCACTTCCTGGTGCAGCCACAGCAGGTGCAACACCAGCATTATTGTTATCCAAAGTTGTATTTACTAATGTTAATGTACCTCCAGCTAATTCAATTCCACCACCCGCTCTATTAGCTTGATTGGTAATGATTGAAGCATTATTGAAGGTGATATCTCCACCAATACTTAACACACCACCACCAGAACCAGCAGTTCCATCAGCAACATTGTTACTTATTGTTGTATTGTTTTGTACAATTAGTGTTCCACCATTATTAAAAATTCCTGCTCCACCATCATCTGCAGTGTCACCACTTGCAATATTTCCGTCAATTGTTGTGCCATCAACCGTCATAGTTCCTGAGCCATTCCACAAACCACCACCTTCTCGTGATGCTACATTGTTATTGAAAGTACCACCTGTAATTGTGGCATTAGCAGCACCTGTAATGTGAAGACCTCCACCATTTCCTGGAGAAGCTCCTGTGCTATTCTCATCAACTACTGAATTTGTAATATTCAAAGCACCTTCAATTAATTCGATTCCTCCACCAGCACGATTCGATGTATTCAAAGTAATTTCTGCGGCATCAATAGTCACAACACCATTAGTTGAAAATATACCACCACCTGAACCAGAAGTTCCTGTTGCTGAATTATTAGTAATTATGGTACTAGCTTGCACGTTTAAGGTTCCTCCATTATTAAAAATACCAGCACCTCCATTATCTGCATTATTACCTTGTGCTTCGTTACCGTCAATGATTACGCCACTTACAGTCATGGTACCACTACCATTCCAAAGACCACCGCCTTCAGAAGCTGCTGTATTATTATTTACGGTTCCACCGAGAATACTCGCGTCTGCAGAACCTGAAATATGAAGTCCGCCGCCATTTCCTGGAGAGGTCGTTGTAGTATTAAAATCTAATGTGGTATTTACCATGATTAAGTTTCCATCAATCAATTCGATACCACCACCAGCACGATGAGACGTATTGTAAGACACCCAAGAAGAGTTCACCGTGACCGTTCCATCAGTACTAAAAATTCCGCCGCCAGAACCTAAGTTGTTATTTGCTAAATTATTCGTTACTGTTGTGGCATTTTGAACAGTTAAGGTACCACCATTGTTAAAGATACCTCCACCTCCTGTGCTCGTTATTGTTCCTTGAGCATCATTGCTATCAACAAGGGTATTATCAACAACCATGGTCCCGAGATTATTCCAAAGTCCGCCGCCTTCCCAAGCTGCAACGTTCGAAGTAATGGTACTATTGACAATAGTCGCATTTGTAGTTCCTGATAAATGAATTCCTCCACCGTTACCAGGGTTTGCCATAGACCCAAGTCCGATATCTACACCAGCCGAGTTACCGGTTAGGGTCACGCCATCTAAAGTTAATGTTAATCCTGAGCTATCTTCTATCGCACCACCAGCTCTACTCGCATAGTTTCCTGAAATTACTAAACCAGAGGCCAAGTTAAGACTACCACCAGTATTATTAAAAATTCCACCGCCACGTCCACCTGGAGTCGCTGCCATCGCAGTATTTCCTGTAAGCGTTGTAGCGGCATCTACATTCAGTGTTCCACCATTATTGAAAAGTCCGCCACCACCAGTCGCATCGCCATTGGCTATGTTTCCTGTGATGGTAGTACCATTGACAGACATGACCCCTACACTATTCCATAAACCACCACCTTCAAAGGCTGTGTTATTAGTTACAGATCCACCGTTATAGACAACATCTCCAGCTCCTGAAATGTGGAGTCCACCACCATTTCCTGGTGCAGGTCCATTCACAGAATTAGCGTTAAGATTAACGTTATTAAATGTATATACTTCTCCCGCTGAAGAGTTAATTTCAATCCCTCCACCAGCTCTGTTGGCTGTATTATTTTCAATCGTCAGACCATCTACTGTCAATGTACCAGGCGTCAATGTAAAAATACCACCACCTGAACCAAGTGCTCCAGATGCTGTATTGTTAGTAATGACCGTTCCTGGTAAGACAACAAGGTTTCCACCGTTATTGAAAATTCCTCCACCACCTTCGTCACCTCCAGGGCCTTGGGCATCATTTCCTGCAATCACCATACCATCAACCGTCATTGTGCCAAAGCCATTCCAAAGCGCACCACCTTCACTAGCAGCTATATTCGCTGTTGCAGATCCTCCATTCACCATCACGCTACCATTACTTGACACGTGTAAAGCACCACCTCTTCCTGGTGCCGCTATAGCTGGTGAAACACCAGCATTATTGCTTATAAAATTAACGTTATTTAAAACTGTTGAAAGTCCGGCACCTGTTTTATCTTCAATTCCTCCTCCAGCTCTATTGGCTGTGTTAAACGAAATTTCAGTATCATTGACAGTCAAAATACCACCCACATCATTAAAAATTCCACCACCTGAACCAGCAGGATTTCCCGTGGCATTTGCCACATTATTCGTAATGATACAATCATTTACTGTGACTACGGCATTCGACATTAAGATCGCACCACCATCAGGAGCAACCCCATTTGTTAAAGTCAAATTATTCAATTCTACGGTTCCAGCAGTAATATTAAAAACGCGACCGTTAAAATTGGCATCAATGGTAACCGTTGCTGCGGCTCCATCAATCGTTAAACTTTTATCAATGAGTAATTCGCCATTCAAAGTCACTGTTGTGACCGCTGGCGTAAAAGTAATTGTACCGCCAGGAGGCGTGTCTGCGATTTCATTTCGAAGTGTTCCATCTGTTCCATCATCTGCACCACTAGTGACTAGCTGTGCAAAAGAATTTAGGGACATCAATAGAGTTATCGCGAATGCAATAACCAGAGTAGTTTTGTTTTTCATTTGATTCGTGTTAATTAAACGTTTGATTTTAACGTCTCTTTGGGGATAAGACACCAAGACCTACGCAAATCTTTTCTAGCCGGTTTTGAAACTGACTAGTTTTAACATTTATTTAACAAATAGAGCCTTTAGAAATCAGTGATGTGATGACCTTAGCTACCTTACGAAAATTTCCAAAAGTAGCACATTACATGCGTTCAGGAACTTGAATACCTAGCAGTGAAAAGGCGCTTTTAATAACGTTAGCAACAACAGCAGACAATTGCACTCTAAAGTATTTTTCCTGCGAGGTTTCGGCACCGAGAATAGATACATTTTGATAGAAGGAATTGAATTCTTTTACCAAATCATAGGTGTAATTTGCAATCAGAGCAGGACTGTAATTATTTGCCGCGTTCTGAATGACTTCAGGAAATAATTCTAACTGTTTCATTAATTCCCTTTCTTTGGTATGTAATTTAAAATTAGAAAGATCAACGCTTGTAAGTTCAGCGTCTGCTTTTCTCAAAATAGATTGAATTCTCGCATATGTATATTGAATAAATGGGCCTGTGTTCCCTTGAAAATCAATCGATTCTTTAGGATCAAATAAAATGCGCTTTCTAGGATCAACTTTCAGAATAAAATATTTTAACGCACCTAAACCAATGGTTTGATATAAGGCTTGCTTTTCAGACTCTGAATACCCATCAAGTTTTCCTAATTCTTCGGATATTTCCTCCGCAGTTTGCGCCATTTCAGTGACCAAGTCATCCGCATCCACAACAGTACCTTCACGACTTTTCATTTTGCCTGATGGCAAATCAACCATTCCATAGCTTAAATGATATAAATTTTCAGCCCAATCAAAACCTAATTTCTTAATAATCAAGAACAGTACTTGAAAATGGTATTCCTGTTCATTACCCACCGTATAGACCATACCACCAACATCTGGGTAATCCTTTACACGCTGGATGGCTGTTCCAATATCTTGGGTCATGTAAACTGCAGTGCCATCACTTCTTAACACGATTTTTTCGTCTAAGCCTTCATCGGTTAAGTCGCACCAAACAGAACCATCCTCTTTCTTAAAAAAAACGCCAGACTTCAGCCCTTCAGATACAAACTCCTTGCCTAGTAAGTAGGTTTGGCTTTCATAGTATAAGGTGTCAAAATCGACACCGATATTTTTATACGTGACATCAAAACCGTCGTAGACCCAACCATTCATTTTTTCCCATAAAGCGACCACCTCAGGGTCACCCGCTTCCCATTGTCTCAGCATTTCCTGAGCTTCCATAAATATGGGTGCGTTCTTTTTAGCCTCTTCTTCCGTTTGTCCGGAAGCCTTTAAATCCTGAATTTCTTTCTTGTATTCTTGATCAAACTTCACATAATAATTCCCTACCAATTTATCGCCTTTCAATCCTGTAGATTCAGGAGTTTCACCATCGCCATAACGTTTCCAGGCCAACATACTTTTACAAATATGAATACCTCTATCATTAATTATTTGTGTTTTATAAACCTTTTTACCTGAAGCTTTTAATATTTCAGATACACTATAACCTAAAATGACATTTCTAATATGTCCTAAATGTAGTGGCTTATTCGTATTAGGCGATGAATACTCCACCATAATCGCTTTCCCGTTGTCATCAATAGGACGGTAACCATAGTTTTGATTCGCCTGAATCATTTTAAATAAGTTCAAATAATATTGATCATAAATTTCAATATTCAGAAACCCTTTTACCACGTTGAAACCTTCTACCGCTTCAACATGTTTTACAAGGTATTCGCCAATTTGTTCGCCAATTTGAACCGGACTACCCTTAACAAACCGTAACATTGGAAACACAACCACCGTGATATCACCTGCAAACTCTTTACGTGTTGCCTGAAATTCAACTGATTCCAACGCTACATTGTAAATAGCAGCTACTGCCTCTTTGACCTGTTTTGATAATGTTTCCTGAAGATTCATTTGGTTATAATTTTAAGTCTGCAAAGATAGGTTTTTTATTAAAAATTGTCACGGGTGTTTCTCTTTATTATTGATTTTAGCCATGCAACCTATCCCGAATTTACAGCTCAAAAACGTTTCCAAAAGTCCTTGAGAGAATTGATTGAATTCCATATCAGGAACCGCTTAAATTTGAAGACCCAACTTCAAAACGACACTAAGCGTGAAGGTCATATGATTTAACAGTTATAGTTGCTACTTATTTTCTGAACGCACTGTGACTCATCGGAATGTAGCCGTGACATTCTTTCATCAAGAATGCATTTATTTCAAATTTTTTTGGATGCTGAGAAGCAAATGTTCCAATTCTGATAAATGTGTCCTATTTATACAAACACATGTATATCAGTAACTTACATAGTCAAGCTTAAGCACGTGCATTTCGTCGATAAATGTGTCGTTTTTCTATGTTTTTTGCAGTTAATCTATTCGTCGATGTTTTTCAAATTTTCAATAGTCACTTTAACTAATATATAGGTATTAAAACCTAAAAATTAGGGATTAAAATCCTTTTTCTAGATTTTTGATATTGCTATTAATCAAAGTCCCAAACGTTGATGACACTTAATAATCAATCTTTATTGAGATTGACATTATTATTTAAGCACACTAACTATCCTACCCTAATGGATAATTTTTGTCAAAATAATTTTGCAATTATTAATACCCTAATTAAACGATGAAACAGTTAATGACCTTAGCTGTTTTATGCATGTCGTTCTTTGGTCTTTCACAGACAAATGAGATCGATAGCTTGACCTTGCACTTAGCTTTCCAAAAACAAGACTCTGCAAAGGTTGAAACGTCATTACATTTGGTCAAAGCACTTTACAAAGAAAAAAGTTACAAAAAGGCACTTACGTATATTGATCAAACTGAACGTTTATCAAAAATTTTAAATCACGCCAAGGGGATTGCTGATGTCAATTATTACAAAGCCTTAATTTATGCACAGAAAGATGACTACTACAATGCTGTTGATAGTTACAATCGTTCTCGCAGATACTATACACAATTAGGAGACACTTTAGGCATTGCCAAGGTTAATAACAGTATTGGGCTTATTGAAATTAAACGCGGTAATTATGCGGTTGGATTACAAAATTCACTGTCGGCCATTCAAACTTTTGAATCCAGAAATTTAAAAGATGAATTAAGTTCCGCATATAACAACTTAGCTGAAGCCTATTACAACACCAATCAAATTGATAAATCCCTAGAATTCAATATCAAAGCGCTGCATGTAAGAGAACAATTAGGTGATAGCGCTGGGATGAAATCTTCCACCAAAAACATTGCCTTACTTTATTCTGAAAGAAAAGAACACAGAAGAGCAATAGAATACTACGAGAAGGTTTTAAAATTGTTAAATCCAAAAACAGACCAAACACTTAGAGGTGAAATTCTACCACGAATTGGTTCTGAATACCTTATGTTCAAGGATTACGACAAAGCTGCTGAATATCTCGTAGAGGGCTTAAAATTCAACAGAAAAGTCAATAATGAAGATGGTATCCTTAGAGCTTTAAATGCTGTTGGAGATCTTAATTTACAACAAGACAATTTGAGACTCGCTGAAATTCAAATTGATGAAGCTTATACGATAGCCACAAAAATTAATAACAAGCCAGAATTACTTAAAAATTATAGGCTTCATAAAACACTAGACTCTATTAATGGTAAGTTTCAAAATGCGTTCTTTTGGCAAGGAAAATATTATGATCTAAAGATTGAAATGGAACGGGAAAACCAACCCATTATTCCTGAAATATCTCAACCTATTGAAGTAAAACCTTTAGATAACGGTGACGACTTTAACGCCATAGCGATAAATGAGAAAGAAGCAGAAAATGAAATTACCTTTAAGCGATTAAAAGCCATTTCCTATGTGCTAGGATCGGCCTTCTTGATTGTGTCTACAATTTTACTGCTAATTTACCTCAAGCGTAAAAACACCTTAAAGTTTAACAGGGAATTGCAAGAGAAAAACAAACAGATTGCCTTACAAAACCAAGAGTTTGAAAAACAAACCAAGCATCTAGAAGAAGTTAATAGTGTTAAAGATCGATTATTTTCAATTGTCTCGCACGATTTAAAAGATTCGATTTCCTCGATCAAGGGCTTTATTGATTTGCTGAAGGAAGATGGGATTTCCCGTGAAGAATTCTACGACCTTGTTCCTGAGTTGAGTGAAAATGCCGACAGTGCCTCGCAGTTACTTTATAACCTTTTGAATTGGTCTAAATCGCAAATGCAAAATTTAGAACCAAAACCCGAGTTATTCAATATTCAAGATATCTTTAAGAATAAAATCAACCTCGTTGAACAAAAAGTTGAACAAAAGCGCATTGTGCTCATTGATGAATCACGTCGCGATTTTGTGTATGCCGATAAAAGTATGATAGAGATTGTGATTCAAAACCTTATTACCAATGCTGTGAAATTTACACGAATTGGCGATGTCATCACCGTTTCTAACAGTGACCTGAACGGGAAATGCTTAATTTGTGTTGAAGATACTGGTGTTGGTATTTCTCAAGAGAATATAGATAAGTTGTTTAAAAATGGTACGTATACCACACGTGGTACCAACAACGAAAAAGGCACAGGCTTAGGCTTAACCATCTGTAAAGAACTCGTAGAACTCAACCATGGTAGAATTTGGGTTGAAAGCACGCCAAACATTGGTACTAAGTTTTATGTAGAGCTTCCTAAAACGCAACCTGCAGCAAGCGCTTAAATACGATAAAAGGTCTTTATTACTTTTTAGGCAGGAACACTTCCGCCATCATACACCTCGCACTGCCACCACCACAAGTTTCTACTGTTTCCAAAGAACTAGAAATAATAGGACAAAAACGTTCTATGTCGGCAATTTGCTTGTCAGATAAACTATCATAAGCCGATTGGCTCATCACCAAATACCTTTGATCATTTCGACCTTTCACCTGCAACATATTGCCAGCAAACTGGTGCATCTGACTTTCTGTAATTTCGATAATGGTCTTGCCATCACTTTTGAGATGTTTCACCACCTGTTTCCGCTCCTTTTTATCATCTATAGTATCTAAACAAATAACCGCAAACTGTTCTGCCAAACACATCATCACATTGGTGTGATAAATGGGTAAACGCTTACCATTAACCGTTTGATTTGCTGTAAAAACTACAGGTGTATACTCAAAATCTTCACAAAACTCAATAAAGAGGTCTTCATCTGCTCTAGGAGACAGCGCACAATAAGCCTTAGCGTTAACGCGATCTAGAAGTAAACTTCCAGTGCCTTCTAAAAACAAACCTTCTTCTTCGGCACTCGTATAATCCACAATATTATTTATGAGAAAACCTTCTTCCTCTAGACGAATAAAAACGGACTCACGTCTTTCCTTTCTGCGATTTTCGGCAAACATAGGATAAAGACCTACATCGCCATTTTTGTGAAAACTCACCCAGTTGTTAGGAAAAATAGAATCTGGAGTATCTTCAGACTTATCATCATCAACCACAATAACATGCACGCCAACAGCTCTTAATTTTTCTACAAAAGCATCAAACTCTGCTTGCGCCTTTTCATTAATTTGAGCATTCTTAAGGTCCAGATCTTCCTGAAAATAGTTATTGACAGCCGTTTGTTCATTCATCCTAAAATTAACTGGACGAATCATCAAAATGGTGTTAGTGGTTTGTGACATTATGACTAAATTTTGCCGTAAAATTAACTAATTTTAATGACGAAACCTTAGACAGCACTCTTATTATTTTGTACAACTTTTAGCCAATCCAGAGCTTCATTGCGATCCTTGAACATTTTAATTTTCCAGTCGTTCTTTTTATTAATATCCATCACAATTTGAGTGGCCATTTCAGCGCTTTTGCTGTAAATAACGACTGCTCTAAAATCGATGAGATCACTTTGTTGGCCCATAGCCACTAAGGCTTCATAGGTATAAGAATAACCGTGTTCTTTATTGATGAGAAGTGAGAATGGCGTCGTTGTATGAGCTATCACCACATTTCTATAGGTTTGAACCATTTCAGGTGTGATTGCCACACCTTCATTAATGATGAGTTCGGCAATTCGAGGCTCCAAGACCTTAATTTTACCGAATGGTAACATAAAAACTTTCATTTAGCTATTAGTTTAGAGGGATATTCAAATTTAGATTAACTTTGAAATGTTTTCACTGAGGGTCTCAAAAGAAATAAACAACATATTAACAATCTACCCTAAAAATCGGTCGTAACCTATGAAAAAAATAGCTTTACTCTTACTAATTCTTACCGCCTGCACTTCGGAAACTGCTATCAAAAACAAAGATTTCACCACCACCTTTGAGAATTCTGAAGGCAGGCAAACAGCAACATACGACGAGACCATATCCTTTTATAAAGACTTGGCAGCAACCTACACTAGCGTCCATATTGATTCGATTGGTAGCACAGATTCTGGTAGACCTCTCCATATAGTGACATTCAACCCAGACGCTGAATTTCAATATTCTGATATCAGAAAAAACAAACGCATTATACTGATCAATAATGGCATCCATCCAGGCGAATCCGATGGGATTGATGCCACGATGATGCTTTTCCGCGATATGGCACAAGATGTCATACCCATCCCAAAATCTACCGTTCTGGTGACGATTCCCATCTATAATATTGGCGGAAGCTTAAATAGAAATGCGACTACGCGAACGAATCAAAATGGCCCTGAAACTTATGGCTTCCGAGGCAATGCGAGAAACTATGATCTGAATCGCGATTTCATCAAATGTGATACTAAAAACGCACGAAGCTTCGCCAAGCTATTCCATCGCATACAACCTGATGTATTTATCGACAATCATGTGAGCAATGGTGCCGACTACCAATATACTTTGACCCATTTGTTCACACAACACAACAAGTTAGGTGGTAACCTCGGCAACTATCTTCATACTGAAATGATGCCGAAATTGGAACAACGATTGGCCGATAAAAATTGGGATATCACCCCTTATGTGAATGTATTCAATCGCACTCCTGAAGAAGGGTTTAGTCAATTCATGGATTCACCGAGATATTCTACAGGCTATACCACCTTATGGAACAGCTTGGGAATGATGGTTGAAACACACATGCTAAAACCTTACAAACAGCGCGTTGAAGGCACCTATGAGCTTATGAAAAGCATGATTGCTATTGTGGAAGCTGATGGCCCTAAGATTTCAGAGTTACGAACTGCTGCTTTGAGCGAATTTCAAAGTAAAACCACCTATCCATTACAATGGCAAATAGATACGACACAAACCAGCACACTCCAATTTAAAGGTTATGAAGGTCAAATGCTTCCTAGTGACGTGACAGGTGCCAAGCGATTGAAGTACGACCGCAATCAGCCATTTACGAAAGCCATACCTTATAGTAATTATATGACTCCATCTTTGGAAATCAGTATTCCTAAAGCTTATGTCATGCCTCAAGGTTGGTGGAACGTCATTGATTTATTAGCCATCAATGGTGTAGAAATGCAGGCTTTGGAGAACGACACCATCCTAACAGTGCAGTCTTATAAAATTAAAAATTACGATACCAGAAAACAAGCCTATGAAGGTCATTATCCACATTATAATGTCACCTTAGATGTTTCAGAAGAACGTCTATCTTTTTCTAAAGGTGATTATCTTATATACACCAACCAAGCGGCCTTTCGGTACCTTATGGAAACATTGGAACCTCAAGGATCAGACTCCTTTTTTAGTTGGAATTTTTTCGATACCATATTACAGCAAAAAGAAGGTTTTTCACCCTATGTATGGGAAGATAGGGCAAAAGCATTATTGGAAGCACAGCCTGAATTAAAGGACGCTTTTGAACTTAAGAAAGCGAAGGATGCCAACTTTGCTGGTAATTGGTATGCGCAATTAGACTGGTTACACAAACAAAGTGTGCATTATGAAACTGCGCATTTACAGTATCCTGTATATCGCATTCTGTAAACGGAGTAACTATACTAAAATTCGAATATTGGCGTAACTGTTTTGCAGGGCTTCTTGGCTTTCAGTGTCATCCAACCAAGCTACTTTGGTAATGCCTTCTTTCTCCTGTGGAAATAATTCACCATCAAATTTGGTCCTCATTTCAAACCAATAGGTCACCTTGATTCTATGGCGTCCATTACGTTTAAAAATGTGATAGGTCGTTTCTAAGGGTTTCACAATTTCAAGTCCGCCAACACCAGTCTCCTCCTCCACTTCACGCATAGCGGTTTCTTCAATAGTTTCTTTTTTTTCAGTTTTCCCCTTAGGCAAGTCCCATTTATCGTTTCTATAAATAAACAGCACTTTTCCTTCCGAATTATAAACTTTGCCACCACCAGCAACTACTTTTGGCAACAACTTTAAGAATTTTTTTAGGAGCTTATCCTCTTTTTTACCAATCAGACGCACTGAATGTAAGGAAGACCTATTGAGTTCTCGAATCACCTTACTGATATTAACGTTTGATAAAAGATAGTTTTTAAAACCATCTTCTTTTTCAATCTTCGTCGTTAAAACAATAGGTTTGTCATTTACAAATATGTGGTACATGTACGAGACTTGTAGGGATTTAAGGTCGTAAAAATATCATTTTTATACACACTTGCCACATTTTTAAAATTAATTTTATTTAAATTTTTGAATTTTAGTTTTGTTTAAATCCGTAGTTTTGCATCATGATTTTTGATAAAGATACCGCTAAGCAAACTGCCGAAGTATTATTGCAGGTGAATGCCATAAAACTTCAGCCTAACGACCCATTTACTTGGGCGTCTGGATGGAAATCCCCTATTTATTGTGACAACCGAATCGTGCTCTCGTTTCCGCAGATTAGAAACTATATTAGAGAGACCATGGCCAAGTATATCGAATCGCATTATGGCAAGGTAGACGTGATTGCTGGTGTTGCTACTGGAGCGATAGGTATTGGGATGCTTGTTGCCGAATATCTCGGACTTCCCTTCATTTATGTAAGACCAGAAGCTAAATCACACGGTCGACAAAATCAAATTGAAGGTTTTGTAGAAGCTGGACAAAATGTTGTCGTTGTTGAAGATTTAATCAGTACCGGAAAAAGCAGTCTGAATGCCGTCAAAGCCTTGAGAGATGCACATGTCAATGTTAAAGGGATGGTTGCTATCTTTACCTACGGATTTGAAGTCTCTAAAACGAACTTTGAAGCGGCTGGTGTGGAGCTCCACACTCTCGGTAGCTATGACTACCTTTTGGAGCAAGCTTTAGACACCAAATATATCAATGCTAAGGAACAGGAAGTTTTGGCACGTTGGAATGCGAATCCGAGTGAATGGAACGCTATTTGATTAGCTAGTATGAAACCCTTATATTAAAAACATGAAATTAGAATCACCAAAAACCACCATAAATAAATCTGCTGAAGACACCTTTGCGTTTCTTTCAGATGTTAAAAACTTTGAAAAGCTCATGCCTGAAAACATCAGCAAATTCGAAGTTTTAGGAGAAGACAAATTTCTCTTTGCCCTTAAAGGGATGCCGGAAATTGTCTTAGAAAAGAAAGCAGCTGAAGCGCCAAATAAAGTGGTCTTGGGTGCTGCTGGAGGTAAATTAGATTTTTCCTTAACAGCTCATATCTCTGAAATTGCAGCCACACAAAGTGAGGTTCAGTTGATATTTGAGGGTGAATTTAACGCCATGATGGGCATGATGATTAAAGGACCAATCAGTAAATTTATTGAGACTTTGGTTACCAATATGCCTGAACAAATCTAGTAAAGTAAGGTCACTTCTTTAAGATCAAAGGTTTTTATGATGTCATCTTCTAACAAGACCATCAAATGTCCTGCGTCTGAAACACCTTGTATAATTCCTGTGAATAATTGACCGTCGTTACCCTTGAACGTTGAAGGCTTTTTATGTCTGAAGAGTCGCTTTTCATAGGTCTTCTTAAGCGCTTCAAATTGCCCATTTTTCAATGGGTCGATATAGGTTTTTAAATGTTTGAGCACACGTTCGAGCACCTCATCCAAATTGAAGGATGTCCCAGTAAGTAGTTGCATCGATGTAGCTTGCGGTAAATCTTGAAAACGCATTTGGTTCACATTAAGCCCAAAACCGATAATACTGCCTTGCAATTGATTGTTTTTTATGACATTTTCTATTAATATGCCCGAAATCTTTTTTTGGTCTGCCAAAATGTCGTTAGGCCATTTGACCTTTACATCCTTGATTTGAAAGGATTTTAAGGTATCGGAAATGGCCAAAGAAATCGCCATACTGATATTAAAGCTGGCGCCAATCTCTAACCAGGAAACATCTACAAACACACTAGCCATGAGGTTTTTTGACGGTTCTGATTGCCACTTAGTGCCCATTTGTCCGCGTCCATGCGTTTGCGAATTTGCCATCACGACGGTATAATCCATCAAGACTTCAGCACTTCGCAGTTGCCTTAAAAAAGTATTGGTGGAGTCAATGGCATCAAGTTTGATTATACGCATAGTAATGTGTTATAAAAAATTATAATTTTCTTATGAAGAATAACCATTTATAAGACATAAAAAAATAATAACTTTGCACAAAATTAATTCAATTTAATGGCGAAAAAAAATACGAATCCAGATCAACTCATAACAACCATCATAGCAGGTATAGAAGATGTTAAAGGAAAAAGCATTGTCATATTAGATTTAAGAGATATTGAAAATACCGTTTGTGATTACTTTGTGATTTGTGAAGGAACTTCAAATACTCAGGTGAATGCCATTGTAAATTCCGTACAAAAAAAGGTAAGCAAGGAACATAAAGACAACCCATGGCACGTTGAAGGTAGCGACAATGCCGAGTGGGTGCTCATCGATTATGTCAATATCGTGGTTCATGTGTTCCAAAAGCATATCAGGGAATACTATGACATAGAGAGCCTTTGGGGTGATGCGAAAACAACCCAAATAGAAACGAGTTACTAAAATTTCAAATAAAAAACCACGATAGTGGTGCAAGCATAAATGGCAAAAGACAATAAAAACCTCAATAAAAAACCAAAATTCAGCCCTTATTGGATCTACGGATTCATTATTGCTGCATTTTTAGCAATTCAATTGTTCTCTGGTGGTTTTGGAGACTCGACCGTAAATTCCATTACCCCTTCAGATTTTAAGGAATATCTCAGAAATAATGATGTTGCCAAGATAGAGATCATTAGAAATACGCATGTGGCCAAGGTATTCTTAACCAAAGAAGCACTTGATAAAGAAGTCCATAAAAAGGCGAAACCTAATAATATCATGCCATTTTCACCACAACCCAATTATACTTTTGAGTTTGGTGATCTACAAAATTTTGAAAATGATATCGACAAGATTATCAACGAGAATAACTCTGCCGTTGAAGTCAAATATGATACCGATGATAACCTCTTCGGAAACTTACTCATCACCTTATTGCCGTTTATTTTAATCATCGGCGTTTGGATTTTTATCATGAGACGTATGTCTAGTGGTTCTGGTGGTGGTGCTGGCGGACAAATTTTTAACATCGGTAAATCCAAAGCCAAACTCTTTGATGAAAAAACCGACGTCAAAACATCGTTTAAAGATGTGGCTGGTTTAGAAGGTGCCAAAGAAGAAGTCCAAGAGATTGTTGATTTCCTTAAAAATCCAGAAAAATACACCTCCCTTGGTGGTAAAATCCCAAAAGGTGCCTTACTCGTTGGACAACCAGGAACCGGTAAAACCTTATTAGCTAAAGCCGTTGCTGGTGAAGCTAAAGTCCCTTTCTTTTCGCTATCAGGATCTGATTTTGTTGAAATGTTTGTAGGTGTTGGTGCTTCTCGTGTTCGGGATTTGTTTAAACAAGCTAAAGAAAAATCACCTGCGATTATCTTTATCGATGAGATTGATGCCATTGGTAGAGCACGTGGGAAAAGTAATTTCTCAGGTTCTAACGACGAACGTGAAAACACCTTAAACCAATTGCTGACAGAAATGGATGGTTTTGGAACCAATACCAACGTGATTGTATTGGCAGCCACCAACCGAGCAGATGTTTTAGATAAAGCCTTAATGCGTGCTGGACGTTTTGACCGACAAATTTTTGTGGATCTACCAGACGTTAGAGAACGTAAAGAAATCTTTGAAGTGCATTTAAGACCTATCAAGCAATCTGAAAAACTAGATGTCGACTTCCTAGCGAAGCAAACACCAGGATTCTCAGGTGCTGATATTGCCAATGTTTGTAATGAAGCGGCTTTAATTGCTGCTCGTAATGGCAAAAAAGCGGTAGATAAACAAGATTTCTTAGATGCGGTGGATCGTATTGTAGGTGGTCTTGAAAAGAAAAATAAAATCATCACTAAAGATGAAAAGAAAGCCATTGCGTATCATGAAGCTGGTCACGCAACGGTGAGTTGGATGTTGGAACATGCAGCACCTTTAGTAAAGGTGACGATTGTACCACGCGGACAGTCACTAGGAGCAGCTTGGTACCTTCCAGAAGAGCGCTTGATCGTTCGTCCGGAGCAAATGCTCGATGAAATGTGTGCCGCTTTAGGAGGTCGTGCCGCGGAGAAAGTGATTTTCAATAAAATTTCAACAGGTGCCTTGAGTGATCTTGAAAAAGTGACCAAACAAGCACGTGCCATGGTGACCATTTATGGTTTGAGTGATAAAGTAGGTAACTTGACCTACTACGATTCTTCAGGACAATCAGAATACGGGTTTACCAAGCCATACAGTGAACAAACTGCAGAGCTCATCGATAAGGAGATTTCAAACATTATTGAAGAGCAATACCAACGTGCTATTGACCTCTTAGAAAAGCATAAGGATAAACTTACCGAATTAGCGGAAGTCCTCTTAGAAAAAGAAGTCATCTTCAAGGATAATCTAGAGAAAATTTTTGGGGAACGCCCTTTCAAAAAACCGGAAAAAGTAGCGCCTAAAAAATTAGAAGTCAAAGACGATTCTAAAGAAGAGGTACAAGAAGAAGAATAAGCCGATTCACGTAACTTTAATCATATAAAAAACTTAAATTGATTTATCATTAGTTTAAGTTTTTTTATATTTGAGAATTACATGAAATCAATAAGGTTAATAGCTACCCTAATACATGAGTCTATTTCGTAAAATCTTCGGTCTTAAAAACACCCCTGAAGACAACATAAAAAGCGAAGAGAGAGGCAAGTACATGCCTGAAATTAAGCTGCCTGTCGATGAACAATTCACTATAAACTTTAAGGCGAATGGCGGTAAATTTCTCTATTGCGAAAATATGGAAGAGGTTCATAGTAGCTTAAACGCTATTTTAAAGGAAAATAATTGGGAAGATGACAAGGTCTTACTCTTCGATCAGCGCTTAAATGATTTGTTTAAGGATTTCGACTTTAATACCACCAAACGCATCTCTGAAAGTAGCTTTTTCTTTTCCACCTGTGAATACCTTATTTCTGACGACGGTTCCTTACTTATTTCCTCCAATCAAATTGCTGAAAAGAAACTCAAGGAACTGCCTGATAATTTTGTGATTTATGCCACCACCAGTCAGTTTGTACAAAACATCGGCGAAGGCCTGCGTGGTATCAAAGGTAAAAATCGCGAGAAAATTCCAACTAACATCACGACAATCAAACATTTCAAAACCGTAGAGGACAAAGACTTTCTAACATACGGAAGTAGCTCAAAAAACTTATATTTGTTGCTCCTTGAAGATTTATAGATGAAAGAAATCGCTACAAGAGCACTCTCTGGAATACTTTACGTATCGCTACTCATCATCGCTTTGAATTGGCAGCATGCAGTTATCGGTCTCTTTTTTGTATTTGGACTTGTCTGTATGGCAGAGTTTAAAAAACTCATCCAATTAAAAAGCTTTTGGCCCTATATCGTCTTTAGTATCCTCTATTTCGGCTTTGCCTATTGGGAATTGATTGCTAATTCTAGTGATGGCTTAAATGAAGCCACGCAAATCCTATTGGTCATCACCATATTTGTACAGCTCATTCTTATCAAGGACTTATTTTCAGAAAAGACCATTCCCCTATTCAGTTCCAAACGCTTTATCATCACCACCTTTTATTTATCCAGCGGCTTTGTTTTCTTGATTTGCATTTCGAATTTTAATGATACCTTTTCTCCGCTCATTTTATTAGGTGCTTTTATTTTGGTTTGGGTGAATGATACCTTTGCCTTTTTGGTTGGTAAGAACTTCGGAAAGCAAAAACTGTTTCCGAGTATTTCTCCAAAGAAAACCGTTGAAGGCTTTTTAGGAGGCCTCTTTTTCGCCTGTATTGGCAGCTATTTTATTGCTAACTTTACAGAGACCCTAAACTTTACCAATTGGCTAATATTAAGTATTATTGTAAGTGTGTTCGGGACGCTTGGCGATTTGATTGAATCCAAATTCAAGCGGATGGCGCAGGTAAAAGACAGTGGTGTGATTATGCCAGGCCATGGTGGTTTATTGGATCGCTTGGATAGTATTATCTTTGCGGCACCATTTATATTTTTATTTTTAAGATTGATACTCTATGTTTCATAAAGAAGGTTATAAAATAATATTCATCACACTCGTGATTGTGATGGGATCCATTTTACTCATAGACACTTATATCGAGCTGCCTTGGTTGCGACTGCTCTTAATGATAGGTATGGTGATTCTACTCATTTTGATTCTTCAGTTTTTTAGAAACCCGAAACGTCATACCCAATTAGAAGACCATACAGCGGTCTCGCCTGTAGATGGCAAGGTAGTGGTGATTGAAGAAGTCTTTGAAAAGGAAGTCTTTCAAGAGAAACGCATTCAAGTATCTGTGTTTATGTCGCCCATTAATGTACACGTTACCCGCTATCCTATTAGCGGAAAAGTGAGCTTTAGCAAGTACCATCCAGGAAAATATTTGGTGGCTTGGCATCCTAAGGCTAGTGAGGAAAATGAGCGTACGACCGTCGTAGTTGACAATAAGAACTTCGGAAAGGTGCTGTACCGACAAATTGCTGGTGCTTTAGCGAAACGCATTGTAAACTATGCCAAAGTAAATGACGAGGCTATACAAGGTGCCGATTCTGGATTTATTAAATTTGGTTCGCGCGTTGATTTATTTTTACCTTTAGATGCCGATATTAAAGTACAGCTCAACCAAAAAGTGCGAGGTGGCGAGACGGTTATCGCCGAAAAGTTATGACGTCAGAGGAGTTACATACCGAATTTCTTGCAGCCGTGGATCGTATCAATGCGCATACGGAACCCTTTCCTGCCGATTTCTTATTACGTCTCTACGCTTACTACAAAAAAGCCACCAACGACTACGGACGGCCCAGCAGTAGCAAGCCTATTATCAATGCCTTTAAGACCAATGCCCTATTCCAGGTGCAGGATGTGACCCAAGACGAAGCCAAACGCATCTACATCGATTTGGTGAACAACTACTTTCTATACCGCAAGTAAATACACCCGTAAATTTACGGACTTCCAAAAAATACGTAGAACTACGTATGGACTGGCTTTTGTTAAAATCTTAATTTTAGCACTAACGCCTTTGTTCTTATAACCGTGTCTTAGATTGGGATATGGTAAGTTTATAATGGAATATAGGGTGTTGGCAATAATTAAAAACAGAATTATGGGACATAAATGTTTTATAACATTTAAAACGGAAGATGAAGATTATAAAAAGCACATTCAAGAAGAATTGGATGTTGAAATGATTGACAAATCACTCAATGAGCCTATTGATTCAGATGATGAAGACTATATAATGAGAAAAATAAGAGAAGATTATCTTTCCGATTCAACAGTCACAATTTGTCTAATTGGCACTAGGAGTTCCGAAAATTTAGGTTGGGATGAGCAAAGGTTTATAAAACGTGAACTTCAAGCTTCACTTTATAATGGACAAAATAATTCAAAAAGTGGGATTTTAGGTGTTGTCTTGCCATCAATGTATGATTCTATTTATACAGGCTCTGGTATTTGTGATACTTGTGGAAACTCACATACTTATGTTAATATAAAGGATTCGACAATAATTAAGGAATTTAGCTATAATTATTATATACCTAATAACAAGTGTGCTTGGAGTGAAGATGATAGATATTGTGTTTTAGTCAAATGGTCAGATTTTAAAATAAACCCTAATTATTACATAGACAAAGCTTTTGACAAAAGATCTAGTGACATATCAAGTAAAACTAAAGTAAGACCATAATGGAGTTTAAAGATTTCCCAGGTTTATATCAAGCTTCTGACGAAGCTTCTCTATCTGCTCAAAAAAATTATAAAAATATTATAGCAAACGATTTGATTACTATGATTGTCGCATCTACTCTTGCGATTTATAATTACGAGAAAGTTGAACCTAAACTAATTGTTTATGTAATTTCTGGTATTTTCTTACTCATAAGTTTTGCTTTAACATTAATTATAAGAACGAAAAAATTTGAAGATGTCTGGTATCAAGGAAGAGCATTAGCTGAATCTTGTAAAACTTTATCTTGGAGATTTGTGACTTGTTCTGAAAGCTTCGTAAATGATTTAACTAAACAAGAAGTAGAAGACTATTTTATATCTAGAGTAAGGGAATTAAGTAAAGAATTTAAAGAATTAAATGATTCTTTAAACGCAAAAATTGTGGTGCTTCCCGTAATAACAGATAAAATGTGGGAAATAAGAAACTTAAATACTTTAGAAAGAAAGCAATACTATATTGAAAATAGAATTAATGATCAAAAAGACTGGTATTCTTCTAAAGCAGAGTTTAATAAAAAAAAGTATAATAATTGGTTTTTAGTAATAATCATATCTCAATTAATAGCCATTATAAGCGTAGCTTTTCTTGTTAAGTATCCTGAATCTAATTGGAATTTAGTAGGCTTATTTACAACTATTTCTGCTTCAGCAATTAGTTGGCTTCAATTAAAGCAGCATCAAGAACTTAAACAAGCTTACACAACCGCAGCACAAGAATTGAATTTTATTCAAGCATCATTTGGTAATATCAATTCAGATTTAGAATTAGCAGAATTTGTATTGGATTCAGAAAATGCAATTTCTCGTGAACATACTTTGTGGCTAGCTCAAAGACGAAAATAAATGACAAATAATAATTCAATTAATTCCTCTTGGTTACAACTAATAATTTCTATTGGAGGTGTTTTGCTTTTTGCTCATCTAATTTCAAAATTAATAGACTATTTAGTTGGTAATAACTTTAGTGAAGAGGATGATTATCTAGAAAAAAGAAAGAAAAGAAAACCTCGGATTTTTGTAAGTCATTCTTGGAAACATAACAAAGATTACAATAATCTTATTAAAGGATTCGAAAAGCAAGGTTTTGAATATTATAATCACAGTATTTCATTAGACAAAGCAGAGGATTTAAAAAACGAAAAGGAAATTGAAAATAAAATTAAAAACCAATTGCTTTATAGTAGATGTCTGCTTGTTCTTGGTGGTAGTTATTCAAATAAGTATTGGATAAAAAAAGAGGTCGAACTAGCAAAATCACTAGGAAAAAAAGTAATTGTGGTAAGACCTTGGAATACTAACAAAATTCCGAAATATTTAGAGAAAACAGCTGATGAAATTATTGGATTTAACTCTAAAGCGATTATTGAAATAATAAAATAACTTACCCTAACAATGGCTATAAGTAATTGCTTGTTCTCGCCCACTTCTGAAAATCTTCGCGGATTTTCAGCTTGGTGTGTACTTGCAAGGTTAAGTGCTAAACCACGCAACTACTCATAGCCGAGACCGTTATGCGTCATGCGAAAAAAAAACTAAATGGAAAAAATTTGCTTTGTAATAATGGGATACGGAAAAAAAACCGACCCGACTTTGGGGAAAACGTTTGATTTAGACGTAACCTACAATACAATTATAAAACCATCTGTTGAAAATGCAGGTTACACTTGTATTAGAGGTGACGAAGTGTTGGAATCAGGAATAATTGATAAAAGCATGTATGCATTACTGATACACTCTGACCTTGTTATTGCTGACATTACAACATTTAATCCTAATGCAATTTATGAACTAGGTATTAGACACGCAGCAAGACCTTATTCGACAATTGTCATGAAAGAAAAGGATGGAAATATTCCGTTCGATATTAATCATAACAAGACCTTTACTTACTCTCATATGGGTGAAGATATTGGTAGTAAAGAAGCAGAAAGATGTGTCAAACATCTAACAAACTTGATACTTGAAATAGATAAAAGTCAAGAAACCGACAGTCCTTTGTTTCATCATATTAGAGGAGTAAAACCATATTCATTACCAGAAGATGAATATATACAAGTAATTAAAGAATTAGCTGATAAAGAAAAAAGCATATTTGCTCTGACTGAAAAGGCTAAATACGAAATGAACAATAGTAATTTCAAAGAAGCCAAAAAGTTTTGGAAGAAATTAGTGGATAAAGTTGAGAATGATACTTACTTCGTTCAGCAACTTGCTCTTTGCACATACAAAGACAAGACAATCAGTTCAAATATTGCATTAATTGACGCTCTAGGCATTATAAAACAATTAGAGCCTGACGACAGGAATACAATTGACCCAGAAACACTTGGAATTACAGGTGCTGTTTACAAAAGACTTTGGGAAAATAATAATGTAGATATTGAATATCTTGACAGAGCAATCGAATATTACAAAAGAGGATTTACAATTAATCAAGATTATTATACAGGAGAAAATTATGCTTTATGTCTGAACCTTAAAGCAAGCATAACGGTAAATCCAGACGAAAAAATATACTTAAATTTTTCTGCAAAAAAAACAAGAAAAGAAATCATTGAAATTATCCAAAAATTAGCTGAAGATGAAGATTTTGAGATAAGAAGTGATTTAATGTGGATTTACGCAACTTTATCTAATTGCTACATGGGAATTGAAGATGAGGAAAATCATCAGTTGTATGAAAAGAAATTTAAAGAATTAAATCCTGTAGATTGGCAACAAGAGACCTATGAAAAGTCTTTAAATCACTTAAAAGAATTATTAAAATAAAAAATATGGCAAGAGTTTACAAAGTCTTTATTAGTCATTCATGGTCTTATGTGTCAGACCTTAAAAGTTTACAAACTTTACTTGAAAATCGTGGATATTTTAACGTACAATTTGAAGAAGCATCACCTGACGTTCCTATTAATTCAGTTAATGCAGAATATATCAAAACACGATTAAGGGAAAAAATAAGAAATTCAGATGTGGTTTTAGGTATTGCAGGAATTTATGCATCACATAGTGAATGGATGGCTTGGGAATTAGATACAGCTATCAAAAATAATGTACCAATAATTGGTGTTGCACCAAGAGGAGCTGAACGAATTTCAACAGTTGTAACATCTAGGTCAAAAGAAGATGTAAAGTGGAATACAGAAAGTATTGTTGCAGCTATTAGAAGATGGGCTTAAAAACAAAAAGCACGAACGCCCAAAAACAGCTGTAAGTAATGGACTAGTTCTCGCCTACTTCTGAAAATTTGCTATCGCACAGTTTGCACTGAAAGCTCGTGTTAGTTTGGTGTGTACTTGCAAAGTAAATTGTTAAACCATGGAGCTCATTAAAGCCATGACCGCTAAAAAAATGATAATCAAAAAATGAGACATAAAGTTTACATACTTCTTGCAGCTTTTGTTGGCATCATCTTAGGTGCCACGTTCGCCAATATCACCTTAGATTTTTTCTCTAAAAACATCAATCTATTATTGATTGTTGTTGGAGTGATTATTTGCTTGGTTGGTGTTTTTTTTATCGCCGTTTTCTACTTGCGAAAAAATATCAATAGAGAGTTTTTTGGGGTAGAAAATGAAGAACTCACTGGGCTTAACAACTCTCTGGGATTGTTGGTTGATGGGATTTTGACAAAAAATAATGATGTCGTAAAAAGAGAAAGTAATCACATATCAAGAAAACTTGCCGCCTGGTATTCATGGTTAAAAGTTAGACAATGGACTGTTATCATCTTTCAAGCGTTGTTTGTATCATTTGGAGGTTTACTCGGAACGCTTCTTTTGTACAATCAAAATGAAATAATGACGCAACAAAATGAACGTATCGATAACCAAAATGAACTGATAAATGCTCAAAACAACAGGCTGGATCAACAAACTTATTTGCAAGAAGCCGATAGAAGAGCTGCATTGATATTTGAATTAACGAGCATCTTGGATGAAGTTGATGAAGAAATGGATGAGGCACAATATCAACTAGAAGCTTCAAGAACACGCTATATTACCCAGCAAGGAGAGTCTATACAAAGTATTGGTCGGAGAAAGCGAAGAAGAAATCGTGACACCTTGGAAGTTTACACCCTTTCTGATAGGTTGGCTGGTAGAATTGTATCCTTAACGAGATCATTGAGACCTTATCGATATCTTAATAATGATGGCATTCTCATTAGTATACCTTTGAGTCCAGAAAAGGGTCAATTGTTAACCTCATTGCTTGATAGTGGTATAGACATGGAAGATTTAAATCATAATAATGGCTTAGATTTTTCGTATTCAGATCTATCAAAGGTGCAACTAGAAAATGTTAATTTAATTCATAGTGAACTCAAATACTCAAGTTTTGTTGAGGCCTCCATATTTGGTAATTTTTATTATTCAAAGTTTGACTTTTCCAATTTCACAAAAGCCAATTTAAGAGGCTCAATATTTGGCTGTAGTTTTGTAAATTCAAATATGAACGAAGCAGACTTATCCAATTGTGATTTTATTGATTCATATTTTGAAAATACAGATTTAAGATATGCTAATCTCAGCAATATTAAGAATTGGTATAACGTCCCAATGAAATGCGTCAACATTTTTGGAATAAAAAACGCTCCTTCTGAATTTATCGAACACGCCTTAGAAAACGGAGCTGTGCAAATAGAAAAAGACGAAGATTGGCACCAATATGTCAAACAAAACTGTCTCTAACACAGACTTTAAATTCAAAAAAAATGAACCTCATACAACTACAAGACTATGTTACTGAAAAGTTCGTTGGATGGCGCGAGGAATACGGAAATAATCTCGTAGGTGTGCATATTGGCTACAAAAAGAGAGATGGTGAGTTTGTTCAAAGATATAGTGTAGTTTTTCATGTGAGTAGAAAATATGAAAATCCCTCGAAACCATTTCCTGAAACCATTACTATAGAAACTATTGATGGCACTCAAAAAATATTACCTACTGATGTTATTGAAACAGGAACACTCAAACTCCAATCTTATTTAGGAAGTAGAATACGACTCAAAAACGATCCAGAATATGGAAGTCTCGGCTTTTATTTATACAGAAACAGACGTTTGTATTTTTGCTCTAATATGCATGTTGTGGCACCTCATCTCTTAAGAGAAAAAACCACCTATTATTATAAACATTACAGTTTACAAAAGTCTCCAGATATCGCTGTTTTAAATCATGATTTAGGTTATTTAGAAGAAGCCTATTTCGATTATATGGATATTGGTATCGTTAGAATAAAATTAAGTGCTGCCAATAACAACATTCCCAACCACGGAAAACCTAAAGGATTTTACCGTATTAATAACTCCAATATCAACATAATTAAATCCATCCAATTTAAAATGTTTGGAAGTGTGTCTGGCTTTAAGTCTACCCAAGTCATTGAAGTCAACGGATCCAAAGTAGCCACTAGGTATGATAATACCTTATACGCCTCAAGATTACTTATAATGAAAAAATGTTCTCAAGAAGGCGATAGTGGTGCTCCTATTTTTGATCCCAAAAATTTGCACATACTTGGAATTGTTATTGGTAGCGATAGTTCTTATACCTATGCGATTCCAGTTAATCTCATTTTAAACCGTTTTAACGCTAAATTTTTTAATAAATAAACCGATATATTATGAAACCCAACCAACTCTTATTTTTCGTATTTGTCTTGAGCTTTCAAGCGTTTTCACAAGAATTTAAAATAGAAATTCCACCTTTAAATGACGAAATTACCATCGTGAATAATGGTGAAACTGTTATAAATACCGACAATGAGCAATTAAATACCATTACTATTTTAGCAAGCAATCTGTCGGCTGGCGATTATGTATTATCATCAGATCAACTCAGTAGTAATTTTATCTTTAACACGTCTAATAATAAACACTTGGTAACTTTTAATGCATTAGAAAGCGCAGTTATTACCATTAGTAAAGGTGGTTCCATCATTCTTACTAGTAAAATCAAGCTGAATATTGAAGAAGATACTGACGATGGTGTTGCCGATGATGATAGTGGAGACACGGATAAATCCGGTATTTTTAAAACGCCTGAAACTATCATTCAAGAATATTTTCCTGATCTCGCCTATGAAAAACGATTAGGTTATTACATTCCTGAAAATAATTCTGGCGCTAATTTCACCACTTATTATGGTAAAGACTATGTTCATATTTTTTTGGATGGATTCGGAAATTCTATTTTAAATGCGATTCCTCAAGGCTCACCAGAAGTCACCTATATTGTACATATCATCACCTCTATTAAAACAGAAAACATGAAAAACGTCAGGTATTCAGTCAAACAAACGGCTGGTGACATTGACGATATATTGGTATTCCGTAATACTGGTAAATTAGACAACTTTATTTTTGAAGCAGCAGGAGAAATTTACGATTACTACCATTCTGAATATGCCTTGAGAGAATCTAATAAAGACATCACTTTTGAAGTCTATAAAGGCGTCACAGATGGCGCAAAAACGGTCAACACAAAACTGAACACTTTAACCATACCTATAAAAATATACAATGGCTCCTTTGATATTGGTTTATTAAAATCGGACTTAAGTAATCCAACATTCACCTTTTCTGCGTCAGCTACAGATCCAAATCTAGGAAATGTTAAAAGAGATGAATCAGGAAGTAGAGGCATGGTCACAGCAATGGCTACCTTTTATGGTTCGCCTGTGTTAGCATTTAAAAGATTCATTCTAGGTCAAAAAGAACAAGTACCAGATTATAAACTTACAGGAAGAAATTATGTTTCGGATCACAAATTATTTGAAAGAATTTATCCAGCAGTTGGTTTGAGTATTAATGATAATACTTTCGAGAACATTTTTTATGGTTTCAACTGGGAAGTCGTCAAGGGAGCTAGTTTATTTGCAGGATGGCACTATGGAAAAATTAATGATTTTGAAATAAGCGATGAAAATTTTCAATTTGAATCCTACGAAATAAGTAAACAACAATTTGATTTAGCCACAAAGCAGAAATGGGATACGGACTTTGCTATTGGTGTAAATTTGGATGTCCTGGTAATTCTCAATCTGCTTCAAAAAGGTGCAACAAATAAATAACAGAAGGATGGATGTTGTTAGTATTAATGGCGAAGCGCACTCTAACTTTTAGAAACTGCTTCGCTCATTGTTGTCTGAGACATCGTTGCTTATTGACCCTTATTTCGTTTAGAAACCCTTGCGTCAGGACTAGATGAAAAAGTAGTACCTTTAAAAATAACAATCTGGTTAATAAGCAACCGACGTAAATACTATCTACATGAAAAAACTGATCTTTCTATGGTTGTTTATCATCACGCTCACCCAGCTCCATGCACAGCAACAGCTCAACTATGTGCTCAACCAGCAAGCTAATAACAGCAGCATCACGATTCACATCAGCTTTGATACGCTACCAGCCAGTGATGCCAATTTAGTCATTCCTAGAAGTGCGCCAGGCACCTATATTCTCACTAACTATATCGCCTATGTGGATGATGTTGTGGCCTATACCACTTCAGGTAAAGAATTACCAGGAATGATTGGTGATGGCAGCTACTTTACGTTTGGGGACACGAAGGAACTTATAAACAAGGTCAGCTATACGGTCGACCTCCAAAACATGGAAACAGAATTATTGGATGCCTCCACGAGTTCCAAAGCCAGAAAAGACTATTTGGGACTTTTTGGCTATTCCGTTTTTGGGTTTATTGAAGGTTTAGAAGCTGCAGCCATCCAGTTAACCATTAACACCGATCCGTCGTGGCCCATTTTTAGTACCTTAAGACCTGAAACTAAACGCAAATTCGGAAGCGATAGTTACGAGGTTGAAAACTATGCCGTACTGGTAGATGCCCAATACCTCTTGGGTAAAGACGTTCAGGTAATGCAAGTTCCAGACGCGCCAATTCCCTTATTTGTAGCAGCCTATGCCGAGACCAGCATCGATTTGGAAAGTATTGGAAACAAAGGCTTAGTAGGACTACAGCAACTTGCGGATTATTTTGAATACATTCCTATGCCGCATTATACCTTGGTTTATGAATATCTGAATCCTATTTCAGCAAGACATGACTACGGATTTAATATGGAACATCTCAATAGCATGACAGCGCATCGCGATATTTCCAAGGATTATGATAGCAAAAGAGAAATAGGAAATATCATTCATCACATCGGACATTCATGGGTGCCTTTAAGATCTTATGGTGAAGGTTACCGACCGTTTGCATGGCAAGTTGCACCGCTTATTGAAACCATCTGGCTAAACGAAGGGTTTATATGGTATGTCTCTTTCCATGACATCCTTCAGAATAAAGACCTATTACACTGGTGGCAATCTAACCTAGACACGGCTCCAGATTTTATAAAAACCAAAAGCTTAAAGGAATTATCGCTTCTGGCTTCCACCCAATACGCCTCCGATTTTAGAATCGGGAAAAATCTGTTTTCAAGAGGTGCTTTAATGGCCCATGATTTAGATGTGTATCTGCAACAACAAAGCGATGGAAAAACAGCTTTTAAAGATGCCATTCTCGGATTGCTGAACTGGTCAAAAGAGCATCAAAGACCCTTTAAATACGATGAGATTGAGCCTATCATGTCTGAGGCCACTGGTGTCGATCTCAGTTCGGTGTGGCAAAAATGGCAAAAGGCGCCAAAATAAGTCGTGGTAGGCTTGGTCTTTCATGGTAACATGGTAGCCAATTGAGTGGTTGGAAAAATAAATCCCAAGTTGGACGTTAAATTCACTATTCCCGATTATTGTGTAACTGGTTGAAACCTCATTCAATTAAAATCTTATCTTTATAGAAACGAACCATGGATGATTAAGTTCTTCAGACATATCAGACACCGACTACTCGCAGAAGGCAAAATTGGTAAGTATCTTCAATATGCCATTGGTGAAATTATTCTGGTTGTGATTGGCATTTTAATTGCCTTGCAGATTAACAATTGGAATGTCGACCGACAAACACAGAAAAAGAAAGCTGCTTATTTACATGAAATTCGGAGTAACCTCCAGCAAGACTCCTTACAACTGCTAAAGGTATTGCGTTTTAATGATAACAAAACCAAATTGGTTGAAGACATGTTACGCGTTTTTGTCGACACGCTCACAAATGAAGAACGGTTTCAGATTTTCAATATGAATGCGAATGACTTTACCTACTACGAAGTATTTGACCCTGTTCGTATTGCCTTTAACAATATGTTATCTGCAGAAAGTATCGCTCTTATTGATAATAGTGAGCTTCGAGACGCCTTATCTGAATACTATAACTATCCCTATTTAAGTGGCGTACAAAACCGTGTTGCGGTGATTAATAGAAGGGTTGTTGATGAACATTATCCCAAGTTTTTTACGAAAGAATTTGCCGCGAATTGGATAGGTATTGCTACCAAACTACCCGCTGTTCAAGATTTGGATATTACTACAGATAAAAAATTGATGTCCGATCTATTCGGAATTAAGATGATTCTACCCATTCAAAATAAATTGATAGCGGACACCCAACAACTGAATCAGGAACTTATGACCTTAATACATTCAGATTTAGAAAATTGAGAATGAAGCATCACATATGCCTCATAATACTCTTGGTTCTTTGCTCGTGTCATGACAAAGCAGAAGCACCAAAGTCTCTGGAGCATTCAGAGCCAATTATTGCACCTAAAATAGAACGAAAAACAGCATCGAAATCGGAGACCGATGTCTCAAATACTGCTGAACTATTTGCCAAAGAGGTGTTGCAAGATCATTTCAGAAAGCACACCTACACTCCTACTGATTCGACGAAACCCAAACATACAGACATTTTTGAGAACGTCGGACTTCAAAACATCGTTGCTTATTCCAATAAAAATTATCCAAAACATAGCGCGCCGACTGGTTATGAGCATTTTATTCTGTTTGTTGCTAATTATCAGAGTGAATTGAATGCCCTCAAAACCTTTGCTTTAATAACATCGAGCTCAAAAGAAAATCCGCCTGCATACCTATTAGCTCAAAAGACTTTTATAGAACGTACCAAAGCATTGAATATCGGAGCAAAACCTGGAGGCATGATTGTGCAATCTGGAAGGCACATTTTTAGTTTGGTAGAAACCTGCAGAGCAACACCTATTGGAGGAACTTGGCACGATTATGAAGATAGATTCATTACATTTATAACAAAAAACGAAGCGGAAATTGACATATTAAATGCCGATTGTGGCATGAACCGATATAGACTTGAAAAAAGAAATGTCAGCAGGTAACGATGCTTATCCAAATAAAACATAACAACACACAACTAACGGTTATTCGAGACCTTTAACCTTAAAAAAATACGCTCCATGAAAAGACGCCTATTATTATTGTTCATAATAAGTAATCTAATAACGAATGCCTATTCTCAAAAAAAGGATTGCAGTTGTGAGACTGACTTAAAATTCCTGGATTCAAAAATTAGAAAAACACCCGCTTATAAAATCAACAAAAAAGCCTATAATGCCTCATATTCAAGCGCTTTAAAGGAAGTAGCTCATGTACGTTCGATGTTCGATTGTCATTTCTTACTGAATGAATTATTGATTTCTTTAAACGATAATCACAGTAGAGTTTATAGTATAGATAAAGGAGCCATTGATGAGATTAAAGCAGATTCTGAGAAGTTCAGCGAATTTAAAACATCAGAAATTTTCAATACTTATCCGAAACCAACTATGGATTTAGACAGCTTGAGAATTGTCTTGAAAGCGAAAACAAAATCGGATATAGAGGGTATTTACAACAGAGACAACCTGATAACTATTGGTGTATATAAAAGTAATAAGAACAATAATTACAAAGCTATTATTCTCGATTCCCAATCTGATATTTGGCAAGTAGGAGAAATAATATACAATCTCATACCATTTGGGAATGACTACCTCTTGAGCATTGGCGGAAGTATGAGCTCAAAACGATTAATTGCCTACACAGAAAGAATAGAAAACGGCTTCTTTTATTTTATGGGCTTTCAAAAAGATAGCTCTGAAACCAATTATGCAATAAACGTACCTTCAGAAAACACCTACTATCGTGACGAGCTTTCTGACGCGATAACCTACCTCAAAATAGGAAGTTTTAATTCTTGGAATCCAACACTATCTGAAGCTGAGAGGTTTTATAAATCGCTAGAAGGACAATTAACCAAGCCCAACGTTATTGTTGACTTAAGAAATAATAGTGGTGGTGGTAAACGAAATTCTGACATCTTATACAAGATTCTAAAAAGCTATGCCAAAGAAAACAAGCTATATGTATTAATTAATCACAGGACTGCAAGTAATGCTGAGCAATTTACGCAAAGGTTACGAAAACTAGATAACTGTCTGGTATTTGGTTCAAGAACGAATGGATCACTAGCCTATGAGATAAAAGATAGTCAGTATACCTTGCCTTGTAATAAATTCATAGCAGTTCTTACTTCTAAAAAACATTCAGATTATCTTGAGTTTGAATCCCAAGGTATTGAACCAGACATCACTTTTGATTTTAACGATGATTGGCTGTCACAATTAAAAAATTACATATTAGAAAATAACCAGAACTAACTAAAGCTGTAAGTAATAACTTGTTTATCCTTGCTCCTGAAAATCGCTGGTGTTGGTTCACTTAGCTCGTGTCCCGTGGATGTTCTGTCTGGTGTTTATTTACTAAATTAGCTGCTAAAATATCGCCAAGATCCTCAGGTTTTATACAAAAATGACAACATCACCTATGAGAAAAATTCCCCTTTTAACAATCACATTAATACTTGTTCTGGTAACGTCCGGATTAAGTCAAGAAAACAATCCGCAACTTTACAAATTTCATCAGCGCACTGCCGAAGGTCGGTTCTTCGGTTTGATTAATGCGGATGGAGATATCGTAGCCGAAGCCATTTTTGATGAAATTGGTTCTTTTAGTGAAGGCTTGGCATATGTGAGCTTTAAACGTAAAGCTGGCTATATTGATGTGACTGGTAACATTGTAATTGAAGCAAAATATCAACCAACTTACGATATATCTAGAGATTTTTCTGAAGGTCTGGCATCTGTCAGAGTTGATGGTGAATTTGGCTACGTAAACATGCATGGGGAATTAGTTATCGCTTGTCAATACGCCAAAACGTATCCATTTAACGAAGGATTTGCCGTTGTTGAACCAAATTGGTCGGAAAAAGTGGTCATCGATAAAAACGCTCATATAGTTCTTAATCCGGTTGCTGTTTATAAAAATAATGCCCACCAAGTCACAAAAGGTGAAACTGTAAATTTAGATGAGCGTGTAAAAAATGGGACCATCACCATGTACGTTCACCGCTACAACCATCCGCCAAGAAGCACGCTGGTAGCTATGAATGGCGACTTTTTATTTCCGTTGAAACCTTATATCATTTACGAAATAAGTGATCACCTAATTCGAGCTCAAACAAACGATAGGAAAAGGACTGGTTATATCAACAAAAATGGTGATACAGTTATACCATTTGATTATGTTTCTGGTACCGATTTTAAAAATGGGTATGCAAAAGTTAAAGACAAGCAAACAAAGCTTTATGGAATAATAGACCTCAACGGTAACTATGTTGTGCCACCTGAATACACGCACATTTCGGACGATTACCATAAATCTGATTATATTTTTGCCGGAAAACCCAACAGCAATTATGGCTATATAGATTATAGTGGTAATCCAGTCATTGATTTTAAATACGTTTATGGAGGCGTATTTTCAGAAGGACTAGCCGTTGTGAGCACAGCTCAACGTGAAAACATGTATATTGACAAAACTGGTCATAAGGCTTTCGACTTAGAGTTCAATATTTCTCAATATGACAATGAAAATTTTAAAGGTGGCATTGCCAAAGTCAACTTAAAAGATGGACATTCAGCATATATCAACAAAAAAGGAGAAATACTATTTAAATTTAAGTAACATCAGTCGCCTTTACTACTAAAAACGTGTCAATTCGCTCGTATCTTACAGATTTTTTATGCTTAATACTTACAACTTTATGTACTAAAGCAGACTACTACTCATTTCCAAGAGCGTCAACTATTAGATGACTTGAAAAAAACGAATGTGACTATGAAAACATCAAAATACGTAATCTGTCGTATTTTTTAAATCAAACACCTACTCTAAATTGTCAACCCAAATTAAAAGTTCATGATGCATAAATCTATTATAATAATAACACTTATTGGCATATATTCTTCAGCGTTTACTCAAAATATAGATTGTATTAAGGCACCTTTAAACCCAATACCAAAAGGAATTAATTTAAAGAAAACACCGCTTAAAGGTGATGTATTTCAAGCAAACTTCACGTTTTATGATATCGATGGAAAATGGATTGACCTAGAAAAAAGAGAACGGATATCTTATGACCAGTTTAATAGGCCTATTACCATCACAAACATTGACGGTTCAGTTGATGAGTATAAATATGATGCCGCTGGCAACCTAATATTTGATGATGGGCGCGTTTATAAATATGACAAAGAAAACCGTTTGACTAAAGCCATTTATGCCTATGAAACAAAAGAATATTTTTACGAAAAAGAAGGAAAAACACTCAAGGTAACTATCATATCAAAATCACCTGAAGGAGCACTACAAGCGACACAAATAGAATATTATGAGAATGGATTATTAGTAGCACGACATGCCAAAAAAGACAGTGATAAAACGCTGTTTAAATATGAATACGACACGCAAGGCAACTGGATAAAAAGAGTTGAAACAGATTTAAATGGCAAACAAGTGCACAGTCCTTTTGTAAAAAGTATCATTTATCATAGTGAATACGGGAATTTCGATAAAAATGCCGTATTAAAAAAAACCACAGGCGATTTAAATTTAAAAGGTGGATTAGCGAAACCACATTTATATGTAAATGGTAAAATAGACCAAACTAGTTTATATAATAAATTCAATAACGATTATATTTTCTACAATCCTTTTACTTCTACATATTACATAGCAACAAATGCCTACGATGCATCTATTATGCTCAACCAAAATATTCCATTTAAGCCATTAGCAAAAGGCAATAATATACTCATTAGTGACGGGAAAGCCGCTTTATTAATAGAATATGGAACGTCAACTTTATTTTCAAACAGACAATGGAAGTACGAAGCCAAATATCAGCACATTATAGCCAGAGACTCAAAAAGTGATGACGTTTATTTTGCAGAAAAAGCTTTTGGGAATGATACTAACACGACTGAAGCTTATCCTATTTTCTCTATGACTGCAAAAGAAAGCGATGTTTGGTATGTGCCTAATAACACAAAAAAAGGTGTTGATCTTTATGTTAAAGGAATAGAAACTAAAGGCTTCGGAGTTGCCGGTTATATTGAAGGTACAGAAGATTTTGTACTCACCATAAATGGCAAACATACTTATGTTTTAAAAGACTATAGCAATTCTAAACCTCAATTTTTTAGTAAAGGACGCTATTTTAATGCTGCAGTGGATAAGATTTTGAACCCAAAGAATACGCCATCGGCAGAAAATAACACGACAAATACGTCATGTCTATCTGGAAATTGTAAAGATGGTTACGGGACTTTTATTTTTGAAGGAGGTAGTAAGGCTATAGGGTTTTTTAAGGATGGAAAATTACATGGTTTTGCAAAGTTTGAATTTGCAAATGGCGATGAATACAATGGTAATTTTGAAAACGGACAACGAAGTGGTTATGGAATTTATTTTTGGAAACAAAAGGACGAACAATATTATGGCCAGTGGAAAAACGGAAGACAACACGGTTATGGCTACTATGTTAATGAAGGTGAAACCGTTCAAGCTGGTATTTACAGCGAAGGAAAACTAATCACGAATCTTTTTAATGATTTTTCTAAAGGCAAAACCAATGGAAATTGCTTGGGCAACTGCGTGAATGGTTATGGATCCATGACCTATGATCAGGGTGATGTATACGAAGGCTTATTTAAAGACGGTAAACACTACAAAGCTGGTACTTATATGTGGACCAACGGAAATAGTTATATGGGCGATTGGGACGATTTAGGTAAAATAAATTATTCTGGTCAATTTTTTACGAGCACCTATGTTTATAGAGGTGCCTTTGCCCACAATGGTTTTATTACCGGACTTGGTGTAAAATTAGATAAAAAGACCAATGTTTTAATTTATGGTGAATTTAAAGCAGGAGAATTAATAGTTGATTATTCCAAAACATCAAAAGAATAGTTATCTAACGAAATTGAAATTCCCTTATTAAAAAGGTAGACGCCTTTCCTTTTTGCATGACAGAACCAAGATACAAGATAAAACCATTATCATCTATTGACAGAAAAAAGCTGAGCCAACAATATATATATGCATTAGCCTTTTTGATTGTTGTTGGTGCTATATTCATTTTTATTTACAAGTATGTATTAACACCAAGTCATTTTACGAGCATTCCTATAGTCGTATTTTCGCTGTTCGGACTAGTATTCTCTGCTGTAATAAGCTATATAATCTGGACCACTTTCCTTGATTTTAAAAAAGGCATTAAATATTGTTACACAGGATTTATTACAGATAAACATATCAGCAAACACTTTTCATCTTCAAAAAGATTTAATGCAAAATCAGGAAATAGTTTCAGACGTACTTCCACAAAAACGTATTACGGATTAAGTATTGATAACACAGAATTTAGCGTTTCATATGTTGAATACAACAAAGCTGAAGTAGGCAACAAAATTTATTTAGAGCTAAGTCCGAAGAAAAAAGAAATTTTAGCTTTTACCATTTTAGAAAAAAATCAAGAATCGAATATCACTCATTTCAAAGAAATATATTCAATTCCAAACCAAATTCAACATAGTACGCAATTCCTAAATAAAGAAGAAATTGAGCTAGTGAAACGAATATTTTTCAAAAAATTAAGAACGCAATTAATTTTTATTGTAGCCTATTTCCTTCTATTAATATTGCTATGGCAAGGTATTTTTATTTTTCTAGTTCCTGTCATTGTGGTTTCTATATATGCGTCGGTTAAGCTACTTATTCTTTTAAACCAATATACTAAGTTTAGTAGAAATGTAAAACGCAAACAACTAAAAACCGTTCAGGTTTTGGATAAATTTAAAGCATCATCCAATAGAAGCCGTACACTATATCGCTTGGTTACAAACTTTGGAAATGTCGATGTCTCCAAAAAAATATATAATAAAGTTCAAACCAACCATAGTATTCAATTACATACCGAATCTGTTATGAACATATTAGTTGCCGTAAGTTTTAACTCATCTCATTTTTATGTACTTAACCACGACGAATAATTCATAAAAAAGTACTATAAAATTATGAACTCAATTTTAGAAAAACATACAAAGCATTATGCCAAATGGGATTTTCTAGCATTTACAGTACTTACTACGCTTGCCATTGCTAATGGTAGAACTACGATTTTCTATGTTATATATTTTTTTTGGTGCTACGAGCTCGTACGAATTATTGTAGATAGAGCGTTTATAAAAACCAATGAAAACGCCATCATTACAAATCTAAAAAGAACCTCTATTTTCAGTTCTTTGATTCAAATGGGTGTTTACTTTATTTTCATTGTTGTTTTTTTTGCTTTTATGGTTAATTGGAAAAACCAAGACATCATACAAACCAATTTTGAAATTTTGTTTTTTAAAAACTGGTTTTTTAACATCAACTTAATATTCGTGTTCATAGAACGTCTAATTATTCACAAAACAAAACAGCCTGTTCTAGTTAGTTTCGGATTGTTTACACCCAATATGCTAATCTTGCATGTGTCTATAATTATAGGTGCGCTGTTAATGTTCTTTGTAGTCAATAATTTTCCAGAAACTTTCACACCAAGCAATTTATGGGGATCCGTGATTATTATAATTCCTTTTTTTATTATGAGAACTATAATGTTAGGTTTTAAATGAAAATTTTCATTTTAAGAACAATTAAGGATTTTATGACATTTATAACAGAAAAACCGAATGTTATAACCGTATCCTAAATGCAAAAAAGTTTGTGTTAAAACCAAAAGTTTGAGGGTAGAAAAACTGTTACCCTTCTTACAAAATACCCTTAGTAACCTATTGAGAAATACTATTTAAATTTAAGTAACATCAGCCACCCTTGTTACTAAAAATATCATATCGTTGGAAACGTTACATGTCATCTTAATGAATTAAAACAGAAGCAATACTAACGCTTAGAAAAGCTTACAAGTAAATGCCTGTTCTCGCTTCCTTCTGAAAATTCACACACATTTTTTATTCGATGGGTAATGGTTATATTAGTTGCTGAACTAGCAACGACATCATACACTAAACCGTTGGTTATAATTACATACATATGAGAAACCTATTCATGGTCTTGTGTTGTCTTACATTACTAAATTCTTGTAATGACGCACAAGAGAACATCACTACTTCGGAAAAATCAAAAAAGGATTATACCCAGTTCGTTAATCCATTCATCGGTACCAGTAAAATGGGACATGTATTTCCAGGAGCTACGGCACCTTTTGGCATGGTGCAATTAAGTCCGCAAACCAATTTTGAAATGATGTTTAAAGAAGATGGTAGTTATAATCCTGACACCTATGAATACTGTGCTGGCTACCAATACCGAGACTCCACCATTATCGGTTTTGCTCATACCAATTTTAGTGGTACAGGACATTCTGATCTAGGCGATTTCTTAGTAATGCCAACGGTTGGTAATTTGATACTTGATCCGCTGGAAACTTCTGATGGTAACAAGGGTTTTTATTCAACATTTTCTCACGATCATGAAGAAGCATCGCCAGGTTTTTATAAAGTGGATTTAGACAGCTACAATATCAAAGCCGAATTAACCGCTAGTGACCGCGTTGGTTTTCACCAGTATACCTTTCCAAAATCTGATGAGGCACATATCATTCTAGATTTGGTTTATAATGTGTATCATCACAACAATAAAAACGTCTGGACCTTCCTTCGGGTAGAAAACGATTCTACCATAACTGGTTATAGGCAGACCAAAGGTTGGGCAAGAGATAAAAAAGTTTTTTTTGCAGCTAAATTTTCTAAAGCCTTTAAAAGCTATGGTTATAAAAAGTATGATAAAGAAACCTATAACGGATTTTATAGAAGATTTAACGAAACCGAAAATTTCCCAGAAATGGCAGGAAAAGATTTACGTGCTTTCTTCAATTTTGACACCGAGCAAGGTGAAAAAATCAAGATTAAATTTGCCTTGTCTAATGTGAGTTCAGCAGGTGCTATGAACAACTTAGAGGCTGAAATTCCGCATTGGGATTTTAACAAAACGCACAAAGAAACAAGCGATAAATGGAATAAAGAGCTGTCTAAAATTGCTATTGAAACGTTGACAGAAGCACAAAAAACAACCTTTTATACAGCGATGTATCACACAAACCTTTCTCCCATTATCTATGAAGATGTGGACGGACAATATCGAGGGTTAGATCAAAATATTCACACATCTGAAGGATTTACCAACTACACCACTTTTTCCCTTTGGGATACGTATCGTGCTTTACATCCTTTGTTCAATATCACACAACCGAAAAGGAATAATGACATGATCAAATCCATGCTAGCGCACCACGATCAAAGTGTCCATGATATGCTTCCAATTTGGAGCCATTATGCTAATGAGAATTGGTGCATGATTGGTTATCACGCTACTTCTGTTATTGCTGATGCTATGGCTAAAAATGTTGGTGATTTTGACCAAAAAAGAGCGCTTGAAGCTTCAGTAAATACGGCTTCCGTAAGCTATTTTGATGGTTTAGGTGATTATATGAAATTTAAATATGTGCCTGATGATAAAAGCCATTCTTCCGTATCTAAAACTTTAGAATATGCTTACAACGATTGGTGTATAGCACAAATGGCCAAACAGATAGGCGATCAATCTACAGCCGAAAATTTCATGGAGCGATCAGAATACTACAATAATGTTTATGATACTTCTATCGGTTTTATGCGTCCTAAACTTTCGGATGGTACCTTTAGAAAAAACTTTGACCCAATGGATACGCATGGTCAAGGTTTTATTGAAGGAAATGCTTGGAATTATGGCTTATACGTGCCGCAAAATATTGAAAAAATGGTGAACATGATGGGTGGAAACGAGCGCTTTACGCAACAATTAGACTCCCTTTTTACGATGGACATTGAAGAAAAATACATCGAAAATCATGAAGATATCACTCGTGATGGCATCATAGGGAATTATGTGCATGGTAATGAACCTGGTCATCATATTCCCTATTTATATAATTGGACTGGGCATCCGGAGAAAACACAAGCTCGTGTTCGTATGATCATGGACACGATGTACGGACCAACGGTTGATGGCTTGTGCGGTAATGATGACGCTGGACAAATGAGTGCTTGGTACATTTTTAGCAGTTTAGGGTTTTATCCCGTAACACCTGGATCAGCAGATTACGCCTTAGGCAGTCCGTTAATTAAAGCAGCGACCATTCATTTAGATAATGGCAAAACCATTACGATTAAAGCCAATAACCAAAGTAAAGACAATGTATATGTGAAAAGCGTATCCGTGAATGGAAAAGTATTAGAAGGAACTGTATTATCACATCAAGATATTATGAATGGCGGCGAAATCATTTTCGAAATGCGTCATACGTATCAATAAGAATAATAAACGGTCTCGAACAATGTATAACCGTAATGAGGTAAGTATTGGATTCAATGAATTTGATATCAGATGTCTCTACCAACATTTGGAATGCTATTTAACAACCTAAAACTGTTGATTCCTTACAAATCTTTGCTATCTACCGCTATTTACATATTGAAGGTTGATTTATGACTATTTTAGTCTTAACTTAAGGTATAATACTAACTCGTTGGCAACAACCGATAATACAACGTTTATGAAATTCTATTTGAAAAGAAGACAAAGATCACAAATTTTAGCAGCTGTTTCAATCATCTCTTTTACGCTGTTATATGTGTCTTGTCAAGATTCGTCAAAAACTTCAGCACCCATAGAAAGTGAATTGATAACGAAAATTAATGCGGTTCAAGAGCAGGTGATGGCTCAAGGACATATGTCTAAAGAAGAGGAAGAGGCATTGTTAGGTTTATGCAGCATTGTTTCTCACAATGACGGTTTGGCAAATTACGATCCTGAAGAAAGGATGCTATTGAAAGATGTAGATTTTGCACCAATCTATGATGGCTGTGAGGAACTTTCAAAAGACGAAACAAGGACCTGTTTCAAAGATAAGGTATCGGCCTTTATAAAACGAGAATTTAACTTAGAGCTATCGAAAGAATTACATCTTTCAGAACCAAAACACGTAGATGTGTTCTTTATAATCAACACGTCTGGAAACGTGACTGGCATGAAGGTCAGAAATTCAGAGGTAACTATACAAGGGGAAATCTTAAGAGTCCTAAGGAAACTACCTGTAATGCAACCTGCTGTTCACAATGGACATAGTGTGTCTGTGTTATGCTCAGTTGTCATAAAATATGGCAATCAAATAGACATCGATTTTGTCTACATTCCCGAAATACCCGATGCATAACAGTTAAATCACTCCATAAGGTCCCTCACAGTGGTTTGTTTACATTACCACATATAGATAATTCTGTTGACTTGTGATTCTTCGGAAAACTGCAAAGGTGTTATCTCTTGTTTGTTTTCGTTAAGAGTATTGTATAGCTTACGTTTCGCACTAAGCAAATAACAACCGAATAGAACATCTGTGAGACTCGAACAGGTATTGCGAACATTGCGTTAGCAGATTTTTGTAAGAAGCTCAGAGCTAATATGCAAGTTAAAGCGCGTATGTGTCAATTCTAGTTTACTGACAAACATTCCTGCAGAACATCCTATCTGCAATTTATTTACTAAATTAGGATTCAAACACACAACCTATTATTGACCAGAAAGTTGTGCGACAAAAATCCTGAGAAATGAAGTCTATACTGATCTTAAGCTTGCTCCTCTTTAATCTATGCTTTTACGCTCAGAACTCGGTCACTTTTAAGGTTTCTGAAATACCCGATTCTGCAGGTATGAAAGTGGGAATTCGAGGTAATAAAGCTCCGTTACGTTGGGATACATCTATTGAACTGAATAAACAAAACCAAACCTATAGCGTCACCTTAGCATTTGATAAATCAGATTCCGAATTACAATACAAATACGTGATTTTTGAAAATGACACTGTGGTACAGTGGGAAAACACTTCTAATCGAACGCTTTCACTAAGCAATTCCAAAGCAACATTCCTAGAGGAAGGGATTTGGAATGTGGAACAAGCAATTGATATTAGCACCTTAAATTCGATTCCTCCCCATCTTTTATTAGAAGACTACCATCTTATTGAAGCCTTAGTTTTAGAGATTCATCCAGGTACGTATCGCTATAATTCTGAGAAAACCATCAAAGAAGGTTTAGACCATTTAAAAGAAACATTTAGTACGGCTTTAACCTATCAGCAAGCTTATCTCGCTGTCTCAAAAATGATGGCATTACTACAATGCGATCATACCAAAGCTGGATTTAATAATCAAACAAAACTAATTAATTCTATCATTCATTATCAAAAAGACAAGTTGCCTTTTACGTTCAAATGGATTGATGATGACATGATTATTATCCGAAATGCCTCGGAAAACCCATTACTCGAAAGAGGGACAAAAATTCTCTCCATTAATAACGTTAATGTCGAGGAAATCAGAGATAACATGATCCATTATATCGCAGCTGATGGTGACACAGACCAAAACCGAATCAACAAAATGCAAGTCCATGGTTTTGATTTTAGATATAACGCCTTTGATGTATTCTATCCCTTGTTATATCCTATTGTAAACGATGAGATAACTCTTAAAATTCAAGGCCCAAATACCGATGACATCGAATGGATAAAAGTGTCAACGTTAAAACGCGAACAACGGTCGTCAATTCTGGCATCTCGCTATCCTGATTTTCCTAAAACTAGAGATGACATGTGGTCATTTGAAATACAGTCTGAAACTACCGCCAAACTCACCTTAAACTCTTTCGGACTATCAGGATGGAAAGCCATGACCATTGACTATAAAGCGTTTTTAGCTCAGGCGTTTCAACAAATTCAGGAACAAGGTATTTCGAATCTTATCATTGATATTCGCGAGAATACAGGTGGCAATGACGAGATGGCTAACGAGCTTTTTTCCTATCTAACAAAAGACTATCCTGTATATTCAAGAGAAGGAAGAACGCGCTACCAATCGTTTGCAGAACAGCTAAAACCTCATATAAAAACATGGGGAAATGACCCATGGTATTATGAACTTCATCCAGCCAATGAAATGAACTCAGATGGCTATTATATCTTCAAAGAAAATTATGACCAACCAAAGCCAGCCAATGACAAAGACATTTTTAATGGTCGTTTATACCTATTAACCAGTGCTGCCAATACATCTTTAGCCTATTACACAGCCTTGCGATTTAAAACTCAAAACTTAGGCATTATTATCGGAGAGGAAACGGGTGGTAACTTAAATGGCATCAATGGTGGACAAATCATTTTTTTAACACTGCCTAATTCACAGATTGAAATTGATGCTCCTATTATGGGAGAATTTACTGTGGGCTCAAGTACAAATTCAGGTGTGGTTCCAGACATTAAAACCGTATACACGAGAGAGGATATTATCAAGCATCGCGATTTAGAGCTAGAGAAAGCCTTAGATTTGATAGAAAAAAATTAAAAGGCATTCGTTTCTTAACAAGTTGGTTAAGTCTATGCCATAAAAGTATCAGTGATCACCAATCTCTGTGTTTTCAATAAGATGCTCAAATCAATGTCACGATACCTTTTCCAAGGGATATAATTTTGAATATTTCTTTCAACGTTATTAGCTGCTTTAAAGACTTGCATCATCGGCATAGATGATGTATAGCTAAGACCCTTCCGAAGAACAATAGAACATGATTTTGCGTTAATCCCTCACTAAAGGCAAGGTGGAACAACGCAACAAGCCTTCTTGTTTAGCGATTTCAGCATAAGGCACTTCTTCCACTGTAAATCCGTGGGAACGCAACCAAGCATTCAAGCGTGTAAAGTGGCGTTCTGAAATAATGACATCCTCAGCGATAGAAAACACATTACTATTCATTTGATACATTTCTTCCTTCGAAATGATAAAACAGTTCGCTTCTCCAAAAAAGTTGAGCAACCACTCATACTCTTCCTCCTCTAAAAAGCCTTCTTTATGTAAGATGGCCTTATTGGTACCTATAGGTTGAAAACAACAGTCCAAATGCAAGGCATTATCTCTAGGGTTGGTTTGCGATTTCCGAAGGTTAAAACTTTTAACGATTTTATGAGGAAATAAATTGGTAATGTAATCTACACCTTGTGTATTTGTGCGTGCCACGATATAATCAGCATAATCTGGTTCGCGATAGGTCCCAATAAAAATATGGTCATTCCAGACAATCACGTCACCGCCTTCAATATGCACTTCTTCAGGCGGCCGCAATACTTTATTCGGATCCATCTGGTCAATGACATATTGAATCGCGTCTAACTCCTCCTCTCTATCTGGTAAAATGTTGGCTTTGATAAACCAATCATCAATCACAAAACCTATATCACGAGAAAATATTTGATTACAATCTTGAATGACTTCTGGCCTGTAAACCGTGACATCATACTTTTCAAATACTTCAGCTACAGCGGTCATTTCAGCTACCATATCGGCTTCAATAGGATAGGTCCCAGCTTTGATATGTTCCGCCGACTTAGGGTCATAAGCGTCCTCTAATTTGGGTGTCGGACCATTACTTTTGGCAGTTCCTAGAATCACAGTCCGAAGGCGCGACGTTTCGTTTTTGACATTGAGTTGTATCATGTCACAAATATAAAAAAAGCTCCATAATAATTATGGAGCTTTTTAAATGACTTGTTCTTAAAACTATCGGTTATCGATGGTCTTAAATAGACGATGAGTCTCGCCAATATACAACTGACGTGGACGACCAATTGGTTCTTTTCTCAAACGCATTTCACGCCATTGTGCAATCCATCCAGGTAAACGTCCTAATGCGAACATCACCGTGAACATTTCTGTTGGGATTCCCATACCTCTGTAAATAATACCGGAATAGAAATCGACATTCGGATACAATTTTCTGTCCACGAAATACGAATCTTCTAAAGCTTCTTTTTCTAAGCCCTTCGCTATATCTAAAATTGGATCTTCAATTCCTAAATCACCTAACACTTCATCTGCAGCGACCTTAATGATTTTAGCTCTTGGATCGAAATTTTTATAAACACGATGACCGAAGCCCATTAATCGGAACGGATCGTTCTTGTCTTTGGCTTTCGCCATGTATTTTTTAGTGTCACCACCATCTTCTTTGATGCCTTCCAACATTTCTAAAACGGCCTGATTCGCACCACCGTGAAGTGGTCCCCATAAAGCAGAAATACCTGCAGAAAGAGAAACGAATAAACCAGCGTGGGATGAGCCTACAATTCTTACAGTGGATGTAGAACAGTTTTGCTCATGATCAGCATGAAGAATTAATAATTTATCTAAAGCATTCACCAAGATTGGGTTTTGCTTATAGTCTTCATCAGGACGTTTAAACATCATCTGTAAGATGTTCTCTACATAACCTAATGATGAACTACCATAATCTAATGGTAAGCCTTTTTTCTTGCGCATAGTCCAAGCGACCAAAATTGGGAATTTCCCTAAAATTCTAACAATCGCATTGTACATATCCTCTTCCGATTCAACATTCACAGACGACGGATTAAAAGCGGTCAAGGCACTTGTTAAAGAAGCTAAAACACCCATTGGATGCGCCGATTTCGGAAATGCATCTAGAATTTTCTTAATATCATCATCCACTACAGCGTGCTTCTTGATATCAGAATGAAATTTGTTCAATTCGTCACGTGTTGGTAACTCACCAAATATCAATAAATAGGCTACTTCTAGAAAATCTGCTTTCTCAGCTAATTCCTCAATGGAATAGCCACGATACCTTAAAATCCCTTTTTCACCATCTAAAAACGTAATGGCACTTTCACAAGAACCTGTGTTTTTATATCCTGGATCAATCGTCGTGACACCACCAGTAGCACTTCTAAGTGATTTGATATCGATTGCAACTTCATTTTCTGTACCTGTAACTAATGGAAATTCGTGCTTTTGTCCATTAATTTCTAGTGTAGCTTTATCTGACATGTATGTATTAAAATTTTGTTAGAGATTATTTTACTTTGCGGATTGCTAATTTACGAAATATCTAAGGATTTACGAAGTCTATTTATAATGCTTTTAACAATTGTGATATTCATAAAATTGATAGATCTAAGGAGTGCTTTCTTGCGGAATTGATTACGATTCAATTTTAGATTATTCCTGCAACCAAACATGATAATTAATACATTTGTGAAAAGATTAAAATACCATGCGTTATTTCATCATTTTATTTTGCTTAACCACATATCTATCGACGGCCCAAGTGGTCAATGTGGAAACGCTTCGGAAGGTTTCAGATTCCGCCAAATGGACAGGCTCTGTAAGCTTGGATGTCTCCTTGATAAAAAATAAAAATGAGATTTTCAGAATTGCCAATAAAGCCCATGTGCAATACAATAATCAAATCCATTTATGGCTTTTTGTCAATGACTTGAATTTACAACGTATTGAAGGGAATTCTCTTGTGAATCGTGGGACGCAGCATTTGCGATATAACAGGCGTCTTTCAGAACATGTTAAATGGGAAGCTTTCGGACAAGCACAATATGATGCTATCTCTAAAATTGATTTCAGAGGACTGCTAGGCACTGGTCCGCGATTTAAATTGACGACTAGCGATAATTATCGCTTCTATCTCGGAACGCTAATAATGTATGAATACGAAAAAGCCGATCAGGTACTGACAGATAGAGTTCAGAAAGATATTCGTGGCAGCGCTTATTTATCCTTCAGTCTGTATCCGAAAGACCATATCAGCATAATTAGCACGAGCTACTATCAACCTAAAGTTTCAGCATTTAAGGATTACCGTTTTTCAACCAATACCTCGTTACTCATAGAGCTCTTTAAAAATTTGGCCTTTAAGACCAATTTCAATTATTTTCACGATGCGTTTCCCGTGAGCTCAGATATTCCTAAAACACAGTATGAATTAACTAACGGATTATTGTATTCCTTCTAACAAAAAAACCTACACGAAGGATCGCATAGGTTCATGATATTAAACTTGTTGTAGATTACTGAATCTTGAAGGCCTTTTCCTGTGGATAATAAGCCACGTCATCCAATTCTTCTTCAATACGCAACAACTGATTGTATTTTGCCATACGGTCACTACGTGATGCAGAACCTGTTTTAATTTGACCTGTATTTAAAGCAACAGCCAAATCGGCAATCGTGTTATCTTCTGTTTCTCCAGAACGGTGAGACATCACAGAGGTATAACCAGCATTGTGTGCCATATTTACTGCGGAAATGGTCTCTGTTAAGGTTCCTATTTGATTCACTTTAATCAAGATAGAATTTGCTATGCCGTTTTCAATACCTCTTGACAAACGTTCTACATTGGTCACGAATAAGTCATCACCAACCAATTGTACTTTATCTCCGATTTTTTCCGTGAGATACTTCCAGCCATCCCAATCATTTTCATCCATACCATCTTCTATAGAAATGATGGGATATTTTTCAGCTAATTGTGCTAAGTAATCGGCTTGTTCTTGGCTTGTTCTTACTTGACCAGATGCACCTTCAAAAATGGTGTAATCATACTTGCCGTCTTTATAAAATTCTGCTGCCGCACAATCTAAAGCAATCATGACGTCGTCTCCTAACTTATAACCAGCATTGTCAACCGCTTTAGCAATGGTTTCTAAGGCGTCTTCTGTCCCACCTTCTAAGTTAGGCGCAAAACCACCTTCATCACCAACCGCAGTACTCAAGCCTCTGTCATGCAATACTTTTTTAAGATGATGGAAAATTTCGGTCCCCATTTGCATGGCATGGGTGAAGTTTTTAGCTTTTACTGGCATTACCATAAACTCTTGAAACGCGATTGGCGCATCACTATGTGAACCACCGTTAATGATATTCATCATTGGTACAGGTAAGGTATTAGCAGACACACCACCTACATAACGGTATAATGGCATTCCTAATTCTCCAGCAGCTGCTTTAGCAGTGGCCAATGACACACCCAAAATAGCGTTAGCACCTAATTTTGATTTGTTTGGTGTACCGTCTAATTCGATCATAAGTTGATCGATTCTATTCTGATCAAATACAGATTCTCCCAATAGTTCTTGAGCAATCACATTATTTACATTGTCTACAGCTTTAGACACGCCTTTTCCCATATAGGCCTTACCACCATCTCTAAGCTCTACGGCTTCATGTTCTCCTGTAGATGCTCCAGAAGGAACTGCAGCTCTTCCCAACATACCGTTTTCAGTAACCACATCAACTTCAACAGTTGGATTACCACGTGAATCTAAAATTTGTCTTGCATGAATGTTAATTATAATGCTCATTCTAATTGGTTTAAGTTATTTTAATTTATACGTCAAATTTACGAAATAGTTGGTCTACTTAGAATTTCAGCCAAGCAGAATTACATATTATCTTAACGATAATGTTTTCGTGACATAAAAATGGCAATGATTTTTAAATTTCATTGCCATTTCTTTATTAGTTTTTTTGGATATTCTGTATAAACTCATCAAATAGATAAGTCGAATCATTTGGTCCAGGACTCGCTTCTGGGTGGTATTGCACAGAGAAGCAGTTCTTGTGTTTCATTTTAATTCCCATTACGGTATCATCGTTGAGATGCAAGTGCGTAATATCCAAGTCTGGATGTGCTTCTGCTTCCTGACGATTGATAGAGAAACCGTGATTTTGAGAAGTGATCTCTCCTTTCGTTGTCACTAAGTTCTTCACAGGATGATTAATTCCTCGATGTCCGTGATGCATTTTATAAGTAGATATGCCATTGGCCAAAGCAATAATTTGGTGTCCTAAACAAATTCCGAATAAGGGTAAATCACGTTTGATAATTTCTTTGGCAAGCGTGATAGCACCTTCTAAAGGTTCAGGGTCGCCTGGTCCATTCGATAGAAAATAACCATCTGGTTGAAAGGCTTCCAATTCTTCGAAAGTAGCGTTGTAAGGAAATACTTTTATGTAGGCATCTCGTTTGGCCAGATTACGTAGAATATTCTTTTTAATTCCAATGTCTAGTGCAGCAATTTTGTAGGTTGCATTTTCGTCACCAAAGTAATAAGGTTCTTTGGTCGATACTTTAGATGCCAACTCCAAGCCTTCCATACTTGGTACTTCGGCCAATTGCTTTTTCAATCCTTCAATATTATCTACCTCTGTAGAAATCACAGCGTTCATAGCGCCATTATCACGAATATGACTGACGAGTGCGCGCGTGTCTACATCAGAAATCGCTAACAGATTATTATCTTCTAAAAATGTTTCTAAAGATTTATCTGCGATAGGTCTCGAATAATTAAAACTAAAGTTTCTACAAATTAATCCGGCAATCTTAATGGAATCGGATTCAGATTCTTCAGCAAAAGTTCCGTAGTTTCCAATGTGTGCATTGGTCGTTACCATGAGTTGTCCATAGTACGATGGATCTGTAAAAATTTCTTGATAACCAGTGGTTCCAGTATTGAAACACACTTCGCCAAAGGCAGTGCCTTCTTTCCCTATAGACTTCCCATGAAAAATGGTACCGTCGGCTAAAAGAATTAGGGCTTTTTTTCGTTTTTGATAGCTCATTATATTAAAAAGTTTTACAAAATTGCATAAAAAAAAGGATAATCTAAAATAGATTATCCTTTATATATTAAATGCTTATTAACATTTATTCTTCTTCATTAGTTGCTTTAGTCTCTACTGGTGCAGCTGCTGGCTTTGAACCACCTCTTCTACTTCTACGTGTCGACTTCTTAGCTGGCTTGTTAGCGTTGTACAACTCATTGTAATCTACTAACTCGATCATGGCCATATCAGCGTTATCACCAAGTCTGTTTCCTAATTTGATGATTCTTGTATAACCACCTGGACGATCAGCTACTTTTACAGCCACTTCTCTGAACAATTCAGTGACGGCATCCTTTTGTCTTAATCTAGACATAACGATACGTCTGTTGTGTGTTGTATCTTCTTTTGACTTTGTAATCATTGGCTCTACAAATTGTTTTAAAGCTTTTGCCTTAGCAACTGTAGTGTTGATACGTTTGTGTTCAATCAATGAACAAGCCATATTAGCTAACATCGACTTTCTGTGAGCCGTCTGTCTTCCTAAATGGTTAAATTTCTTTCCGTGTCTCATGACGTTTTGTTTTAATCATCATCTTGCTACAACCCACTTTGAGGAGCAAAATATGACGTATTAATCTTTATCTAATTTGTATTTTGCTAAATCCATTCCGAAGTTCAACCCTTTAACATTCACAAGCTCTTCAAGCTCTGTTAAAGATTTCTTACCGAAGTTACGGAACTTCATTAAATCATTTTTATTGAACGATACTAAGTCACCTAAAGTATCTACTTCTGCTGCTTTTAAACAGTTCAAAGCACGTACAGAAAGATCCATGTCCACTAATTTAGTTTTCAATAATTGTCTCATGTGAAGTGATTCTTCATCATAAGTTTCTGTTTGTGCAATTTCATCCGCCTCTAAGGTGATACGCTCATCAGAGAATAACATGAAGTGGTGGATTAATATTTTAGCAGCTTCAGTTAAAGCATCTTTTGGATGAATAGATCCATCTGTGATGATTTCAAAAACTAATTTTTCATAATCGGTTTTTTGTTCAACACGGAAATTCTCGATGCTGTATTTTACATTTTTTATAGGTGTGTAAATAGAATCTGTAAAGATAGTTCCTATTGGTGCAGAAGCTTTTTTGTTTTCTTCAGCAGGCACATAACCTCTCCCTTTTTCGATAGTGATTTCCATATTGATGTTCACTTTAGGATCCAAGTTACAAATCACTAAGTCTTTGTTTAATACTTGGAATCCAGAGATAAACTTCTGAAAGTCACCTGCGGTAATTTGATTCTGTCCAGAAATGGAGATAGAAACAGACTCGTTATCTACTTCATCAATTTGACGCTTAAAGTTTACTTGCTTTAAGTTCAAGATCATTTCCGTTACATCTTCTACAACACCTGCTATGGTTGAGAATTCGTGGTCTACACCTTCAATTCTCACAGAGGTGATTGCGAAACCTTCTAAAGAGGATAATAATACTCTTCTCAAAGCATTACCAACAGTTAATCCATAACCTGGTTCTAATGGTCTAAACTCGAATTTACCTTCGAATTCAGTAGAATCAATCATGATTACTTTATCGGGCTTCTGAAAATTTAAAATTGCCATATATGTCTTCGTTTTAATTGTGAGTCGGTTGCGCGATTTATAAGTTTGAAGAAGACTAATAAATCCTTTGGCCGACTACCAATATGATTAATTATTATTTAGAGTATAATTCGACGATGTATTGCTCGTTGATATTTTCTGGAATCTGGATACGTTCAGGAACTGAAACATAGGTTCCTTGTTTTGTATCGTTGTTCCATGTAATCCACTCGTATACATTGCTTGAATTAGCTAAAGAATTTTGAATAGATTCAAGAGACTTTGATTTCTCTCTTACAGCGACAACATCACCTGCTTTTAATTGGTAAGAAGGAATGTTAACGATCTCACCATTGACAGTAATGTGTCTGTGTGATACCAATTGTCTTGCACCACTACGTGATGGTGACAATCCCATTCTAAAAGTAACATTGTCTAAACGAGACTCACAAAGTTGAAGTAATACTTCACCCGTAATACCTTGAGCAGCTGTTGCTTTTTTGAACATGTTTCTGAATTGCTTTTCTAATATACCATAAGTATACTTCGCTTTTTGCTTCTCCATTAATTGGATTGCATATTCAGATTTTTTACCACGACGCTTGTTAGCTCCGTGTTGACCTGGAGGATAATTTCTTTTTTCAAAAGCTTTATCATCTCCAAAGATAGCTTCACCGAATTTTCGGGCTATTTTAGTTTTAGGACCAGTATATCTTGCCATTTTAAAATTTGTTTTGAGAGTGCTTGTGAATTAAGGTCTTAATCTTATCCTTCGACAAACGTTAATCTCTCGTTGATACTTGTTATTATTATTTTTCAGTTTGCAAATTTACATATAAAAAATTAATATCAACCATTTAAAACAGTTGATATTAATTCTTTACGGATAAATTATACTCTTCTTCTTTTTGGAGGTCGACATCCATTGTGTGGTAATAGCGTAACATCAATAATTTCTGTTACTTCAATACCTGCATTATGAATAGATCGGATGGCAGATTCTCTACCATTTCCAGGACCTTTAACGTAAACCTTAACTTTCTTTAGTCCAGCTTCTTTAGCAACACCTGCAGCGTCTTCCGCAGCTAATTGTGCAGCATAAGGTGTGTTCTTTTTAGAACCTCTGAATCCCATTTTACCAGCTGATGACCATGAAATAACATCTCCTTTTTTGTTTGTTAAAGAGATGATGATGTTGTTAAAAGATGCTGCTACGTGCGCTTCTCCAACCGCATCTACGATGACTTTACGTTTTTTTGTACTTGACTTTGCCATATTTTAAAGTTTCTAGTTGTTAGTTTTTTAATGTTTTTAGAATCCTAAACATTGCTATTTCGAACAGATTCCTCTAACGCTAAAACTAATGACTAATGTCTATTGATTATTTAGTTGCTTTTTTCTTGTTAGCAACAGTTTTTCTTCTACCTTTTCTCGTTCTAGAGTTGTTTTTTGTTCTCTGACCTCTTAATGGAAGTCCAGCTCTATGACGAATACCTCTGTAACATCCAATATCCATTAATCGCTTAATGTTCAATTGTGTTTCAGAACGTAACTCACCTTCAATAGTATAAGATCCAACCGCATCACGGATGGCTCCAATTTGCTCGTCTGTCCAATCTTGTACTTTGATGCTTTCGTCTACTTTAGCGTTTGCTAAAATTTCTTGTGCTCTACTTCTACCTATTCCATAGATATAAGTTAAAGAGATTACTCCTCTTTTCTGTTTTGGTATGTCTACACCTGCAATTCTTGCCATAATTACCCTTGTCTTTGTTTGAATCTAGGATTCTTTTTGTTAATGACGTAAAGTCTACCTTTTCTGCGGACTAATTTACAGTCTGCACTTCTTTTTTTAATTGATGCTCTTACTTTCATCTTGTCTTATTAATTTTTTACCAAAGCGATAAGCGACTTATCGTTTTAGTATCTATAAGTTATTCGAGCCTTTGTTAAATCATAAGGACTCATTTCCAATTTTACTTTGTCTCCAGGTAACAACTTAATGTAATGCATACGCATTTTACCTGAAATGTGTGCTGTCACTATGTGACCATTTTCTAGTTCAACTCGGAACATCGCATTTGACAATGCTTCGATGATTGATCCGTCTTGTTCTATTGCTGCTTGTTTTGCCATATTATATATTTTAGTGTTTAATCTTAGGAATTGCAAATACCTTGCCTAAAATTTCCTTTGACTAATCTCTAAATTAGTATTTACATTAAGCGACTGCTTTTCTGTTTTTACCTGTTTTCATCAAACCATCATAATGTTTATTCAACAAGTATGAATTGATTTGTTGCATGGTATCTATCGCAACTCCAACCATAATTAGTAGCGATGTGCCACCAAAGAATAATGCCCATCCACCTTGTACGTTCATAATTTTAACAATGACAGCTGGGAACACAGCGATTAAAGCTAAAAATATAGAACCTGGTAAGGTTATTTGAGACATTATTTTATCTAGATATTCAGAAGTTTCTGTTCCTGGTCTGATCCCTGGAATAAAACCGCCACTTCTCTTTAAATCATCTGCCATTTTATTGGTTGGAACAGTAATCGCCGTATAGAAATACGTAAATATGATAATCAACAATGCAAACACTACATTATACCATAATCCGAAAGGATCACTAAATTGTTGTTGCATCCATTGTCCAACTTCACTTGACGAACCAAAAGATTTTCCGATTAAACTTGGCACAAACATAATCGCTTGAGCAAAGATAATTGGCATCACTCCTGATGCATTCAATTTCAATGGTAAGAATTGTCTATTTCCAAATACGTTCTTTTCATAACCTCCAGATGCCGTTCTTCTGGCATACTGTACAGCAATCTTACGAACTGCCATCACTAACATAATTGAGAGTAAAATAATGACAAACCAAACGACGAGTTCGATTAAGATCATCATTAAACCACCATTTCCACCACCATCTAAACGAGATGCTGCATTTTGAATGAATGATTGCGGTAAAGTGGCAATAATACCAACCATAATCAATAAAGAAATACCATTTCCGATACCTTTATCTGTGATCTTTTCACCCAACCACATTGCAAAAATACATCCTGTCACTAGAATAATTACTGAAGAAATATAGAACGTAGGTCCTGTTCCCAATAAAAATGCCGATGAAGGAATACCAAATGCTGGTTGCAAACTCGCCAAATATCCTGGCGCTTGGAATAAACAAATAATTATAGTTAACCAACGAGTGATCTGTGTGATTTTCTTTTGTCCGCTCGCACCCTCTTTTTGAAGTTTCTGCAAATAAGGAATCGCAATTCCCATTAATTGCACGACAATTGAGGCTGAGATGTAAGGCATAATACCTAAGGCGAATACAGAAGCATTGGCGAATGCACCACCAGTAAACATATTAAGAATTCCTAATATACCACCATCAGCACCTTCAGCTAAACCCGCAAGTTGACTTGCATCAATACCTGGTAAAACAACTTGAGCACCAAAACGGTACACTAAAAGTAGACCAAGTGTTAATATGATCCTGTCTTTTAGCTCAGTTATCTTCCAAACATTTTTTAATGTATCTATAATTTTCATACTCAAGGGGTCTTATAAAGTTACAGCTTCACCGCCTGCAGCTTCAATCGCAGCTTTTGCTGTCGCCGTAAATTTATGAGCAGTTACTGTTAATTTTGATTTTAACTCGCCACGACCAAGAATTTTTACCATTTCATTCTTTCCTGCCAAACCTAATTCTACTAGCGTTTGAAAATCAACTGCATCCTTTATTTTCTTGTTGTCTACTAATTCTTGTAATTTGTCCAAGTTTATTCCTTGATACTCTACACGATTAATATTTGTGAATCCAAATTTAGGAACTCGTCTTTGAAGTGGCATTTGACCACCTTCGAAACCTAATTTCTTAGAGTAACCAGAACGTGATTTAGCTCCTTTGTGACCACGTGTTGCGGTACCACCTTTTCCAGAACCTTGTCCTCGACCTACTCTTTTACCTTGATTCTTAACAGAACCTTCTGCTGGTTTTAAATTACTTAAGTTCATTGTATCTTATTATTTTGTTTCTTCAACAGAAACTAAATGTGAAACTTTACTTACCATCCCAAGAATACTTGGTGACGCATCGTGTTCGATTGTTTGACCAATTCTTTTCAACCCAAGAGCCTCTAAAGTTCTCTTTTGAGTTTGCGTACGATTGATTGCGCTTTTTACTTTTGTTACTTTAATCTTTGCCATCGTCCTTATTGATTAACCATTAAACACTTTTTCAAGGGAAATTCCTCTGTCTTTCGCAATAGCATTGGCATCTCTTAATTGCAATAATGCATCGAAAGTTGCTTTAACTACGTTGTGAGGGTTAGAAGATCCTTGAGATTTAGATAATACATCGTGTACACCAACGGCTTCCAAAACTGTTCTTACAGCTCCACCAGCAATTACTCCGGTACCAGGTGCAGCAGGTATGATATTTACTCTCGCACCACCGTATTTACCTTTTTGTTCATGAGGTAAGGTCCCTTTAATGATCGGAATACGTACTAAATTTTTCTTAGCATCTTCAACCGCTTTTGCGATTGCTGTTGCTACGTCTTTAGATTTTCCTAAACCGTGACCTACAACTCCAGCTTCATCACCAACCACTACGATCGCTGAAAAACCGAAAGCTCTACCACCTTTTGTTACTTTTGTAACTCTTTGTACACCAACAAGACGATCTTTTAAATCAATTCCACTTGGTTTTACTAATTCTGCGTTTTTATATTTTTGATACATAGTGTCTTAGAATTTAAGTCCGCCTTCTCTTGCGCCTTCAGCTAATGATTTTACTCTTCCGTGATATTGGTATCCACCTCTATCAAAAGAAATTGTATTGATACCTGCCTTGATGGCTCTTTCAGCAACAGCTTTCCCAACTAAGGCAGCTATTTCTGATTTCGTTCCTTTTTCTGAAGCAATTGCTTTATCTCTTGAAGATGCTGCTGCTAAAGTTTTACCTGTAACATCATCAACCAATTGAGCATAAATCTCTTTATTACTTCTATAAACAGCTAAACGAGGTCTTGCTTCTGTACCAGAAACAACCTTACGTATTCTGCTTTTTATTCTTAGTCTTTTTTCGTTCTTTGTTAATGCCATAACTAATTTTTTAAGCTGATTTACCTGCTTTTCTTCTTAATTCTTCACCAACAAACTTAACACCTTTTCCTTTGTAAGGTTCTGGTTTTCTAAATCCGCGAATTTTCGCAGCTACTTGTCCAACTAATTGTTTATCGTGAGATGTTAATTTAACTATTGGGTTTTTACCTTTTTCTGAAATGGTTTCAATTTTCACTTCTGGTGCAATATCCATAATGATATTGTGAGAGAATCCTAAAGCCATATCTAATTTCTGACCTTGGTTTGTTGCTCTATAACCTACACCAACAAGCTCTAATTCTTTCGTCCATCCTTTAGAAACACCTTCAATCATGTTTCTCATTAAAGATCTGTATAAACCGTGCTTAGATTTGTTTTCTTTATTATCTGAAGATCTTGTTACCAAAACGTTTCCGTCTTCAACTTTAATTTCAACAGTATCGTAGTGCTGTGTTAATTCTCCTAATTTACCTTTAACAGTAACGACATTATCCTTAACATCGACTGTTACGCCTTCTGGAATGGCTACTGGGTTATTTCCTATTCTTGACATTGTTCTTCTGCTTTAAATTAGTAAACGTAACACAATAATTCACCACCTACGTTCTCACGTTGCGCTTGCTTACCTGTAATTACACCATGAGATGTAGAAACAATAGCAATACCTAATCCGTTAAGAATTCTCGGCATTTCATTCGCGCCAGCATACTTTCGTAAACCTGGTGTACTGATTCTTTGAATTTTTTTGATGACAGACTCCTTTGTGTCTTTGTTGTACTTAAGGGCTATCTTGATAGTTCCTTGTACAGACGAGTCGTCAAATTTGTAACTTAAAATATATCCTTGATCGAATAAGATTTTAGTTATCTCCTTTTTTAAGTTTGATGCAGGAATCTCAACAACTCTATGGTTGGCTTTTACTGCATTTCTGATTCTTGTTAAGTAATCAGCAATTGGATCTGTATTCATTTGTATTAATTTGCGGGAGTGGTTTTCGATAATCTATCGAACCTTCAACCAATTTATAATTCTTAATTGTTATCGTCGTTAAACGATAGGTTTTACCAAGATGCTTTCTTCACACCTGGAATCAACCCTTGATTGGCCATTTCACGGAACATTACACGTGAAATTCCAAACACTCTCATATACCCTTTAGGTCTACCTGTCAATTTACATCTGTTGTGCTGACGGATAGGAGAGGCATTTTTAGGTAACTTTTGTAATGCTTCGTAATCTCCAGCTTCTTTTAAAGCTTTACGTTTTTCAGCATATTTAGCTACTGTTTTTGCTCTTTTTACCTCACGGGCTTTCATTGATTCTTTAGCCATATCTTAGTTCTTTTGAAATGGTAATCCCAATTCAGTTAATAACGATTTTGCTTCTTTATCTGTTTCTGCAGACGTTACAAAAGTAATATCCATACCAGAAATTTTATTGATTTTATCAATGTTTATTTCTGGGAAGATGATTTGCTCAACAACACCAAGGTTATAGTTTCCTCTACCATCAAAACCAGTTGCTTTGATACCATTGAAATCTCTAACACGTGGTAAGGCTGAAGTCACCAAACGATCTAAGAACTCATACATTTGCTCTCCTCTTAAAGTAACGCGAGCACCAATTGGCATTCCTTTACGTAACTTAAAAGAAGCGACATCCTTCTTAGATAAGGTTGCTACAGCTTTTTGACCCGTAATCATTGTTAACTCATCAACCGCATGGTCAATCAATTTCTTATCGGCAACGGCAGCTCCAACACCTTTAGATAAAACAATCTTTTTTAGTTTAGGAACTTGCATGACGTTTTTATATCCGAATTCTTCTGTAAGAGCAGAAACTACTTTGTCCTTGTACTCTTGTTTTAATCTTGGAATATAAGCCATAACTATATTACTTCATTTGATTTTGTTGAAAATCTTACTTTCTTGTCACCTTCCATTTTGTAACCAACTCTTGTCGTTTCTCCTTTCGAAGTTAACAACGATAAATTAGACATGTGGATTGGTGCTTCTTTCTCTACAATACCACCTTGAGGATTCTGTGCACTTGGTTTCGTATGTTTCTTAACCATGTTCACACCTTCTACGATGGCTTTGTTTTTATCCTTTAATACTTTAAGAACATTGCCTTCAGTACCTTTATGATCTCCGGCAATTACTCTTACTGTATCTCCTGATTTAATTTTAAACTTTGTCATTTTATTAGTCATTAAAGCACTTCTGGTGCTAATGAAACAATTTTCATGAATTGTCTATCACGAAGTTCTCTAGCTACAGGTCCAAAAACACGTGTACCTCTCATTTCTCCTGTTGGATTTAAAAGGACACAAGCATTGTCATCAAATCTAATATAAGATCCATCTGGACGTCTAACTTCTTTCTTAGTACGAACAACTACTGCTGTTGATACTGCTCCTTTTTTAATGTTTCCATTAGGAGTCGCATCTTTTACTGAGACCACAATTTTGTCTCCAATAGAAGCGTATCTTCTTTTTGTACCACCTAGAACACGAATGGTTAAAACCTCTTTTGCTCCAGTGTTATCAGCTACTTTTAATCTTGATTCTTGTTGTACCATAATTACTTCGCTCTTTCAATTATTTCTACTAATCTCCAACATTTAGATTTACTTAAAGGTCTTGTTTCCATGATCTTTACTGTATCTCCAATGTTACAGTCGTTTGTTTCGTCGTGAGCAACATATTTCTTTGTTTTCAAAACGAACTTTCCGTACATAGGGTGTTTTACTTTTTTAACTTCTGAAACCACGATTGATTTCTGCATTTTGTTACTAGTAACAACTCCTATACGCTCTTTTCTTAAATTTCTTTTTTCCATCTTTCAGCCAGAATACAATTATTGTATTTCTCTTTTAGTTAATTCTGTTGCAATTCTTGCTACTGAACGTCTAACGTTTCGTAACTGAATTGGGTTATCTAATGGAGAGACTGCATGTGCCATTTTTAGCTCTGCATAACTCTTTTTGGTTTCGCTAAGTTTTTCTTGCAACTCAGTTACTGATAGCTGTGTAATTTCTGCTTGTTTCATCATACTTTAATTTTAAGCTTCGTAATCTCGAGCTATTAAAAACTTAGTTTTAACTGGTAACTTTTGTGCCGCTAAACGTAAGGCCTCTTTCGCAACTTCTAATGGGACTCCACCCACTTCGAAGATAATTCTTCCTGGTTTAACAACAGCTACCCAATATTCTACAGCACCTTTACCTTTACCCATACGTACTTCTAATGGTTTCTTGGTAATTGGCTTGTCTGGAAACACTTTAATCCATAACTGACCTTCTCTCTTCATGTAACGTGTTGCAGCAATACGCGCTGCCTCAAGCTGACGTGATGTCAAGAAATTAGCATCTAAAGATTTTATCCCAAACATACCATTAGACAATGTGTGTCCTCTTCCGGTATTTCCTTTCATACGTCCTTTTTGGACCTTACGAAATTTTGTTCTTTTCGGTTGTAACATCTTACTTTTCTTTAAAAATTACTTTCTACGACGAGATTTGTTCCCACCGCGTCCTCCAGACTTGCCACCTTGTTTCTTAGACAAGCCAACTAATGGAGAAAGTTCTCTTTTTCCGTACACTTCACCTTTCATGATCCATACTTTCACACCTAATCTACCGTAAGTAGTATGTGCTTCAACTAAAGCATAATCAATATCGGCTCTAAATGTCGATAAAGGAATACGTCCTTCTTTGTAGTGCTCGCTACGTGCCATTTCAGCACCATTCAAACGACCACTAATCTGGATTTTGATTCCTTCTGCATTCATACGCATCGCAGCAGCAATAGCCATTTTGATAGCACGTCTGTAAGAAATACGATTCTCTATTTGACGTGCAACGCTGGATCCTACTAAGAACGCATCGAGTTCAGGTCTTTTAATCTCAAAGATGTTTAACTGAACTTCTTTTCCAGTGATATTTTTAAGCTCTTCTTTTAACTTGTCTACCTCTTGGCCACCTTTACCGATAATGATACCAGGTCTGGCAGTAGTGATAGTAACGGTTACAAGTTTAAGCGTACGCTCAATAATTACTCTGGATACACTAGCTTTTGATAAACGAGCATGGATATACTTTCTGATTTTATCGTCTTCAGCAAGTTTATCTCCATAATCATTTCCACCATACCAGTTGGATTCCCATCCTCTGATAATTCCTAAACGATTTCCGATTGGATTTGTCTTTTGTCCCATATCTCTATTTAAGCTTGTGTGTTATTTTTAGCTCCAATCACAACTGTTACGTGATTAGATCTCTTTCTTATTCTGTGTGCACGACCTTGAGGTGCTGGACGCAATCTTTTCAACATTGATCCACCATCAACTCTAATTTCTTGAACAAATAAATCTGCATCTTCTATCGTTGCATCTTCATTTTTAGCTTGCCAGTTAGCAATCGCAGAAAGTACTAATTTCTCTAATCTGCGTGAGGCTTCCTTTTGGCTAAATCTCAAGATTTGTAATGCTTTTTCAGCTTCTTTTCCTCTTACCAAATCCGCTACTAAGCGCATTTTTCTTGGAGAGGTAGGACAGTTATTCAACTTTGCAAATGCAACTTTCTTTCTGTCTTCCTTAATAGCGTCTGCCATTTGTTTTTTACGACTTCCCATAGCTTACTATTTTTTTCCTTTATTTTTTGCACCTGCGTGACCTCTAAAAGATCGTGTTGGTGAAAATTCTCCTAACTTATGACCTACCATGTTTTCAGTTACGTAAACTGGTACGAATTGACGTCCGTTGTGAACTGCTATCGTTTGTCCAACAAAATCAGGTGATATCATTGAGGCTCTAGACCATGTTTTGATAACCGTTTTTTTGTTAGAAGCGACATTCTCCTCAACTTTCTTATTCAATTTATAATGGATGTAAGGTCCTTTTTTTAATGAACGTGCCATATTATCTCAATTATTTCTTTCTACGTTCTACAATATACTTATTACTCGCTTTGGTTCTAGAGCGTGTTCTGTAACCTTTAGCTGGAATACCATTTCTAGATCTTGGGTGTCCTCCTGAAGATTTACCTTCACCACCACCCATTGGGTGATCTACTGGGTTCATCACTACTGGTCTTACTCTTGGTCTTCTACCTAACCATCTACTTCTACCTGCTTTACCAGATACTGTTAATTGATGATCAGAGTTAGAAATCACTCCAATAGTTGCCATACACTCTGCAAGTATCATTCTTGTCTCACCAGATGGCAACTTCACTGTGGCGAACTTACCGTCTCTTGCCATTAATTGAGCAAATGCTCCAGCACTTCTTGCCATAACTGCACCTTGTCCAGGACGCAACTCAATACAAGAAATAATGGTACCTAATGGAATTTGACTTAAGGGCATTGCATTTCCAATTTCTGGAGCAACACCTTCTCTTCCTGACACTACATTCTGCCCAACCTGTAAACCATTTTGAGCAATAATGTAACTTTTCTCACCATCTTGATAATTCAATAATGCGATAAAAGCTGTTCTGTTTGGATCATACTCGATTGACTTAACTTCAGCAGGAATTCCTGTTTTGTTACGTTGGAAATCGATAATACGATACTTTCTCTTGTGACCTCCACCAATTTGGCGCATGGTCATTTTTCCTTGACTGTTTCTACCACCAGATCTTTTATTCGGAGCGAGTAAACTCTTCTCCGGCTTATCAGTAGTAATGGCGTCAAATCCATTTACTACTCTAAAACGCTGAGCTGATGTGATCGGTTTTAATTTTCTTACTGACATTCTTGTCTAATTACATGTTAGTGTATAAATCAATGACTTCACCTTCCGCCAGTTGTACAATTGCCTTTTTAACAGCATTTGTTTTACCATGTTGAATACCTGTTTTTGTATAACGTGTATTGCGATCTGGACGGACATTAATCGTACGAACTTTTTCTACAGAGACCCCATAAGCAGCTTCTACTGCTTTTTTGATTTCTACCTTGTTCGCCTTGGTGTTCACTTGAAATGTAAAGCAGTTGTTCAACTCACTATTAGTTGTCGCTTTTTCAGTGATGATAGGTTTAATTAAGATACTCATGGTCTACTTATTTACTTAAATTCGTTTCAATTCCTTCTAAAGAACTCTCTAGAAGAACTAATTTATTCGCATTTAAAATTTTGTAAGTGCTTAATTCTGAGTTCATTATGACTTCAGAGCCTTTAAAATTTCGTGATGACAAATATACATTATTATTTGACGCACCCAACACAAACAATGATTTTTTGTCTTGAATATCAAGTGCTTTCAATACAGCTGTAAAGTTTTTCGTCTTTGGAGCATCGAAATTGAAGTCTTCCAAAACAACGATATCTTTATCATTAGCTTTCATTGATAATGCTGATTTACGTGCTAAACGCTTCAGGTTTTTATTCAATTTAAAGCTATAGTTTCTTGGTCTTGGTCCGAACATACGTCCACCACCTTTAAATACACCAGACTTGATACTACCAGCTCTCGCCGTACCTGTACCTTTTTGTTTTTTAATCTTACGTGTACTTCCTGCAATTTCTGCTCTTTCTTTTGCCTTATGCGTTCCTTGACGTTGATTAGCTAAATACTGCTTTACGTCTAAGTATACCGCATGATTGTTAGGCTCAATAGCAAACACATCCTTAGAAAGCTCTGCTTTTCTACCTGTGTCTTTTCCGTTGATATCTAAAACTGCTACTTTCATTACTTCTGAATAATTACATAAGAGTTTTTGTGTCCTGGGACACAACCTTTTACTACTAACAAGTTCTTTTCAGGAACTACTTTGTAGACTCTTAAATTTTCAACATTCACTTTTTCGCCACCCATACGACCGGCCATCTTCATTCCTTTAAATACTCTCGCAGGATATGAAGCTGCTCCAATAGAACCAGGAGCTCTTAAACGGTTGTGCTGACCATGCGTTGCTTGACCAACTCCACCAAATCCATGACGTTTTACAACCCCTTGGAATCCTTTACCTTTAGAAGTTCCTGCAATATCAACATACTCACCTTCGATAAAGTGCTCTACTGTTATAGCATCTCCTAATTTGTAATCTCCTTCAAAATCTCTAAATTCCGCGACTTTTGCTTTAACAGAAGTACCAGCTTTCTTGGCATGACCAAGTTCCGCTTTTGTAGCACTTTTTTCTGTCTTGTCATCGAAACCTAGTTGAAGGGCATTGTACCCGTCTACCTCTTCGGTTCTGACTTGGGTAACGATACATGGTCCAGCTTCGATTACTGTACAAGGAATGTTCTTCCCGTTTTCATCGAAAATGCTGGTCATACCGATTTTTTTTCCTATTAACCCAGACATAATTATTAATTTATTTGTTATTACTCTATTATTAAAATTCAAGGTCGAAAATACATCCGACCTTGAATTGTATTTTAACCGTTTTTCCTTCGCACGCAGCTCCGGACATGTTTCGCTTTTATCTTACAAGCGATAAGATTCACTTACACCTTGATCTCAACTTCAACGCCACTTGGTAATTCAAGTTTCATCAATGCGTCAATCGTTTTTGAAGATGAAGAATAGATATCCAATAATCTCTTATAAGAAGATAATTGAAATTGTTCTCTCGACTTCTTATTAACGTGCGGTGAACGCAATACAGTGAAAATCTTTTTGTGTGTTGGTAATGGAATTGGTCCAGTAACCACAGCACCAGTACTTTTTACTGTTTTTACAATCTTATCAGCAGACTTGTCAACTAAATTGTGATCGTAAGACTTTAATTTTATTCTAATTTTCTGACTCATTTTCTTTTAGTTTTAAGCTTCTACGCCTTTTGCTGCTTTAATAACCTCTTCTGAAATATTAGAAGGAGTTTCTGCATAATGTGAAAATTCCATAGTTGATGTTGCACGACCTGAAGACAATGTTCTCAATGTTGTCACATATCCAAACATTTCAGATAATGGCACAGTCGCTTTTACAGTTTTTGCACCCGCTCTATCACCCATATCACTTACTTGACCACGACGACGGTTTAAGTCACCTACGATATCACCCATGTTTTCTTCTGGAGTGATTACCTCAAGTTTCATGATTGGCTCCATGATAACCGCTTTCGCAGCTTTTGCAGCATTTTTAAATCCTAGCTTAGCAGCTAATTCGAACGATAACTGATCAGAATCGACATCGTGGTAAGAACCATCCGTCAACGTCACTTTCATCGCGTCTACTTCATATCCTGCCAATGGTCCATTAACCATTGCCATTTGGAATCCTTTCTCAATTGAAGGGATAAATTCTTTAGGAACGTTACCACCTTTAATTAAAGATTCAAATTGAAGTCCTTCAACACCTTCATCCGCAGGCTCCAGCGTAAATACAATATCTGCGAATTTACCACGTCCACCAGATTGCTTTTTGTAAACCTCTCTGTGTTCTGCACGTTGCGTAATTGCTTCTTTGTACTCTACTTGTGGCTGACCTTGATTTACTTCAACCTTAAACTCACGTCTTAAACGGTCTACAATAATATCTAAGTGAAGCTCACCCATTCCAGAAATAATAGTCTGTCCTGAAGCTTCGTCAGTTCTTGCCGTAAATGTTGGATCTTCTTCAGATAATTTAGCTAATGCCATACCTAATTTATCCACATCTGCTTTCGTCTTAGGCTCTACAGCAATACCAATTACTGGATCTGGAAAATCCATAGATTCTAGTACAATTGGATGCTTTTCATCTGTCATGGTATCACCAGTCTTGATATCTTTAAACCCTACTGCTGCTCCAATATCACCTGCTTCGATATAATCGATAGCATTTTGCTTATTAGAGTGCATTTGGTAGATTCGAGAGATACGTTCTTTCTTTCCTGAACGGTTATTCAAGATATAAGAACCAGCATCTAAACGACCAGAGTATGCTCTAAAGAATGCTAAACGTCCTACGAAAGGATCTGTAGCAATCTTAAATGCCAATGCTGCAAACGGATCGCTTACATCAGGCTTACGCAATTCTTCTTTACCAGTATTTGGGTTCGTTCCTACAATACCTTCCTTATCAACAGGAGATGGTAAGTAACGACATACAGCATCTAATAAAAACTGTACCCCTTTATTTTTAAATGCAGAACCACAAATCATTGGAATAATGGCCATATCCATTACCGCAGCTCTAAGTGCAGCATGCACTTCCTCTTCAGTAATAGAATCTTCATCTTCCATGAATTTTTCTAAAAGATTCTCATCGTAAGTTGCAACTTCTTCAATTAGAAGCGCTCTGTACTTACGAGCTTCAGCTTTCATATCTTCTGGAATATCAATCACATCAAAAGTTGCCCCTTGCGTGTCATCATGCCAAACGATAGCTCTGTTTTTCACTAAATCAATGATACCTTTAAAGTCTGCTTCATCACCAATATTCAATACAATTGGAACTGCGTTAGACTTCAACATATCTTTCACTTGCTGACATACAGCAAGGAAGTTAGATCCTTGACGATCCATTTTATTAACGAATCCTATTCTAGGAACTTTATAGTTATCAGCAAGTCTCCAGTTAGTTTCAGATTGTGGCTCAACACCATCAACTGCACTAAATAAGAATACCAAACCATCTAATACACGTAATGATCTGTTTACCTCAACGGTAAAATCCACGTGACCAGGAGTATCAATAATATTAAAGTGGTATCCCTTAGTTTCTGGAGTAGGCTGTGCATTTTCTAAAGGAAACTGCCAAGTACAAGTTGTTGCAGCCGAAGTAATGGTAATACCTCTTTCCTGCTCTTGCTCCATCCAGTCCATAGTTGCAGCACCATCGTGAACCTCACCTATCTTGTGAGACACTCCCGTATAAAAAAGAATACGTTCTGTAGTTGTTGTTTTCCCTGCATCAATATGTGCAGCAATACCTATATTTCTTGTATATTTTAAATCTCTTTGTGCCATCTTTAATTAAAATCTAAAGTGTGAGAATGCCTTGTTTGCTTCTGCCATCTTGTGAGTATCTACTCTCTTTTTAACAGCCGCACCTTCTTCTTTAGCTGCAGCTATAATCTCAGCAGCTAATTTTTGTGGCATAGATTTTTCATTTCTTTTTCTCGCGTAGCTAATCAACCATTTCATTGCAGTTGATACTTTGCGGTCTGGACGAATTTGCATTGGGATTTGAAAAGTCGCACCACCAACTCTACGACTACGTACTTCTACGTGAGGCATAACGTTTGATAAGGCATCTTTCCAGATTTCCAAAGCTGTTTTCTCATCATCTGTTTTTTTAGAGTCTACGATATCAATGGCATCGTAAAACACTTTAAAAGCAACAGATTTTTTACCGTCCCACATCATCATGTTAACGAAACGTGTCACTAACTGATCATTGAATCTTGGATCCGGTAAAAGCGGTCTTTTTTTCGCTTGTCTTTTTCTCATGTCTTCTTCTTAAAGTTTTTTAATTACTTCTTAGGGCGTTTTGCACCATACTTAGATCGACGTTGTGTTCTACCTGCAACACCTGCTGTGTCTAAGGCACCACGAACAATATGATATCTAACTCCTGGCAAATCTTTTACCCTTCCACCTCTAACCAATACTATCGAGTGCTCTTGTAAGTTGTGTCCTTCTCCACCGATGTATGCATTCACCTCGTTTCCGTTTGTTAAACGAACCCTAGCTACCTTACGCATCGCTGAGTTTGGTTTCTTAGGAGTTGTTGTGTAAACACGAGTACACACACCACGTCTTTGTGGACACGAATCTAAAGCAGCCGATTTACTCTTCTTGGTTATTTTGGCTCTTCCTTTTCGTACTAATTGTGAAATTGTTGGCATATATTTCTATATAAATTTTATTAAACCCTCTCATTAGAGGGCTGCAAAGGTAGAAATAAATATCAATTTTTCAAACCATTACCAATTAATTTTACAAAGTTTCTGAATTTATTTTAAGTCCTACATATTTATAGTGATTATTTTCCGTTAGATTTGAACAATATTTCTTTTTGATGCTTAAGAAAATTCATCTTATCTATGTTTTCCTTTTCTTTTCTGGATGGCATCCATTGGTTGCTCAAAATATCTATTTAAAGGTCACTGAAGCATCTAAAAAAGGCGTTAAAACTATTGATTCTATAGGCTATCAAGATACCTTTAAAGATTACCTCAGTTTAAAACAAGAAGTCGACAACCTTCAATCTAAATTGGTCAAAGCTGGTTTTATTGAATCAGAACTCATGCGTTTTAATAAAACGAATGATTCGTCTTATGTGGCACATTTCAATTTGAAAATAAAATATCAAAGCCTAGTCATTCAAAACACGGAAATGGTTGATGCTGCCATTTTGAAGTTAACGGGATTTATGAATAAAAACAATGCGCTCGAAATTCCTATTGCAGCAATAGAATCTACCATGCAACTTATTAATTCCCAACTCGCAAATAGAGGCAACCCTTTCAGCTATTTAATTATTGATAACATTGAGAAACTGGATGCTACAACCCTAAGCGGTACCCTAAACATTTCCAAACAGCAGTCCCGACAAATAGACAAACTTGTAATCAAAGGTTATGAGAAATTTCCGCGTGCTTACATGTCGCATTATCTAAAAATCAAAACTGGCCAATCATTTAATTTAGAAAAAATTAAGCAGCAAACTGCGGCTTTTAATGATTTAGCTTTTGCCAGCCAAATAAAAGAGCCAGAAGTGTTGTTCACTCAAGATTCTACCATATTATATATGTATATCGATAAATCGAAGAGCAACACCTTTGATGGCTTTCTTGGCTTTGGCACCAATGAGTCGACGAACAAAATTGAGTTTGACGGTTACTTGGACCTCAATCTCACCAATAATTTGAACTATGGTGAATCCTTAAAATTACTTTACAAAAGTGATGAGAATGACCAACAAACCTTCGATCTTAGAATTGGAGCGCCTTTCATTTTTAGTTCACCAATTGGTCTAGATCTCAATTTGAATATCTTTAAAAGAGACTCCTCTTTTGTAACAGTTACACAAGCTGCGAAAATCAACTACCAAATCAACAGTAAACATCTTATCTCTACGGGTATTAATTCGGTAACCTCTACCAATCTATTAGATGACCTATCGGACATCCAAGATTACAAATCCCAATTTTACAATCTCAACTATATCTATACAGATCGTCAAAATTATGACTTTCTCTTCCCTATTAACTTTTTGTTTGATATTTCAGGAGGCATTGGACAACGAACTTTTGGTGACGTGAAGCAAAGGCAATCCCAATTCGCGCTCAATACTTTTAAAATCATTAACCTGAACGATAAGAATAGTCTCTACGGACGAATAAGCTCTAATTATTTGATTTCTGACGCTTATTTGGAAAATGAACTTCCTAGATTTGGTGGTATTAACTCTATTAGAGGTTTTGAGGAGAATAGTTTAATCGCGAACCTATTTATGGTACTCAACACGGAATACAGATACAAATTAAACAACACCATATATATACATTCCGTAATTGATGCAGCTTATTACGAAAACCAAATAGCCTCACAAAAAGGCAAGCTCTTTGGTTTTGGATTTGGGTTTGGTCTTCTTACAAAAGCGGGTTTGTTTCGTTTCAATTATACAAGTGGTAAAACTGAAGATCAAAAATTCAGATTATCCGACTCAAAAATTCACTTGAGCCTCACCACAAGATTCTAATCCACAAAAGTTTAACAGAAAAATCTTAAAATTTTAACAAAAAACCTAGAATTAATATTGGTTGGTAAGGATTTTATTGTGAAATTTGAAATAGGCCAATTTAAATCAATCAATAATATGAAATTATCGTTAAGTAAGACGCTAACACTCTTATTGCTGTTAGTGGTGCAACTCTCGTTAGCACAAGAACAAACAATCTCCGGAACCGTATCAGACGCATCAGGACAACCTGTACCTGGAGTTAACATTATCGTAAAAGGAACCACGACTGGGACCCAAACCGATTTCGATGGTAATTATACCATTAAATCTAGTGAAGGTAATGTTTTAGTCTTTTCCTACCTGGGCTTAAAGACTCAGGAAATCGTTGTGGGCACATCCAATACCATTAATGTGACCATGCTAGAAGACACAGAATCACTCGATGAAGTGATTATTACCGCTGTGGGTATCAAACGAAAACCTGATGAAATTACCACAGCTTATGAAAACTTAAAGGCTGATGAAATCACATCAGCAAACAATCCCGATGCCGTGCAATCCCTTGCAGGAAAGGTATCTGGGCTACAGATAAACACTATCAGCTCAGGTGTAAATCCAACAACTGAAATACGATTACGCGGAGTAAGATCATTGTCTGGCTCTAATGCCGCATTAATCGTAATAGATAATGTGATATCTAGTGCAGGAGTACTTTCTAGTTTAGATCCAGAAATCATAGAATCTATGAATATTTTGAAAGGACCAAATGGTGCTGCTCTTTATGGTTCTAGAGGTGGAAACGGTGTGATAGTCGTGACTACAAAAAAAGGAACACAGGGACAAGGAAAACTGAATATAAATTATACTTCCTCTGTCACTTTAGAGGAAATTGCATATTTGCCAGAATTACAAGATCGCTACGGAAAAGGATATTGGGGTGAAGTCGATGCTTTTGACCAAGGGTCTTGGGGTCCTGAATACGATGGATCCATTCAACCAGTTGGCTTACCTTATCCTACTGTAGATAGTTTTAGGTATGGTACTTATGAGTTTAAAAAGGATAATATGAAACCCTTCTTCAATACAGGAGTAATAATGCAAAACACGATCACATTTTCTGGTGGTGATAGTGATGGTTTCTATTCATTATCTGGAAATAGAAGAACTACAGATGGGGTTATTCCTCAAGATAGATTCGATAAAGATTTTTTTGCTCTCAGTGCTGGGAAGACTTTTGGTAAATTCTCTATCACCGGAAATGCTCGTTTAACATTAACTGACCAAAATACAGCAAATGGTGTTTATGGTCAATTAGCTCAACTACCAAGTGATGTTGTCGTGACAGATTTTGATTCTGGAAGCAATAGTGATCATTGGACAGCTTTTGGCGATAGTCCTTACTGGGTGAAAGATAATCAGAGAACAATTAGTGAGAGTACACTTGCTGATCTATCGGCGGAATTAACATATCAATTTAATGACAATATTAGTGCTGTTTTAAGAAGCAATATCAGAACTTCAAATGGAAATTCGTACACATATGTTAATGATTATGTAGCCGAGTATACCATTACGGGTGACAGTAGAGATATCCAATCCTCTTTAAGTGTGACCTCTGCAAGGTCTCGTGATATCTATTCCGATTTTATTGTAAATTTCAATTATGATCTTACGGATGATATAGGATTGAAATCATTAATTGGATTAAATGCAACTGAAAGTGAAGGTTTTCAACAAACAACTGCCGGTGAATTATTGACTTTACCTGGATTATATACTGTAGAAAATATTTCTAGTGGAATAAATGTGACTGACCTCAGTCGTAAATCAAGACAACAAGCATTATTTGCCAATATTGATTTGAATTACAAAGACTATTTATTTTTAAATTTAACTGGTAGACAAGAATGGGATTCTCGACTACAATCTCCTGGTCGGAAGCTTAATGAGATTGATTTTTTCTATTATTCTGCTGGTATATCTTTTATTGCCACCAAAGCACTTCCAGAAATTAAGTCTGATTTTTTTAATAAAATGAAAGTTTCAGGAGGTTATGTTAAAGTTGCTAATATTTCGGCGTTAGATCCACACCAACTTTTTGATACCGGTTTTAGACCGGGAGCATTTCCTTATCCAGGTGGTATAAATTCCTTTTTAATACCTTCTAGTACATCAGATATTAATATTGAACCTGAATTCGTTAACACCTTTGAAGCAAACCTAAATTTAGAATTATTAAAAAAAGGCGGAATTCCAAGAATTACACTTGATGGAAGTTATTCGTACTATACCAACGATAATCAGATCTTGAGCGCATCAGTCTCCTCTGCAACAAGTGTTTTTAATGCTATTGTTAATGTAGGTGAAACTCAAACTAATGCTTATGAGTTGGATCTCGGGTTGACACCTATTAAGACAGATAACTTTAGATGGAATCTCAATTTTGGTTATGCCGCACAACAAACGATTGCCACTAAAATCACAGACGATGCTGATATATTAGGATCAGGTTCACCAGGTATCTATGCAGTTCAAGGTCAAGAATGGCCAGTGATAAGAGGTACTGCCTATGAACGTGATGAGGAAGGCCGAGTTGTATTAAATCAAAATGGTTCACCTAGAGTTGCCTCTGGGATAAAAACACTTGGCAATGTAACACCGGATTATATATTAAATTTTGGCACTGAATTTACGTACAAAGGATTTAGATTGAGCGCTGTAGCAGATTTTAGAACAGGTCATGTATTCTACTCTGGAATCTACAACAATTTGACAGGTCAAGGACGTAGTTTTATTACTGCGGAAAATGGAAGAGGTTATTTTATATTTCCTAATTCCACTGTGGAGGGCTCTGGAACTACCAATACAACTGTACTTACAGGTCCTTCTTATGGTGGTCCTTCAGCATATTCACAGTACCAGTCGTTTGTGCAGAGCGGTGATTTCCTTGGTGTAGATGAAAACTTCATCATAGATGCTACTGCCTTTAAACTTAGAGAGGTTGCCTTAAGCTATACATTACCCAGTGACGCATTTAACAATAAAATTTTACAAGGATTAAGCTTCGGATTAAGTGCTAGAAACTTAATAGTTCTTTTACCAAAGGAAAATAGAGGCTATAATGACCCGGAGTTAGGAGCAGGTATTGGTGGTTATGGACAAACACCTCCCACTAAATTCTATTCAATGAATGTAAAACTTAATTTTTGAGAATTATGAAAAAGCTAAATAAAATTTTATATATAATACCATTATGCTTATTCATTCTCACACTTTCCTGTGAAGATGTATTAGTTAATGAAGATCCCAACGGCACGTTAATTTCAGAGTTACCTCCAGAGGTTATTCTGCCTGGTGCTTTAACAGTTCCTGCTAGTACTCTTATGACAAGCATGAATGACTTAGGAAATACAATGACAGCAACTTGGTCTGGTAATGCACAGCAAGTTCAGGCGCCATATTTTGAAGAATTCCAATATCAATTGACAACTGATTTTTATGATGTCATTTGGGATAATTTAATGGTAAGAACTGGTAACTTATCGCAAATTATAAATAATGAATATGATCAGAATTATGACTATTTCAAAGGAGCATCCAAGATTTACAGGGCCTTCTATTTTCAATATTTAGTTGATTTATATGGAGACATTCCTTTTACGGATATACATCAACGTGGTGAGTTACTATTCCCTGAATATGATGACCAAATAAATGTATATGTCTCATTAATTACAGATATTAATGATGCGATTGCACAAATTGAAAATACCGACGCTAGCACGGCAATAAGTATGGGAACAAACGATGTGATTATGGGTGGAGACATGGAAATGTGGATCAAATTCGCCAATACCCTTAAGCTCAGAATGTTGCTTAGAATTTATGATGCTTCTCAATCTATTCCCGATTTGCAAACTATTGTAGATGACGAATTTACAACACTTAATAATGCAGATTTCTTAGGTTCAAATGATGATGTTACCATTAATCCGGGATATTCAGATGAACAAGGACGTATGAACCCTTTTACTGAGGTTTTTGGATATACTGCTGGACAATTTGGAAATACAGCCAACCAAACTTTTTCAAATCTAAGAGCAGGACCAACTACCTACCTTGTAGAACTATTAAATGGAACGACGAATGGCATCACTGATCCAAGATTAGAAAGGTTATACGAACCTAGATCTGGTCAAACGTCTATTCAAGGAAACACACAAGGAGGGCAAGATCAACCTTCAAGAATTGGACCAGGATTATTGATTTCGCCACAACAAGACGGCTATATAATGACTGCTTCAGAAGCATTATTTCTTCAGTCAGAAGCCGCTTTTAGAGGTTTAATATCTGGTAACGCTAAAAACTTATTTCAAAGTGCTATACAATCTTCATTTAATCGATTAGGTGCTTCTGTTGGGAGTTATATAAATAATTCTGATAACACCTCAGGTATTGGATGGGAAGGTAGTACTGATAAGCTTGAAGCCATTATTACTCAAAAATGGATTGATTTAGGTGGCACAAATGGTATAGAAACTTGGATAGAATACACAAGAACGAGTTATCCAAGTAACATGCCACTTCCTGATATAACCAGTAGACCTAATAGACCATTAAGATTATTGTATCCAACCTCGGAATATATAGGTAACTCAGCCAATGTTAATGTATACAATCAAACTACGGATACTGCATTTGAAACTCCAATATTTTGGGATGTTAATTAAAAAAAAAGATTATGAAAAATTTTAAAATTATAGTACTAAGCATTCTAAGTGCGCAGCTTATCCTATCATGTAGTATTGATGATGAGCCTCAAAAATTAGAAGCTGACTTTGCCAATACACCATATGTAGTTGGCTTCAATAATGATCAAGCATCACCTGCTTTTGTTACAGACGGTTCTGTAAATGTATTTAGTGAAAATATTGTGTTAATTGGAGGTCAAGACTTTTCAAACACGCCCAGTTTTACCGTGAATTTTGAAGTCGATCCTAGCTCCACCGCAGTTGCTGGAACAGACTACGATTTTGCTAATAGTTCACAGTCCATCACCATTCCTGAAAATAGAGATTTCGGAACCTTGGATTTGAATATTTACTCTGAGAACATTGATATTGACAACCCGAAAGTATTGGTTCTTAATATCTCTAGTGCTAGTAACAATGCCGTTGTCGCAAGCGCATTCCAAACATTAACCATTACTATCAATGGGATTTGTTTTTCAGATATTGGGGGAATGTACAGCGTTACTACCACTTATGGTTATCATGACTTCCTTCCTACGTTTAGCACCCATACCATGGATGTTGAGCTCGTAGATTTAGGAGACGGACAATACAGCCTGACCGATATGTCTGGAGGACTTTACACTGTTGGACCCTACGTAGCTGCTTATGGCACAGGACCAACTAGCTTTGACGTCGTAATCACTGAAAACTGTGGTGACATCTCTTGGACGGATCAAAATGATCCTTGGGGACTTGTGGTTCCACTAGATGGTGGCGTTAATGCCGTAGACCCAGACACAGGTGTCATTACCATTTCTTGGTTTTGTGAAGGTTATGGCGAAAATGGCGTTTCAGTTTATACACCACTTTAAAAATTAGATGATATGAAAAATACATATATAAAAATAAAAACGTCTTCTCTTGTCATACTTTTTCTAGGTCTTATGATCTTTTCTTGTCAAGATGATGACACAATTGCGAGACGAGGGAAACCTCAATTATTTGTAATGAACAATAGCGCCACGGTAACGGAAGGTGAAACAGCAACTTTTGATATTGATGTCGAATATGCCGTATCAGATAAAATAGATATCAGAATTGACGTGCTTGATGATCAAGGAAATCCAGTCGTAACAGCCAACCCGACCGATGGTGATCCTACTTCAGGTAATGGCTATTATGACCGCGTTGAATTTGACGATTTTGAGGTGCCTTACCCGACTTGGTTCGAAGCCGGATGGTTTCAATATGGTTATTTAGGTGGAAGTGGTTATGTGGCCACCTTCCCTCCCTTTAGCGAAAGCATTCAATTAAATATTGAAACATTAGCTGATTTTATTCCTGAAAATAGCAAAACGGTGACCTTCAGACTTACATCAACTTCCTTGATGTCTGCTACCATTGATGAACAAATAACACTTACCATTGAGGATTTAGTGGGTGATGATTTAGTAGCACGACTCAATTGGGATGGTGACTATCTCGATAGTGGTGCAGATCCTTGTGACATAGATAACGGTCTAGATTTAGATTTGGAACTCATTTTTGGAGGCAACTATATACAAACGAGTTATGGTGATTGTCCTGAAGAATTGACCATCCTTGGAACAGATACGGATGGTACTTATACTATTGATGCTAGTTTTTGGACAAACAATGGAAATTCGTCAGCCGACAATATAAATGTTCCAGCTTCCATAGATTTTTTAAAGGCTGGTGTCTTTGTGGAATCTGTAGACCTGTCCTCATTATTTCCATTAAATGATGGAGGGCTCAGTGATGGCAATGGCAATGCTATCACCTCATTCACAATAGAAAAATCTGGAACTACCTATACTATTACAGATAGCGATAATAACCAAATAGCCCAAGGACGAGTTAGTCGACCGTTTCGTTCATTAGAAGAAAAACGGCAAATGAAGAATCAGTAAATTCATTATTGATTATAAAAAATCCACCTCCATAAGAGGTGGATTTTTTTGTTAAGAACAATTATCCACTATAATTACTTATAAAATCCATCTGTTTATGTAATTTTATGGAAATAATTCAACGCATTGTTAGGTTTAAAACCTTGTTGCTACAGTTAAGAAAAAGAAATTATTATGCTTAAAAAATTACCATTTTTCATTTTTATTCTTTCATTCACATGGAATACAAACGCCCAAAATACCGTTGGAACTGTATTGATATCGGAAGACGTTTTTGAGGCTTACACACTCATAAGCGTTCACAACAACGCTTATTTACTTAATAATTGCGGACAAGTCGTCAATGAATGGTCTAGTGCTTACTTACCGGGAAATTCGGTGTATCTCTTGCCAAATGGCAATCTGTTGCGAGCTGGGAGAGTTGAAGACGGTAGTAGTAATATTGTATTTGGAGGACAAGGTGGCGTTGTCGAGTTATTCGATTGGGATGGCAATTTATTATGGTCTTTTTTATATAACAACAATCAACAGCGACAACATCATGATGTTTTTCCTATGCCTAATGGCAATGTCTTGATACTAGCGGCTACTGCCATTCCTGAAGCCGAAGCTATTAATTTAGGGAGAGATCCAAATCTAATCGTTGGCGGCAGGCTTTATAATGAACAAATCATTGAAGTGGAACCTGTTGGGAGTGATCAAGCAAATGTTGTTTGGGAATGGAATGTGAAAGATCATATAGTTCAAGATTTTGACAATACAAAAATCACCTTTGGAGATGTAGGAATGACGCCTGAAAAACTAGATATTAACTTTTTAAATGGTATCGGAGCATCAGAGAATTGGTTACATTTCAACTCGATACAATACAACGCAAATCTTGACCAAATTGTGATTAGCTCTCGTAATTTGAGTGAAATATATATTATTGACCATTCTACAACAACCGCTGAAGCTGCCACCAGTTCTGGAGGAATTTATGGTAAAGGTGGCGACTTTCTATATCGCTGGGGAAATCCGCAGGCCTATCGCCAAGGAACTGCAACAGATCGCATCCTCTATGGTCAGCATTACCCCTATTTCATTGAGGATGGTCTGGTTGATGCTGGCAAAATTATAGTCTTTAATAACGGCAATGGCAGAACACCAGAATATTCTGAAGCCGCCATATTTGAACCGCCAAAAGTCTCACCAGGTGTCTATGCTTACACCCCTAACACCGCTTATGGCCCAACGAGTTTCGAGTATAGTTATTCCGAGCAAACAAGTGATCCTTCAGATTTTTACTCAGCCATATTGAGTAGTGCGCAAAGGTTACCCAATGGGAACATGTTGATCTGTGAAGGGCGAACAGGTGAAGTTTTTGAAATTGATGCTGCCGATAATATCGTATGGAAATATATTAACCCAATTGATAACAACACGGGGAGTTCTATCGTTCAAGGGGATCCTCCTATGGCGGGAAATCTGTTATTTCGAGCCATTAAATATGCACCTGATTTTCCAGGTCTTGTTGGAAGAGACTTAACTCCTGGAGCTACGTTAGAATTCAATCCAGACCTGACAGAATGTGAAAGCCTAAGTGTTCAAGACGTAGCGATGTCAAATGTTACTATCTTTCCGAATCCAACGTCTCATTCAATACAAATTAACTCTCAATTCGATATTGATCTCATAGAAGTCTATTCTCTAGTAGGACAAAAAGTTATAGTATCTAAAAACCAAACGAGCATTGATCTGTCAAATCTTGATTCTGGAGTTTACTTTATAAAAGTGTATTCAGATTCAAGAAATTATAGTCAAAGAATTATAAAGCAATAATCAAAAAATAGGCTTGTAAAACCATTCTATTTTAGGATGGTTTTTTTTATACCTTTGACGCATGGAAAAAGAGACCACTATTTTTGGAATAAGAGCTGTTATTGAAGCAATAAAATCTGGAGAGAATATTGATAAAATATTTCTTCAAAAAGGGTTACGTGGCGATTTATTTTCAGAATTGGAGCAACTCTTAAAAAAAGAACGTTTAAATAGTTCGTATGTTCCGGTCGAAAAGCTGAATCGCTTATCTAAAAAAAATCACCAAGGTGTGATTGCTCAAATAGCTCCAATCACATTTCACGATATCGAAAATCTAGTCATGAGTGTGATTGAATCTGGTAAAACGCCCTTATTCTTATTATTGGATCAGCTTAGTGATGTGAGAAATTTTGGTGCCATCGTTAGAACCGCAGAATGTACCGGTGTTTCTGGAATCATTATTCAAAAGAAAGGTGGTGCTCCTGTTAATGGTGATGCTATAAAAACGAGTGCTGGTGCATTATTCAAAATGCCCATTTGCAAAGTAGACCATATCAAAGACGCCGTTTTTCATATGCAGGCCAGCGGTATAAAAGTGATTGCGGCTACTGAAAAAACAGATAACACCATCTACGATGTCTCGTTTAAAGAACCGTGTGCCATTATTATGGGATCGGAAGGCAAAGGTATCAATCCTTCTGTATTAAAAGTTGTAGACGAAAAAGCGAAACTTCCCTTATTAGGTGAGATTGAATCTTTGAATGTATCTGTGGCCTGTGGTGCCTTTTTATATGAAGCAGTAAGGCAACGTCTTTAGTCTTTATTTTCCTTGAATGTATAGGTAATATTTGGCTCTGATGATTCACTATTCATTTCTGGTTCTTCCTCTGGTTCTAAGTTTTCAATAAAATTTCCATGTTCATCAAAATGCCTTAAAAACGGGTCGTCGTCTTCATTATAATCTGGTTCTTGCCAAACGTAGCGTTCTGGTTTAGCAATGGCTCTTTTAAAAATAAGAGCAAATAAAAAGCCTGAAATAAGTCCACCAAGATGTCCTTCCCAGGACATGCCTTCTTTTACTGGGAATGCATACCATACCATACTTCCGTAAAGGAATACAATAATTAAAGACAAGGCAACCAAGCGATAATGTTTCGCAAAAATGCCCTTAAAAAAAATAAAACTGACGAGAACATATACCAAGCCACTGGCTCCAATATGATTGGAAGGTCTTCCAATAATCCATGTAAAAAGTCCTGATAATAGAATGCCGTAAAATATGACCTTCCACGAGATCTTTCGATAGAAATAGAATAAGGCCATGGATAACACAAATAATGGAATAGAATTGTGATACAAATGCTCAATATCGCCATGGATAAAAGGACTTGTGACAATCCCAATAAGTCCTTCTATTTTTTGTGGATATACGCCAAACCCTTTAATTGCTGGAAAAAATCGAACCTGCAACCAGAATACGACCCATAATGTGAGTACAAAAAACACTGGATAAGCAATAACTCCAGTAGAATATCTAAAATGGGCTTGGTTACTTTGATTCATCCTTAAATTTAAAATAATCTTAGCAAAATGCTATCCAATTCTTGATTCCATGAAATATTGTCACCTTGTTTTTTGTAATTTTACATTATGAATGAACCTTTAGCAGAACGATTACGACCGCAAACCCTAGCCGATTATTTAAGTCAGTCTCATTTGGTAGGTCCCAAAGGTGTACTCACTCAGCAATTGCAACAAGGTGTTATTGCTTCCATGATTTTTTGGGGACCACCTGGAACGGGAAAAACAACTTTAGCGACGATTGTTGCGAATGAATCTAAGCGTCCATTCTATACCTTAAGTGCCATCAACTCTGGTGTTAAGGATATTAGAGACGTTATTGATAAAGCCAAACAAAGTGGTGGTTTGTTTACGACTAAAAATCCTATATTATTTATTGATGAGATTCATAGATTTAGCAAGTCCCAACAAGATTCATTATTACAAGCCGTTGAGAAAGGTTGGGTCACGTTAATTGGTGCGACAACTGAAAACCCAAGTTTTGAAGTGATTCCTGCCTTACTTTCACGTTGTCAGGTCTATGTTTTAAATTCTTTTGATAAAAAGGATCTAGAGGCATTGTTAAAACGTGCTTTAAAAGAAGACAGCATCTTGTCTAAGCGATCTATTGAACTCAAAGAAACTGAAGCCTTAATAAGACTATCTGGTGGTGATGCTCGTAAACTTTTGAATCTATTCGAATTAATAGTGACAAGCTTCGACGAAAACGAGAGCCTTGTCATTACCAACGATTTAGTTTCTGAACGCGTGCAAAGCAATACGGTGAGGTATGACAAAACGGGTGATCAACATTATGATATTGTTTCGGCATTTATCAAATCCATTCGAGGGAGTGATCCAAATGCTGCAACCTATTGGTTGGCGAGAATGATTGAAGGAGGAGAAGACGTTAAATTCATTGCCAGACGATTACTCATTCTTGCTAGTGAGGATATAGGTAACGCTAATCCAACAGCATTGGTTATAGCAAACAATACATTTCAAGCTGTTTCTGTCATTGGCTATCCCGAATCTCGTATCATTCTGAGTCAATGTGTGACCTACTTGGCGACATCTCCAAAGAGTAATGCGGCTTATGAAGCGATTGGTAAAGCTCAACAATTGGTAAGAGCAACAGGTGATTTATCCGTTCCTCTGTCTATAAGAAATGCGCCAACCAAATTGATGAAAGAGCTTGGATATGGCGATAACTATCAATATGCACATAACTATGAGAACAGTTTTGCGCCTCACGAATTTCTACCCGATGAAATCAAAGGTACAACGTTGTATAACCCAGGTAATAATAACCGTGAAAACGATCAACGTGACTTTCTAAAATCACGATGGAAAGATAAATACAACTATTAAAATTTAATTTTTAAAGCTGTGACAGAAGCTTCATCTTCCTTGTATTTAGAAAGATACCAAACACCATCCTGTTTGTAAACAATCGCATTATCATCTTTAACTAAAAACACGTCTTTCTTTGGTGTTTCCAACAATAGCATCACGACTTTCGGAGATGTATCTACAACTTGATAGCCCGTTGACGTAGGCTGTGCATATAATGCATAAGTTTCTGTGCTTTTCTCCACTTTTGAATTTGTTTGAGGCTTTTCAACTGTAGGTTTGGAAGTTTCAGTGATTTTAGTCACTGTTGCTTCTTGCTGTTCTTTGAGAGCTTCTACTTCGTTTTTTAATCGTTCTATTTCAGCTTGGGCTTGTTGTTCTTCAGCATCTGAAACTTCTTCAGATTTAGAGGTTTGAGACGTTATTTTGGAATTTGGTTGATACGTGTAATCATAGAATTGATAAGTCTCAAAAGCTTCTCGAATAGCAGCGTTATAGGCCTTATCATAAGCTTTTATTCGCGATGATCCTTCTTTGGAGGTCATCACAACGGTTCCTTGGCAATCTATTAATTGTATTTGTACATCCGTCTTTAGAAATCCACCTTTGAGTTTATCTACTTTAGCACGTAAAGCCAAACATCCATTCCGAATCAAATCCTCTGGAAAGTCCTCACCTTCCAAAATCGCCGAATATCCATATTTATTAAACAAGAACTTTGTCAATTCATTCAATTGATATTGACCTTCTGTTTTTTGGAAATTAAATTGTTTGGGTACAACTATGTATTTATAATCGTTAATAGACGTTTGTGCTATTGCCGAAAACTGAATCAACAACAGGCAAATGACGGTATAAAAAAACTTATTCATATAAAAAATTGAGTGTATTCTAAAATGTAAATATACGCTTTGTTCACTAGAATCCTTTCGAAATACCCCTGTGAATTTTTAATCGAACATCAGTAAATTTATAAAAACGTTTTTAATTCAGACAGTTTCGAAACTTGTTTAATATGGCTTCCTACGGTTACTTTATGGTAATTAAATAATATCACATCCCATCCTAAATCCATGGCACCTATGATATCGGCTTCCAAATTATCACCTATCATCATGCTTTCGTCAGGTAGCGCATTGGCGAGCTTCAAGGCATGGTTAAAAATAATCGGATTTGGTTTCTTTACACCTGCGGCTTCTGAATTGGTTACGGTTTGAAAATAATGGGCAATTTGAGCATTATCCATTTTTCGTTGTTGGGCTTCTTCAAAACCGTTGGTAATAATGTGTAAGTGATACTTATCTTTTAAATGGTCTAAGATTTCCAACGTACCATCAAATAAATGATTAAATGTTGTCAGGTAGTTGATGTAATCTTCAGAGAGCTGGTCAATCAGCTCATCTGACACAACAAAACCAACAGCGTCAAAGGAATCTTTCAAGCGTTTATATCTCAAATTTGCTTTATCGATTTTTTCCTCGCGATATAATTTCCAATAATTGAGATTGATAGGCTCATAGACTGATAGAAAATCGGTGATTTCAATATCTACTTTGTGAATATCAAAAATTTTTTCGAATGTGAGTGCCGAGTTTTTGTCGAAATCCCATAAGGTGTGATCTAAATCAAAAAACACATGTTTAATACCATTAACTTTCATGCGAAGAATCTAAAATTTGTGTGAATAATTTTCTGAACCCTTTCCATCTCGGATCACTTCCGAAAGTGTAATTATGAAATACTGGTGTAAATGTCCCGTTAACTTGTTTTACAGTATTTATTAATCGCTGTAAGACTTGCTTTTTATCTAATTGGGATTGAAATTTCAGTAAGGAATAATCGATACAATGAAACGAATGAATCAACAAAGGTGTTTGTGTTTCATAATCCAAATCATAAAATAAAAATGGTGTACAAGTTCCTGCCCTGAAACCCATATAATTCAAATAACCCATCGTGTAATCTTCTTTTATCTCTAATTCAATAAGATTACGATAAGACATGGGCAGATTAATTTTGGAAAACGAGTTCCTTGAGGCTTGCAATTCATAATTGGTGATGAACTCCATTTTTTTCTTTTCCTTTTTTAATATGGACATATCATCCAGAGAAAAGTAAGAAGCCTTCAGTCCGACTCTACAATAATCAGCGACCGATTTAATGAGCGAGACAAATTTCTTTTTATTAACGTTGATGTTTTTGTCATACGTGGAATAGTCCCCTATTAAAAAAAAGACGGTAAATTTAAATGGATATTGTTTCTGTTTATTAATAATCCACTTAAAGGAATCATAAGGATCCCGTTTGAAACCAAACAAAACCATATAGCGCTGATAAAGCTGTCTTAATTTGAATCGATACAAATCGTTTAAAGTACCTCCTAGAGTACGCATCAATCCTTTTTGTTTGAAATAATAAGCCATCGGCACGTCTACAACTGGCTTAACTTGATAGTGTCTCTCTGGGAATTCAAAGGCTTCGAATCGCTCTTGCAACACACGTTTAAATTTATAAGCCCAAATATCTACCACAGGCTGATTTAAAAACTGATGTTTAAAGGCCAAACTTTCCGTAGCGGTAAAGCGTCCGTAAGTGTCCTTAACGTGTGGGAGATATTCTTCATATCGACTCAATAGATAAAACGATGCTCCAAAAATATCGAAAGGCAACGCACTTTTATCACCGGTTGAAAAGAAGCATTTGGTATCCTCCCAATCCTGAACATTAATATCTACATCGGACAGTCCTTGCTCAAATAACAGTTCGTGATTTCGTATAAAAATTTCATTGCTAAGCGGTTGTCTGGTATAAGACATTTTTAAATTATCGTGGGCGATAAACTCCTCGATGGTTGTTGTAAAAGACACTGGAATTCCGAGTATTCTTGTACACAAATGTTTAAAAGTGTATCGTAGTCTTGGTGTAATTTTATGGGTATAAACGAGTAGCATACTTCTATTCTGATTCCAGATTTTAAAAGTACCAATTTCAAATCAAAATATATACTTTCATTGAGATTTAAAACATATGGACGTCAAATTACAGCTGCGATGCATCGGCAAAACTATAATACGCCTTTTCCGTAATAATCACATGGTCTAAAATCTTGATGTCTAAACTTTGCGCCGCAACTTTTATTTTTTGGGTTAAATTTTTGTCTGCCTGACTCGGTTTTAAGGTTCCTGAAGGGTGGTTATGTACCAAAATTAAACCGACGGCACCAACTTCCAAAGCTGTTTTCAGAACCAATCGCACATCGACAATGGTACCAGTAATACCTCCTTTACTCGATTGATGTTTTTGAATCACTTTGTTGGAGTTATTGAGGTAAATAATCCAGAATTCTTCATGTTCTAATTCTCCAAGTATGGGCTGCATTAAGTCGAAAACAGCTTGACTAGAACCAATCTTATATTTCTTTAAAGGCAGTTCATTGCGCCTTCGTTTTCCTAATTCTAGAGCTGCAGTAATAGCAATGGCTTTAGCCTCACCTATCCCTTTAAAAGACATCAATTGCTTTAAAGACAATTTACCCAATGCATTCAGATTATCACCGACACTTGCTAATATGCGCTGGCTCAATGCCACAGCACTTTCTGAAGTATTACCAGAGCCTAAAATAATGGCTACCAACTCAGCATCACTCAAGGTCGCCTTTCCTTTATCTCGTAATTTCTCTCTAGGCTGGTCACTTGCACTCCAACTTTTTATTGAAAATGACGTCTCTTTGTGCGACATACACTTAAAATTAGTACTTTTATTGTTGTTAAATATATAGAATATATTCGACACAAATTATGATTTTCAATTAATTTCATCATTTTGAAGTATCCGCCACCACATCATCAAGATGACCAGAGGGAACATCTTATCGAAGTCATCAAAAACTATCCCTTAGGAACTCTTATTTCTATAGACAATAATCAACCTTTGATCTCACATTTACCGTTAATCTTTGACAACGGGAAATTAATTGGTCACATTGACATTTTTAATCCGCAGATGGCATTTTTAAAAAATGACCAGCCTGTAACAGTGCTATTCTCTGGTCCACAATGCTACATCTCTCCTTCCATCTATACGACAACACAGTTACCTACCTGGAATTATATTAAAGTACACTTAAAAGGAACCGTTAAAGCCATAGACCAAAAATCGGCTTTAAAACAATCTTTAATTTCGATGACAGAATACCTGGAAGCTCCAGAACATAAGTATGTATTAGAACCTGATAACCCGAGACTCGAAAGGAATCTCGATTACATTAAAATGTTTGAAATTACTATTACCGACTGGGAAGGTAAATTTAAGCTCTCGCAAGATAAAAAACCGAGAGACATCGCAGCCGCTCGATTAGAACTTATTAGAGCAAATCAGGAAAGCATCAGCTCGTTTTTAGATATGATTTTTGAATGATTATTGCACGTTATAACTATCCAAATATCTAATGATACTGGGAATATCGTTGGTTACCGTAGAGCTTGTATCATAGATTAGTCCGTAACCATCGGCATAGTAAAAGGAGTCAACTCCTGGAGCTATTTCACCGTTTGATAAAATGGCGTAGCGCTTTGATTTGACGCAATCAAATATTCCAGGTGTCACCGAAAGTTCTGTAGTTCCTTCCATCAATTGTTCTACTACAGTTCCCCATTCATAAGTGGCAATTGTCCTTAGAGATGCATCAGTGTGGCTGAATTTAACATGTCCGTCAATTGTGGTGAGATTCCCATTGTCGTCACGCACATACTCAAAATGTTCGCCATTAGGATTGCAGAAGGTAATGCCAGCCTCATTACCTACGGTCATACGTCTCATCTTGAAATATTTGACTCCAGAAATATCCTCTAAACCGACTACACTTACGGAGTCAATTACACCAGTATCTTGATAGGTTTCAGAGACTGGATCATACTTATAATTCTTATAGACCCAAGAGTTTCCTAAAGTCAATGCATAAAAGTTAGCATCGGGTAATGGCGTACTGTTGGACTCTGTATCAGAGCAAGCATTTAACAAAATAATGGCAAAAAAACCGAAGACAATACGTTTCATAAGATTACATAGTTAGAATTAAAAAACGTAAATCTATTGTATAAGCATCAAAATATGGGTTAGTTGTTTTTAAAAACGGAGGAACATTTAATTTATTGTCTAAAACGAACTTATTGGATCACCTGGGCTATTTCCTCAAAATCTAATCCACCATAATTTCCAGAGCTCATTAATAAAAGTGCTTTATTGTCAAAATCTTGTTGAAAAAGGTAATCTTGGAAGTCTTTAGGATTGGTATAAATAATTAAATCATCCCGTTGAAATGCCTTCGCTATTTGTTCATGAGTCACCTCTTCCAATTGTTTGATTTCAACGGCATGCGGTGAGTAAAAAACCACAGCAATATCTGCGGCATCCAAAGCACCTTTGTATTCCTTTAAAAATTCAGCATTTAAACTACTGTAAGTATGCAATTCTAAGCACGCGAGTAAGGTTCTATTCTCATACTGTTCTTTCACTGCTTTAGTAGTCGCTTCCACTTTGCTAGGTGAATGTGCAAAATCCTTATATGCGACACTATTCGTGCTTTCTGCTATTTTTTCTAAGCGCTTACTTGCGCCTTTAAAAGTGGCTATAGCCTCGTAAAAATCGTCTTCATCAACACCCATGTGCTGACAAATCCATTTTGCTCCAGCTAAGTTATTAAGGTTATGCTCACCAAAAATTTCTATAGGCAAATCACCTTCAGGTGTCGCTAAAAGCGTTTGTCCGTTCTCAACCCGATATTCAGGTGTGCGATAAGGCAATTTTCTTATCGGATTTTCGCTCGCTTCAACAACACGCTTCACTTCAGGATCCTCCTCATTATAATTGATGCTTCCTCCTTGAACAATACTATCAATAAAAATAGCAAACTGCGCAACATAATTCTCATAGGTTGGAAACACATTGATATGGTCCCATGCAATCCCACTGAGCAAAGCAATATTTGGTTTGTACAAATGAAATTTCGGGCGCCTATCAATTGGCGAACTTAAGTATTCGTCGCCTTCTAATACAATGAAGTCATTAGCTTTTGTCAGTTTTACCATAACATCAAAACCTTCCAACTGCGCACCTACCATGTAATCTACATCCTTTTCATGATAATGCATGACATGAAGAATCATAGAAGTAATGGTTGTCTTACCATGGCTTCCTCCAATAACGACTCTGGTTTTGTCTTTAGATTGTTCGTACAAAAATTCAGGATAACTATAAATTTTCAATCCTAATTCCTGAGCTTTCAGCAACTCCGGATTATCTGCTTTAGCATGCATCCCTAATACAATGGCATCTAATTTAGAGGTGATTTTTTCAGGAAACCAACCAAAGGATTGCGGCAATAAACCTTTAGCTTCCAATCGCGATTTAGAGGGTTCAAAAATAGTATCATCACTTCCGGTAACGTGATATCCTTTTTGATGTAAAGCTAATGCCAAATTGTGCATGGCACTTCCACCTATAGCTATAAAATGTACATTCATGAATTGAATTTTGTAGACCTTCAAATATAGCAATTGACGTGCTAAGACAGAAAGGAATCTAATAAGTTTTTATAAGATTTATAAACTTTCGATTTGTAATTTTTCTTTCCTGAAAACATCAATTTTAGGCAAACTGACAATCGCCTTGTTAATCCATTTTAAGGCATCTTCCTTGTCGTTTTTATACTTGTAAATTTGAGCTAATCGATAATAAGCCCATGCTTTTGGCACACCATCTTTGGCTGAGTGATTCTCAATATATACCAACAAACAGCGTTCACCTTTATCTAATTGGATATTGTACTCTGCACATACCTTTCCAATTTGGTAATGCATGGCATTGCGCTCGTGCTTTATGCCTGAAGCTTCCAAGTTTGAAATGGCCCTATCTGGTTGATTGCTTTTTTCATATAAGGCTGTAAGCTTATCATAACAGGTCAATGAACCTCCTTCTTCAATAGCCAGTCTATAGTATTTTTCTGCCAATTCTGGTTCATCATCATATTCATGGATATAGCCTTTAGCCAAATACCCGTCCACTTTAGACAAAACTTCTAATTCATTTGCATATTTTAATGATTTACTCTTGCTGCCGCCTACAATTCCCGGTAGCTGCATATATAATTCCACTAAAGCCCAGCGTGTATCTATATGATTGGGATCTAAATCTGCAGCTTTCAGAAAAGCCTCCTTAACATCTCCAATAATACCCAAAGCTTTTAGTTTACTTACACTCAAAGCCTTCATGCCGAGTGAACCGCCATACTTGTAATGATAATTGGCATTACTCTGATCCAATTCTATCAACCGTCTGTAATTAGAAGCCGCTTCGTCCCATTTTTTTTGATAACCATAGGCATCACCTAAAAGTTCAATCGCTTCTCGATCATTTTTGTGATTAGCCACATACGTCTTTAGCGATTGTACTGCTTTTACATAATTTTTGGCATCCATTAAAGATTTGGCATGTCCCAAAGATGGCTCTTGTGACAGTCCTAACAAAGGAATTATTAAAAAAACAAATAAATACTTCATACACTTATTTACGCAAAAGGCATACCATTTAGTTCTTGGTATTGTTTTTGCTTTTGAAAGCACAAAGATAATCAGTTTACTGTGAAAATGATTAACTTCCCTCAACCAAACGAAACAATGACGTATTTGTTATTTTTTTAGTGGGTTTTAGGGTTTAATTTCCTAAAAAAATAAGTTTTATGAAATCAATTATAAGTCTGTTAATGATCGTATGCTTCGCTAATTTTACCAATGCTCAATCACAAAATGATTATGATAAATTGTGGAAAGAAGTTGAAGCATTTGAAAAAGAGGGTTTACCAAAATCGGCGTTAGATGTGGTAATGCGCATTGAACAAAAAGCTAAATCAGATGACAATTCAGTACAAGAAATAAAAACCTTATTGTTTAGAAGCAAGTATGCACTCACGCTCGAAGAAGATGCACAGCTCAAAATTGTTAATGACTTTAAAGCTGCTATTTCTAGTAGTGACATTCCCGATCAAAATATTTTAGAAAATATTCTAGCCACGCTGTACTGGCAATATTTCAACCAAAATCGTTGGAAGTTTTACAATCGTACTAAAACAAGTGAGAAAGTGGATGACACGGATTTCAGAACTTGGGATCTCGAAACCTTGTTCCATGAGATTCATGTCCATTATCAAAATTCTTTGCAAAATGGTCTCATTCTACAAAAAACTGATCTTGCTAATTATGATGCTATCGTAATCAATCAAACCGACTCGAAACGCTACAGACCTTCCGTATTTGATATTTTGGCGCATAATGCCCTTCAATTCTATAAGTCAGATGAAAACAGTATCACGCAACCTGCCTATAAATTTGAGATAGATAACCCTGAAACCCTTAGTAGCGCTGATCGTTTTTCGCGACTAGACTTAAAATCTAAAGATAGCACATCCTTACAGCTACATGCTTTAAAAATCTATCAAAGCTTGGCGAAATTTCACTTAAAGGACGAGGCTTCTGATGCTTTAGCCGTGATCGATATTGAGCGTTTACATTACATCCACAGTAAGGCTACGTTTAAAGAAAAAGGGGATTTATTCTTAATGACCTTAGAAACAGCTTTTACTAAATATCAAAGCGAGAATAACGATGTAGCTGCCTTATACGCTTATGAAATTGCAGAGTATTATCATCAACTAGGTTTGCAGTTCGAGGCTCATTCTAACGAGAAACATCGTTGGAAACTCAAGGAAGCCATCACTATGTGCAATACCGTCATTGCTGATTATCCAAAGAGTACAGGTGCCCAAAAATGTCGACTTCTAAAAGCTCAGATTGAAAGTCCGACGTTACAAGTAATCACAGAAAATTACATCCCTACGCAATCGCATGCCTTGGCATTAATCACGTACAAAAATATAGATAGCATCGGTTTTAGGGTTTCTAAAATTTCAGAATATGAATTACAAACCTTAAAGGCTTATAATCATGATAGTGAAAAAGAGCTGCGATACATTAGGAATTTTAAGCCAGTAAAAACGTGGACTTCTCATCTAAAAAATGAAAGCGATTATCAAAGCCATCGCACAGAAATTGCCTTGCCTAAATTAGACAATGGCATTTATGTGGTCTTTGGAGAAGTAATGAATGACAGCAAGATTTATGGATTCAAAGTCGTTCAAGTCACCAATATCGCCTATGTCCAAAAAGAACATAAAGACCAGACTACCTATCAGGTATTTGATAGAATCGACGGACAACCATTAGCCGAAGCAAAAGTTACGTTTACATACAGTAAAAATTACCAAAACAGACTCATAAAGGAGCAATATACTACAAATGCTCAGGGCGAATTTACCATTCCGAAAACCGATTATTCGCGCTCAAACATCAAACTAAATATCCTCTACAATAATGAAGAGGCTATTTTTGAGAATTTGTATTTAAACCGTTATTACAATGATGACCATTCTAATAAAAAAATAGTCCATGACGGATTTATATTTTCAGACCGAAGCATTTATAGACCTGGACAAACACTATATTTTAAAGGGATCGTAATCAATAATTCAGAATCTAATGCCGAAGTTGTAGCGAATTCAACCGTAGCCATTACCCTATATAATAAAAACAGGGAAGTCCTAAAAACACAAACAGTTAAAACCAATGCCTATGGCTCAGTAGCGGGTGAATTCATCTTACCAAATCAAGGTTTATTAGGAAATTATTCCATAAGAATGACAGGTGAAAATAACCTCACAACCCATCATTATATTTCCGTAGAGGAATATAAAAGACCAAAATTTGAAGCTAATTTTAAACCCATTACAAACACCTTCAAGGTGAATGATACGGTTGTAGTCACTGGACATGCGTTGGCCTATGCTGGAAGCAATATCACCGACGCCAAAGTCGTTTATCGTGTGCATCGCAACGTACGCTATCCAGATTGGTACTATTGGTATAGGCCCTATTTCAGTAGTGAGCCACAGGAAATCACCCATGGTGAAATCACTACAGATGCCTCAGGGAATTTTGAAATCAAATTTAAAGCCATTCCCGACAAGAGCGTTGATAAATCCTCTTTACCCATTTTCAATTATGAAATCACAGCGGATGTCACAGATCTCAATGGTGAAACAAGAAGTGCTACCACTACGGTGAACGTAGGTTATCATGCTTTAAAGGCTTCCGTTTCTATTGCCAGCGTATTGGATAAAACCAACAACGATCATAAAATCACGATAGCTACTAAAAACCTGAACGGCACCTTTGTACCTACTCAAGGAACCGTCAAAATTTATAAGCTAAAAGCGCCAAATAGTGTTTTAAGAACCAGACCTTGGCCAGCGCCAGACTACCAAGAGTTTACCAAAGAAGAATTTAAGTCTCTTTTTCCACACCAAGCGTATAAAGACGAAAATGATTCCAAGCGTTGGGATAAAGGAGACATGGTTCTATCTAAAACCTTTGATACCGAAGATTCTAAAACATTAGATTTGGGAAATATGAAACGTTGGGATTCTGGAACCTATCGCATCGTACTTGAAACCAAAGATCGTTTCGGACAACTGGTTAAAGATGAAGCGCAAACCTTTATTTATAGTGATAAAGACGACACTTTAGCCGACCATCAAATTTTCAATATCACCACTGATAAAAGTGCTTATTCAAAAGATGATACCGTTGAAATCACTCTCGCTTCTGCGGCGAAGGAACTCTATGTCACCATAGAAATTGAAAAAAATCATAACATTGTTGACAAGCGAACTATTCTTTTAAACAACAACAAAAAGACCATCTCTATTCCTGTGAGAGACTCAGATTTGGGAGGATTTGGCATCCATTATTTTTATGCCTTTCAAAATGATTTCGGTCAAGGGAACTTGGCTATCAATGTGCCTTACCCAAAAACTGAATTAGAGATAGAAACCGCGACGTTTAGAGACAAATTACAGCCAGGAACCGACGAAACTTGGAGTTTTAAAATTAAAGGTCCGAAAGGAGACCAAGTAACGGCAGAATTACTGGCAAGTATGTATGACATGTCCTTAGATCAATTTAAATCACATGAATGGTATTTCAATCCTATTCAAAAACCTTACTACTACCCTTCTTACCGAGTGAATGTTGGCAACGGATTTGCAACAGGAAGGTTCTCAATTTATAATACCAGACAATCTTTCGGGAGTTTTCCTTCTCAACGTTTTGACCAATTCAACTTATTCGGATTGCGTATGGGATTCGGCAATGCTTATTATTTAAGAGGTAGAGTCGCAGGCTTGGAAATTGTAGAAGACGAAAGTGTTTTAGAAGAAGTCGCGGTTGTAGGCAATAGTAGTCCAAGGTCGGAGAACAAATTAATGAATGCTGTAGCCATGGACTCTGTAAGTGAAACCGGTGTAGACGATGTATCTAAGCAGAATGACATAGATGATAAAACTAAGGCAGACGAAAAAGACTTTGGCGCAATAAAAGTGCGTAAAAATCTTCAAGAAACGGCCTTTTTCTTTCCGCAGCTTACAACAGATGCTGACGGACACGTCAGTTTTAGTTTTACAACACCAGAAGCCTTAAGCAAGTGGAAATTACAACTACTAGCACACACGAAATCTCTCGAAAGTGCCACAACCACCTTGGAAGCTGTAACTCAAAAAGAGTTGATGGTACTTCCTAATGTCCCGAGGTTTTTACGTGAAGGCGACCAAATTACGATTAGTTCTAAAATTTCCAACCTGACTGAAAAAGCACTCAACGGACATGCAAAACTCATCCTAACTGATGCCATTTCTGGAGAGGATATCACACGTCATATGGGAATTTTACCTACGGGAGAAACCGTGCAATTTTCGGTAGATGCGAAAGGCAATACGAACGTCTCATGGTCCTTAAACATTCCGTTTGATGTGGATGCTGTTCAGTATAAAATTTTAGCAAAAGCAGGCGATTTTAGCGATGGTGAACAAAACGCTTTACCAATCTTAAGTAATCGTATGCTAGTCACAGAAACCTTACCAATGTGGGTTAAAAGTAATGAGACTAGGACTTTTACACTTGACAAACTCAAAAACAATACATCAACCTCTTTAAAACACCATCAACTCAGTCTTGAGGTCACCTCAAATCCTGCTTGGTATGCTGTGCAAGCATTACCATACTTAATGGAATATCCTTACGATTGTAACGAGCAGACGTTTAGCAGGTATTATGCAAACGCATTAGCCAGTCATATTGCTAATAGCAATCCGCGTATCCAAGAAGTTTTTAATCAATGGAAAAATACGGATGCGCTAGTATCGAACCTAGAAAAAAACCAAGAACTCAAATCAATTCTCATCGAAGAAACCCCTTGGTTGCGCGATGCGCAAGATGAAACGGAACAGAAAAAGCGTATCGCTTTACTATTTGACTTAAATAAGATGTCGAATGAATTAACAGCCGCTCACCGCAAACTCAAAAATGGACAAATGCCAAATGGCGCTTGGGCATGGTTTAATGGTGGTCGACCAAACCGTTACATCACGCAACACATTGTTGCTGGTTTTGGTCATTTAGACAAATTAGGCGTAACCACAGAGGACCATAAACAAATGATTGATAAAGCGATTCGTTATTTAGACTCGGAGTTTATCGAAGATTATAAAAACCTAAAGAAATACAACCCAGAGGTCAACTTATCCAAGGATCATTTATCCTACATCCAATTGCATTATTTGTATATGCGCAGTTTCTTTCCTGACAATAAACCTTCAAAGGAGGTTCAAAAAATCATGGATTATTATCATACGCAAATTGAGGATTATTGGTTGAAGCGTTCCTTATATGCGAAAGGTCTGATGGTTTTAGTTGCTCATAGAAAAGGGAATGAGCGTATCTCAAAAAGTATTTTAAAGTCATTGAGAGAAACTAGCATTACTTCGGAAGAATTAGGCATGTATTGGAAAAACAATACAAGTTCTTGGTACTGGCATCAAGCGCCTATAGAAACACAAGCCTTAATGATTGAAGCGTTTTCTGAAGTAGAAGGCCCTACAGAAACCATAGATAACTTGAAAATATGGCTCTTAAAAAACAAACAAACCAATCGCTGGAAAACAACCAAAGCAACCACGGAAGCCGTGTATGCGTTATTGTTACAAGGCAGTGATTGGCTGAGTGTGACTGAGATGGTAGATGTTTCTATAGGAGGCCAAGCATTAGCACCATCCCAATTGGAGAACGTCAAAATTGAAGCAGGGATAGGCTATTACAAAACCTCGTGGACTGGATCTGAAATTGCACCAGACATGGCAACTGTAAAAATGTCTAAAAAAGGCAAAGGCATTGCTTGGGGCAGTTTATACTGGCAGTATTTTGAGGATTTAGATAAGATCACTTCCGCAGAGACACCACTAAAACTGAGCAAAAAACTCTTCAAAAAAACACATACAGACCGAGGAGAAGAAATCTCAGAGATCACTTCAGAAACCTTATTGGAAGTGGGCGACTTGGTGCGCGTGCGCATAGAATTGCGTAGTGATCGTGACATGGAATTTTTACACATGAAAGACATGAGAGCAGCAGGCCTAGAACCAGTTAATGTATTGTCACAGTACAAGTGGCAAGACGGATTAGGGTATTACGAAAGCACTAAAGACGCTTCAACGAACTTCTTTTTCGATTATCTTCCAAAAGGTATCTACGTATTTGAGTATGATTTAAGAGTTCAAAATGCAGGTGATATGAGTAATGGTATTACCACCATTCAAAGCATGTATGCTCCAGAATTTAGTAGTCATAGTAAAGGTGATCGTCTGAAAATCAATTAAACCTTAGATTTTATTTTCAACTTACATTTAAATAGTTATTTTGCCCCTCTAAACTATTTTTTATGAAAAGATTCCTAACCTTACTTTTGCTTTTTACAGCAACACTAACTTTCGCTCAAGATATTTCTATCACGAAGAGTGACATTTTTAAAGACAAGAAGAAAAACTCTTTTCTTAGCTTCAGCCTTGAGTCTGATGATGGAGGTATTGTCACCATCAGATCCTATTATTCTGGTCTAGGATTGAAATTAAGAGGCTACTATATCCAATACTTTGATGAACATCTGAAACTCATTAAAGAATTAGACTATGAGGTTGACGACAAGATCATTAAAAATGCGTTTTTAAAGAATAATCAGATACATTTAATTGAGGTTGAAACTCAAAAAAAAGAAGACAAAATTGCCATTAATGTGTCTTCAGCAAATATTGGCGATTTAAATTTTAGCACGAGAGAGCTTCTAAATTTCTCTGAAGACAATGTTAAAAACTACTTTGGAGTTTCTATTTTTCCCCTGTTTTATAATGGTGGGTTCAACCAAGCTGATGGTGATCACATGGGAGAAGTTATCTTATCAGCAAACGAAGCCTTTTTTGCGATTAATTTTGATTTCAAGAACAAAAAACAAGAGACGCATAAAGTGTTTGTTTTTAATAGTGATTTCGAACCGGTTTATGAAAAATTGATTGTAAAGGATATCAAGGATAGACTTTTTGAATACAACAGTTTTGAAGTGGATGGTCAAGATGGTACGATTTATTTTTTAGGCAAATCGTTTGAAAATAATTCTAAAAGAACTAAAAAAGACGGTAAAGTCAATTATCATTTTGAATTAAACAGAATCAATGCTTCCGGTGAGACAAGTATTTCCTTTAAAAGTGACGAAAAATATATTGAATCTCTGCATTTGGTTAAGAATGAAAGTCGATTAGCCTGTGTTGGTTTCTATGGTAAAAAAGAAGAGTACAAGCTCAATGGCGTTTGTGTTTTTGATCTCAATCCAGAAACTCTTGAAACCAATTTTAAGCGTTATAATGAGTTTTCAGAAGAATTCCTTACCGATAAATACGGAAATAGAGAAGGGAAAAAAGAACGTAAGAAAGAGAAAGGCATCAATAATATTGATTTTAAAGGTGTTTACCTCATGGCCAACAATGACATTGTAGTGAATGCTGAAGAATTTTTTATTACAACACATACTAGTATGGGAGCAAACGGATCAATGCGTACCTACACGGTATTTCATTACAACGATATTATGGCGATGCGGCTTGACGCAGACGGTCATTTAAAGTGGGCTAGAAATATTAATAAAGCACAGGTTGGAACAATAAATAGCTCTTACACCAGTTTGCCGGTTGATGAATCCACCTACTTCTTTATTAATTGCTCCGATAATATCAAAAAATTAAGTGCCGATCGTATTGCATTTAAACAGACGTCATCCAAAAAGTCAAATTTATATGCGATCTCGATTGATGCCGAAGGTAATTTCGATTATAAAAAATTGATTGATGATAAGGAATCTAAAGTCTATTACAAAGTGAATAACGGTCTAGCTAACGTCAATAAGCATACTGTATTTTTGCTTGGTGAACGAAAGAAAAATGGTCGAATCATCAAATTAGACATCAACTAATCACTAAAAACACCATGAAAAAAGGCTTCCAATGGAAGCCTTTTTGTTTTCTATATTTTCATTAGTTACTCGGTGGCATCGTAGGTCTTACCTCTACTTTACTCGGTAAGGTTCTAGGATTCATTTTTAACAAATCGACTACCAATTCGCCAATATCTTCAATCTGGATTTTCCATGCATCCTTGTCGCCTGGTTCGTTACCATTGAAATGTGTCGACACAGATCCTGGCATGATGGTACTCACTTTAACACCATATTTCCTTAAATCTAACATGACGGCTTGTGTAAATCCGGTGACTCCAAACTTACTGGCATTATAAGCCGCTCCTCCCGCGAAAAAATTAGTTCCTGCTAAGCTTGAAATGGTGATATAATAGCCTTGACTCTTTTTCAAGGCATCAACACTTGCTTTTATCGTGTTAAAAACACCTGTTAAGTTCGTGTCAATCACAGCGTTCCATTGCTCCGTAGTTAATGCCTCTATACTTCCAAAATGGCCTAAGCCAGCATTAGCTACTACAACATCTAACTGACCAAATTGCTCAACAGTTTGCTGAACAGCTTCGCGTTGGTCACCTAAGTTTTTGACATTGGCTTCTAAACCTATAATAGCATTTGTCGTTTGTGTTTTTTCTGCTAGTGATTTGGCAGCTTCTTTAGCGGCATTCAAATCGCGACTTGTAATGGCCACTTTAAGTCCTTGAGCTAATAAAGCTTCTGCGATGCCATAACCGATACCTTTAGTTCCTCCTGTAATTAATGCGACCTTTCCTGATAATTGTGTCATTGTCTCTTTCTGTTTTAACCAAAGTTACAAAACAAAAAATCAATGATAAACCGCAACGCTATAAAATTGACATCTATTTGGTGTTGTCTGGCGGAAACCCTTCAAGGACCTTTGAAACAATGGCTTTAAATTGGGCCTCTCGTTTTTCTGGTGAGGCATTGGGATTGTAATTCGATTCTGAAATAGCCTGCCAAAAAAGGCCGATCCCATTCTCATCTACAAATTCAAATACAATTTCCCGGCCCATTTTTGTTTGGCCAACCGGTAAGCCAATTGAAATGCCACCACCAACGTTTCTTCCAGTGCCACCAACACCCATTCCTACAGTATTACCAGATTGTTGTTGGAATTCTGCTGTTTTGATATCTATAAAAAAATCAGGCATATCAGATAATTGATAACCTCTTGCTTGCAGTCCCTCATCCAATGCCATGAACAAGCGTTTGTTATCTAATTCACTTAAACCAGTATTGACGTTTGAGTAATAGTTATAGGTTTTATAAGTCGTGAAATCGGCTGTAGTCTCGTAGTCATAATTCACCCGAATAGAGACGCATGACGTGAGTAACACGCAGACCAATAGGCTGTAGAATATTCTCATGGCTTTTTATTTTAAAGATACTGAAATTTTAAGATTTCTTAAAATGATCTATTTAAAACCTGCGTTAAGGATGGAAGCCCTGTTGGAGCTCCTCGAAGAGAGCGACGGCTGAGAGCCTGACCCTTTTCCGAAGACGTCGGAAAGGGGAACGCCCAAAAATTAATCATTAAGAATTTTCCAGAGTTTGTCCTTTAATTCGGTAATACCTTGCTGCGCCACCGAAGAAATAAACATATAATTTATAGGTAATGTCTCATCTAATTGCGCTTTCATTTCAGATTTTAGTTCGTCATCCAACATATCACTTTTTGAAATCGCAATCATCCGATCTTTATCCAACATTTCAGGATTATAGCGTTTCAACTCATCCAGCAAAATATCATATTGTTTGCGGATATCGTCGGCATCGGCAGGAATTAAAAATAATAAAACCGAATTGCGCTCTATATGACGTAAGAAATAATGTCCGAGCCCTTTTCCTTCAGCAGCACCTTCAATAATTCCAGGAATATCAGCCATTACAAATGTTTGAAAATCGCGATATTCCACAATGCCAAGATTGGGTTTTAGGGTCGTAAACTCGTAATCTGCAATTTTGGGTTTTGCTGCTGTAATCACCGACAACAAGGTTGATTTTCCCGCATTTGGAAATCCTACCAATCCTACATCTGCCAAGATTTTAAGTTCTATGGTAATATTTTTCTCCTCGAGCGGCTCACCAGGTTGTGCATATCTTGGCGTTTGATTTCTTGAACTCTTAAAATGCCAGTTTCCTAATCCGCCTCGACCACCTTTTGCCACTATTTTTTCTTCCCCATCTTCCGTAATTTCAAATAGCACTTCGTCTGTTTCAGTATCTTTTACAACTGTTCCAAGAGGCACATCCAAGTAAATATCTTCGCCATCTGCACCTGTACTCCTACTCTTACTTCCATGTTCGCCATGACCTGCTCTAGCGTGTCGCTTGAACTTTAAATGAAGTAAGGTCCAAAGATTGGAGTTACCACGAATAATCACGTGACCTCCACGACCACCATCGCCTCCGTCAGGTCCACCTTTTTCAATAAATTTCTCACGGTGTAAATGAGCAGAACCCTGCCCTCCTTTACCTGAAGAGACATGTATTTTTACGTAATCTACAAAGTTACCTTCTGTCATTTTCTATCTCCGCAATTGCGAACTTTTATGGGATTCAATTATGGTCGCCTCGCCATGAGTGACCTATTCGTCTATCAATGTTTGAACTAAAGCGTATCGATAACTGCTTTGAGTCGTTCTGTAATTTCTTGAATACTACCAACACCATCCACACCGTGATATTTATCTTGTGCGGCATAATAGTCTTTCAAAATAGCCGTTTTTTTGTAGTATTCCTGAATGCGATTTCTGATGATGGATTCATCAGCATCGTCTTTACGACCACTTGTTTTTCCGCGTTCCAACAAACGTCCTACTAATACTTCGTCGTCTACCTCCAAAGCAATCATCGCATTAATTTGAGAATCCTTAGCATCCATTAAATCATCTAGTGCTTTTGCTTGGGCATTGGTTCTTGGAAACCCGTCAAAGATAAAGCCGTTAGCATCGGCATTTTTCTCAACCTCAGCATTGAGCATATCTATAGTGACTTGATCTGGAACTAACTCCCCTTTATCCATGTAGGATTTAGCAAGCATGCCTAATGCGGTTTCGTTTTTGATATTATATCTGAACACATCGCCAGTTGAGATATGTACTAAATTGTAAGTTTCCTTTAAAAATTCTGCTTGAGTTCCTTTACCTGCACCAGGAGGGCCAAAGAGCACTAAGTTAGTCATGTGTTGTGTTGTTTTTAATTGATATATTGCTGGCAAATCACGTCCCAAACCATCATAATCGAGACCGTAACCTACGATAAATTTGTTGGGAATTTCTTTACCGACATAATGTAATTTATAATCCTTTTTGTAAGCTTCAGGTTTGTAAAAAAGTGTCGCAATTTTTAGTTCATCAACCCCTTCATTTTCAAAAATTCGATGTACTTCCTCTAAGGTGTTGCCTGAATCAATGATATCTTCTAAAATCACCACTTTTCTGCCCGACAAATCCTGTGTAAGTCCGATAAGACGATGAATATCCTCTGTCGACTTCAAACCTTCATAAGACGCCAATTTAATAAACGTGACCTCACATGGTTTTGGGTATTTCTTTACGAAATCACTGACAAACATAAACGAGCCGTTCAATATTCCTACAAAGACTGGAATTTCAGATTTCATATCGTCTGCAATCGCTTGTACCATGTTTTCAATGATGGCATCAACTTCTTGTTCTGAAATGAACGGTTTGAAATATAAATCGTGTAGTTTAATCACTTGATTTTGATTTTGAAAAGGCAAAGATAAGGATTTGATTTACGATTGACCATTTTCGCATTGTGATTTTGGATGATTGTTCCATTTTTAGTGTATTTTTGTTCTAAGAAATTGAAATTTGAACCCAAAACGTTTCTAAAAACAGAAACCCATACAATTGAATGAATTATTTCTCTTCTCATTTTAAACTTGGAATTCTTGGTGGCGGTCAGTTAGGTAAAATGATGCTCTACACAACGCGAAAATTTGATATTACAACCCATGTCATGGACGCTAGTGAAGAAGCCCCTAGCAAAATTGCTTGTGACGAATTTACATTGGGCGATTTAATGGATTATGAGGCCGTTTACAACTTTGGCAAGCAAGTGGATTTGCTCACATTTGAAATTGAAAATGTGAATACAGATGCCTTAGAAGCGCTTGAAAAGGAAGGTGTTAAAGTATATCCTTCGTCAAAAACGCTCAGAACCATTCAAAATAAGGCGACCCAAAAACTATTTTATCGAGACCATCAAATACCAACTTCAAACTTTACGCGTTTTGCTTATCTTTCTGAAATACAGGATACGATAGAAAATGGCGGACTTGATTTTCCATTCGTTTGGAAGGCAGCTCAATTTGGCTATGATGGTAACGGTGTTAAAATAGTGAAACAATTATCAGACCTTGATGGCTTGCCTAAAGGCGAATGTATTGCTGAAGATTTAATTCCATTTAAAAATGAATTGGCTGTCATAGTGGCGCGCAACGTAAGTGGTGACATTAAAACCTATCCAGTGGTAGAAATGGAATTTCACCCTGAAGCCAATCAAGTAGAATATGTGATATGTCCGGCTCGTATTCCAGATACCATTGCCGAAAAAGCACAAAAAGTGGCCATTAAAGTGTCAGAAGCCTTTAATCACGTTGGACTTTTAGCGGTGGAAATGTTCCAAACTGAAAATGATGAGATCCTCGTTAATGAAGTAGCGCCTAGACCACATAATTCGGGTCATCAAACTATTGAGGCGAGCTACACGTCACAATTTGAACAACATTTAAGAGCCATTCTCGATCTACCATTAGGAAAAACCGAAAGTACTGTTGGTGGTATTATGGTGAACTTGGTTGGTGCCGAAGGCCATACAGGCAATGTACATTACGAACATATTTCAGAAATAATGGCATTAGAAGGTGTCACACCGCATATCTATGGAAAAAAACAAACAAGACCATTTCGAAAAATGGGTCATGTAACCATCGTAAACGAGGACATTAATGAAGCACGACGTATCGCTGAAAATGTCAAAAAAACAATTAAGGTTATAAGTAAATAGTTATGAATAAAGTCGCAGTAATCATGGGAAGCACAAGCGATCTTCCTGTCATGCAAGATGCTATAGACATCTTAAAAGAATTTAACATTGAGGTAGTTGTTGATATTGTATCAGCCCATCGTACACCTGAAAAACTATTCGACTTTAGTAAGAATGCACGTACTAATGGTATTGACGTGATCATTGCTGGTGCAGGTGGTGCAGCACACTTACCAGGAATGGTAGCCTCACTTTCACCATTACCTGTGATAGGTGTTCCTGTTAAAAGCAGTAATTCAATAGATGGTTGGGATTCAGTGTTATCCATTTTACAAATGCCTGGAGGTGTTCCTGTCGCAACAGTAGCACTAAATGGTGCAAAAAACGCTGGAATTCTTGCCGCTCAAATCATAGGTGTTTCAAATGAAACCGTCTACAACGCCATTGTTGAATACAAAGAAAGTTTGAAAACAAAGGTTATCGCGTCTTCTAAAAACTTGTAACAACATCAAAAAACCCCGCTTTTTACAGCGAGGTTTTAGAGCTATTAATCAATTCTTATTAAATACTTACTTGATATAAGCTTTAATAATAGCGCAAAAGTAATAATTAATTTGACATTTTGCTCTTAACATTACGTTAATGATGCTTAAAATGCATAAAAAATAACATCATTTTAAAAATGAACCCATTAACTTCAAAATTTAACACACCTTTTCATACAGCGCCTTTTTCAGAAATCAAAAATGACGATTTTTTACCCGCTTTTAAGGAAGCCATTGCATTAGCTAAAACAGAAATTGACCATATTGTTTCAAATACTGAAGCACCCACATTTGAAAATACTATTGAGGCCTTAGATTTTTCTGGTGAAGTCTTAGATCGACTCACGAGTCTTTTCTTTAATTTGAATAGCGCAGAAACCAACGATGACATGCAGAAGATAGCACAGGAAGTTTCTCCTTTACTTTCAGAATTCAGTAACGACATCACCTTAAACGAAGGGCTTTTTAAACGTATAAAAGCAGTCTATAACCAAAGGGCTTCGCTAGATTTAACCAAGGAACAACAAACCTTATTAGATAAGAAATACAAAAGTTTCTCCAGAAATGGCGCCAATCTTCCCGAGGATAAAAAAACACGCTTAAGAGCTATCGACAAACAACTGAGTCAGTTGAAACTAAAATTTGGTGAGAATGTTTTGGCAGAGACGAACAAATTTGAAATGCATCTGACGGAAGAACATCAAGTTTCTGGCTTGCCTGATGGTGCCAAGGAAGCAGCACAGCAATTGGCCGAATCAAAAGAAAAAGACGGTTGGATCATCACCCTTGATTACCCGAGTTACATCCCTTTTATGACCTATGCTGATGACAGAACACTTCGAAAAAAATTGGCAATTGCCGCTGGTGCCAAAGCCTTTAAAGGCGATGAACTAGACAATCAAGAGCAAGTCTTAAAAATCGCAAACCTGAGACATGAGCGTGCCAATTTATTGGGCTATGAAACTCATGCGCATTTTGTTTTGGAAGAACGCATGGCAAAAACGCCGAAGAATGTAGAAACTTTTTTAAATGAATTATTAGACAAAGCCAAGCCCGCAGCTCAACGAGAATTTGACGAATTAGCACGATTTGCGAATAGGTTAGATGGGATTGAGACCCTTCAAAAATGGGATAGCGCTTACTATTCAGAAAAATTAAAACAAGAATTGTTTCAATTGGATGATGAACAACTCAAACCTTATTTTAAACTTGAGAATGTCATTGATGGTGCATTTACGATTGCCGAACGTTTATATGATCTAAAATTTGAATCCATAAACTCTATTGATAAGTACCATCCAGATGTTTTAACCTATAAAGTCACCGATACCAAAGGTGATTTGGTTGCTATTTTTTATGCTGATTTCTTTCCAAGAGCTGGAAAACGTAATGGCGCATGGATGACTGTTTATAAGCCACAATTTATTAAAGATCATGTAAATGACAGACCACATATTTCCATCGTTTGTAATTTCACGAAACCAACAAAAAGCAAACCCTCACTACTTACATTTAATGAAGTAACCACTTTGTTTCATGAGTTCGGACATGCCTTACATGGTATGTTAGCAAATACCACTTACCCGAGTCTCTCTGGCACAAGCGTTTTTTGGGACTTTGTTGAATTACCGAGTCAGGTGATGGAAAATTGGTGCTATGAAAAAGAAGCCTTGGAACTTTTTGCGACCCATTATGAAACCGGTGAGGTGATTCCTATGGAATTGATTGAAAAAATAAAAGCTTCAGCTACCTTCCATGAAGGAATGCAAACCCTCAGACAAATCAGTTTTGGTTTGTTAGATATGGCTTGGCACGGACAAGATCCAAAAGAGATTACATCGGTAAAAGCTCATGAATTAAAAGCTTTCGAAAACACCAAATTGTATCCTGATGTAGCCGAAAACTGTATGAGTACGTCATTTTCACATATTTTTCAAGGCGGATACAGTTCTGGTTATTACAGTTACAAATGGGCAGAAGTCTTAGATGCCGATGCCTTTGAATATTTCCTAGAATCTGGTGTCTTTAATAAAGAGGTTGCTAAGAAATTCAAAGACCATATCCTGTCTCAAGGCGGCATTGAAGACCCTATGGTACTTTATAAACGATTTCGAGGGAAAGAACCTCAACCAGACGCCTTATTAAAACGTGCGGGTTTAATCCCAAAATAATTAGAAGCCTTATTCGTTCTTCTTGATATGACATTCCTTAGGATTATCGGACATCTTATTTTCATTGTGTTTATGACTATATTGACGCAGGTAGGTGGGTTCATTTGGTTATTAACAGTTGTGGTTTCTAAACGATTCAGACTAAGAAAGCGTTATCTATTTCCGGCGATGTATTTAATATGTAATCTCATGGTCGTTCCACCAATAGCAAGCTATTTTGGCAGAACAGCCTTACCTGTATTGTCGGATAATTTAAAGCCACGTCAATGGGTTTACCCACTCATGTTTAGAAACTATGTCAGCCCAAAGTTAAAAACCATGCTTGAGGATACAGCCGAAACACTTTCTGAACAACGCATCGCACTTACCTATTTAGATGCCAATTTTCCTTTCTGGAATGGCTTTCCATTACTTCCACATCTCAGTCATAATGATGGAAACAAAATAGATCTGTCGTTTCAGTATAAAACCATAGATGGTCAATCGACAGATAAAAAGCCCACTATTTCAGGTTATGGCAACTATGTCACAGAAGAAGGCTATTGGTCTGAAAGATGTAAAGAACTGGGTTACTGGCAGTATAATTTTTCGAAATATCTGTCATTTGGAACTATCCATAAATTGAATTTTAATGCAGATAAAACAAGAGCAGTGATCCTTCAATTAGTGAATAATTCAGCAACTGAAAAGGTATTTATTGAGCCGTACCTCAAGACTGAACTGGGCTTAACAAACTATTCAAAAATCAAATTTCATGGTTGTCATGCAGTTCGACATGATGATCACATTCACGTTCAAACAAAATAAACTTTCAATAATTATTGAAAGTTTAAAATATTTTATATATTTGTACTATGAATTACGATGAAGCTAAAATAAAGTTTGTAAGTACTTGGGGAAGTTTAGGTTCTCTTTGGGGCATCAATAAAGCGATGGCGCAAATTCAGGCGTTACTTTTTGTCGCCACCAAACCATTGTCCATGGAGGATATTATGGAAGAATTAAAAATTTCACGTGGCAATACCAGCATGAACTTACGTCAACTGATGGATTGGGGCATTGTCACTAAAGAAATTATTCCTGGTGAACGCAAAGAATATTTTACCACTGAAAAAGACGTACAAGAGTTAACTAGAATCATTGCAAAAGAACGTAGTCGTAGAGAAATTCAACCAGTCATTAAAGTCTTGAAGGAAGTGTCGTCTATCAAAAATGATGGCACAGAGCAAACCAAAGAATTAATTAAACAAACCAAAGCGCTTCACGATATCACTCAAACGGCAGATGAAATGATGAATCGATTGGTATCACAAAAACAGAATTGGATCACTAAATCGTTACTGAAATTATTCAGATAATTTTTTTAATACAAACTTTCAATTTTTTCTGAAAGTTTAAAACTTATAAAAATGAACTTAAATATCCTCAGCTACTGCATATACTTACCTATTATTGGCATCATCATGGTAAAAGTAGGATGGATGTTTTATAAGCATGGTGAAATTTACTTAAGGTTTTTATTTAATCATAATAACGCCTTAGTCGCCTCCGTAAACAACCTTCTCCTAATCGGCTATTATCTTTTGAATATAGGTTATGCGGTCATCTCACTTGCCTATTGGCAGTCGATTGATTCAGTACTGGATATGTTCAATACGCTAAGCGAACGTCTTGGAATTATTATCATCGCTATTACGATTTTACATTATAACAACGTACTACTCTGTAATTATCTCATAAAATCAAAAACTATAAAACAATAAATCATGGAACATTCTAAAATCATTATCGGCTATCTCATTTATTTACCTATCGCTATTGCTCTCACAATTTATGTATCTAAAATGCTTTTTAAAAACGGTAAGTTTTTTATGCTAGACATTTTTAAAGGTAAAGAAGATATTGCCTTAGCAACGAACAAACTTTTTGAAATTGGATTTTATCTTATCAACATTGGTTGGGCATTATTGATATTAAAAATCAGCTACTACAGCGCAACGGCTATGAGCAGTCAAGAACTCATTGAGATCTTGAGTAAAAAAATAGGAGGCTTTTCTATTTATTTAGGCATCATGCTGTTTATCAATCTCTTCTTCTTTTTTAGAGGTCGTCGCAAATCTAGAGAGCGCTCAAATACTGTTAAGAAAACACCCATTTATAACGTCCGAAAGGATCACTAAATACATCCTAAAGCATGAAACTATTATATCGTATTAACTTGATAATTTTCGGTTTGACCATAACGGCATACGCGACTATCATTTTTGTCTTCCTTGGCATGTATATGCAAATTCTTTTAGGAATTACACAATTAATAATGGCTGTTATCCTGCTGTTTTTTATGAAGGCATTCACCAAAAAAATTAACAAAATGCTGAGAGTATATTGGATGGCGGTTGTATTGACCATGAGCGTGATATCAATAATGCTAAGTGCATCAATAGTGAAATATGAATTTCTTCAGTTGTTGTTTGCCTTCATCATTCCAATGCTTATTGCGAGTTATTTCCTCAGAATCACTTATTTAATCCAAAAACAATGAAAACAATCACCATAGCAGGCGGCAGCGGCTTTCTAGGCCAAGCACTAAAGCACTATTTTCTTAAAAAACAATACATCGTCTATATCTTAACACGATCTCCAAAACAGCTCAATGATATTTATTGGAATGCCAAAGACCTTGGCCCATGGACCAATACGCTCGAAGAAACGGATGTTCTTATCAACCTTACTGGAAAATCTGTTGACTGTCGCTATACTGAAACTAATAAAAAACTGATTCATGATTCGCGAATTGACCCTACGAACATATTGGGCCTTGCCATAAATTTATGCGATAATCCACCTAGTATTTGGTTCAATGCTTCTACTGCAACCATTTATAAGCATTCTACAGATATCGAAATGACTGAAGAGAATGGCATTATCGGAAATGATTTTTCAATGAATATCGCCAAATCATGGGAAACATCTTTCTTCGGTATTAAGAACCCAAAAACACGAAAAATTGCCTTAAGAACTTCTATTGTTATGGGCAAAAACGGAGGTGCTTTAACAGCTTTAAAACAACTGGTGCGCTTTGGGTTGGGCGGTCGTCAGGCTTCAGGCAAACAAAAAGTTAGTTGGATCCATGAGTTAGATTTTGCTAGAGCCATTGAGTTTTTGATAGTTCATGATGATCTTGAAGGTCCTTTTAATGTCACCGTACCAAAGCCCACAAGTAACTACATCCTTATGAAAAGTATTAGAGCTACCTTGGGCATCCCTTTTGGTATCTCACACCCCAAATGGCTTGTAAAATTGGGTGCACTACTCATTGGGACAGAACCAGAACTCGTACTAAAGAGTAGAAATGTGGTACCAAAACGCTTGTCGGATCATGGATTTGAGTTTCAATATCCCTCACTTAAATCTGCACTCACTGATTTATTGCGATAATACTATTATATTACTTATTTTTGACATAAAATGTCTTAGAAAAAGAAATGCCTAAACATATCATAGATCCTAATCAATGGATTCATCGTTATTCTGATTATCTATTTAATTACACAATCACTCGTGTCAATGATAGAGAAATGGCCAAAGATTTGGTACAAGACACTTTTGTTGCTGGCTTAAAATCGATGAAAAACTTTAAAGGGCAAGCAAGTGAGCGTACATGGCTCGTCGCCATATTGAAGCGAAAAATTATTGATTACTATCGTAAAATTAATTCGAATAAAGGAAAGGCGGAAGTGAGAATGTCCTACACCAACGATGAGAATGAAGGTGACTGGCTCGAAGAACGTGTAGCAGATCCCTTCGACAAAACTGCTGAAGACACTATAGAAAACACAGAGTTAGGATTGGCGATACATGATTGCTTAGGTAAGCTACCTGATAAGCAAGCGAAGGTTTTCAAAATGAAGACCATACTTAATTACGAAACAGAAACCATTTGTAATGAATTGGACATCACTGCGTCTAACCTATGGGTAATTATTCATCGTGCACGCGTCGCTATGGCTGATTGCCTAGAAAAAAATTGGTTCAAAAATTAAAATGAAAAAAAGTTTTTTATTTATTTCGTGTGAAGAAGCACATCATATTTGTGATAAGTCCCAATATGGTGAAGCCACCTTATGGGAAAGATTTAAATTAACCTTACGCCTTTCATGGTGCAAGATTACAAGAGCATATACAAAACGCAACAAGGAGTTAACACACGTGATGCACTCTGGCCATCCTGAATGTCTGAAAGAGCATGAAATTCAAGAACTGCAATCCGAATTCGAAAAACAATTAAAAAACCAGCATTAAAAGCAACCACCATATAGGAATAGCTTCTACCCAAAAAGCCGTGTAATAGGGATTTTGATGTCTTTTGGACCCGATCAAAAACAAGAAGACAATCACGGAAATAATGATATTACTTAGGAGCGTTAATTGGTACAAGTTACTTTTTAAAAATTCCAAATAATTAAAAACAAACAACAATACAATGCCCAAAAGAATGGTTTTGGTCACCCCAATTTGTTGAGGAATGGTTGCTAACTTTATACTGTCGTAAGACAAATCTCTTATCTCAAAAGGCAACATTAAAACCATCACAAAAACAAACCGTTGCAAGGCTGTTAACCAGACATCTTCTGTAAGAGCATGATGGCTATTTATCAATGGCAAAATAACGGTGACGCCTGTCCATACAAAAGCAATGACGTAGATTTTCAAGCCGCTTACACTCCTTAAATTTTTCTTTTCATCCAAAAATAATTTGGGCAACAAAGGCATAGCGTATAAGAACGTCACAACTCCTAAAACACCCACATAAATCAGCGTGTTTATATCTAATCTTGTTGCAAAAAAGCACAAGAGTAAAAATGATAGTAACGAAAAGACTTGTATCACTCTTAACCATCTCGCTAGACTTCGATGGTGGAACTTGGCCAAACCAAAATACTTCACAAAATTATAGCCTGTAATAGAGGAGAAAAATATAAACCATAACATTTCAGCATCAAACGGCAATCCATATTCCAATAGGGTCAACCACGATAACGCAAACACTGAAATCGCCACATGAATACTACTACTCAAGTAAAAGTCGAAAATGGTTTTAAACGCACGCATGAAACAAAAATAGTCAAACTGTTAATAACCATTTCAAATGGTTGAAAAGTTTCATTTACCTTAACATTTTAAGGACAATAATTCATTAATTTTGCTGCATTAAAAAATAACTATCCTATTTAATGAATACTGCAGACTTTTCACTTCGCCATATAGGTCCGAGAGAATCGGATCAAAAAGAAATGTTACACGCAATTGGTGTGGATTCTATGGAACAATTAATTTATGAAACCATTCCCGATGGTATCCGTTTGAAATCCGACCTTAATCTCGATGCTCCCATGAGTGAGCAAGAATATTTGTTGCATATTTACGAGTTATCAAAAAAGAATAAAGTCTTCAAAACATATATTGGTTTAGGGTATCACCCAACCATCATGCCTGCAGTCATCCAAAGAAATATATTGGAAAATCCAGGTTGGTATACGGCCTATACACCTTACCAAGCTGAAATTGCCCAAGGGCGATTAGAAGCACTGCTAAATTTCCAAACAATGATAACGGATCTCACAGGTATGGAACTTGCCAATGCTTCATTGTTAGATGAAAGTACAGCTGCCGCCGAAGCTATGAGCTTGTTATTTTCCGTTAGAGAACGTAGCCAGAAAAAAGAGGGTGTCAATAAGTTTTTTGTTTCTGAAGATATCTTGCCGCAAACATTATCACTTCTTAAAACCAGAGCCAACCCGATTGGTATTGAATTAGTTGTTGGTGCTGAAAGTGACTTTGATTTCTCTGAAGATTTTTATGGTGCTATTCTACAATATCCTGGTAAACACGGTCAAGTAAGCGATATCAAATCCTTTATTGAAAAAGCCAATGCTAAAAATATCAAAGTGGCTGTTGCTGCAGATATCATGAGCCTGATTAAACTGGAAGCTCCAGGTAAATTTGGTGCCGACGTTGTCGTAGGAACAACACAACGATTTGGTATTCCTATGGGTTATGGTGGTCCGCATGCGGCTTATTTTGCTACCAAAGAAGCCTACAAACGTGATATTCCTGGTCGTATTATTGGTGTCACAAAAGATACCAATGGGAACCGAGCCTTACGTATGGCTTTACAAACGCGTGAACAACATATCAAACGAGACAAAGCGACTTCAAATATTTGTACAGCGCAGGTGCTATTAGCAGTAATGGCGGGAATGTATGCGGTTTATCACGGCCCGAAAGGTCTCGATTATATTGCCACTAACATTCACAATAAGGCGGTTACCTTATCAAACACACTTACGGCTTTAGGTTTTGAGCAAACCAACACATCATTTTTCGACACATTGCATATAAAAGCTGATGCCAAGGCTGTAAAAAAAGTTGCTGAAAGTAAAAAAATGAATTTTTACTACCCTAGTGATGAGGATGTTGTAATTTCTATTAACGAACCGACAACTTTAGAGGAACTTAACAAGATTGTTGCGGTTTTCGCTAAGAGTATTCAAAAAGACAGTATTGAAATTGCTGAGATTGTTAATACTAATCAAATTTCAGATAATTACAAGCGTCAGTCGCCATTTTTACAAGAAGCCGTTTTCAATTCGCATCATTCTGAAACAGAACTCATGCGTTACATTAAATTTTTGGAACGCAAGGATTTAGCTTTAAATCATTCCATGATTTCCTTAGGTTCTTGTACGATGAAACTGAATGCTGCAGCTGAGATGCTGCCATTGAGTTGGTTTAAATGGGGAAAAATTCATCCATTTGTACCAGCTGAACAAGCCAAAGGTTACCATACCGTCTTAAAAGCATTAGAAGATCAGCTAACTGAAATTACGGGATTCGCTGGGACGTCGCTTCAACCAAATTCTGGCGCTCAAGGAGAATTTGCCGGATTAATGGTCATTAAAGCGTATCATGAATCACGAGGTGATCACCACAGAAATATTTGCCTCATTCCTTCCTCTGCTCATGGTACCAATCCAGCGAGTGCAGTTATGGCTGGAATGAAAGTCGTTGTTACAAAATCTACGGAAGAAGGAAACATCGATGTGGATGACTTAAGAGAAAAAGCAGAACTTCATAAGGATAATTTAGCAGCGCTTATGGTGACCTATCCATCCACTCATGGTGTTTATGAATCTGGCATTAGAGACATCACCAAGATTATTCATGATAATGGCGGACAAGTATACATGGATGGTGCTAATATGAACGCTCAAGTTGGATTAACCAATCCTGGAAATATTGGTGCAGATGTTTGTCATTTGAATCTCCATAAAACGTTTGCTATCCCTCACGGTGGTGGTGGACCAGGTGTTGGACCAATTTGTGTTGCAAAGCAATTAGTGCCATTTTTACCAGGAAATCCATTGATTAAAACTGGTGGTGACCAAGCCATTACAGCTATTTCAGCAGCACCTTTCGGATCGTCTTTAGCCTGTTTAATTTCTTACGGCTATATCAAAATGTTGGGAGCGCAAGGATTAAAACGCTCTACTGAAATGGCCATTTTAAATGCCAATTACATTAAAAAGAGACTTCAGGGTTCATATGACACTTTGTATTCTGGAGAACGCGGACGCGCAGCTCACGAAATGATAATCGACTGTAGACCATTTAAAGCCAATGGCATTGAAGTTGTAGATATTGCCAAGCGATTAATGGATTATGGATTTCACGCACCTACAGTGTCTTTCCCAGTGAATGGCACCATGATGATAGAACCTACGGAAAGTGAGAGCAAACAAGAAATGGATCGTTTTTGTGATGCCATGATTTCTATCAAACAAGAGATAGATGGATTAACGAAAGAAGATGCCAATAATGTCTTAAAAAATGCGCCACATACCATGGATATGATTACTAGTGATGAATGGTTATTACCTTATTCAAGACAAGAAGCAGCATTTCCATTGGCGTATGTTAGGGATAATAAATTCTGGCCAAGTGTGAGACGTGTAGACGATGCTTATGGCGACAGAAACCTTATCTGTACTTGCGCGCCAATTGAAGCGTATTTGGAAGAAGCCTAATTTAGGTGTTTTGGACATCGTAAATTTACAAAGTGATACACTAAGCATTAAATGAATTGTTAGTATATTGCCATATTGTAGAATTTACAATTAAATGAGATTTCAGGTTTTATGAGCATAAAGATTACAGGTACTGGAAGTTATATTCCAAGTGCGATTGAAAAAAATGAAGATTTCCATCAACATGAATTTTTAAATATTGATGGTAGTAGTATCGAATCACCCAATGAAATTATTGTGGATAAGTTCAAGGCCATTACAGGTATTGTTGAACGACGTTATGCAGACCCACAACTTACCTCTTCGGACTTAGGCTTTTTAGCGGCTCAAAAAGCTATTGAAGATGCCAATATTGACCCAGAAGAGTTAGATTATATCATCTGCGCCCACAATTTTGGTGATGTTAAAGCTAATACCATTCAATCAGACCTATTGCCTTGTCTAGCTTCTAGGGTGAAGCATAGTTTGCGTATTAAGAACCCAAAATGTGTGGCCTATGATATCCTTTTTGGATGTCCAGGTTGGGTAGAAGGAGTGATCCAAGCGAAAGCATTTATTAAGTCGGGTATGGCCAAAAAATGTCTAGTGATTGGAAGTGAAACTTTATCTCGTGTGGTAGACAAGCATGATCGTGACTCTATGATTTATAGTGATGGAGCAGGCGCTACCATAGTTGAGGAAACCGATGAAAAAGGTGGTATTCTTGCGCATGAAACAGCATCATTCACCTATGATGAAGCCTATTATTTATTCTTCGGAAATTCTAACAACCAAGATCTTTGTCGTGATACACGTTATATCAAAATGCACGGTCGTAAAATCTATGAATTTGCTCTAAATAACGTGCCAGATGCCATGAAAACTTGTCTTGACAATAGTGGCGTGGATATTAAGAATGTCAAAAAAATATTGATTCATCAAGCCAATGAAAAGATGGATGAAGCCATCATTAAACGTTTCTTTAGATTATACAAAACTAAAGTTCCTGAAGGTGTCATGCCCATGAGCATTGGAAAATTAGGTAATAGTTCGGTCGCGACGGTACCTACGTTATTTGACCTGATCCGAAATAACAAATTGGATGGGCATACCATTGAAGAAGGCGATGTGATTATTTTTGCTAGTGTTGGTGCAGGTATGCATGTGAATGCGATTGTTTATCAATACTAGACATGTACGAACATACGTATCCTAATAAACGTTTTAAACTCACGCTCGAATTCTTAAAAAAGCATGTTGATACTTCGGAGTCTATCTTGGATTTGGGAGTTGAAAATCCTTTGTCTAAGATTTTATTATCTGAGGGTTATGATGTTCAGAATACTTCGGGAATAGATCTAGATATCGATACTTCAGAGTTAGCGCAGAGTGATGCCACTGTGGTTACTGCCTTCGAAATTTTTGAACATCTACTCTCTCCTTTTACTGTACTAAAAGCGATATCATCAAATAAATTAGTGGCAAGTGTTCCTTTAAAATTATGGTTTGCTTCTGCCTACAGAAGTAAAACAGATATGAGAGATCGGCATTTTCACGAATTCGAAGATTGGCAATTTGATTGGTTATTAGAGAAATCAGGTTGGAAGATTGTCGATCGTCAGAAATGGACCAATCCAACAAAAAAGATTGGATTACGTCCTATATTGAGATGGTTCACTCCTCGTTATTACGTTGTCTACGCTGAGCGAATACAAGCATCAAATTCCTAAATTAGGATCGTAAACGTTACCTTTACAATCAAAAAGATCAACCTTGGATTTCTATATCATCATTCCAGCGCACAATGAAGCAGACTTCATTAGCAACACATTAGAATCCCTGATTCATCAAAGCTTACCAGCTAAACAAATTGTGGTAGTTAATGATCATTCTACAGATACCACTAAGGCTATTGTGTCTACTTTCGCCAAAACACATGCTAACATCTCTATGGTTGATGTGCAGTCGTCAGACAAGCATTTACCAGGTGCCAAAATTATCGATGCCTTTTACAAGGGTTTTGAAACCTTAGATGAGCATTACGATGTGATCTGTAAGTTTGATGCCGATTTGATATTTCCTGAAAATTACTTGGAACAACTGGCAGAACATTTCAACGCCAATCCAAAATTAGGCATGGCAGCTGGTCAATGTTATATTGAAAAAGATAAGGTTTGGGTCTTAGAAAACCTCACGCGTGACGATCACATTAGAGGCGCATTAAAAGCCTACCGCAAACCCTGTTTTTTAGAGATTGGAAAACTTAAAAGATCCATGGGTTGGGACACGATTGACGAACTATTAGCCAACTACTATCATTGGGAAATATTGGTAGATCCTTCGCTACACGTCAAACACTTGAAACCAACTGGTAAAAGTTATAATAAGGCTTCAAAATATTTACAAGGTGAAGCCATGTACAAAATGCGCTATGGTTTGCTTATCACGCTCATTTCAGCCTTAAAACTTTCATATAAAAAGAAAAGTCTCGGATTATTTAAAGATTACATGCTGGGATATTTTAAGGCACAGAATAAAGGGATAGAACCACTCGTCACCAAAGAGCAAGGGCAATTTATACGGCGACTGAGATGGCAAGGAATTTCAAAAAAGTTTAAGTTCTTCAATTAAAACTCCAATCCTTATAAGAATTTGACGCCTCCAATCGTGTCTCTAAACTATCTTCTAACTCAGGAAAAAAATCAATTCCGGTTAGGGCTTCAACCTCATCAACAGACACCACAAATTCGTATAAGGGTTTTGTAGAAGCTTCGTGCGGCATCAGAAATGCGATCATTTTCGTCCCTCCGGAATTGTAATCAATCAGTACTTTATAAAATTGATTCGGAACTGCTACCTGCTCCTCTCCTATGGTCGACATGTCTCCTTTCAATATACCACCAGTCACCACAAAAACACCGTCATACTTCGCAGCCCAGTATCTTACCTTCTGTTCCAGTGTATTCCAAATACCAGAATTAAAATCGTGTTCCTGCGGACTAATATTGCTGGTCAAAAATGTTTCATCATGTGCTTCTCGACTGTAGCGCCTATCTCCTGCAGGACATAAATGACCACGATCATAACCAGACTGCTTGTAGTTTCGCCAATGTGCGGCACCAGTTTTGACAGCCTTATCAATTTCAAAATAAGGTCGCTTGAAATTGGTATTGGACAGATGCCTTTTCTTTAATTCATAAGCTACCCATTCCGCTTGTTCATGTGATTCTGAATAGGATAAAGAATACCCTTCATGATGAATGACTTGACCTGTGGTACTTGTCGGTAAAAAGTAGTCATTGGTATCCTTTTTAGTGGTTTCACCTTGCTCAATTATGGCCGTTTGTTCCTTCTCAATTAAGAAATGCTCATAACCATAAACGCCAACAACAATGATCACAGCGATTAAAGCATACCAATTTCGTTTACTCATTATTTTAATCTATTACGTAATCTAAAGGTTGGCCAGTAGATCCATTTGGAAAACTAATTCCTAAGAGTGCGGACAAGGTTGGTGCGATGTCTGAAATAACCGTTTTCTTTAACGTGTCTCCTTTACGAATACCTTTTCCGTAAAATATTAATGGCACATGTGTATCATAATTTAAGCCACTTCCGTGGGTAGAGCCTGTCCTTCCGTAAGGAATATAGGCAATATCTGAGACCATAATAACATCGCCTGAACGTTTTTGGTTAAAACCGTTCTGTAATAACGATTCTATTCCAGTCGTAAAATTTGTCGTAGACATCGTATGCGCTGAATACACTTTAGAAACGTGATCATAGCCAATGAGTTCTGTCACTAACTGCTCTTGTACTGTAAGTATATCAAGGCCTAAACTGTCTATCAGTTGTCGATTTAAAAACAATTGATCGTTACTGATATTTTCGACTAAGCGTTGGTCGTTATATTTCGTAGTCATAAAATCATTTAACGCTTCTCGAGTTTGTGAAAAATTTAAATAGCCAGCAGGTATTTTAACGCTCTGTAAATACGAGGGTACATCTACAGCACCATGATCTGCTGTTAAGAAAACGGTGTATTCTCCTGCACCTACAGTCGTATCTAAATAATTCAAGAATCTTTCTAAGTCTTTATCCAAACGAATGTAAGTATCTTCAATCTCCTTGGAATTAACACCAAAATTATGACCTACATAATCGGTACTTGAATAACTAACGGTCAACACATCTGTGGTGCCATCTTTACCTAAATCTTCACCAACAATAGCTGCCATCGCAAAATCGGTTGTAAGGCTATTTCCATAGGGTGTCGCTTTTAAAATATCAAATCCGCGATTGTCATCTTTCAAAGTTGCCAAATCGTATGGAAACGTTGCAGTCTCCTTCCCTCGGAAACCGCCTTCGAAACTATTTTCATCTGAACCACTTTCGGTGTAAGTTGCGATGTCATATAAGGTATTCCAAGGTTTCAAATAAGATTCAGCCGTTTCCGACGCATTAAAATCTGTGACCCATTTTGGTAATTTACTCGTATAAAAAGTACTCGTAATCCAAACACCTTCATCTTGACCGTGAAACCAATAGGCTGCGTTTGCAGTATGTCCCGCAGGAAGTATCGCACCTCGATCTTTTAAGGAAATACCTATGGTCTTCCCTTGCATTTGTGTGAATAGTCTATTTTCATCGGCAAAAGTCGTAGTGAGTAGTCGATGAGGTGACATTTGTCCGGCGTTATTCGTCGTACCTACAGATTGCACAGATTCGTCTCCTGCGCAATACACCATTTCCTTCGTAGTTTTATCATACCAGTTGTTTCCAATAATGCCATGGTATTTCGGTGTTGTTCCTGTGTAAACTGAAGCATGACCAGGACCTGTATAAGTGGGTACATAATTAAAGTGATTGTTCTTACAATTAAAGCCATCTTTTATGAGTCGTTTAAAACCTCCCTCTCCAAACTTATGATAAAAACGGGTCAAATAATCGTATCGCATTTGATCTACAACAATGCCAACCACCAGTTTTGGTCGATCATTCATATAGCGATCATTCATCAACTCACTTTGATTGACTGGATGAGACATAACCTCTACAGATGCTTTTTGAGATTGACAGGATGTCATTGAAAATAGGGCGACGCAGCAGATAAAAAAGTGCTTAAACATGAGATTTATATTTTGAATATCAAAAATACAGATTTTAGTTCAGCATCTTTTAAACTTAAGGTTAAATAAGTCTTTGTATTTTTTTACTTTTACCATAACAAATTTGACTATGCAATACCTTCATAATATTGGCGCTTATTTTATAATGATTGCCGAAATGTTCCGCAAACCGACTAAATGGTCAGTTATGCGAACCCTTATCTTAAAAGATATTGACGACTTAATTATAGGGTCTTTAGGTATTGTTGCCTTTATTTCATTTTTTGTTGGAGGTGTGGTTACCATACAGACAGCACTTAATATTAGCAATCCGCTCATTCCTAAATATCTCGTAGGCTTTGCCACTAGGCAATCTGTCATTCTAGAATTTGCTCCTACTTTTATTTCCATTATTATGGCAGGTAAAGTAGGCTCATTTATCACATCAAGTATCGGTACCATGCGTGTTACTGAACAAATTGACGCTTTAGAAGTGATGGGAATCAATAGTCTGAACTACTTAGTTTTTCCAAAATTTATCGCCTTGATGTTATACCCATTTGTCATCTCTATTGCTATGTTTTTAGGAATCCTAGGAGGAATGGCTGCGGCTGTTTATGGTGGCTTTGGTACTTTAGAGGATTTTATCACTGGTGTTCAAGAGGATTTTATTCCCTTTCATATCATCTATGCGTTTATTAAGACCTTTGTGTTCGCTTTTGTATTAGCTACTATCCCTTCATTTTATGGTTATTACATGAAAGGCGGCGCCCTTGAAGTAGGAAAAGCGAGTACGACGTCGTTTGTTTGGACGAGTGTGGTCATCATCCTGTTGAACTATATTTTAACCCAACTGTTATTAAGCTGATGATTGAAGTAAAAGACATCCATAAATCTTTTGGAGATGCTCATATATTGAAAGGCATATCGACCTCCTTTGAAAAAGGTAAGACGAGTTTAGTGATTGGTCAAAGTGGTTCGGGTAAAACCGTATTCCTCAAATGTATGTTGGGTTTATTTTCTCCGGAACAAGGATCTATCGCCTACGATGGCAAAGTGTATGCTGAACTCACTGATGATCAAAAACGGAATCTTAGAGCGGAAATGGGAATGGTATTTCAAGGAAGTGCGCTATTCGATTCTATGACTATTTTGGAGAATGTCATGTTTCCTTTACGCATGTTCACGAAACAGAGTAAAAGTGAAATGGAAGATCGTGCAGATTTTGTCCTAAAAAGGGTGAATCTCGAAGGTGCTCATCACAAAATGCCAAGTGAAGCTTCTGGTGGCATGCAAAAACGAGTAGCTATCGCTAGAGCTATTGTTAATAACCCGAAATACTTATTTTGTGACGAACCCAACTCTGGATTGGATCCAAAAACAGCTATGGTTATCGATAATTTGATTCAGGAAATTACCGATGAGTACAATATCACTACGGTTATCAATTCACATGACATGAACTCCGTTATGGAGATTGGTGAAAAAATAGTGTTCCTAAAGGATGGCCTTAAAGCGTGGGAAGGCTCTAATAAAACTATATTTAAAACCGATAATGAAGCGGTCACCAATTTTGTGTATTCTTCTGAACTCTTTAAAAAGGTGCGTAAGATGTATCTTGATGAAAATGACTAGTCTTAATTAACCACCAAGGTATCCAGTTTTAATTTTTCCTTAAACCAGACTCGTAGTTTCTTCAAATCCTTTTCCTTTTGTTGTGGCGTGGTTAAAGAATCTATCCATTTAAATGAAAAAATAGCTAAAGTATCTAGTTTATCGAAATCGGATGTGATTTGCTTAGCGTAAGACACCGACTTCAGATTCTCATAGTTGATTTTTGCTTCTTTTACTAAATTTTCAAACGGAATCTGATCGCGCTCCAATGGTAGTAATTTAGAAACTCTATTCTCTAAAAATGCTATTTTCTGAGTTTGAGATAGTAAATCAATAGAATCACGAGTTCTTAATTCTTCCATGTACTCCAAATTATTAATCGCTCGATTCTTTACTTGATTCACGTATAGCTTGGCCTTTGTAAGGGCTGAATAATTTTCAAATCGCGATTCAAGCAAACGCTTTGTTTCTTCATTAATTTCATCATTACCGAAAGGAATGATCTCAATAAAGGAATTGCCATCGGGATCATAGTTAATACTGGCATTTTTCTGAATATAACCAGCATTCGGCAACGCTTTTAACTCATTTTCAACATAGGCTTTTGCAGCAATCTCAAAGCGACTTTGCTTTAAAACGTCCACAAAGGTGAATCCTGCAGGAATCATAACGATTACTGCAATCAATGATGCCAGTCTTGCAATTCTTTTACGTTTTTTAGAATTGGCATACTTCAACATCGGGAATCTTAACACCTTCAGTACTAAAAATGTGGCTAAGGCAATGAAAATAGTATTGATGGTAAATAAATACATGGCTTGTCCAAAATACACCCAATTGGCTTTAGCTAAACCATAGCCTGCCGTACAAAGTGGTGGCATTAACGCGGTTGCAATAGCGACTCCAAAAATAACCGACGCAATAGTGCCTCTTTTAGTTCTGGCGATGATCAATGCTAAACCACCAAAAAAGGCAATAAGCACATCACGAATATCGGGTTTAACGCGTCCTAGAAGTTCTGACGTGTCCTCACTTAAAGGAAAAAATCGGAAGAACAAAAATGCGGTTAACAAACTCAAAACAATCATGATTGCTAGATTGATCAAGGATCGTTTTAGTGTATCAATATCATTAATCGCTATGGAAAGTCCCACACCCAAAATTGGTCCCATAAGTGGAGAAATCAACATGGCACCGATTACAACAGCCGTAGAATTAGCGTTCAAACCGATGGATGCCACAAATATAGAACATACTAAAATCCAAGCGGTAGCGCCTTTGAACGGAATGTCATTCTTAATGGCATCCATCGTAGCATCTCGATCGGTATCATCTCTAAAATCTAAGAGCTCAGTTAAAAAACGCTTGATACTGTGCCAAAGGCCTTCTGCATCTTTTCGAACTGCTTCCTTTGATTCTTCTACAGCTTTTTCCTTATTGATTTGAGCTTCCTCTTCGGAAAAATTAAATTTATGTTCGTCACTCATAATTACCCGTAATGTTCCCCAAACTTGTCTTTGACACTTTGCAGGACTTTTTTAATATCTTGTTCTTTAGCTTTTGGAAAGATAAGTAAAACTTCGTCTTTATCAACGATAATGTAGTCTTGCAAACCATCCACCACAACTACTTTATTATTGGATGTACGAATCATATTACCAGAAGCATCTTCAGTTAAAGTTTTTGCATTGACCACGGCATTGCTATTTTGATCCTTGTCTAGTTTGTCATAGAGACTTCCCCAGGTTCCCAAATCATTCCAATCGAAGGTTGCGGGAATCACATAGACGTTTTCAGAATGCTCCATCAGTGCATAATCCACAGAAATGTTCTCAGCCTTTCCATAATGCTCTTTAATAAAAGCGTCTTCAGATGGTGTATTATAGGTGTCATAACCCGATTGAAATAATTGAAACAAGCTTGGTTGATTTCTTTTAAAGGACGCTAAAACACTTTTTACACGCCACATAAAAATTCCTGCGTTCCATAAAAAATTACCTTGAGCAATAAATTCCTTTGCTGTTTCATAATCAGGTTTTTCCCGAAATCGATTAACCTTTCTTATTTGAGTGTCTTTAGTTTTATCAAATTCGATGTAACCATAACCAGTATTTGGAAATGTTGGTTGAATCCCTAAAGTCATTAAAGCATCATTGTTTTCGCAAAAATCAAATGCTTGTTGTACATCCTGAGTAAAGGCTTTTTCATCTTCTATCCAATGATCGCTTGGCGCCACTATCATGACCGCATCTTGATTTTCCTTTTGTATTTTCAATGAAGCATAGAGAATACATGGCGCCGTATTGCGCATATCAGGTTCCAAAACCACTTGTCGTTGGGTCACCTCAGGCAATTGTTCAAAGACGAGATCGTTATAGCGCTCATTCGTCAAAATAAAAATATTCTCTTTTGGAATTAATTGAGCAAGCCTTTTGAAGGTCTTCTGAATCAATGTATCACCGGTTCCGAGCATGTCATGGAATTGCTTGGGAAAATCCTGTGTACTTACAGGCCAAAATCTTGATCCCACACCTCCTGCCATCAATATGGCATAATAATTTTTATTCATAGTCATCAGTTACTAATTCTACCTCAGCGTTGGGATTGAACAGATACAAGCGACCTGTCTTTATCTCAATGCATTCATAGCGTTTTACCCGTTTCTCACCTCTTTTAAACATTCTACCATTGTAGAGTTTGAAAGTGTGCCCTAAAGGCACTTCAAATATATAGGTTTTATCATTGGGTTCATCAAATTGTTTTAACGCGTAGGCTAACTTGGTGTCTGTATCACTGGAGGCTTTTGGATTTTTAAAATGATTTGCCAAAAGTGGCAATAGATCATACGGAAAAATATCAGGGCTTAAAAATGGTAGCATCAAGCGTTGAAAAGTCAATTTCCATTCTTGTCCATGTGGTTTTATGGATCGACCGTAGGATTTATAAGCTTCAAAATGCGCAATTTCATGAACTAAGGTGATCAAAAACCGATAACTATTCAGGTTAGAATTTACCGTTATTTGATGCTTACCACTGGGTAAACGTTTGTAATCGCCATGTCTTGTTTTTCGTTCGTTCTTAACCTTAACTATTAAATTATCGTGATCTAAAAGCTGTAATAATTTTGGAACAGCATGTTCAGGAATGTATTGAATAAGGGCTTCTTCCATCACTATTAGTTCTGAATAATAAGCATTTTAGAATTCCCATCAACACTCAGCATATATAATCCTGCAGCTGTGTTTACTGGGATGGTTAACTTACTTACACCACCAAACTGATTAAATTCTTTAGTTAATACGTTGACAGGTCGGCCTCTTATATCGAATATCTCTATGCGATTCTCTTGGGTGGTTTGTGTGATATACACAACATTATTCGTTACTGGATTTGGATAAATGATCTGCTCTAATTCTGATGCAATAGGTATCACACCATTAAAATAAGGCACTGCAAAATCAAAAGCATCATTGCCTACTTTTTCACCTATCAATCTTCCAGGAATATCATCTGCAGGCGGATGAATACCTCCCCAAATTCTTGATAAACTCGTTTGATCAGAGGCATCTCTATACGTTGCCCATTGTAATTTCACATCAACGGAAGGACCATCCTCAAAAACCAAAAACTCATTTTGTTTGGCAGTAAACTCACCCAAACCTCCAGGAAAAAAAGGACTACCAGTCAAGCGTGTTAATACTTCCGAAGCTGCCCTAGAAAACGTGGAGTGTCCAGAAACATAACCAGCAAATGGAGGCGTTACAAATGTTGGTCGTTGATACGGCCACCAATTTTCAGCAAGAATCCACCCTACGCCAGCCACATCAGTCGATTCATCCTCGATATAATCTGGTCCTTTCCAAGTAAACAATTTAATTTTTCCCACATTGCTATCATCAGGACCACTCAATGGGTCACCAGATAAGACCGTTTCAATAAATCCTTCTACTAACGGGATTCCTCCAATATGGTAATTATCCATCTCCTGATTGGTACTTTGACCCAACAAGGCCATGTTTCTAATCGCTGAAATTGGTCGTACATAATCATACCAACCTTTAACACTCCAAGCAGAAATGGCAGCGTCGTGCATGGCACCTCCTAATATAAAGTAAGCTTTAACGTCCCATTCCAAAGCATCCAAAATAGCGCCTTCACCTTCAAACTTTTTTTCTAAAAGTGGATGGTCGTTTACATAATTTAAGATGGTAAACCAATGGCCTGGAGGTGTTTCAGAGTCTGGACCATCTGCCCAGAATTCTGCAAGTACGCGTGTGTAATCACCTCTTGGCACCATTTGAGACTCATAAGGTTGTCCGGTCACTGGATTTACAGCATGTCCTTGTCCGATATCACCACCTTCAATAAGATGGTAAAAATCAGGATAATTTTCGTAATTAGTTGGGAAGTCCGCAATATCAGTATTTCCTATTGCTCCTGGAGAAATATCCCAAAGCACATTATCGTTAGGATCTAAATGAGAACCCCAAATTGACACCATCGAAAAACCAAGTTTATAAGCATCACCCGAGGTATTACTCGCTGTCAAACTTAAATAAGGCGGATCACCAGGATCATTATAAACTTTGTAAGTATCGCCATTTCTTTGATACGAAATGCTACTTTCTTCAGGCATGGCAAATGAAAACACGTTGCCCCATTCTGGACTTAAAAATTCAATAGTGGTTCCTTCAATAAGATTCCCGCTTTGGTCGATAAATGTATCAAGGCTCAAAGGTTGCCAACGATTTGGATCATTCATTGGTGTCACTGTTGGAACACCTGGTCCTAATGGTGCATTGACAGAAGCATAATAGGCATTTCCGAAAAAGTCGAGTTCTCTAGACCCATCACTATGTCCATAATTTATAATGGTTTGAGCGACATAATTCCCTAGAGAAGCAGCATTTCCAAACTCGTATAAAATAGAGTTAACAGTGGTATCATACCCTAATTGCTCCATAACTAAATCAAACAATGCTTGAGATTCGTCTACATCTGGTGCATTTTGAAATCGGTATGACAACAAGCGGTACATCGCATAACTGATGGCTTTTTCTCGCGATGCCTCGATTGATTCTAGTGGAATAAAATCCGACAAGTCACTTGTAAAATTATGAACCGTATTACCAATCAGATATGGCTGAGCTTCATCATCATAAATGGCCCAAATATCGTACATCATCAAACTGGAATGAAATAAATTTCGAGCATGAACTGTTGGTCTAGCAAAATCATTTCTTATAGCTTCTAGAAGCACTTCGTTCCATAATCTTGCAATAGAAACATCATCAGGGATTTCGGCTGAACTCAATGCTACAGATAGCTGTTGCTCCTGACTAAAACAATTACCATTTTGTTCTCTCACACGTATGGTTCCTGTCTCATTTAATCCCCATTTTACAGTGATGGAGGATGTGTTTTGTCCGTTGATTATTTCACCGCCTTCTACTATCCAATTGGCTGTAGCACCAGCATCAATAGGATAATTATAAGTTTCGATTCTAAAAAACCCAGAACTAGTAGCTCCGGTAATTTGATTAGCTTCCAAATAGGTACACGATCCATCATCAATCGTGGCCTCTGGATTATAGGTACAAGAAAAAGGATCTAAACAGCCATAAATTTTCTGGCTTGGTAGAATATCCATGATCGTTATGCCATTTCCTTCTATGACTTTAACGGTTGAATCGGCATCCAAATCTTGGTAAGTTTCCACCAGTCCTGAAGGCCATTTAATTTCTAGTTCTTGAATTTGTACGTCTTGATCCAATCCAAAATGTACGGGTTGCAGACTCTGTGAAAGAAATCCAACGCCTGTATAATACCTTTTAAATATTCCTGAATTAGTGGTGAGCGTCACCGTACTTCCTATGGCATTTCTGTTAGACACCGTTCCTTCCAACAGCACCTTAAACCAATGCAAGGTATTTGTTTCATCAAAATTTAAGAGTTTGTTTTCATAAAAAATCGAAGGCTGGTCGGCATTGGTTACGTAGATATCCAAATCACCATCATTATCATAATCCCAATCAACGGCTTCCACACTCACGGTTAAGGCGTCAAAACCTATAGTTTCAGAAATATTCTCAAAACCCGTTACTCCTTGAGCCGACAAATTGCGGTAATAGACATTGTTTTCAGTGCTTCGATTTTCAAACTCATAACCATTGACAATAATTAAATCCTCATCACCATCCAAATCGAAATCGGCGAATCGCGTTCCCCAAGCCCAACCACTTTCAGTTAAATTATTGGCAGCCGTAGCATCCACAAAATTATTTGACCCATCATTCTCTAATAGGCGGTTTTCATCAATACCCGTAATAAACATATCGAAATCGCCATCAAGATTAAAATCACTGATAGCAATCCCCATATCATCCATCATGTTATCCAATCCGAATAATGACGCTTGCTCTTGAAAAGAAGCGCCATTTTGATTGACAAATAAACTATTGGGCTCATTGAAATCATTAGACACATACAAATCCATCCAACCATCGTTATTGATATCGAAAGGCACAGCAGTATAACTCGCTAAACCATTAGTGTCTTGCATATTCGTTGGAACGGTCACATTTATGAATGTGCCATTTCCATTATTTCTGTACAAGGAATTGGAATCACATTCGTCCCAATCGCTGACATAAATATCCAGAAAACCATCGTTATCGTAATCAAACCAAGTAGCACCAGTATGTCGACACTCACTGATAGCTTGAAGTCCAGCACCTTCAGTCACTTCTGTAAATATGCCATTTTGATTGATGAACAGTTGTAGTTTTTTGGAATGAGTAAAAAGAATATCTGGGAAACCATCGTTGTTGTAATCACCCCAAGACACACCATGCTTAAAACCTTTGAGTCCAAAAAAGTCTTCTGCCAAACTATCAAAAGGTAATAAATTGGTTAAGCCTACTTCTTGGGTCACATCTGTAAACGTCCCGTTATTGTTGTTTTTGAATAATTTACTCTGAGTCGATTCATCATTCTCTAAATCTTGGGCCAGCGCTACGACAAAAATGTCTAAATCGAGATCATTATCAAAATCAGCAACAGCCACACCATTATTGTTTTGTAATATTTCTAGGCCTGATGCCACCTGCACTTCCTCAAAAATTTGAGCATTAGTTGCTTGTATACTTATTAAAAAGCACCATAGTATGATACTTCTAAAGAGCTGATAAAGTCGTCTCACATTCACTTTGACAATTTTCGATAAAGATAGGAAATCAAGGACAATTTTTCAGATGAAAAAAAAGACTTAAAACATTTAACTATTGTGGCATTTACGAGCTCGATGAAATATTTACTATATTTAAAATCAACAAACTTCATCAATTATGAAAACAACCTACTTCCTACTCTTCATGTTATGCTTTCAATTTTTGGCTGTTGGTCAAGACTGGGATTTTGAAAAACCAAATTACAAAACAATTGAAAAGAACATCGAAGATGAAGCATCCAATCTGTTTTATCCGAATCTCATGAAACGTTTTAAGGCGGCAGATTCTACGATGACTTTGGAAGAAAAAAGACATTTATATTACGGCTATTCTTTTCAAAAAGACTATTCACCGTATTCACATTCTGATTATGAAGATAGCCTCAGAGCAGTATTACAAAAAGATAAATTGGAGTCTGTTGATTTCGAGAACATTCAAAAATTTGGAGACTCCATCCTTAGTGACAATCCATTTAATATTAGAGCGCTGAACTATCAGCTCTACGCTTTAGAAAACACAGGTGACAAAGCACTTTTTAATAAAAAAGTTATCCAACTCAACACGCTATTTGATGCACTTATAAGTTCTGGTAATGGCACAACTAAGGAAGATGCTTTTTACGTTATTGAAACCACTCATGAATACGATTTGATAAGTATTCTCGGACTCACTTTTGGAGGACAACAGAGTCTTATTGAACATTATGACTACCTCACATTGGCAGCGAATGACGCCGAAATTGAAGGTTTGTATTTTGAAATCACACCTTGTTTAAATTCATTGTCACGCATGTTTGAAGATTAAAAGATCCTAACAAACGTTGCTCAGCATTTCAAAATACCATACAAAAAAAGTCTCTAATTGAATTTAGAGACTCTTTTCAGTTTTTCTTTGTTGCTATTAATCTATATAGCCCATTTCTCGCATCCAATCATTATTGAACATTTTCCCAACATAGCGGCTACCATGATCATGGAACAACACCACGACCACATCGTCTTCATTAAAGTGTTCTTTTAACTGTAAAACACCCTTAATCGCTGCTCCTGCACTATTTCCTAAAAACATGCCTTCTTCCTTTGCTAAGAGTTGCGTATACACAGCTGCATCTTTATCAGTGACCTTTGTAAAGCCATCAATTATGGAAAAATCGACATTTTCAGGTAAAATGTCTTCGCCGATGCCTTCTGTAACATAAGGATAAATTTCATTTTGGTCGAAAATTCCTGTTTCGTGATATTTTTTAAAAACACTACCATAGGTGTCGACACCCCAAACCTTCACGTTAGGGTTTTGTTCCTTTAAATACTTCCCAACTCCAGAAATAGTACCACCTGTACCAACACCTACAATAAAATGAGTGATTTTACCATCTGTTTGTTTCCAAATCTCAGGTCCAGTACTCTCATAATGTGCTTTGGCATTGCTCGGATTATCATATTGATTGACATACCAAGAATTTGGTGTCTCCTCGCCCAACCTCTTCGACACAGAATAGTAACTTCTTGGGTCTGTAGGCTCTACGTCTGTAGGACAAACAACTACCTCGGCACCAACAGCTTTTAGAATATCCATTTTTTCTTTGGATTGCTTGTCACTCATTACGAATATACATTTATAGCCTTTAACGATGGCAGCCAACGCTAAGCCCATACCTGTATTTCCGGAAGTGCCTTCAATAATGGTTCCTCCTGGCTTTAGGCGACCGTCCGCTTCAGCATCTTCAATCATCTTAAGTGCCATGCGGTCCTTAACGGAATTTCCGGGATTAAAAGTTTCGTATTTAGATAAGACCAGACACGGTAACTCTGAGGTTAACTTATTTAGTTTTACTAAAGGCGTATTTCCTATTGTGTCTAATATGTTTTCTGCGTATTCCATAGTCGTGTCGCTATTGCGTATATCGTTTTAAACGTATGATCAAAATTCTGTGCAAAAATAGGTAAATCTAAACGTTAAGCATAAAATTTACTTAGATTTTGCGTTAAGGATGGCAATGGCATCCTCTGACCAACGGGAAGAGATATAATGGACAGCCTGACCCTTTAGAGCATGCTTGCCTAAAGGGTAACGCCCAAATAGTAAAGGTCACTGCTATTCAAATCTGATGGCCTTTACTGGTGATATTTTTGTGATGATTATGGAAGGTATCAATAGCATTAAAAAGCAAGCGATAAAAGTCCCGATGTTAAGTAAGATGACATAATCTAATCCAATATGTACCGGTATGATAGAGACGTAATATTGTTCTGGATCTGGAAATTTGAGAATACTAAACTGCTGTTGCGCAACTAACAAGGTCAAGCCAATAATATTTCCCCATAAAAGTCCCAGACCTATAAGATAGGCGGCATTATACAGAAATATTTTTCTTACACTCCAATTACTACTTCCCAGGGCTTTTAAAATCCCTATCATTTGGGCACGTTCCAGAATAAGCACTAATAAGGCTGTTATCATATTAATTCCTGCTACGATGATCATGATGGCGATAATGCCATACGTATTATTGTCAAAAATCTTAATCCATTCAAAGGTTGTAGCAAATTTATCTTCGATGTTTTGTGTGTCTAAAAAAGACGGTGTCTGAGCTCTAATCTCATCTTCCTTTTGCTCAAGCTGCGTATAATCATCAAGATAAATTTCAAAATTCCCAATATCTGTAGCTTCCCATTTGTTCATGCGTTGCACATGACTCAAATCGCCAATCATAAAGGTTTTATCGATATCATTAAATCCAGAATTAAAGATTCCGACCACTTTGAAGGTCCTTTGAAACGGAATGTCTTCAATACGTTCTTTCCCGAAAACAGTTTGAAAGCGGTCACCCACTTTAAAATTTAGGCGATTGGCGAGATAGCTGGATATCAATACCTCATTACTTAATTGACCTTCATAACTGGGTACAGTTCCGGACACCAAAAAATCTTTAACATAGGTCCAATCATAGTCTTTTCCTACCCCTTTTAGAACAATGCCTTCAAAATCAGTTTCAGTTCTAATGACCCCAAATTTTGTAGCAACTCCTTGAATGTGCTTAATACCAGTAACCGTTTTGAATTCTGGATAAAATGGTTGATCGATAGAAATAGGCGTGATAGATTCATTGGAAGCGTTGCTGTCGTAATTGGTAATAGTAATATGACCATTAAAAGCCACGACCTTTTCTCGCACTTTTTTCTGAAGTCCGAGACCAGTGGCAATGGCAATTAGCATCACAATCATACCAATAGTAATAGCTGCAATACCAATTTTTATAATTGGTGCTGAAACACTACTTTTATACGATTTACTGCCAATAATACGTTTGGCTATAAAAAACTCGTAATTCAAAATATAAATATGCGTTTATTGATGTTCAAAAATAGGGTTTTCCCAATAATTATAGTCTTAGTTTTAGTTTTGATTTCTTGTGCTCACAAAACAAAGGACGCTTCCGCACTCAATGAGCATCAATCAGAACAAACCCTAGACGAAGTTAACAGCAGTTCTAACACTACTATTGTAGTTGCTGCCAACAGAACCGATGCCTATATTCCAAAATTAAAAAACAAACGTGTTGGTGTTGTTGCGAATCAAACGAGTGTTATTTTTAAATCGAATCAAAAAGACTATGTCCACCTTGTAGATTCGCTTTTACATCGTGACGTTGACATTAAAAAGGTGTATGCGCCTGAGCATGGGTTTAGAGGAACAGCTGATGCTGGTGAAATTATAAAAGATGGTATTGACCTAAAAACCAATTTACCCATTATATCCCTTTACGGAGACCATAAAAAACCATCTTTAGAACAACTGTCTGGTTTGGATATCATGATATTTGACATACAAGATGTTGGCGCTCGCTTTTATACATATATTTCAACGCTTCACTATGTTATGGAAGCTTGTGCAGAAGCGAATCTCCCTTTACTCATTTTGGACAGACCAAATCCAAATGGTCATTATGTTGACGGTCCAATTTTAGAGCTTAAATACCAGAGTTTTGTTGGGATGCACCCAATTCCTGTAGTCCATGGCATGACGATAGGAGAATATGCAAAAATGATCAATGGAGAAGGCTGGCTAAACAACAAAGTGCAATGTGACTTAGAGGTTATAACTATGAACCACTATGCCCATAATAAATCTTATAGTTTACCCATTAAACCATCACCTAACCTACCGAACGACCAAGCCATAAACCTTTACCCAAGCTTATGCTTTTTTGAAGGCACTAATGTGAATGCAGGACGTGGAACATCCAAGCAATTTCAAATTTATGGAAGTCCCTATTTGGATAAAACTGTCTATGATTTCAAATACATACCTACGGCAAATGAAGGTTCAAAATATCCTAAAAATCAAGGAATGCTGTGTTATGGTGAAGATTTGAGCGAGCAGGATACAATGACGCAAATAAACTTAAGTTTTTTGATACGTGCTTATCAAAATACGATTGACAAAGATAAGTTCTTCAATTCCTTTTTTGTAAAACTAGCTGGAACTGAATCCTTGAAGGAACAGATTGTAACTGGCATGTCTGAAGCGGAAATAAAAAAATCTTGGCAATCAGATATAGAACAATTCAAAAAGACAAGAGAACGCTATTTGATCTACGAATAAAAATTTTAGCACATGTCCGTTAGTGGTTATTTTTAGTCACTAACAGGTTGTCGTCCATGGCTAAAAGCTGTTCGTCATTACCAATTATTTTTATGACGAAAACAATGCGCATACCTGATTGTTTCACTACAAATACATGTTTACCATTGCTTAGATTTGTAAGCGGAATAGCCGTTGTTTTCTTATGAATCGCCAGATCAATTTCACGTTTATAATCCATACTTACAGAATACACCCGTTGTATGTTCATATCACTTTTAAGGAGTAAGGTGTCTCTTGAAGCATTGAGTTTATGCTCTAAACTCTGAGCTCTTACATTGACATTTTTCTCGAGTTTCGCAAATTGATTTTGAGACTGAACTTTATGATTTAGGGAAGTTCCTAAACAAAAAATGAGCATTACAAATAGTGATCGCATATGTAAACGTTGGTTAACGTCAACAAATCTGAATTAATAGCTTATTGTAATCCCCGAACTTTAAAACTACATGGTTTTAAGAGTTGTAAAGCAAAAAAATCCATGAACGGTAAATAAAACCGAAGTATGACCAATTTATCGTTTTATCTTCATTTGTACCCAGTAATTATTGAGACTAAAGATGTGCAAACGGAAAGTCCTATTTCATACAGTATATTTAAGCGTTACGCCATGCAAATCACCCAACAAGCGTTGTCTTGTACGGTCAGATGATGCCATTAAAAAAACTTTTAGGAATCCAATATTAGTCAGTTGTATGAACTGTTGTTGGTTTTCTGTACTTATGAAATGGCTGTTTCAGAAGCACACCAATCTTGCCATTAGCCTCTTCATCTGGAAATGTATCAACACCATAAATTATGTTTTCGCGATCAAGTTCCATATACGTTCCAAAGATGCGATCCCATATTGAAAAGATATTTCCGTAGTTAGAATCCGTGTAAGGTAGCACATAATGATGATGAACTTTATGCATGTCTGGCGATACCAAAACATAGCTTAAAGCCTTATCCCATTTTTTCGGCATTTTGATATTGGCATGCGTAAATTGGGTAGCAATTAAAGATAAAGATTGATACAACATCACAATAGCAATAGGCGTTCCTATAATAAAAACACCTGCTAATGTAAAGGCAAATCTAATAATACTTTCTAGAGGGTGATGCCTATTAGCGGTTGTGGTATCCACATTGTGATCGGTGTGATGTACCAAATGTACCATCCAAAGCGGTTTGACTTTATGCTCAACAAAATGCGCAAGATAAGCACCAATAAAATCGAGCAACAAAACACCTAATAACACATATGCCCATAAGGGTAAATTAGGAATCCAATTAATAATACCAAATTGATGTTGAGACACCCAATCTGCCGTTCCTACGAGAAGGAATGCTAGACCAAAATTAACAACAATCGTCGTTAATGTAAAAAACAAATTTGGCAAGGCATGTTTCCATTTTTTATACTTAAAATTGAATAATGGCAACGTACCTTCAAGCAACCAGAACAAAGTGATTCCTCCAACCAATATTAAACTTCGATGCAAGGATGGTATTGTTTCAAAATATGTTATTATCGTTTCCACAACCTGTGATTTTAAATATTAAAGATACTAAAAATGAATGATTGAATTGCTTTATGTGAATAAGGCCTCCGTCTTCTATTTGTAAATCGTGAGAATAGCATTGGACTTCTCGAATTCGGCAACAGACACCTTGTCACGATACGCACTCGCGCTTTCTTCATCCTTTAGTAATCTATGTGCCGTGATGTATAGAAAAGCCACCATGGTCTCATTTCGCTTATCAATGGTTGCAGGATCTAATCGTTTTAATTTCCTAAGTACTTTTCTAGGGTTATTTAAAATTAATAATTGTTGAAGCTCAAGCAACTCAATTTTCTGTTGCAACATAGCTTTCTGCCCTGAATTCTCATTTTGTAATAACATGGTGGCTTCATCCAAATAGAGCTTGGCCAATCGAATCATCTCTGCTCTTGCTTTCTCATTAATGTAAATCGCCATATCCGTATATTTAGATGCCAAATAGTACGTACTGGTAAAGTTTTTGTTCGAGCTATAACTGATTAATTCTCCTTTCAAATATGAGGTATCCAGATGATAAACCCTTATCAGTTCGGTGAGGTTAATCACCTCATCATAAATTAAATTGGTGTTTAAGATATTACCGTTCACATCCATTATTTTGATCGAATCATCATTAAACTTATCAAGATACGCCTGACTTTTACCTTGCTTTATATCATCATACAAATCCTTATACATGGACTCACTCACAAGCACTGGCACAAAATGATCCCAGATTAATGGATTGAGATAAGTCGCCTTGAAAAGATCATCTTCAACAACACTGAGACCATTAGCATCATCTATAATGACTGGGTATGGTGCATATGCCGTGTCTTCCCACATCATAAAAATCATTTTATTCTGAACTAACGCCAGGCGTTTGGCGACTTCAAGTGACGTAAGCCAATCTTGCGACAGACTTACTTGAGATGCACCAATTACAAAAGTCAATATCAAGAATATGTGTTTCATAATTTCTTCAGTTTACTTATTTATTCGTCGCTTCATCTCCTCTACAATGTTAAATGCAGCAGGACAAATAGCCACATTCTTCATGGTTAAATGCGCTATTTGATGAAATTTCTTCCTATCTGTATGTGGAAACTCTCTGCAAGCTTTCGGTCTTACATCATAAATTGAACAGTAGTTATCATGACCCAAAAATGTACAAGGAACCGACTGTAAAACGTAATCATTGTCTTCATCCAATCTTAAATAAGTATCGATAAATTGCTGTTGTTTCATTTTGAAAAACTTAGCAATGCGATCGATATCCTTGGGTGTAAATAAGGGTCCTGTTGTTTTACAACAATTGGCACATTCCAAACAATCTGTACGCTGAAATTCTGAATCATGAAGTTCCTGCATAATATAATCCAATTGTTTGGGCGGTTTCTTTTTAAGCTTCGCAAAGAAAGTTTTATTTTCCTTATGCTTATCTTTGGCGAGTTCCGGAAGATGATCGATAACGTCTTGCATATAACAAAAATACTATTTTATGAAAGATCTTTTTGGAAAAGCTTTACAGGATTATTTCAACAATAATTATACCGAAGACCTTATAACATCTACCAATATTTCTGGAGAGGACGACTTACCGCTTCCTTATTTATTTAGGTCATACTCTGAAATGCCAAAACTAGAGCAAAAAGCACTTCAATTGGCAAAAGGTGAGGTACTCGACGTCGGCTGTGGATCAGGAAGCCACAGTTTATACCTTCAAGAGAAAGGTCTATCTGTGAAGGCTATTGATATTTCTGAAGGTGCTGTTCGTGTTGCTAAATCTAGAGGCGTGTTGCGAGTTGAACAGCAAAACATGCTAGAGGAAACGGATACGTTTGACACCATACTCTTACTGATGAACGGAACGGGAATCTTTCAAGAGCTTTCTGAAGTCTCTAAATATTTAATACATCTCAAATCACTTTTAAAACCTAAGGGACAAATATTAATGGATTCTTCTGATATACAGTATATGTACGAAGATGATGATGGCGGACTTTGGATAGACACGAATGCCAATTATTACGGCGAACTCGATTACTATCTGAGCTATAAAGGCGAAGATGAAGTGCCAATGAAATGGCTCTATCTGGATTTTGAAAGACTCCAACAAGCCTGTGAATCGGTTGGGTTACAATGTGAAAAAATGATGGATGGCGACCACTTTGATTATTTATCTAAAATCACCCTCTCAAAAAATTAGTTCATTATTGTTCCAATCCACCAACAAAGGTTTTTTCAACTTTGATCTGCGGGATCTTTTTTATATCGACCGTCATAATATCCTCATCAATAACAATGAAATCAGCAAACTTTCCTGGTTCTATGCTTCCTTTTTCATCCTCTTCAAAATTACTATAAGCAGCCCATATAGTCATTCCCTTCAAGGTTTCTTCTCGTGTTAAACCATTCTCCTTTTGAAAACCGTTTTCCGGATAATTTTCAAGATCCTGTCTTGCCACCGCAGCATAAAAGGTTAAAAACGGACTGACCTGTTCAACTGGAAAATCGGTGCCTAATGCAACCTTTCCGTAGGCATTCAGTAATTGTTTAAACGCATAAGCGCCTTTAATACGCTCTTTACCCAAACGTTCCTGTGCCCAATACATATCACTCGTCGCGTGCGTCGGTTGAATAGAAGGTAAAATATCATGGAATAACTCAAAATCTTCAGGTGACACCACTTGGGCATGTTCAATTCGCCAGCGTCTATCTGGTTGATCTTTTAGTAATTTGGTATAAGTCTGTAAGACCGAATGATTCGCAGAATCACCAATAGCATGGGTATTCATTTGAAATTCCGAATTCCCTATTCGTTCTGCTGATTTTTTTATGTGACTCAAGGACATGACTGGAAGACCATGAGCACTGTGCATATCCGTATATGGTTCTCGCAAGAGTGCGCCTCTTGACCCTAATGCACCATCGGCATAAAATTTGAAGGATCGCACATTCAATCGGTCGGTCTTGGTAATGCCCTTGTTTAAAAAATGGTCTAAATTGGTTGCTGTTCCAGGAACCATCATATACAGTCTAATTTTTAAATCTCCCGTCTGTTGTAAACTATCGATAAGATGAATAGTATCAATCCAAGGTGACGTAAAAATATCCGGACCTGCATCTGAAATGGTCGTTAAGCCATTTTCAAAACAAATACGCTGTGCGGTTAAGAGGGCCTCTATAAGTTGGTCCTTTTCAAAATCTGGCCAATGGTCCATCACCAATTGTTCCGCATTGTCTAATAATACGCCTGTTAGTTTCCCGTTTTTGACCTCAACTTCACCGCCTTCTATAGCACTATCAACTGTGACATTCCCTAGGTCTAATGCTGCTTGATTACAAAAAGAAGCATGACCATCAATTCGCGTTAATGCCACAGGTGTATCAGGAAATAATTTATCTAAAATGGTTTTATCAGGCATGTTTTTATCTTCCCAATCATTTTGGTCCCAACCTCTTCCTTTTATGAAAGGCATCTGATGCTTTTGCTGAAAATCCAACACCCGTTTTATCATGTCTTCAAAACTTGTAACACCTACTAAATCGACTTGTTTTTGAAGCTGTCCTAAGGTTAAGAAATGCGCATGTGCATCTATTAAACCGGGTAAAACGGTCTTACCTTTAGCATCTAGTGTGTCTGTGGTACTGTATTTTGAATGGATCTCTTTTGAAGAGCCAATAGCCAAAAATTTACCATCCTTAATCGCAAAGGCTTCAGCTTTGCTAAAATCAGGGTCTACTGTATAGATATTGGCATTATAGACAATCGTATCTACGGAGACTTTCTCTTCGGAACAAGATAATACCAAGGAAATTAGAAAGAGTAAACTAAGTTTTTTCATGATAGCAATTTAAAGCCTAAAAATACAAAAAGCATTCAATCTGATTTCAGGGACTGAATGCTTTCATCACATTAAAATGTATGTTCTTTAGAAGCGGTCAATCAAAAGTCAAATTGATAGGTCGCACCTGCGAGAAACTGAATGCCTTGAACTGGATAATTCAACCAGCGCTGGTAATCTTGATTCGCAATATTATTGGCCTTCGCAAAGGCAGATAATTGATCTGAAATTCTATAACCCACATGTGCGTTCAAATCAAAATAACTGTCTAAGGTCACCGTTGTTGGGATCGGCAATACCAGCACGCCTTCTTCTGTGATAAGATCTTTACGTTCTCCTAAGAAAAACAAATTCGCACCAGCAAACCAATTCTTGTCGATTTGATAGTCTAAGAAAGCGGAAGCCTTAATATCTGGAAGGTTCCAAGGTTCAGCTTCAAGATCGGTATCATATGCGAAATATTCTGCTTTAAGACCGAGTTTAAAATTCCTATTAATATCGACATTTAATGCGCCTGCCACAGAAAAGGTGGTCACATCGTCATAAACAACACCAAAAGAATTGCCATATTGATAATTCGTTTCAGGAGTTCCCATGATACTATTCGCCTTAAACAATGCTCTACCATTATCGGCTTGATAATGACCACTAATATCGTAGCTCATACTATTAGACAATTTACCTTTAAGTCCGACAGACGCATTATACGCTTGATCGGTTGGTCCTATAAAGAGTGTTGGAGACACAAAAGGATTCTCTTGCGCGAAATCATAATAGGAGTTTTGAATCAAGCCACCTTCAATACCACCATAAGCTATCAATATCTCATCCACTAAACGGTAACTAGCGGTAATTTTTGGATAGATAAAAAACTTACTATCGCTAGCCTCATTATCATTAAAGTAAACGATATTCAATCCTAAATTAACAGTTAGATCGTCTTGTTTCATTTGATAACTTGGTGCGATTCCGAAGTAGACATTACTATAATTTAATTCCTGCTCTGCCGCATAAAACCGATCAAAGGAGCCACCTAAATAATCGATCGTCACTTCTGTGTTAATAGCAGCATCAGTCACAGGAATATCGAACTCAGACTTTAAAATAAATCGGTTTTCTCCTGAATCCTGATCATCTCCAAATCGTCTGTACAACACACTTCCTTTATTTATTATGGCATCTTCGAAATTGATTTGTCCGCCTATATTAGCCATATAAAATGAATGGTCCACATCAAATGGATCGATACTCTGATCTGGAACACCATACCAATTGAAGGTCTGAAGTTCAAAACCACCATCTACTTTCCAAGAGTAATCTCGTAGTTTTTGACTGTAATAAGCATTAAGTCCCGTTTCTGAAAAGTTATTATCAAAATTGACACCGTCAATATCGCCTTGCGAAGAATGATGACTGAAGTAACCACCTACGCGCTCAGAGCGACTTAATTCATGATTGAGATAAACTTCACCAAGAATCGTGGTATAAGTTCCCACACCAAGTGAAGCGTAATTGTCGTATAACTTGACTGGCTTTTCTTTATCCACTGTTGCCGCTTTTCCTTTAGCAGGTGTGAAGGTTGAGGCCACTGGAATGGAAAAAATATTATACTTAATCTCTTTCTTTTGAGCGGATGTGGAGTCATTCATATTTGGCGTCTCCTTAATTTTAAACGCATCAGAAATCGTTGGTGTATATGGTTTGACAACGTTTACGGTACCTGCGTCAATCGTGTCGTTTTCACGATCCTGTGCAAAGGCTAAAATTCCGTGGAAACAGAAGAGTGTTAAGACGATATATTTGAATTTGTTTTGCATGTTTATAATTTTAAGTTTTCAAAATTCTTTGGCTGCGTTCAGACATAAGAATTTGCAGGAATACATTTATTTTTAATTAGGTGGAAAAGCAATGATTGGATCAAATTCAGTACCTAAATTACAACCTTCAAAATTTGGTGCTTCATCAATCCATGTATACACACAAAATGATCCAGATTTTCGATAGGTTTCTTCGTTTTCTATAACTAGCTTATATCTATACGTTCCATTGGGAATCCCGCTAGCACCATTATCTTCATCTTGTGGATAACCAGGAAAAAAATCCGTTCCATTCACGTAATTTGTAGATTGAAAAATCTGTTCATTGTCAGCATCGTAAATCGTAACTGAATGATTGGGATACAATTCAATATTTCGTATCGAAAATAGATCATTAATACCGTCGCCATTTTGTGTTACAATCGTATATACTTCAATTTCTCCAGCAGTTTGATCTAAATTATCGATATTTGGTCCAAATACGGGCTCTGTTGAGCAACACCCTTCATAGATATTCTGTGGTAGATCTTCTTCCCTATTATTGTCATCGTTTCCACAAGAAACTATCATGAACCATAATCCTATGGCTATTAAAAATTTTATTTGTTTAAACATCACTATTCTTTTTTTTGATGACTTAAATATGTGGCGAGCAACTTTGAACAAGTCTTAGTTCTTATCAGATTGAATAGACGAATTGGTCTTAGCTTCTTCTGCCTTAATTCTATTGAGTTCCGTTGTTGCTTCTGCAACGACATCGTCAAATTCAGAAAAGTTACTGATAACACTTTCTAAAATATACGTAGCCTGAAACGCATCTCCTAAAGCATCGTAATTTTTTGCCATGACCACTAATCCTTTTGCGCTATAGTATTTATAACTGCTGTAATCCCTCGCTAATTTTTGAACCGTTGTATTGGACGATTCGAATTGACCTTCCTCATGTTTGAAATAAGCATTATAAAACAAGGCTTCAGCAGCAAGTGCTCCCGTGGCAATTTTTTCGACCTGTGCATAAGCCGATTTCGCCTTAGGCATGTCACCAGTTTTAATTGCAGAACGCGCGATAATAATTTGTGCATCACTCTTGATTTTATTATCTATTTTTGAATTCTGAAGTGCCTTTTCAGCATAATTTACAGCTTCAGCATAATTTTCTTTTTGATAGTAAGCCTGCATCAAATTGGATTGTGCATAAGTGATATTCTGCGGATAATCAGCTTCGTTCTCCAATCGTTTCAACAATGGAATAGCCTTGTCCCAATTAGAATTATTAAGATAAATTTCTGATAATTTTACAACAGCTTGTTCTGTAAATTCTCCTTTTTGTTTGGAGACTACATACTCATAATGTGGCCTTGCATTTTCTGGCAACTGTTTTTTTGAATAGAGCTCTGCCAAATAAAAATGAGACTTTAACGCATGAATCCCATTTGGAAACTCATTGATGTATTTATTGAATTGACGAATCGCATTATCCGTATTATTTTCTAAATACTGCTTTTCCGCGGCCAAATAAGCTGTATTATCCAACTCTGCATCGGTCACATCAACATAATCCAATGTTTTTACCCATGCGGCATATTCATCAACTCGGCCTAAATCAATATATATGAGGCGTGCTGTTGATACTGCTTGATTTGCTTCATCTGTTGCCGGAAAATCACGAGCGACTTTTTTAAATTTACTCAAGGCAAGTTCATTATCATTATCGTTATAATACGCCAAACCTTGACGCAACAAAGCTTTCGGAATAAACACACTATTAGGGTATTCTGAATTCAAAGTATTATACAAGTTCATGGCCTTCTGTATGTCATTAGCTTTAACATAGGAGTTAGCAAGTTCATACATCGCATCATCCCGTAAAGACGATCTCGGAAATCCAGAAATAAAGGATTCTAGACCTTGGATCTTTTGTGATCCTTGACCGATATAACCATAACTCATCGTTTTTTGAAAAAAAGCATAATCACTTTCAATCTCATTGAGCGCAATGGCTTTATCATATGCCGCAATAGCTTGCGTATAATTACTGGTGACAAAATGACCATCACCCAGTCTCAAATAGGCATCATTCAATCGTAATTTATCGTCTTTATGATCGTCTATAAAAGCTTGAAAATTGGATGTCGCTTGACCATAATCCTTCAATTTGAAGTAGGTATACGCGATGTTATAATCAATATTGTCAATTTCATCCAATTGTCTAGCTTCATCAGACTGCTTAAATTGCTTAAACCCAATCAAAGCATCATTATAATTGTTGAGATGGTAATCACTTTCTGCCTTCCAAAACGTCGCACGCGCTGTAAAAAGCGGTACTTTCGCTTCATCTATAGAGGCATCAAATAGTGTGCTTGCTTCGTTGTAGTTTCCTTCATTGTACAACTCAATACCTCTAAAGAAAGCTACTTTTTGATAGGCCACCCGATTTTCAAAACTCTTTTTATTGTCTAACAGCTTTATCGCTTCCTTGTAATTTTTTGAGGTGATATAAGAATCAATGAGTAAGGTTTCAATTTCGTCTTTATAACTCGTATCCGGATATTTTTCTAAGTAACTGGTTAAAACTTGTGGAACCGACTGATAAGGATTTCCAATATCGTAGCTAATTTTTGCATAATTTAACCATGCATCTTCCTGGATTTTTAAATCGTAATCCATTTGAGACGCATTTCTGAAGGCATTCAAGGCTTCTGTTTTTTTATCTAGATTGATGTAACTTTCACCCAAATGATAGTAGGCATTCTGTGCCACTGCATTATCACCACCGATGATTCTATTAAATTCAGAAATCGCACTATCATAATCACTTTGCTTATAGTAGGCGTAGCCTAACTGGTAATAATCGACATTGTTCCATTTTCCTCGCTTTCCTTTATAGGCTTTTAAATAAGGGATGGCTTCTGCATATTGCTCGAGATTAAAATAACTTTCTCCTATGATTTTTGACAGTTCCGATTTTTCTTGCGGACTACTTTGATCTACCTGCTCCTTTGCCAATTTGATAGCCTCTTCAAATTTCCCTAATTTAAAATTGAGGTCAGCTTGGTAATAAGACAACTTTTCTTTGTATTTCTCTTGGTCACTTACTTGATCAAAATAGGTATTTGCTTTATCATAATCATCACCTTCATATGCCATAAATCCTATGTAATACTTAGCCTGAGAACCGTATTCTTTTGAGGTCACCACCCGATTCAGATACTTATTGGCTCCTGTTTCATCTCCTGTTGAATACAAGGTGTAACCATAATTAAAATTGAATTTATCACGCTCTGATCGTCCAATGCTATTTTCATCAACTTGATCATACCATTTTCTAGCATACGCATATTTGCCATTCACGAAATAATAATCAGCCACATCTAAAAAGGCCGTATTTCGCTTGGTACTAGTAGGATAGTCTTCTACAAATTCTTGGATCAAATCGTCTGCATTTTGCTGATTCAACCTGACCGCACAATTCGCAATATAGTAAGCGCAATCTGATTCTAAAGTTTCATTCGGTGCGTCATCCTTTAGTGTTTCAAACAAGGATTGAGCTGCTTGATATTGTTTATTATTATAAAGCGTCAGGGCTTTTTGATAAGCCACCAAATCATTGGTATAAGCTGCAGATTGCTGTGCATGACTATTGGAAGCAAACCATAGGAAGCACAGCAAAAAACGTATATTTCTGAAAGTCATTAAATTCATTTTTAATTGATGTCAAAGATAATTTATCTCCCTTCTATAACGCAAGAATCGTGCTATAATTATACACCACTTATTAAAAGCTCATCATTTCAAGGGTTAAGAGAATCACCTACCAGTGAACAAGCGTAAATCAGTTAATTTTTCAGAATTTAAATTGGTCAGTATTGGTAGTTGGTGGTTTTTATAATACATTTACATCGCTTATTAATACCACTTACAAATGAATTCTGAAACTGTTTTACAACTCAAAAATGCCTCTATTTATCAAGGAGATAGTATGGTGCTATCTGATGTGAATTTTGAAATGAAGAAAGGTGATTTTGTCTATCTGATAGGGAAAACCGGGAGTGGTAAAAGTAGTTTTATGAAAACACTATATGGTGATCTTCAACTTACGGAAGGCGAAGGTCATATTGTGGATTACGATTTACGTACATTGAAGGAAAAAGATATTCCTTTTTTAAGACGGAAACTCGGTATTGTGTTTCAAGACTTTAAGTTACTTCCTGATAGAACCATCAATGGAAATCTAGAATTTGTATTGAAAGCTACTGGCTGGAAAGAGAAAGATAAAATCAAGGAACGTATAGAAACGGTTTTGGATAAAGTGGCGATGAAAACCAAAGGGTTTAAATTTCCACATGAATTGTCTGGTGGTGAACAACAAAGAATCGCCATTGCTAGAGCGCTACTTAATGATCCTGAACTGATTTTAGCCGATGAGCCCACTGGTAATTTGGACCCACAAACAAGTATAGAGGTAATGGAAGTTTTAAGAGATATCAACAAAAACGGAAACACCATTTTAATGGCAACTCATGACTATGCCTTGCTTTTGAAATACCCAAGTAAAACATTGAAATGCGATGAAAACAAGGTATTTGAAGTTGTTCAACGTAAGTCTTAAAACCGTTTTCTAGACCTGAAGTAAGCAAACCCATCTAGTATTGGTAAACTTTTGATGGTATCCTTTATGGACGTCGATTTATTGAATGGTGACAGTACCAATAAAAACACCAGTACCAAAACAGCGACATAGTTATTCACATCCATAACCAACGCCAATCCAGCATGCATAGCTATAATGGCTAAGCCCCAGATTTTATACAAATTTGGTTTAAAAAATAGCGCTATTGAAAACAACTCAAGATATATAACGACGATATATAAGATCCAACCAATGATGTAATGTTCCATCAGCCATTCTCCCAAAAATGTCATGGGTTTTAATTCAAATTGGGCAATCAAAATATTTCGAAAAGATAAAGGAGAGAATAGGCTTACTTGCTCTGTAAAGTATTCAATAATTCCCCAAAATAATTTCCAAAATCCAGTTAAACTATAGGCAACCAACAAAAAGAATTTAGCACTCAAATACATTAAAATCGTCTTTTCCTTAAAATGTTTACGCCCTTCATTTGGTATCAACGCAAAGCAAAACAATGGAATGAGCAAAAAATGTAAGCCATGATTAATCTTACCAAAAGAACTTATTAAAGCGGCAAAGAGAAAATAATTCAAGAAAACATAGATCCTCATAAACTGCGTGTTCTTAATTGTAACAACGAGTACACTGAGAATTAAACTTATTTGAAGCATATAGGAAACAGCCAATAAATGTGCTTGCTCAAGAAAGAATACTGGCCATAACGGCTCTACAAGATTGGAGCTAGCTAAGGCATTAATATTAAACAAATGAATAAATATAGGCATCAATAAAATGGGATAGAAAAAAGACATGATTGTCTTAATACCATCGTATAACACACCTTTGTGTTTTTCAAATACGGACGTTTTACCAATAACGAATCGCCAAAATATATGATCTTTCAATAATTCATTCAAAATAATAATCGCCGTTTTTAAAGAGTAATATTTTTTTAGTGACTTGACTCGATTTGTAATCTTCTAGACTCAAATCTGCTGAAAGCTCATAAAGTTCAAAATCAGAATTTTCCGGAAGCACATGGAATAATTGGTGATCTTTAAAATCAGTTTTTGATGTTACAGTTTTAAAAAAATCCTGAACTATTAAATTAAGATCTACAGCATTAACATGATGATAGTCCCACAAGTTCCTAACATCTTGAGCCTCTTGAAATGTAGAATCACCTACACGTGTCACCATAATATAAGCTTGACTCATGGTATTAGGTGTCTTAGAATAAAGCGACCATCTAAAAAAAGGAAAATATTCCTTGTGAGACGAAGTAAATCTACCGATAAACGCAATACCTAGATAAACGATGGTCCAAAAAACAATAAAGTTTTTGTAAAATTTCATGAGGTGAATAATCAGTCATGTAAATATAACCAATCACTTGGAAACTCCTACTAAAATCGGAACCAACTAAAAAAGCGTTTCAACAAATTACGTTGCTTCTGAGAAGGTATTTCCTTAGGCGCTTCATCATCAAATTCAACAACAAAGACACCAAAATTAGACAAGGTCTTTTTTGCTTTCGGACTGAATTTCGGTTGGGCATAGGCAGTCAAAGCCATTGGGATTGCTACTTTGTAATTGGCTGGAAGCTTTCCTGAAACCAAAATGTCTCTCGGATTTTCAACGTCGTAAATCTTAAATGCGTGTCCGGGTTTTAAATGGGTTCCTGAAAAATCTACACTGACCATATCACCTTCCTTATCGAATATGGCCACATTGAATTTATTAGGATGATCACGATAGGGATGCAATGCCAATACCGGATTAAGATCAAACGATGTTATTGGTGACGACGTGCTATTTTGATCAATATTAAAAGTCGATGTCCAAGATTCAAATTCATGATCTTTATCACCTATAATGCGATAAGGTGGTCGCGGGTAGTTCACAAAATAATGGTTGTGGTTGAAATTCCAATCTTCAGCATACTCTAAAGTCTGAAGTCCAAAATGCACATAACCTGTGAATACCGTGTTATTCGAAAAGGTCAATGATTTCGCATGTAAAATCCGTAGTGTATTCGATCGACCCAAAATGATATTATCACTAACCGTCACATTCTCAATAGGCGCATTCTTATTAAAACCTAAGGTTAAAGAAGGGGCTTCTCTCGCCAATTCTTTGGTTGTAAAATTGGCATTATGATACATAACATTATTCAGAATCTTAATATCTCTGGCAATATTTATACCGTTCCTATCTGCCGTACCAACAATGATATTATCCCGATGAAATCCAGACGACAACCCATTATTAAACAAGATATTATCTTGAATAGTTATATGCTTTACAAATTCAAAAGTCGCTCTTTTACCAGCAGACCACACTTCAATACCTTTGTAATAATTACCAAAAATAATATTGTTCTTAATCAGCTTTGTAAGGTCTGTTTTATTCTGTACATAAATACCTTCTCCCAAACCTTTTCCATTTTTACCGAGATACCCATTATTAAAAATGATGCAGTTTTCGATAATGGATCCGCCTGCATCCTTCCATGAGCCAAAACCTAAACCTGGTATGTCATGAATTTTTAAATTGAGGAACCTACTGTGCTCTCCATTGAGGTGTTGGACACCTGTACATGCTTTGAATTTGCTGTCTTTTTCATTTCTCGAATAAGATCCCAAAAACGTAATTTCAAAATTTTTAAAAATAACTTGTTTACTTCTCACATCCAGTACCACATTCCGTTGAGAGTCCACATTACCATTCAGCGTGACTTTATCATTTTTAAAAGCAGATACCGTAATAAATTCATTGGCTCTTGTGCTTTGTAATGTTGATAGATAACGACCGTTATAAACGCCTTCATGCAACCAAATAGTATCACCAGAATTGACAACATCTGTGTTTTGAGTCAAGGCCGTTTGCAAATCCCACGGACGATCTAAAGAACCATCACCAGAGGCGCTTCCTGGCGTTGATGGGTCTGTCTTAGGGAAGACATGAAAAACCTCTTGGGCAGGCAGTTGACAACCCCAAAGAATTACAATGACATATAGGAATACTTGTCTCATAGGTACTTGAATTCAATTACTGTACCAAAATAGGCATCTAAATTGAAAAAGAAGCGTTTTGCTCTGATATAAAAAGTGTATTTTTGAATCCTAAGATGTAAGGCATGCTATCGGTACTTATACCCGTTTATAACTATGATATTCGTTTGCTGGTGACTACCATTCACGAGCAATTAACTGATTCTCATATGTCTTTTGAGATATGCTGCATAGACGATAATTCTGATAAAAATATTAGCTCCTTAAATTCTGAAATATCACAACTCAAATTCACCCATTATTATATATCTGAAGTTAATAATGGACGAGTAGCCACACGAAAATCATTGGCAAGCAAAGCACAATACGACTGGATTTTGTTTTTAGATGCTGACGTCCTTCCGAAGTCTGATTCCTTTATCAAAAATTACATCACCTATCTAAAATCTGACTATGACGCTGTTTACGGAGGGTTTGCCTATCAGTCTGAACCTCCAAAAGCCAATCAAATGCTACGATGGTCTTATGGCAAATCTAAAGAGCAAGTACCTGCTAAAAACAGGAACAAAACACCTTATAAGGTCGTTATTTCAGCCAATTACCTCATTAAAAAAAGCGTATTTAATATCATTACATCCCAAGTTTCCAAAAGGAGTTATGGCTACGATAATTATTTTGGAGCAGCTCTTAAAACCAACAATTATGCGGTCCACCATATTGATAATGAAGTCTATCATTTTGGTCTGGAATCCAGTAAAGATTACCTCTACAAAGTGAGACAGTCTATAGAAACGTTGCTACACATTCAATCCGACACCAGTTTAAAAGCCAATGACAATAGCTTATTAAAGCTATTCAAGCTGATAAAAACATGCCGAATCAACTACTTATTATCAGTCATGTATCCTAGATTGAAAGCGCCAATAACCAAAAATTTGTTAGGGAAACACCCAAGCATTATGCTACTTCAATGCTATAAATTAAGTTACATTTGTTATAAAGATCTCAACCCATGAAGCCTTTCTTTTCAGTTGTCATTTCGGTTTATAACAAAGAAAAATTCATTGTTCAGACTCTGGAATCTGTATTAGCGCAAACATTCACTGATTTTGAGATTATCATGGTGAATGACGGTTCAACAGATAACAGTTTGAAACTGATACAGAATTTTCAGGATGCGAGACTTACAATCATTGACCAACAGAATAGTGGTGCCTCGGTAGCCAGAAACAATGGTATGGCCGCCGCAAAAGGTGTATTCATTGCCCTGTTGGACGGTGATGATATTTGGGATCCAGATTTTCTGAAATACATCCACGAAGCAACCGTAGTACATCCTGACAAATGTGTGTTTACAACGGCATTGGCACATTTGTATGACGGAAAGATCATTCCTGTATCTTATAGTTTTAAAAGTGATGCAGACACGTTGGTGTTAGACTATTTTAAGTCCAGTCAGCAACACACCGTTCTTTCCGGTTCCACAGCGGTATTCAAAAAGGAAATTCTCCAAACCACTGGTGTATTCGACCCTCAAATAGCATCCGGTCAGGATACTGATTTTTGGATCCGAATAGGCTTGCACTATCCCATTGTTTTCATCAATAAAATATTGGTGTTTTATGTATATAATCGCGAGAGTCTATCCAATACCACAACAAATCTCAGTCTTAAACCAAAATTTGACAAGTATTACGAACAAGAAAACACCAATAAATACCTCAAATTATTTCTTGATCGCAACCGATTTTCTTTAGCGATTTTAAGCAAATTAAATGATGATACGGCGTCTTATAACTTTTATAGAAATGCGCTATCGAAAAAAAACTTATCCCTAAAACATCAGATCTTAATCGATGCCCCAAAATGGCTCTTAAAAATACTGTTGAAGATAAAGTCTGCTAGTGGTAAAAAAGCATATCATGTGGCTTCGTAATCCAAAAACTCCTGATAGTCTCTGATGTAATCGTTTTCATCAAATTCGTCAGAAGCCAATACCAAACAAACAGATCCTGCCGAAAAATTTTCTAATTCTCTCCAAATACCTGTGGGAATTAGCAAACCTTTATCGGGTTTGTTAAGCATGACTTTTTGTTTGCTATGACCATCGTCTAAAAGCACTTCAAAACTGCCGCTTACTGCAATGAGAAGTTCCGATTGCAATTTATGTGCGTGACCACCTCTGTAAGCATCACTCGGTACATCAAACAAGTAATACACGCGTTTAATCGTATAGGGAATACAATCTTTTTCAATGACTGCTAAATGACCTCTTGGGTCTTTAATTTTTGGAATATCAATCCATGATATGTGCTCTAACTTATTCATTCTTCAATAATTTTTCCCATTTCTCGGAAATTTCCTGTTTTGAAAATTGTGCCACCGATTGGACTGCACGTAATTTAAACCCTTCATATAAGGCTGCTTCTTGAAACATTCGTTTCATGGCATCAGCGAAAATGGCTGGTTTTCTTTCAGTAACCAATAAACCATTGACTTTATTGTCTATGATTTCATTTGGACCTGAAATGATATCCAAAGATACCACAGGTACTCCTAACGACAATGCTTCTAACAAAACCATTGGAAAACCTTCGTAATTACTTGTTAAAGTGACAAACTTACTATTGTAAACATAGGCAAAGGGGTTAGGTGTTAACGGATGAAACAGGATAAACTCACTAGCGGCTTTTGAAGCTGCGTATGTTGCCAACATGTTTTGATCTTTACCATCTCCTAATATGACCAGATAAACGGCATTATGCCATAACTCGGACTTGTCAAATGCATCCATCAAAAATTTAAAATCTTTAATGCTGTCATCAATTCTACCATAAGATAAAATGTAGGTTTTATCACCCAAACTCTCAGGCTTTGACAAATCATAATTTTTCCATTGAGGATCATAAGCATTGTAAATTGTCGTTGCATTATCAATGCCATTCGCCTTTAAAATATCCGTTTCTATATATCTTGAAACCGCTACATTACAATAATTACTACCAAAAATGTTTTTGAATTTATGAGGTGCCTTTTTGACTATCAAATCTTGTTTTGAGCTATGCAACACATAGATTGTTTTCATACCACGATAGATATAATTTCTGTAAAAAACTTCTCTAAGGTAGTCGTTTTTAGGTCGGTGATCAATGATATAATCGAACTGATGAGACTTCAAATATTTTCGAAGCTTCTTAAACCTCGACACTCTGAAAGGTAAGGCGTTACCTGAGGTATTTTTAATCTGTCCCAAATTAAACAAAGTACCAGAAAACGGATAATTTATGATATCCGACAACAGGACAAGATGCACATCAAACCCTTTTTCTGTAAGCATATCGGTAAGCATAGCCATAGAGCGCTCAGCACCACCCTTAGCCAAGGAAATTCCAACAATACATATTTTCATTGTGGCATCTGTCAATTTATCATATTTTTGATAAGAACAATTTTATGGTTGTAAATATATAGTATTTGTGAGGATTTTATTAATTGGTGAGTTTAGTAGATTACATAATTCTTTAAAGGAAGGTCTCGAGCAATTAGGACACGAAGTCGTTATCATTGGTGATGGTGATGGGTTCAAAGACTATCCTGTAGATATCAAACTCAAGCATCAATTTGTAAAAGGGCCTTTAAACATCCTCAGAAAAATGTTGCATCGTTTCTTCGGAATTGATCTCAAGTCCTTATCGATACAACGTCAGTTTAATGCCCAAAAGCCGAACTTAAAAGGCTATGATATCGTTCAGTTAATCAATGAAAAGGCGTTCAATACCATTCCTAAAATTGAAGAGCAACTCCTCAAATTTATTTTCGAAAATAACGACAAGGTCTTTCTACTATCGTGTGGCTGTGATTTTCCAAGCGTCGATTTCGCCATGAAAAAAAAGTTCAAATATTCCATTTTGACTCCTTATTTCAATGGAAAAATTTCAAAAAAAGACTTTTATCCAGTACTCATGTATTTACAGGAGGCGCAAAAATCACTGCACCAATTTATCTACAGTCGCATCAATGGTGTGATTGCATCAGACATGGATTATCATTTGCCTTTGGAAGGTCATTCGAAGTATCTCGGACTTATTCCAAACCCGGTTAATACAGACATCATACACTATATTACTCCAGTCAAGACAGACAAAATAATTATTTTTCATGGTATCAATAGTGCCCATTATTTTAAAAAAGGAAATGATTTATTTGAAAAAGCCTTACTAAAAATTGAAGAGGAGTTTAAGCATCAGGTAGAAATTATCACCACCACAGATATTCCTTACGATGCATACATCGAATTATACAATCGCGCCCACATTGTGATGGATCAAGTATATGCTTATGATCAAGGTTACAACGCTTTAGAAGCTATGGCTAAAGGAAAAGTTGTATTTACAGGTGCGGAACAAGAATGGTTAGATTTTTATGACTTGGAACCCAATAGTGTCGCCATTAATGCAGAACCCGATGTATCAAAAATCGTGGAACAGTTGGCATGGCTCATTACCAATCCCGATGCTATCGACACCATCTCAAAGCAGGCACGTGCCTTTATTGAAAAAGAGCATGATTATATTAAAATTGCCAAGACCTATGTGGCTAAATGGACGGAGAATTAATCTAACTTCTTTAGAATTACTGCTGGATTTCCTCCTATTATTACATTCGCTGGAAAGGATTTTGTCACCATCGCACCAGAAGCAACTACCGAATTTTCACCAATAACAACTCCTTTAAGAATGGTGACGTTATTTCCAATAAACACATTGTTTTCAATAATAACAACTTCGGGATTGGGATCTGTCTGCTGTCTGTTATCAGGATGCAAGTCATGGAAGTTACTATCAATAATCTGACAATTATAACCAATAAGCACATGGTCTTTGATCTGAATAGACTTCTCCGCGGTTATAGACAACATGTTATTAAAACTGACGTGATTTCCAATCAGTATCTCAGAGTGTTCATGTCGTGCTTCTATGTAAGCATAAGACGAATGAAAATGCGGTGCATTGATCACGCCAATTTGAACGTCTTGACCAAATTGAATGCTCCCTTTTCCTCTTAAAACAACAGGCTGTATGGCTTTATAAGATCCGTTAGTTCTGGAATTATTGGAATACAAACTAAAAACAAGCTTTTTAGTTCCCATAAACAACCTACCTATTACACGTTTCATCATTGTCATTAAATGCTATTTGTTAGTTTACCAAAGAGAGGTTTCCTGAAAACAATCAACAAGATAGTAAAATGAATGAGATATGATACAAAATGTGCTTTAACAACACCAACCAATCCATAAGTATCAATAAAGAAAATACTCGTTAAGAATAAGGTCACAATGGCCAATAATTCCACAGCAATATAGTGTTTCACCATTTTTTTTGCCAAGAATTGGTAAGATAAAACGAGTGACAATACTTTAATAAAATCTCCTAAAAGCTGCCATAAAAACAAATCCGACATTGGTAGAAATCCCTCATCAAATATGATAGTTACAATCCACTTCCTCAACACATATATAAGAACCAATCCACAAAAAAACAATGGCACAATGGTTTTGTAGAATCCAATAACTTCTTTTCTAAATCCGCCATCTGTATGTATTCCTGAAAACTTGGGCAGTATATAAAGGGTTATCAACGAGGTAGCAAACATGAGGTAATAACTTGAAATACGTTGCATCGCTACCCAAAATCCGGCCATATCATCACCATAGCCGTCAATTAAATAATTCCGAATATACAAAGTCACTATTGGCAACACGGTTGCTGAAAATAGTGCCATTATGGTAAAGGCACCTAAGTTCTTCACATGCTTAAAACTGATATGGTGAAAGGAAATTAATTTAAAATAACGCCAAACATCAGATAGACTCAACATGGTAATGATGAACAGCACTATTTCAATGACCAGAATAGCGATTAATGCGCCCTTCAATTCCATTTTCCAAATTAAAATAGCACTTAAAATCACACCAATGATTTGCGAGATGATAGTGATGCGAAGAATCCGCTTAAACTTAGACAAACCATTCATCACGGAAAACACAAACGTTTTTAGCGCAAATAATGGAAGGATTAAAGCCAGAAGTTTGATGATATACACATAATTATTAGTTCGTGTAAAAACGGCATCATTAATGGCTTGTGCGTTAAAAAAAACATAGAAGGCCATCAACAATGCGGCACCCGAAATAAAATAAAATACGGTTGATAAAGACTTGCTTAATTCTATGGTATTGTCTTTTAATTCGGCGACATATTTCACAATACCATTACCAAGACCAAGCGTAGAAAAGGCCTTACCAGAATTAATAATATCATGGAGATTCCCAATGTAAGCCATACCGGATGGCCCTACAAAAATCGCTAAAAGCTTTGAGGTGATTAATCCTGATAAAATTCTTAATACAACAGAAACAGAATTGAGACTCGCCACCTTGAGAAGTGGATTGTTTACAAAAAAGTGTGTGAGTCGCTGTTTCATTATAGCATCCGTATGAATAAACTACATTTTGAGTTACTATTCTTTATACTCTTCCGGAATAATTCCGAAGAGCGATGTTCCAAAAATAAGCAACACAATACCAAAATGCATTAAATAGCTTACAAAATGACCAATTACCGCGCCTTCAACACCAAATACATCAATGAGATACACACTTGAAATATAAAGCATGATCACGAGAAATACCTCTATGATAATAAAGTGCGTGAACATTTTTTTAGCAAGAAATTGGTAGGCAATGACTAATGACAAGACCTTGACAAAATCTCCTAAAAGTTGCCATAAGAATAAGTTTTCAACGGGTTGAAATTCTTCAGAAAAAATTAAAGGTACGATATAAGGTTTCAGCAGGTATATGATCAAAAGTCCTAGACCAAAAATAGGCATCACCGATTTATAAAATCCTAACACTTCTTTTCTAAATTCTCTTTTACTTTTAATTTCCGCAAACCTAGGCACAACGTACAATGTGATAATAGATGTAATAAACATCAAGTAATAGTCAGAAATTCGATTCATGGCTTCCCAATAACCGGCTTCCTTGAGCCCTATTTCTGAGATGATATAATTACGGATACAAATAGAAATTAATGGAACAGCAATTGCCGTAACCAAAGCCATAGCAGCATACGGTCCAAAAACCTTTAATATTTTAAAGCGTATATGATCAACTTTGATATACGTCATTAAATTACGTCTGTTGATAATACCAACCAAGGTGATTAAAAATATAAGAGATGGTGCAATGACTGCAGCGACAAGGGCTCCATCGATATTATCTTCATAGATTAAAAGTAAGGTCACCAATAGCCCTAAGATTTGCCCTATGATGTTAATGATGAGGAGCATTTTATAATTAGAAAAGCCATTCATGATGGAAAAACTCATCATATTCAACGCATAAAATGGCAGTGCGAGCGCTAAAACCTGAATGACATACGCATAATTGTAGTTGGCTGAAAATAATAGGTCGTTAATAAACTGGGCATTGTAATAACACAGAAACGCCATAATCACTGTCGAGAAAAAGCAGACGTAATAAGCGGTAGACAAGGTCTCACTCAACTTTTTACTATCATCCTTGACCTTAGCAATGGTTTTAACAACACCATTGTAAAAACCGAGGATAGAAATTGATTGAACCGCACTCAAAAAGTTCCTGAGATTTCCGATAAGTGCCATACCCTCAACACCAATAAAAATAGCAATCGCCTTGGAAGTTAATATCCCAGCTATGATTTTGGTAACAATAGTTGCTGAATTGAGATGCGCAACTTTAAACAATACATTAGTATTAATGTATTTAATTAAGTTCTTCAATTAATAATTATTTAGGGCATTAATAATTGTTTCTATGTCACTATCCGTCATTACAGGACTAAGAGGGATACTTATAACCGTCCTGTGAATGGATTCCGTTATGGGCAAATATAGAGATTTAAATGGCAATAGTGCTTTTTGATGATGTGGTGGCTTGGGATAATGAATCAAATAGCCGATGTTGTTTTGCTCTAAATGACTCATAAAATGAGACCTATCCTCTACCCGAATCACAAAAACATGGAAGACATGATCGTCTGTGTTTGAATAGTAGGGCAACTTAATTTTAGGATTATTGATGCCTTGGATATATCGACGTGCAATCTCTCGTCGTCTATCATTATCTGCATCTAACTTCGGGAGTTTTATATTGAGAAAGCCAGCTTGTAATTCATCTAATCGGCTATTGATACCCAATTTTTCATTGATATACTTTTTTGAACTGCCGTAATTGTGCAGCAGCTTGATGCAATCAGCCAGTTCAGCATCATTCGTGGTTACAGCTCCTGCATCGCCTAAGGCTCCTAAATTTTTAGTAGGGTAAAAACTAAATCCAGCAGCATGAGACAGATTTCCTGCTTTCTTACCTTCGGAAGTAGCTAATGCACCATGAGCCTGAGCAGCATCTTCAATCACCAATAAACCATGTGATTTTGCAATGGCATTAATCGCTTTCATGTCGGCTAATTGTCCATAAAGATGAACGGCCATCACTGCTTTTACATTAGGCGTTATGTGTTTTTCAATCTCTGAAATTGAGATGTTAAACGTGGCTTCATCTGGCTCTACAAACACAGGTTTTAAACCGGCATTGATAACCGACAATATACTTGCGATATAGGTATTTGCTGGCACTAAGACCTCATCACCGATCTCTAGTTTACCTAATTCAATATAAGCTTTGAAAATGAGGGTTAGCGCGTCTAATCCGTTTGCAACTCCCACACAATAGTTCGTTCCACAATAGTCTGCGAAATTCTTTTCAAAGGAACGTACCTCATCGCCTTTGATATAGTATCCTGATTTTAGAAAGGATTTGAATTGAGCGGCAAATGCGTCTTCAAATCGCTGGTTGATTTTGTTTAAATCTAAGAACTTAATCATCAATTTGTATTTTCAAGATATCTTGGGAATAGGTTTTGCATCCTAATTCTTGCTTTTGTTTCAACATGCCTTCATTGATTCCCAATTCTGAATTATCATCAACTGTTCCCATGGAAAAATATTGCATGCCATCGGCCTCATATTTTCGAATTAAATATACAAAAAGCATATCCAAAGCATATTCCTTTTCTCCTTTGGCTGTGGCTATCCCATATTGGGATTTGACAACAGTGCCTTTGTTGAATATGGTTATTCCAGCTAAAATATCATCGCCATGATACATATTATACTGAAGAATGCGATCCTTGAAGCAGCCATGCAAATAAACCATTTCTTGCAAGGTATGAACCGGTTTAGACTGATGCTTTTCCGCAAGTCTAGGAATAAGCACCTGATTCCAAAACCTTTCAAACTCAGAAAAACCCGTACGAATCTCAAATCCCTTCGACTCTAATTTTCGAAAGCGTTTCAATTTCGTCTTATGAATGGTATAATCGGAATGATAAGGTAGTGCTAAAACGGTCGACTTTTGGAGTATTTCAATGTTGTAATGTTTTAAAAGCTCAGTATCGGTAAAATCAAATTCGTTACCATAAAAATCTGGCAGTTTCTTGATTTCAAGAGACAGCACCTCATTTATTTTGAGACATGCCATAAGCACTTTTAAAGATCTGATCTTTACATCACGTGTTGTCTGTTGCGAAAACACCAATCCGCCATAACTCAGTCCTCGATGGGAGTAAACAAACGGACCATCTTTATGAGCTGGCAGCACAGCTATTAATTCATTGGAATGAAAGAACATTAATGAGAAATCATCAAAACGTTCTTGATGATACTCCATAAAATCACGGTGAAATAAAAATGTAGCGCACTTGGATCGGTCTATAAAATCGTTCCAATCTGTTTTGTAACTCGAATCATACTTAAAAATCGTATAATCTGCGGTCTTATATAAAGGTCTGTTTGTCAACAATAGTGCTTTTATGCAATGATAAAACTAAAATTATTATTTAATTTTACCTAAAGTTACTGTGATTATGAACAAAACCCTAGTAAAAGCACTTTATAAATGGTCGTCGCTTTTTATATATATTGCTGTTGCTATTTGTTGTATTTCACGTTCAGCTATGTACCTTCCAGACTCTGAGGGATACTTGAGTATGTCTATCATAAGATCAGCTGCTTATCCTCTTTTTTTAAATACGGTAAAGTTGGTCTTTGGATCTTGGTTCGAAACGGCTATTGTGATATTACAGACCTTACTAGGCCTTTTAGCTGTAGATTATTTTATTAAAAAATTAAAAGCAGTCATTCATCTTCATAACCTATGGTACTTGCTTCTAACAATCCTATTGTTAACACCCTACGTTTACAATCATCTCGTTGCTAATTATATTTTGTCTGAAGCCTTAGCCTATCCGTTATATCTGGTCATTGTTGCACAACTCATGTGTATTACACTCACTAAAAATCCTAAAGATTTCAAATTCGCATTACCACTAATTTTTATCCTAATGCTCACACGAAGTCAATTCTTTTTTTTAGTACCTGTGGCCATGTTAGTTTGGTTTTACATTTCATATAGACCAAAGTCGTACAAACAAAACGCTTGGTTTCTTATCGCACTCATATGCCTTCCTTTTCTGACTTCACTAGCCGATAAATGTTATCATAGTCTCAAGCATGATTATTTTGTAAGCACACCATGGACAGGTATTGTGGTAATTTCAGCTCCTTTATACGTAGCCGACAAAGAAGACGCGACTGTTTTTACTTCAGAAAACGAACAAGAGTACTTCAATAAAGTTTACGAAGCGCTAGAACGTCAACATTTGAACATCTATCACTTAGATCCAGCATACCAATCTGAAACGAGTTTACCCTATATTAACTCCTATACATCCATTGCCAATGAAACTGTTTTGCCAGTAGCACAAAGTCATGTCGGAAATCAACTTTCCTACAATGAAACACTTATAGAAGTGGACCAATTGACCAAGCAAATGGCTATGCCGTTGTTATTAGATAACTTCAAACCCTGGTTGCAACTATACCTCAAAAATGTAATTCATGCCTTTGGAAATGCGCGCTATTTTTTACTGATGATCATGCTATTGTTAGCAGCGATGATTTCAGTATACAGAACAACATCTCATGCAAGTCTGGCGATGACTTTGGGATTGCTTTTACTTTTTACCAATATAGCTGTGGTGGCCATTGGTATACATACCGTCAAGCGCTATACGTTCTACAACGATTGGGTGATTTTTTTCGTACTATTCTTATTGATACATGCGTTCATGAATCCTAAAAATACCATCGAAAAACTTCAATAAAGACATAAAAAAAAGAACCTAATTCCTTAGGTTCTTTTAATTTTTAATTGTCATTTGTTAGACAATTTTATTTCGTTTACGATCCACTTCTTTTAAATAGATTTTTCGCAGTCGTAAATGATTTGGTGTTACTTCCACGTATTCATCTTTTTGGATATACTCCAAGGCTTCTTCTAAAGAAAATTTAATAGCTGGAACAATCTTCGCTTTATCATCAGCACCAGCACTTCGTACGTTACTCAACTTTTTAGTTTTGGTCACATTAACGGTCATATCATCACCTCGAGAATTTTCGCCAATAACCTGACCTTCATAAATATCTTCTCCTGGATCGATAAAGAATTTCCCACGATCTTGTAATTTATCAATGGAGTAAGGGATGGCCTGACCATTTTCCATAGACACCAAACTTCCGTTTTGACGTTCAGGAATACCACCTTTTAGTGGTTGGTATTCTTTAAACCTGTGTGCCATGATGGCTTCTCCTGCAGTTGCTGTTAAAAGCTGATTACGCAAACCAATGATACCTCTTGAAGGCACGATAAATTCACACACCATACGTTCGCCTTTGGCTTCCATACTTAGCATTTCACCTTTACGCATGGTCACCATTTCAATAGCTTTACCAGATACTTCTTCTGGTAAGTCTATGGTCATTTCTTCAACAGGTTCACATTTCACACCATCAATTTCTTTGATGATCACTTGTGGTTGTCCAATTTGAAGCTCATAACCTTCACGTCTCATGGTTTCAATTAACACCGATAAATGCAAAACACCACGTCCGTACACCATAAATTTATCGGCACTATTGGTGTCTTCAACTCTGAGCGCTAGATTTTTCTCTAATTCTTTAGTCAAACGTTCCTTGATATGTCTCGACGTCACATATTTACCGTCTTTTCCGAAGAACGGTGAATCATTAATTGTAAACAGCATACTCATCGTTGGTTCATCTATGGCAATCGTTTTTAAACCTTCAGGGTTTTCCCAATCCGCCACAGTGTCACCAATTTCGAAACCTTCTAATCCAACAATCGCACAAATATCACCAGCTTGAACTTCGTCCACTTTTAAACGTCCGAGACCTTCAAAAACATGAAGCTCCTTTATTTTCGATTTCACAATCTTGCCATCTCGTTTTACTAACGAAATATTTTGTCCGACTTTCAACTCGCCTCGCGTTAATCTTCCGATAGCAATACGACCCGTAAATGATGAGAAATCTAAGGATGTAATCAACATTTGCGTCGTGCCTTCTTCAATTTTTGGTTCAGGAATATGTTCAATCACCATATCCAAAAGTGGCTCTATATTTTCAGTTTCGTTTTGCCAATCGTCACTCATCCAATTGTTTTTCGCCGAACCATAAACGGTTGGAAAATCCAATTGCCATTCTTCAGCGCCTAATTCAAACATCAAATCAAACACCTTTTCATGAACTTCATCAGGCGTACAATTTTCTTTGTCGACTTTGTTTATCACCACACAAGGTTTTAATCCAAGATCAATTGCTTTTTGCAATACAAATCGTGTTTGAGGCATTGGTCCTTCAAACGCATCTACTAATAATAAAACACCATCAGCCATATTAAGAACACGTTCCACTTCACCTCCAAAATCGGCGTGACCAGGTGTATCGATAATATTAATTTTTGTGTCTTTATAAACCACAGAAACGTTTTTAGACGTGATAGTAATACCGCGTTCTCTTTCCAAATCATTATTATCGAGAATTAAATCTCCTGTGTTTTCGTTTTCACGAAACAACTGACAATGATACATGATTTTATCAACCAAGGTTGTTTTACCGTGGTCTACGTGTGCAATAATTGCAATGTTTTTAATATTAGCCATAATGATGCCTTAATTTAAGCGTGCAAAGGTACGTTAAATTCTGTTTAAATATCGATTCTACTGAAAATAAAACCAGACAGCATTTAAAATTTAAAAATTCTCTGGTTAATTAGCTGGATATCAAGAACTCATTGCCGTTAAAAGAACAAGCTAAATAGCACTAAATTGCAGCAATTAGTTAATTAAATGTTATAACTATAATTCAACATAATTTTGAATCGCCAACAACGTTATCTTTATGATTGATTAATAGTAAATAGCCAAAGAACCAACCTATTTAATAGGCCATTTACATCTGAAACTACAGACAGATGGAACGATTTAACACCTACTCAAAATTTGTGCCTTACCTCTATTTTTTGGTGGTCATAGCCTACTGGTTCACCGACCTCAATAAAAGTGAAGGCATTAAAGCATATCCTATTTTATTATTTGGAATCCCATTTTTGTGGCAACTCATAAAACCCAATAACAAGCTTAATTTCACCTTGGGAATGACCTTTGTATGTCTCTCTTCTTATATGATTTTGGCTTATCTTTCAGATGTGTTTAACATCGTGAACTTGTCAATTCAAACTAAGCAATTTGTGTTTTATGGTGGGCTATTTGTTGTGGCAAATTTCATTATGGCACTTTGGATGATAAGAAATAGTCTTAATAGAAGCTTTTAATATGTATCTTTGCTGCTGAAATTGAAAATTCAAGCCAAATGCAGTTATCAGAGGTTCCTAAATTAAAACACACCAATTCCAACAACTTTTTTCTTTTATGTGGTCCATGTGCTATTGAAAGCGAAGATATGGCTTTGCGTATTGCAGAAAAAGTTATGAGCATTACCGACAAGCTCGAAATTCCCTATGTTTTCAAAGGTAGTTTTAAAAAAGCCAATCGTAGTAGAATTGATAGTTTTACAGGAATTGGTGATGAAAAAGCTTTAAAGATTCTGCAGAAAGTTTCACAGACGTTTGACATTCCAACAGTGACAGATATCCATGAAGTTTCGGATGCTGAAAAAGCCGCGGTATACGTTGATGTCCTTCAAATACCTGCGTTTTTAGTACGTCAAACTGATTTGGTGGTTGCTGCAGCGAAAACACATAAAGTGGTCAACCTAAAAAAAGGACAGTTTATGAGTCCGGAAGCCATGAAACATGCCGTGCAAAAGGTAAAAGATTCAGGTAGTGATAAGGCATGGATTACAGACAGAGGCACGATGTTTGGCTATCAAGATATGATTGTAGATTTCAGAGGTATTCCAACCATGCGTGCATATGCTCCCACTATTTTGGATGTTACCCATTCGTTACAACAGCCAAATCAAAGTGTTGGTGTGACAGGTGGCCGACCAGAAATGATTGAAACGATTGCCAGAGCAGGTGTAGTAAATCATGTAGATGGTTTGTTTATCGAAACGCATTTTGATCCAGCCAATGCGAAAAGTGATGGAGCCAATATGTTACACTTAGATAATCTAGAACGATTATTAACCAATTTGGTGGCTATCAGAAACACCGTAAATCAGTTATAAACAATGTTGGATCACATGGAAATCAGGGAAGCCACTTTAGAGGATATTCCTGAAATAACGGCTTTATTTCGGGACACCATCCGAACGGTGAATAGACAGCACTACTCCGAAAAACAAATAGAAATTTGGTCATCAGGTGCTGACGACATTGACAAATGGAAAGATCGCATCTCAAACTTATATTTTATTGTAGCGGAAGTAGATGGGCAAATTGTGGGATTCGCCTATTTAAAAAATGGCAATTACTTAGATGGTTTGTTTGTACATAAGGATTTCCAGCGTCAAACCATTGCGTCCAAATTACTGCGCATTATGGAATCTCGAGTGTCCATCAATGGATTTGACATGATCAAATCTGATGTTAGTATTACAGCCTTGGATTTCTTCGATTCTCATTTCTATGAAGTAGAAAAAAAGCAGAAAAAATCTTTTAAGGGGATGGTTTTTGAGAACTATATTGTGTACAAAGAATTGTAATTTTATTTTAAAAAGGATGTGTTTGGATGCTTTGCCACCTCTCGCATCACGGCAATAAAAAGCTCGTCATCGATATCTGATAGAGATTTGTAACGTAACGATCTTACTACTTTCCTATTTTCTGACACTAAATGTTCTTCGTAGGCTGTTAGATGAGAGGCATGCCAAATACCAACATCCACGAAATCCTTACTTTGATTGAAATAGCATATAGGTCTGCCCTCTACATAAAAACAAGGAATTCGCCATTTGTATAACATTTCAGCTTGTGGAAACGTATAAGACATCAGCATTTGCAAATGCAACAAAATGGATTTATAGGGTTCCGGTTGCTTTAATATATACGATTCCGCTGGCTTCATAAGAGCGATGTTTAAGAATATAAAATTAACAAAAAATTAGTGGTGAAAATTCAATTAAATTTATTTACTTTGTAATTCAAAGTACTTTTTATGGAATCAAAAAACTATTTAGAAGATATCAACGAGATTAAAAACATGATGAATCGATCGTCACGTTTTATATCTCTAAGTGGTCTATCTGGCATTCTTGCCGGAATTTATGCGCTTATTGGTGCTTTTGTAGCCTATTATTTGGTGACCAATTCCGTGCGAGGTTATCTCATATTAGATGGGAGCATTTTTAGAATTTGTGTCGCTATTCTTATCGGCGTGGCTGTGCTGAGTGTTGGTACGGGAATTTATATGACCACCAAAAAAGCCAAGAAAAACGGTGAAAAAATTTGGGATAGTTCCTCCAAGCGATTGCTCATTAATTTTTTGATACCCTTAGTAACGGGTGGCTTGTATATTCTAATCATTTTAAATCAAGAACGCTATGGGCATACTGCTGCATTGATGTTGATTTTTTACGGATTAGCATTAATCAACGCTTCAAAATATAGTTTAGGTGATATTAGGTATCTTGGCTACACTGAGGTGATATTGGGCTTAATTTGCGCTTTAATTCCTAGCTATGGCTTTTGGTTCTGGGTCCTAGGATTCGGCATCATGCATATTGTGTATGGCAGCATCATGCATTTTAAATATGACGTCAAATAAAACTAAACATCGAAATTATGTACATACAAAATAAACGTTTATACAGTCTCTTGGGAGTCGCAGTATTCGTACTTTTAATACCTTTGGTTGGGATGCAATTTTCTGAAGCTGTCCGTTGGACGCTATCTGATTTTGTCCTAGCCGCAATCTTGTTAATTGGAACCGCCATTAGTGTGGAATTGATATTAAGGACCATTAAAACACGTCAAAGTCGGATCCTTTTGGTACTGAGTCTTTTGACGGTGTTAGCACTGATATGGATCGAACTCGCTGTTGGTATATTTGGCAGCCCATGGGCAGGTAGTTAAAGCATCGAAGATCAACTTATCAAAGTCACCTTTTACCAAGTTAAAACAGAACACGCATTTTGAGCATCATCAACAACATCAATAAAGTATTTGACCATCGTATCCGATTGGGAATCATGTCGATTCTTATGGTGAATGAATATGCCGATTTTAATATGCTCAAAGAATTATTAGGTGCGACTGATGGCAACTTAGCAAGCCATACCAAAGCTCTCGAAAAAGCAGAGTACATCAGCGTTGAAAAACAGTTTATAGGTAGAAAGCCGAATACGCGTTACGCGACGACCAAATCAGGAAGAGCAGCCTTTAAAAGTCATATAGAAGCACTAGAAAAATTAATCAATAAACAATAAATCATTTTTTTTACACGTTTACTTTGAAATACAAAGTACTTTAAAACCATTCATCATGAAACAAGCCATTCTTATTCTTGCCTCCTTTCTCTTTAGTATTTTATTCTTTGAAAAATCTATCGGATTGAACCTATCCATTTTTTCCATCTGTACTATTGGTATTTTAATTGCTCATAATCCCAAAATATTTCGACATAAGTCGCTTATTTTTTTAAGCTTCACTTATGCCCTTACGGCTGTTGTCGTATTTGTGCAAGGTTCGAGCTTGTCTATCATCGCTAACTGCATTGTCTTTTTTACGTTAGTGGGCGCCACTTCACAGCAACACACCTCTGTATATGTGACTTGGCTCAATGGTTTGTACAGTACCATTGCAGGATTTTTCCATAGGAATTTCGAAGTAAATGAGACGGATGAAAAGGTCAAAATAAAAAAAGACATCGATGTTTTGCACTTGGTAAAATTGATTGGCATTCCGCTCATCTTTATAATCACTTTCACTTTGCTCTACAAAAATGGCAACCCTATGTTCAGTGATTTTATCTCTAAGATTGACTTTAGTTTTATCAATCTTCAATGGCTACTATTCACAGTATTAGGCTATTTTCTCTTTCAAAACATTTCCAAACCTGTTCGTGTGGAACCAGCCACCTCACAGGATCAAAACACATCCAACGACTTACGTCCACCAAATCATATTTCAGAAGAAAAGCTAAGAAAAGAAAAACAAATTGGCACCACACTCCTCATGCTTTTAAACACGCTTCTCGTGTTTTATATAGTCACCGACATTACCTATTTATTCACAGCTGAAATTACCCGTGCTTCTGAGCTTTCAAATCAAGTTCACACTGGTATAAACACACTCATTGCCTCGATCGTTATTGCCATTTTAATTATCCTATATTATTTTAGAGGTGACCTGAATTTCTACAGTAAAAATCGGAATTTAAAGCGTTTAACTTACTTATGGATTATCTTAAATATCTCACTTATTGTATTGATAGCCATCAAAAACCACAACTATATTACGGCTTTTGGTCTCACCTATAAACGCATTGGCGTTCATGTTTATTTGTTCTTGGCTTTAGTAGGTTTAGTCACAACATTTTTCAAAGTGCTTCAACTAAAAAACCTCGCTTATTTATTCAGAATGAATACCAAAATAGCATTCGCGGTTCTAGTCATTTCTAGTGCTTTAAATTGGGATAAACTCATAACAGACTATAATATCAATGTCGCTGAGTCTTTCGATATTCATTACCTCCTCAACCTCTCTAATCGCAATGCAAACCTGCTATATCACTATAAAGATAAGATGGACATACCTGAATCTACCAAAAATAGAATCGCCACGAAATATCGAAATAACCTACGTGAACACCTACAGTACGATTGGCAGGAATATTCATTGGAAACCTTTCAACTGGAGTCTCAACAACAAACCACGACCGCGCCATGAATTTTCCTACTGTCATAGCAAAATCATGCTTATTAGCCGCTGTAATTCTTTGGCTCATCATAGCAACCGAAGGCATAGATATACAAACTATCCCAATAATGTTCTTAACATTAATACCTGTATTTATGGTAAGTACGCTTTGTATCTTAACCACTATATGTCCGTTTTTTTGGATGGGCAAAAAGAAAGGATTTGACAAGCGACATATCTTTAAGATCTATTATCCTTTTTATGCGATAATGACTTTCGGGATAAGCGCCTTTGGAATCATTTCGTCAAATTTTGATGTGTATTCTATTGCCTTTTTCACATCAGCCTTTATAACTTCCAATCAAGCCTGGGTTTGGTTGTCAAAAACAAAAGTAAATGAAACGTCTTAAAAAATTAGTGAAAATGTCCCTATTACTTGGCGCATTGCTCCTAGTCGGATTAATCATTACGAATAAAATGATTAGCCATCAGGCCGAAAGCTACGTTTATGATAGAGTCTCTGATATTCCTAAAAACAAGGTAGGATTACTTTTAGGAACCATTAAATATTTGCCCAATGGTCAAATTAACCTTTATTACCGCTATCGTATAGATGCCACAGTCAAACTATTCAATGCGGGAAAAATCGATTATGTATTAGTGAGTGGTGACAACGGTCGTAAGACTTATGATGAGCCTACAACATTCAAAAAGGATCTTATGGCGCATGGCATCCCTGAAGATCGCATCATACTCGATTATGCAGGTTTTAGAACTTTAGATTCTGTGATTCGATCAGAGGCAATTTTCGGACAAGATTCCATTACTATTATCTCACAAAAGTTTCACAATGAACGCGCCGTCTATTTGGCCAAACATCACGATATTAGTGCCATTGCTTATAATGCTCAAGCCATCGTTGGAAGCTATGGATTAAAGGTACAACTTCGAGAATACTTAGCGAGAGCGAAAGCATCTTTAGATGTCTTGTTTGATGTCCAACCAAAATATTTAGGTGATACAATTGATATTCCATGAGTTTAAAGTTTCATAAAACATTTTTCGTAGCGAGCCTTCTCTTATTTCTAGTTGAAGTAGCCATCGCCATTTGGCTTAAAGACGGTTTTATCAGACATACCTTTGGCGATTATCTGGTCGTCATCCTGATGTATTGTGCCATCCGTAGTATAATTGAAACGACACCTATTGTGGTTGCCATCGTGGTTCTAGGTATTGCCTTTGCGATTGAATTTCTACAACTTGCCAACCTATTAGACTATTTACATTTGAGAGATCATCAGCTAGCTGTGCTTCTTTTAGGTAGCACTTTTGAAATTTCCGACCTTATCGCCTACTTCTTAGGCGTCATCACTATTTTCTTAATTGACACAAAAATCAAAATTATATGGACACCATAAAAACACTCATTCTCAACCGGTTTAAGATCTTATCCTTATTAACTGTATCTATGGCTCTAAGCATCATTTTATTGATGGTTAGAATGAAAATTCATCAATCCTTTTACTTATTATTTCTAGTATGGAACCTATTTTTAGCCATCATCCCATTCGCTATTACCACCTTACTTTCTAGCAAAATAAAATTACATAAGCTAACCTTATTCATCAGCTTTGGTGTGTGGTTGCTATTTTTACCGAACGCACCTTACATTGTGACCGACTTATTGCATTTAACACGTACCAATCAACATTTTTTATGGTTAGATATTTTGGTGATTATGTCCTTTGCTTTTAACGGATTACTCCTATTTTTTCTATCCCTTTTTGATATGGAAACGCTATTAAAACAACACCTTCACCCAAAGCTTATGACGCCATTAATGCTAGGTATTTTTGGGCTATCTGCTTTTGGCGTTTACTTAGGACGCTTTTTACGTTACAATTCTTGGGAAATTTTGCATCAACCGTTAGACATTATTGTAGATGCTGTTTTACTTATTATAGAGCCAAACCTTGAAGCCTGGGTTTTCACCTTGACTTTTGCCTCCTTTTTAGCTGTTTCCTACTGGCTCGTCAAGGCCTTATCGCATCGAATTATTTAAACGGAATCTGACATTTACTTGCCATCCACGTAGTCTTGCAGGTATTTAAAACGTTCGGTGAGTTGCCCATTGTTGGTAGTGATTTTTGCACGTTTTAAAATCCCGCGTTCATCGTCATTAAAAAAGGCAGGAATCACGCTTTCTAAAAACATCTCACCAAAACCTTCACTCGCATCTTTGGGAAGCTCACAAGGTAAATTGTCAACAGCCATGACAGTTATGGCCTTATCCGCATCATAAGCCACCTCACTTTCGGTAGTTGGATCATAACCATAAAACGGATCGGCTATGGTGGATGGCCGAATCGTTGAAGCTACGGGTCCGTCGATATCGCAGGAAATATCAGCTACCAAATTAATTCTAAAATCAAGGTGTTTAGCATCGGCTCTCGTAAATAAGTAAGGCGCATTATTACCATAAAAATGGCCAGCTATAAAGTAGTCGGTTTGTTTGGCATACGGCATAAAGTTGCTTTCGTAGCCACTCGGATCTTTATAAAATGCCCACTTATCGCCTACTTTACCGTCTTTTCGTTTATTGTACTCCATAACGTCAATCATGCAATAGACAGGTTCTGAAAATTGCGAGGTCAAATACAAGGCATCACTCACCTCTTTGATCTTAAGATGATCTAATATCTCTTTGGCACCCATGGCGACTTTCCCGGTTCCTGATAATACAATTTTGATATTCGGTATGGTAATTTTATCCAATTCGCGTTTTACCGCTTCTAAATCGGTAAGCGTTTCCACCTTTGGCAATTGAAAGAGTCCGTCTCTTAATCCCAACGCTCGAAACCCATTATAAGCGCCTACCAATCCTGCATAGCGACCAAAACCAATTAATCGCGCACCACTTTTTTTAACGATGGTCTCATGGTCATACATTTCGATATGCTTATCGAGCATGGCCTTGAGTAATTTCCGGTTATAGGGTTGCTTTTTAATGGTATGTGAAAAATAGAAATACTTTTTATTCGGAATCAAGGCGTCGACAGGGACTTCTTTCACACCAATCATGACATCGGCATCCGACACATCATCGGTCACTGTAAATCCCTTTTCGCGATAGGCATCATCTGAAAACACACGAATATCAGAAGACTCCACAACAAATTCTGCCTGAGGAAATGCCAGTTGGGCTTCTACTAGTTTTTCGGGTGAAAAGACCACGCGTCGGTCTGGTGGGTTTTTACGTTCTTTTATAATTGCGAATTTCATGACTGATAATTTTGCACGAAAATAAGCGGATTTTATGGCTTTAGCAAGTGGTGTTTAAGAATCAGTTGGTACGTGTGACTTCACTTTCGCTTTTAAGGACATGCGTCCCATCCTCCTGCTCAATATACAAGGCTTTATTACCTGCTTCGCCGTGCCTCGTCACCTCGTTTCCCTTGATGGTTTTAGTCACTTTTTGCGTATAACTTTCTTTAACTTTTCCCGAGGCTGTGCCGTTGCCCCATTGCCATTGTACTTTTGTCCCTTCTTTGATCATAATGCTTTGTTTTACTTTAAAAATAAGGGTTTGTACTGACATATTTTCTTAAAATACTATTAAAACCAGCTTGGTATGGGTTTTGCACTAGTATTTTTGTAAATTCGCAATCCTTAAAACGTTTGTGCGTTTTTTGGAAGTGTTAGCGTTAAGGATGGAGGCATTGTTGGAGCTCCTCAAAGAGAGCGACTGCCGAGAGCCTGACCTGAAAGGGAACGCCAGCATGATTACCTAAAATGGGGTCGACTGGTTTTGACAGCGAGACTCATTAAACGGTAAGCACGTCGTGTAACGACCATGAGACACGTAAAAGGCTAGGTCAACTTTTTAAACGGCGAGAATAACTACGCTTTAGCTGCGTAATCTGAATTACAGTAAGATTGTGCTAGTTCCTACTAGGTAGGAAGGCTAAATGTCTCCAGAAAGCCTTGGTTAGTGGCGTTCTATTTAGAGGCATCGTAAAAATTAACTAAGATCGTATAGCGCTTTGATGTACGGTCGAGATTTAAAAGCTAAGTGTTAGGTAGGTTGTCTTTTGCCAGCCTGACATCTAAAAAACAAGGAAAGACTAAACGTGTAGAAAGCTCTTTAATAGCTTGTTTGGACGAGAGTTCGATTCTCTCCGACTCCACTTTTCAAAACCTCAACTAATTGTGAATCAATTTTTTGAGGTTTTTTGTTCGTCAAAATTTAGTCAACAAACAGTAAAAAGCGGCTATAATCAGACTAAATGATTCTTTGGGCAATTTAAAATTATCAGCGAAGTAATTAATTATATGCGGTGTTGTACTCAGTTTTTTATTTTTTCAGATACCAAGACCTGTCTTTTAATTCAGTCAAATCATTTGCAGGAATACCATTCAATTCAGTCATCTTATTACAAATCTGTTCGAAGCTCCCTCCGTTAAAAGCAATTTCTCCAATGTGGTCAGTTTCTCCAAATCCGCCTGCACCAATTAATATTTCATCCGATGACCTAAATTCATTACATAATTCCAAAAGAATTTTAAACAACTCTCTTGATACGTTTTTATCATTAATATACAAACTTGAAAATCGTTCTATTGCACCAATACATATTGTTTTATCGTAAATGTCAATACTAAAAATATCTCCTTCTCCTGTAATATATTCAGGATTTCCATTTTCGGCAGGAATAAGACTAATCCACCACTCACTATTTACGTTTTCCTTAAAAGTTCCGTGCTTTTCCAAATGTAAATATTCAGATTTTAGTCTGTCAAAAACACTTTTTAGTTTTTCTTTTACTTCTTCAATCGAATAATTATTTTCTTTCGGAATGAAACAGTCTATATGTGTACCCATAGTTTGTTTTCAAATTAACCTCAACTTAATTGTGTATGAATAGTGGCGTGTTCCAGCACCTATTTTAGCAAATACAAACCAAATAGACACGAGCGAAGCGAACTGTGCGTAGCAAAAATCCGCGAGACACGAGCATGCAGTGTGAACTGTGCGTTGGCAAATTTTAGTAATTAGGCTAGAACGAGCAATTAATCATAGACATTGTTGGGCACAGCTATTTTTTTTCTTCAATAATTCCGTTTTCATAAGTGAATAATTTTTTCGAAAGTAACCTTTCTCCGTCTTTGTGGATTTCCTCAATCATTGATTTTAGTCCCTCAACACTTTGTTCATTACTTGATTCCACAAACACTATTAAGTCTTTTGCTGGTACAGCAAAGACAATAGATTCACCTAATTTTTCATTAATCATACTCCAAATTTCTGGAAGGGTCATAAGGGATGCTTCGTGGTCTCCGCCACAAGAAAATCCAATTCCACCGAATGAAGTATTATGTATCTGTGTTTTGTCGGCAACAAATTTTATCAAATTATCGTGAGCAAATTGGTCAAGTTCTTCAATTCCGATATTTTCGGGCATTTGTCGTTTTTGTAATAGTTCAAAATGACTGCCTTTGTCAATTCCATAAAAACAAAGAAGGTCGCCAGCAATCGTTTTAAAAACAGGTTGGTCATCGCCTATAAATTCAAAATCAGCCTCTTTATGATTTTCGGAAGTTGCTACTTTAATGACAGGGAAAATTTTGGAACTTATGCTTTTAAATTCTTTATCGACTTTTGATTTTTCTTGTCCAAATAGATTAAACATTGTGAAAGTAATTAATGTTAGTGTAATCCATTTAATTTTCATAATTCAGTTTTTTGTAATTACACACTACGGGTTTGTTTATGGATCGTAACGTGCAAATTAGCGATAACTTTTCGGTAAGCAACTGATTAGCTAAGAGCTATATACGTTGTTAGCATTTGTTATTTTATCAGAGTGTAATTGATTAGTTCATTATTTTTTTCGTCAACTAAACTCAAACTTCCATCTTCGCCATAGACATACTTCCAGCCAAATGGTTCGTTTACAATTCTGTATTCTTTCGATGACTTCTTTGTCTTAAGTAGTTCAAGTTTTTGAATTCTCCCGTATTTTTTTAAATATAAATTATTATCAGACATTTTTATAATGGAAAATTCGCCTTCGTCAATTCGTTCTTTGGATGATTGTGGATACCATCTATTAAGGACTGCAATCTCACTCAATTTCCGCAATTCATTTTGGTTTTGAAACGATTTTAGAAGTTCATCAATGATATCTAAAGTTTCTATCTCACTTAATTTACTGACAAGAATTGGATATTTTTTTTCTTGATTGAATAGTGAATAATTGTAAAAAGTTTGCGACACACTTTCAAGTTGATATGCAGGGTATTTTCCACCAAAACTTTCTATAGCTCCTCCAATTTCTGCGCACTTTTCAATTATAGGCCAATAAGCTATTTGACTTTGACCAATGTAGTTATGAGAAAGATTGAGTATTGGTAAAAAACCACTATAACCTTTAGAGTTATATCCTTTAGTTCCATGAATATCGAAAATTAAAGCTGACTTAATCATATTCGATATCGAAATACTGTCAGCAATTTTTAAATCGCTTGTGTTGACCAAAATTTCTTGGTCAATTTTATGCAAGTCATGCCAGTATTCGTTTACTTGTGTATCTGTTTTCAGCTGTTCAATTTCCGCACGATATTCTTGAATTGGGATTTGCGAGAAGCCTAAACTTACTGAAAGCAGAATTGTTAATAAAATGGCAATGCTCTTTTTCATAATAAATGCTAACGTAATTGTGTATGATTAGTTGCGGAATTTCAGCCGAAGCGCTTTGCGCTCGGATGAGCCGTTTACGGCGAAAATTCCGCGGGACAAAAAGTGCGAGGCTGAGCCAGCAATTCTTTCCGAGTTTTAAAGATAGTGAATTATGTGAGAATTTTTCCTCGTCTTAAACACCTACCGCAATTAATTATACACGGTGTTAGCAACAGTTATTTCATTTCAAATTTTTATTCTTTCAAATTCTTTAGCACATTTTCCAATCTTTCGAAAGCCGAACCCCAACCATTATAGAACCCCATTTCTTCTTGTTGTTTACAATATTCAGGTGTTGCGTGAATAACATTAAATGTGAACTTGGTTTTATCTCCATCTGCTTTAAAGTAAGTTTGTAGTTCTACGTTTTCGGTCATAGGTTTAAAGTCCGCAGAAGTAATTATTTTCTTAAATTCTTCAATTTCTTTATATGTCCCCTCTGATATAAATTTGTTTCCGTCTGGCATCGGCATTGAATATTTCCACTTTCCACCAACTTTAAAATCGTGCTGAATTACTTTAATTTCCATTCCGTTTGGAGCCCACCATTTTAGAATGTGTTCAGATTGCGTCCAAGCATTCCAAACTAATTCTACTGGTGCATTAAATGTTTTCTCAATTGTTAGTGTTCTGTTTACTAAATCGCTCATTTTTTATCGGTTTTTGTTTGAATTTGATTAACGTAATTTTCAAAGGAATCTATTCTTTCTTCCCATAGTTTATTGTATTGTTTTATCCATAAAAAAGCAGGAATCAATTTTTGAGGCTGGATTAAACACATACGCTCTCTTCCAATTTGGTTAAATTGGATTATCCCACATTCGTTTAATATTTTCAAGTGTTTAGAAATTGCAGGTCTACTTATCTCAAACTTTTCTGCAACTTCATTTACGCTTAAAGTTTCAGTAGCAAGCAATTCAATAATGTCTCGTCTAACTGGGTCTGCAATTGCTTGAAAAACATCTCTTCTCATAATTTATGTAACTAATCGGTTACAAATATATGTGTAACTATTCGGTTACGCAAATGATTTTAAAAAAATTAGGTATTTAGGTCGTGAGTTTGAGTGGTAATTGTTGCTAACTCCTATTATAGCAACTAAAGATACTGTTATCCCCTTTTATGATCGAATAAGTATATCTTTTTATACATATTGACAACCATAAAGTTACTAATATCTATGAACGTATGTATACGTAGTGCTACGTATTTTTCACTTAAAGTAATGCTATTGAACAGTCTCCACAGCAACCTGTAACAATCGCCTCAAACACTAGGAATATCAGTAGCATGGAACATACCTTATACAATTTGAAACATATGTAGGAGCCGTTGTCAGCGGTCTCTATTAGCTTTGAATACGACGAAAATGTCATCCTAATTGACGCAAGTAGCAAGTGATGGGTTAATTAGGTGACCATTCGAAATGTTTAACCAACCTAAGTTCTTTTTATTATGAAAACTATTATTTTACGACTGGCCATTGTGCTAGTCACCATCTCATCCCTTGGTCAGGGCAAACAACCGCTGCCGGAATCAGCATTTAATTTATTTCCAGAATCTTCAGTGACGGCTGCTGAAAAAACCTATACGCAAGTGACTGATGGAGACCTCCTCTCTATTGATCTTTCAGAACTTGCAGCCTTACGAGGAGCCGCTCCAAATCAGTTTCAATTAACCATTCCAATGAGCGACGGACAGCCGATGGCCTTGGAACTAGAAAAAATTAAGATATTCACCGATGAGTTTAAGGTGGAAACAAGTACCGGAAGAAGCATGCAGAATGTTGATCTGGGTGTGCATTATAAAGGAACCATTCCAGGTCAGTCTAGATCTTATGTTTCCTTTAGCGTGTATAAAGATGAAGTTGTTGGACTGTTCAGCGATAGCCAATATAACTACGAACTCGTTAAATTAAAAAACAATGCCAGCCGTTATATCTTTTATAAAACGGCCAATCTACAGGAAGACATCAAAAAGGATCTCTTCAAATTTGAATGCCATATGGAAGCTGGCGGCAAAGACATGCCTGTATACACAGATGCTGAACTCAATAATGCCAACAGAGCTCTCGACTGTCAAGTCGTACAAGTCTATCTCGTTGCAGATTATTCTTATTACCTTTTAAACGGTTCAGATGCCGACGAAACCACTAATAAAATGACCTCTGCCTTCGCTCAAACCATCAATGCGTATAACGCAGAAGATATCTATATGGTGCTTTCTGGCGTATTTGTATGGGATTCACAGGATACCTTTATTGAATCTGACGACACTGGCGATCAGAGGGATGATTTTAGAGCTTATTATAACGGTGATGGCGCTGGATGGCCTGGCGACTTGGCGGCATTAATCTCTGGACAGACAGGTAGTTGGGGAGGCGGAATCGCCTATTTCGATGGGCTTTGCACCAATGATTCCTATTCTTTAACCAGAATTGGTATTGACGCACCAATATTACCATGGACTTCTTACACGAGATATGTGAAAGTACTGACCCATGAAATTGGTCACAATCTTAACTCGCGACACACACATGCTTGTGTTTGGAATGGCGATAGTACGCAAATTGATGATTATGGTAATACAACTTCCGCAGGTGTCGCCACAGATGATGCAGAAGGTGGATCTTGCCTTAGCGAACCTTACTTGCTGGATGTGTTTCCAACCATAATGAGTTATTTTGACAGCTATGGTCATGGTACGTTTCCAATTTCCAATGGTATGGGAACCCAACCAGGAAACGTGATGCGTAACTATGTCTCCAATGCCTCTTGCTTGACGAATGGTAATGCTATCGACCCAATCGTTGTTTGTCGGGATATTACCATCCAATTGGACTCGAACGGTAATGCCTCCATAACAGCGGCTGCCATAGATAACGGTTCTTACGATGCCTGTGGTGGAACTCCATCGCTGTCGCTGAGCCAGACGAACTTTAATTGTAGTGATTTAGGTACTAATGTTGTGACCCTCACTGCAACCGATAGTTCTGGCAATGATAGTAGCTGTACGGCTACCGTCATTGTTGAAGATAATATCAACCCTATCATCACCTGTCCTTCGAGCCGAAGCATTAAATGTGATGAAAGTACCTTACCTGCTAATACCGGACTTGCAACGGCTACAGACAATTGCGATGTAAATCCAGATATCACGTATACAGATGTCGCGAATTTGACAGGTTGCGGTGGAACAGGAACGATTACGCGTACCTGGCGAGCCACAGATGCCTCTGGTAATACCACGAGTTGTGTACAGACCATTACACTGGTAGATAATGAAGGTCCAGACATTACGTGTCCTGCTGATTTAGAGGTTGAATGTGGTAGTGATTACAGTCCTGCCGCGACAGGTATTGCTACCGCTACTGACAAATGCGATCTTAATCCGACAGTGAGTTACAGCGATGTCACGAACTTAGATGGATGTGGCGATACAGGAACCATCACTAGAACTTGGACGGCTACAGATGCCTGTAATAATGAAACCACATGCGTGCAAGTGATTACCATTATTGACACCACAGCACCAACGGCCATTTGCCAAGATATTACCATACAATTGGGCGATAATGAGTCTGTATCTATAACGCCTAGTCAAATAGACAATGGTTCTAATGATATTTGTGGCAATGTGACGCTAGCCATTGATCAATCGGTCTTTACCTGCTATATGTTAGGTGAGCATATTGTAAAACTCACAGTTACCGACGAGTGCAATAACGCCAGTACTTGTAGCGCCATCGTCACTCTTGAAGGTCCGGATGAAGATTGTGATACTGTAGCAGACCAATGTGATGAATGTCCAGGTGGTGATGACACGATTGACAATAATGGTGATGGTTTACCAGACTGTGCTTATTTTCCAGGTTTTGACAACCTCATTGATGAATGGGTTTGTGGTAACAAAGAGAAAAAAGTAGTACTTTGTCATAGACCTAAAGGAAGTCTTGATGGCCCTCAAACCATTTGCGTAGCAGAATCAGCTGTGGAAGCGCATCTTGCACACGGTGATTATCTCGGTCCATGTGATGATGCCAATTGTGATGATATCGAAGCCAAACTTGAGAGCAGTTCGCTAATGCAACTCACTGTATTGCCGAACCCTGTGAAAGATAAAGCAACAATCAGCATCAAGCTGCCACCAAACAGTTCTGCTCAAGTTGACATCTATAATCTCGTAGGACAGCGTGTCTATGGCATCCAAACAGGAACCATAGCATCTGGCAGCACTGAAATAGCATGGGATGGCACCTCTGCAAATGGCAAACCGCTACCAAGTGGTATTTACTATGTCATTATGAAATCCAATGGCAAGATTATTACTGAAAAGATAATTTTGAAATAAGCCATTGTGCATAACCAACCAATGATAAGAGAGGCCAAAAGGCCTCTCTTTTTTTTTAAATTAGTTTACCTCTAAATGCGCCTAACTCATGAGGTCGATGACGCGTCATTTTCTTTGGTTTCTTTAATAATGACGTTCTGATAGTTATAAGGTATTTCTATGTTTTCTTGGTCGAAACGTTCTTTTATGGAGCGCAGTAAATCGCAATACATGATAAACCCATTTGCGGTATTATCGGAGTAAGCCCACACTTTTAAAGTCACAGATGAATTGCCCAATGCAATCACCCTTGAAATTACTTCAGGTACGTTGTTTTCGATATCTTCAGCCGTTCTATTATCGATATGAAGCGGATGTTTCAGCACCTCTTCTTCCATGATTTTTAAAGCCTTGCCGATATCTGAATTATAACCGATACCAATTTCAATCATTTTACAAATCTTGGTATCGTTTAAGTTGGAGTTAACAATCACATTAGAGCTAATCACGGAGTTGGGTACAACGATTCTATTATTTTCAAAATCTCTTAGCACCACTTGTCGCAAATTAATTTCTTCTACCGTTCCTGTATAGGTTTGGTTAAAGGTAATTCTATCGTTGATTTTAAAAGGTTTGAAGATCACGATCAGAAACCCACTCATAATATTACTCAACGCCTGTTGCGATGCCAATCCTGCGACGAGGGATAAGATGCCTGCACCTGCCAATAAGGAATGGCCCAAGGTTTTCATTTCAGGAATTTGAATTAAGGCAAACGAAATCCCGATAATAAAAATAAGGGCTGTGATCAGTTTTGTCGCAAACACATAGCTGGTTGGATCAATATGTCTTGTTTTGACGAGGGCATTTATTTTCCGCTTTGATAGGTATTTAAAAACCAAAGCAACACAAATGGTTAAAGCAATAATGATCCCAATAATGATAAGGGTTTTAAAGTCGGAAAAAAAAGACGTGGTCATGACGCTAATTCTAGGAGTTTAGAATTTTAAATATAAGAATTAAAACGGTAGCGCAACTTGCCCATGAATTATTAAATTTCCTAGGTCAAGGCTAGCGCTGTAATTCTCTTTCAATGGCTGATTTCAAATCTAGCAATGAGGTTCTTATTTGTCTGATGCGTAGGGTATCTTCGTCGTACTTGTTCATTTCCAATTGCAGTGCCCACAAAAAATCGTCGTTGTGAAGCACGTCATCGGTTTTTAAACGTTCGACAAGCTGACTCGTACCATCGGGATGCATCTCACGTTTGATTGCTATGAGCTTATAATAGAGCTCATCCACTTTGAGTTTGTTCTCATAGTAGAAATCATTTCCGAGCAGCACCGCAATTGGGACATCGGATGTATAGGTATTATTGATATGGGTTCTCAGGGAATCATTTCTGATGAGTTCTAAACCACTTGATTTGAGTGCTTCAAAGGGACCATTACCAAAACGAAAATGGACATCCTGTTTCGCCATCTTATAAAATTCAATAAAAAGCGGTTCTGTAATGGTTTTGTTTGCTGACGCATAGTCCTGAAGGCTATCGATGCCACGTTTCTTGGTCGTAAGATTTTGGCTGACATAGGTGTCGTATTCCCATATATCGTTGTCTATAGAATTCACCAGCGACTTTAAAACAGAGGTTTCTTTTTCACGGGCTTTTTGCGCTTCGTTCCAATTATTGATTTGCAAGGCGATTAAAATCCCAATCACCACTAGAACAATTTCGCCCATCGCATATTTTAAATACTTACCGGTTTTTCCTTGCGAAAGTAACTGCATTCTTATGTTTCTGAAAAACTTGATCATTGGCTAGTGCTTGGAAGCGTTGAAGCATCACCACTTTTTAAACGCGTTGTGCCAATGCCTTGGAACTAAGGTAGTAAAAGAAAACGGACTGAAGAGACATCGGTGAGGATTTTATGAGTAACAGACTAGGAATTCGCTTTGTGGGTTGTTGTGAATAGTTTTGCCCTACATTCTAATTGGAGTCATAGATCTACTTTGGAGTTGCCAAATACCATTATCTTTAAAAAACACACTATGGTATCTTATTTTTCCAGGAATCGGTCTTCCCATTATTGTGCCTTTCATGTCCAAAACACCAATAACAATTCCTAGATTATCTCTTTCAATAATGTTATCCACAGTGACATTTACACTTGAAAGACTCAAATTATTCACTCCTTTAATGGCTTGTTCTTTTGTTTCAATCATACCAGGTGCTGCGATTAAAACAAAATCTTCAGTAGCTACTGTGTTTAACGGCTCAGTATTTTTATTTAAGGTATATTCGATGAACAAATATTCATTGAGTTCGGACAAGCTCATTTTTTCTAAATTGACTTTGTCCTGAGAAAATCCGAATATCGGGACTAATAGTACTATTAAAAGAATACTTTTCATAACAATGGGTTTTAGAATGACTCACAACTCCTTATATGACCACCAAACACACGACCCTCTCATTTTAAAGTTGGATCACCGTATATTTAGTCATTTATCAATTCCTAAAGTTACAAATATCCACTTACAAATAGCTACGTAGTTCTACGTATATTTTTGTCGCTTTGCATGTTTAATCTTATAGCCATTACCCGTATGGAACCCACCACATCTTTAAAAAACAGATTTTAAATAGCAAATCTGTAACCTTAAAACCTACGTAATTTATTTTTAAAAATTACGGAAAATAATTATTTTTACTGTTCGATGCGATTCAGTTGGAAGGCATTTGTCGCCACTGCGAATTAATAGTGAATGATATATTTAAAAGAGAATAGTCCCATTGAAATGTTGCGGCAAATGGCAGTGTATTTGGGAGCAGATCTTAAGGAGGATCACGGCGCAGCCATTCTTCTATTGGATAACAAAAACGGGAAAGGTTCCATATCTTTATATGAAGTTTTTCCAGGCTTAACAGCTTGGGTTTACCGCATTACATTTAGCTCCGATTTTAAATTTGATTTCATATTTCAAGACGAGCAGCAATACTATTTTGGATACCATCATTCAGGCTATCAGTTGCAAAAATTTTCGAATGAAGAGCAACCTACAATATTACTTAAAAATCAAAATTTTATTATTGTTGGTGAACCAGGGATGACTTCCGATTTCACCATTCCTAAGGATATAACCTATGAATGTTGCTATCTGATTATAAATCCAGATGACTTTTTAAGTTATAGTTCGCAACTTCGTAAAGATTTGACGTCACGATTGGAAGAGGTGTTTGCCTTTCAAGTGAAACAAAAGACCTATCGCTACCTCGGAGATATTGATGCCAAAACAGATGCCTATGTCTCTTTAATTATCGACAATGAACGTACGGATTTAATTGGTAGACTTGCCATTGAAGGATCCATTCTGAATATGCTATCGTCGCAATTAGAATCCTACAATGAAGATATGTCTAGTGAGTTATTAACGATAGGCCTCACCAAAGCTGAATTATCTAAAATTACGGAGATTGGAGATTTTATCCGAGCAAATTTAGAGTCTCATTTCACCATGGATACACTTGTGAAGGAATTTGGAATGGGCCCTAAAAAACTTCAAAAAGGCATCAAGCATCTGTATGGTTGTACGGTAAACGAATTGACCATCAACATTAAAATGGCACACGCTAAAGAATTGATAGAAACCACGGATATGACCATTTCTGAAATTTGTTATTCGGTTGGCTATTCTAGTAGAAGTTATTTCTCTAAAGTATTTCAAAAACGATATCATATTTTACCAAGTGATTTTAAAGCGGCACATTACAAAAATGATTCCTTATTTGAAGTCAGTTATCGTTCCATCGCTAAACCAAAATTAAGCGATTTAGATATAAAAACAATCTTGAATCACTCTGTAAAAGAAAATAGAAAACATCAAATCACGGGAAGTCTCATATATCACAACAATGTTTTTTTTCAGCTCATTGAAGGTCCAAAACGCCATGTATTACAGCTTTATGAAAATATTCAAAAGGATAATAGGCATTACGACATCGTTACCATGTGGCAAGGTCCCAAGGCAAAACGGGAATTTAAAAATTGGGATATGGCTATGATTACTGATGACGCTGAAATTACTGATGCGGTTTCTAGTGAAATCAAAGGCTTGAATTTAGAATATCTGATGGGAGATATTAAAAACCAGAGCTTGTTATCGGAACGTTTATGGCGAAAAGTGAGAAATACCTTAAAATTAGAGAAGCATTAAGGCTTCATTAAAAAAATTGCGTCTGTAGGATTTGAAATTTTTAGAAAGCCGCTGTTAGTCATCCTTTTTTTTCTTCAAAAAACCAAAGAACCCCTTTTTATCTTTTTTCTCCTCAGGATCTTCAGACTCAAATTCGCGCGACTTGCGATCTTTTTTAAATAAACGCTTTAAAAAGCCATCTCGTTTTTCAGGCTCACAATCCATCATTTCCACAACCGACTCCGATGGTTTTTCAAATTTGGCTTGCGTTATCGTATGGAATTCTTTATCCTGATTTAATTGCTTTAAAAACAAGGCAACGGTAGGCAATGCAGAATTGGCGCCTTGACCTATAGCCGTATTACTAAACCCAATTCTATGATCGTCATTCCCTACCCAAGACAACATGACTAATTTCGGACTGATTCCAACAAACCATCCATCTTTATTATTCTGGGTAGTTCCTGTTTTTCCTGCCAAATCATTAGGTAGGCCATATACCGAACGTATACGAGTGGCTGTGCCTTTGTTAATCGTAGATTTCATCATTTCAATCATGACTTGTCTCGTGTCATCTGAAAAGGCTTGAGGCTGCTCTTTCTGCACAGGTGCTTCATAGATCAGTTGACCGTGCTTATCTTCTATCTTCGTAATAAAAAACGGTTGCGACCTGTGTCCTTCATTCACATAACTGGTATAAGCACCGATGAGTTCCATCATCGATAACTCTGCTGTGCCGAGTGCTAAGGAAGGTACTTCAGGTAGTTCAGAATGTACACCCATTTTTTGAGCTTGATCTATCACTGTTTGGATCCCTACATCTTCCAAGACTTTAACAGCGACGGTATTCACCGATTCACTCAAGGCTTTTTCCATAGAATAATTAAGATGTCTGTCTTGCTCATCTTTACTACCATTAGTTGGTGTCCAGTCCTTTTCGTTGGTATAGGTTATCGTCTTAATGGGATAATAATTACAAGGAGAGATACCTTGCTCTAAAGCAGCTGTATAGACAAATGGTTTGAATGTAGAACCAACTTGACGCTTAGAATTGGATACATGGTCATACTTAAAATGCTCAAAATTAATTCCTCCTACATAGGCTTTTACAGCTCCTGAAGCAGGATCAACGGCGACAAAACCCGTGTTTAGAAATTTCATGGTATGCTTCAGACTGTCTATTACAGAAACTGCTTCGATAAGTTCACCGTCCCAAGAAAACAAAGCATATTGTCCTTTGGCATTCAGGCTGTCCATAATAGCGTCATGACTCCAATCTTTCTTTTTTAATTGCTGATACAACTTTAAACCTTTGATACGACTCTCAATCAAGCGCTTATTGTTAAGCCATGGTGCGTTATTCCCATAGGAATTTTCAAAGCTCTTTTGCAGTGATTGCAAATGTTGTTTCATCGCGTTTTCGGCATAACGCTGCATTTGAATATCAAGCGTCGTATGGATTTTTAATCCGTCTTTATACAGATCATAATCCGTGTCATGATGTTTGTTGAGGCTATCAATGATTGTTTTTACTTCTAATCGCACCTTTTCCCTGAAGTAAGGAGCGATACCATCAGTATGGCTGAATTTTCGGTAATCCACTTCTAAAGGGAGTTCGTTGGTCGCCTTTTGAGTAGCCTCATCAATGTAACCATATTTTTGCATTTGTTGCAATACCACATCTCTTCGCAACTGACTTCGCTCCGGAAATAACCGCGGATTAAAACTATGAGAGGCTTTTAAAGTTCCAACAAGGGTCGCAGCTTGCGATAAATTAAGGTCTTTCGTAGAGGTATTGAAAAATTTCTGAGAAGCACTCTCAATACCGAAGGTGTTTTCACTAAATGGCACCGTATTTAAATATAAGGCGATAATGTCCTGTTTTGAATATATGGACTCGAACCGCTTGGCCACAATCATTTCACGTATTTTGTTAACAGGCATCGAAAACCAACCATGGTCTTGTCTTCCGTAAATATTCTTAACAAGTTGCTGGCTAATGGTACTACCGCCTCCTGAGGCATTGTCCTGCAAAAGAATGGATTTAAAGAAGACACGCATCAAACTCTTATAATCCACACCTGAATGCTCATAAAACCGAGAGTCTTCCGTGGCGACTAAGGCGTTTACAAGATCTGTTGGAAGGTCTTCGTATTTGACAATCTGACGGTCAAAAATGAAATACTTTCCCAATAAGGCTTCATTGGCATCCAATAACACCGTGGCCTCCGCTTGCTTGATATCGGATAACGCTTCTTTAGATGGCAATTTTCCCCAAAGACCTGCATACACTGAGAACCAAAATAGTGCGAAACAGACTAACCCAATCAGAAAAGCTTTTAAGAGACGTTTGAGCCAAACTGATTTCCAAGTAAGTGTCATAAAATAGGGTTTTAAGGGAATACGTTGTTTTATATACGGTCTTAAGAGAATTGTAGATGTCTACATCAGAAATATAAGTCTTTTAATTATCTTTATAGGAATTCTTTATTGAAACATCTATGCTGAAAATTTACATCGTTGGTATCTGTATTTTAATCATTGCTATTATAGCGAATGCGATCATTGTGAAAGTGGGATTAAAATCTTGGTATGATTTTATAGAACTCCTCAATGAACATGGTAGCGATGCCTTTTCAAAAATAGGATTACTAGATTATATATGGCTGTTTATTGGGTATCCGCTCATTCTAGGACTGGGATACGTGATAGGCGATAAACTTTATGCCCTACTACCGTTTTAAAATGTAAGATATTGGCTCCCTAACCGACTACTTATCAAAACAAAAATTAAACTGAAAGGATTTTATATGATCAATTGGAAAGATATTATTCATTTTGCCGTAAACGGCAATCCAACACCAGATCGCAGAGTTGAAAAAACAGAGGCGGAATGGCGAGAACAATTAACGCCTGAACAATTTCGAATCACTAGACAGAAAGGCACTGAAAGACCTCATAGTGGTGAACTATGTAGTATTCATGAAGCCGGTTTATACAATTGTGTCTGCTGCGACAGTCCCTTATTTGATTCAACGATTAAATTTGAGTCTGGTACTGGCTGGCCAAGTTTTACACAACCTATTAAGCTGAATGCCATCAAATATGAAAAAGATGATTCCTTTGGTATGGTACGAGTTGAAGTGATGTGCAATACTTGTGATGCGCACTTAGGACACGTATTCCCGGATGGTCCAGAACCTAGCGGATTGCGATATTGTATCAATTCAGAGTCCATGACATTGGATTCTAAAGTAACAGAAAGCTAAAGTATGACAACGAAGAACTTAGAATTATTAACGGTTGGAGCTGGCTGCTTTTGGTGTATTGAAGCTGTTTTCCAAGAAGTAAATGGTGTTCATGAGGTTATCTCAGGCTATAGTGGTGGTAATGTCCCAGGCAAACCAACTTATAGAGAAGTCTGTTCTGGACTTACAGGTCACGCCGAAGTCGTGCAAGTAAGTTTTGATCCAAAGGTGGTGTCGTATGAGGATTTACTCATCATTTTTATGACAAGTCATGATCCAACAACCTTGAATCGTCAAGGTGCCGATGTGGGTACACAATATAGATCGGTGATTTTTTACCATTCGGAAGATCAAAAACTGAAAGCCGAAACGGTTCTTAAAGACATGGCTAATTATTTCGATCAGCCTATTGTGACTGAATTAAGCCCTTTAAAAAACTTTTTTGAAGCTGAAAGCATACACCAAAACTATTATGCCAATAATCCAACACAAGGCTATTGCAGTTTTGTGATTGCACCAAAATTAGCAAAGTTGCGAATGCTTCATGCTGATAAATTGAAATCGGCCATTAAAACCTCATAAAAAAAAGCTCTCAATAATTTGGGAGCTTTTTCTTTTTGATGGATGCCTGCCATCAGTTCTTAAAGTTTTGTATGCCCTTAGATAGCCAATTGTTATAAGTTTCCACATCTGGCGTGTAACCAACAGGCGCTATGAGATTTTCTTCATCATGATCCATGAGTACATAATAAGGCTGTGTATTGGTTTTATACTTAATGGTTTGAAGTTCACTCCATTTTTGGCCAATATTACGCAGTTCTTTTCCTGGTTTCAGTTGAGATGCCACAGCTTCTCCCTCTGGCAGATCTCGTTTATCATCAACGTATAGGGAAATAAGGACGACCTCATTTTTTAATTTCGACAATACCTCTGGTTCCACCCATACGTTTTGTTCCATTTTACGACAATTCACGCAAGCCCAACCCGTAAAGTCAATCATGACCGGTTTTCCAACTTTTTTAGCATAAGCTAATCCTTTGTCGTAATCATTAAAAGCCAAAATATCATGTGGTGGTAATAAATGTGCACCATCTGGTAATTCATCATGTGCGCTACTAGAGCCGCCTCCTGTTTTAGAGTAACCAACACCGTATGGAGATTCACTATAATCTAATGGTGGCGGAAAAGCACTAATCAGATTTAATGGTGCTCCCCAAAGTCCAGGTATCATGTAAATGGTAAAGGACAAGGTCAGTAAACCTAATAGGAGTCGTCCAACCGAAATATGTTTTAACGCTGAGTCATGAGGTAATTGTATTTTTCCAAATAAATACAAGGATAATGCGCCAAATATGGCAATCCAAATAGCAATAAATGTTTCTCGCTCTAAAATATGCCATTGCGAAACCAAATCGGCGTTCGATAAAAATTTAAAGGCTAATGCTAATTCGAGAAATCCTAAAACGACTTTAACAGTATTTAGCCATCCTCCCGATTTCGGCAAAGAATTCAACCATCCTGGAAATGCAGCAAACAAGGCAAATGGGAGTGCCAAGGCCAAAGCAAATCCGAACATCCCTACTACAGGTGCTAAACCACCTTCAGAAGCGGACAACACAATAATATTTCCTACGAAAGGACCTGTACAAGAAAATGACACGATAGCTAAAGCCAAGGCCATAAAAAAGATGCCTGTATAACCGCCTTTATCAGCTTTTCTATCAATTTTATTGGCCCATGAATTCGGCAACATGATTTCAAAAGCCCCTAAAAATGACATCGCAAAAATGATAAGTATGGCAAAAAATATGAGGTTAAAAGTAACACCAGTGGAGAATTCATTAATAGCACTTGCACCAAAAATAGCAACCACACCTGTACCTAAAATTACATAGATGACTATGATTGACAATCCGTAAATAATGGCATTTCTAATCCCTTCAGCCTTATTTTCACTTTGTTTGGTAAAAAAGCTCACCGTCATTGGGATTAAAGGAAATACACATGGTGTAAATAATGCAATAAAACCTGCACCTAATCCCAAAATAAATATGGTCCATAAACCTTCTTTACCACCTTCATCTTTTGTATCATCAGTCGTAGATTCGGACACGTTAGAACCTTCTTTTGCTGGCGTGCTTTGGGTCAAATCAAACTGTAAATCTTCATAGGTAGGCGCTGTACAACGAGAATCATCGCAGGCCATAAAACTGACTTCTGCAGTTACCGATTCGAGTTGTTGATTAGAAAGTTTGATGTGTTGTCTAAACGCCGTAGTTTCTTCAAAATACTTGATTTTCATTTCAAATACTGGATCGTCTACAGTGACGCCTTTTTGTTCCTTTGTTTCACCTAATAAGGTAGCTCCTTCAGTTAATTCATATTGAAATTCTGTAGGAATCGGACCATTTTCAGGCACTTCTTGTGCGTACAAATGCCAGCCCTTATCAATCGTCGCATGTGAGATTAAAATATATTCTTCATCCGAAACTTTCTCAACAGAGGTGTGCCATTTTACAGGATTGATTATTTGGGAAGTTTCGGCAGGACTGTCAAAACTAACTGATGCATCTTTGGAAGCTTCAGACTCATCACTTTTTAAATTGAATTGAAGATCTATATAATTTGGAGGCAAACATTTTTCATCATCACATACCATAAACTCCACTTCACCATTCACCATCGACAATTCCTTATTTAAGACTTTAATCCGTTGCTTGAATTCAGCCTTATTCTCAAAGAATGTAATTTCCATCTGAAAAACGGGATCATCAACGGTATGACCTTCTTCTTCAGAAGTTTTACCCAAGAGTTGATATCCAGAATCTTCTTTATAGACAAAGGTGGTTGGTATTGGTCCGTTATCAGGCACATTTTGAGAATATAAATGCCAGCCAGCATCTATCGTTACCGTGGCGATGAGATCATACGCTGTTTCCGAAATTTTTTCTACTGAAGTTTCCCATTTAACAGGTTCAAAAACCTGTGCTTTGGCAACATTTGAAAAAAGGACTATACAAGATAGGGCAATTAATAAGTTCTTCATCAGAAATAGTGGTTCTTTGCGCTTCTTGTAGCATAGTAATCGGATGATCTCCTAAACACTCACAAAAAGAACACAATATAGTTTAGTTTTTGAAAGTTGCTAATTTAAAAAAACTAAAGGATTAATTGAGGAGATTTAGCGTTGATTAACATATATCAACAATGAAGAAAGCGCACAAAAAAACCGAACGTTAAGTTCGGTTCTTGTATTAGTCTTGTATTTTTATGGCATTGCCTTTAAATTTCCAGTGGGTAATACCACCTTCAAGGTCGTAAATTTTTTCAAAACCTGCCTTTATGAGTTTTTCACCACATTTGGCGCTGCGTCCACCAGATTTACAATATAAAATCACCGGTTTCGATTTATCGAGCTTTTTGATGTCGTCATCAAAGGTTGGTGACCTAAAATCAATATTTTGAGATTGTTCAATATAGCCATCCTCATACTCCTCTGGTGTTCGTACATCCACTAATTGCACATCATCCATTTCAAGTAGTGATTGCATTTCTTCTGGTGAAACCATTTTTACTTCTGCCTGCGACTGTTGCTCACAGCTAAATGTTAAGGCAAAAAGCGCAAAACATAAAATAAGTGCCTTGTTTTTCATTTTGATTGATTTTTACATGGAAGCTACCTCACCTTTCCATTCGATGAAGCCTCCAATTAGATTATTTGTATTTTCAAAACCCAACTGATTCATAATTTGACATGCTTGAGCGCTTCTAGTACCAGATCTACAGTAGACATAATAGTTTTTGGTCTTATCAAGTTCTTCTAATTTGTAGATGAATCCTTGGCCTTTATATATGTCAATAAGCAAGGCCTTTGGAATAATTCCCAAAGCCGCTTCCTCAGATGTTCTTACATCCAAAACCACTGCATCGTAATCTTCTGCTAATCGAGATGCCCATTCATGTTGTGTTAAATCAGCCATATATTTATACATCAATAATCATGCTAATTTAACATTTCCTTATGATAAAGACGAAAAAAAATCCGAAGTGTTACACATCGGATTAAAAAAATTTACTTTTTAGTGGATTTATACCTTGATAGAGCATCCAATAGCTCTTGTTGTTTTTTCTGGAACCTCTTTTCCCTCCAACAAAGCATTAACCGCGTCCTCTACATACGTTTTAGTGACAGCACTCGCATCTTGATAGTTATCATCAATGGCTCCAATATACTTTACTTGAGGTCCTTTTTTCGTTTTTTGCAATACATAGACGTGTGGTGTTTTAGTAGCACCATATTGCGGGTAAATCTTCTGACCTTTATCCATTAAATAAGGAAACGTAAACCCTTTCGCCTTTGCTCTGGCTTTCATCGCTTGCATATTATCACCTGGCTTCACATCCGTATTATTAGGCATGATAGCAATTACAGGATAACCCTTATCAGCATACTTTTTGTTCAGTGCTTCTACGCGGTCCTCATAAGCCACGGCATACGGACAGGTATTACAAGTAAATACGACAATAAAACCTTTAGCATCCTTAAAGTCTGCCATTGAGACCATATTTCCATCAATATTCTCTAGTTCGAAATCTGTGGCTATATCACCTACTTCATAACCTGGGTTAACCGATGTAAATGCAGACGTTGCAAGAACAATCGTAAAAACCAATAGCATTTTAAACGTGTTTTTCATAATCGTGTTATTTTAAAAATGGTTGTAGTTCTGTTTCTAATTCTTTATAGGTAAAAGACTGTTCAAAAAACAACCTCTTATGCTTATTATATATGATGGTGGCAGGAATCGCACCAGACCAATTTTCATCTACTTTAGGTATCCACGAATTTGAATCCACATCGTTCAACACAAGTACCTCACTTTCCAATTGATGCTTTTCTAAAAACGGTTTAAGCTTACTCTCAATTTGTCTGGGAAAATCCAAACTCACAAGAATGACCTCAACATCTGCCACGTTGTAGGTTGCTTGTAACTTTTCGAAATAGGGTAATTCCTTAACACATGGAGCGCACCATGTCGCCCAAAAGTTAATGACATAAGTTTTACTATCGTCTTTTGTAGCCAAGTAATTCTGAAGTTCCTCAAAATTCAGAACTTTTAAGTCATCCACTTTAGCTGGTACCTCAAAAGTATGAACATCCCTCGGAACATCACTCTTTGACCAAAGCATTGTCACGCACAATAAGCCTATGTAAATCAAATATTTCATAGGATAAAGTTATAAATGAAACCGACTGAATTTAAAACTTTAACAAAAAATTAATCTAATAATTCAAGAATCTGATTACATTTGTATATACAATAGTTGTATATGAAAGATATAACCGATATATTGAAAACAACAACCGAAATAGCTTTACCTAAAAAGACGGTATTGAATATATCCTATACGAGTATTTGCTTTAAAGATGGCATTATGTGCATCCTTAAACCTTATGACATTTCGATTGAACAATTTAATGTCCTGCGTATTTTACGTGGTAAAAAAGGGACGGCTGCAAATTTGAAAGATATTCAAGATCGTATGATTAGCAAAATGAGTAATACCACACGTTTGGTCGACAAACTCATATCAAAAGGTTATGTTGAAAGATTCATCTGTGAAAAAAACAGACGTAAAGTTGATATATTCATTACATCTGCTGGTTTGGAACTCTTAAAAGAACTAGACCCACTCATTGAAAACAAAGAACAAGAACTTACAAAAAACTTGAATGAGACAGAGCTAGAAACCTTGAACCTTCTACTCTCAAAACTCAGAGATTAATTTTTTACTAAACTATTGTATATACAAATATAGTAACCACAAGAAAACAAAAATTTATGAATACCGTAATTGAAAATCTAAATTGGCGCTATGCCACAAAAAAATTCGACAAAAGTAAAAAGATCAGTCCTGAGAATCTCGAGACTTTGAAAGAAGCTATGCAATTAACCGCATCTTCGTATGGACTCCAACCGTATGAGATTTTATTAATAGAAAATCCGGAGCTACGTACAAAATTAAAGGCAGCCTCTTGGGATCAGCCTCAAATTACGGATGCCTCTCACATGGTTGTACTAGCTAACAAAACAAATTTTGGAGAGGAGCTTGTTGACGATTACATCGATAATGTTGTGGAAACGAGAGACATGGATAAAGCCGATTTAAAAGATTATGCCGACATGATGAAATCCACCGTAGTCAGTTTAAGCCAAGAGCAAAAAGCACAATGGACTGCCAAGCAAGCATACATTGTTGTGGGTAATTTGCTCGCAGCTGCCGCAACCATGAAAATTGATGCTTGTCCGATGGAAGGCTTTAGCAATGAGGACTACAATGACATTCTAGAATTAAAGAACAAAAACTTGAATGCCGCTGTCGTGATCACTTTAGGTTATCGATCAGAAGACGATGAAACCCAGCATTACAAAAAAGTTAGAAAATCAAAATCAGAATTAATAACAACTATTTAAATTTAAACACATCAAAACCATGAAAACAAACACATTAAAAACAGCAGCAGCTATCGTACTAGCGCTATCTTTTGCCTCATTTACATCACTCATGAAAAAGGAAATTAAGGTAAAAGACTCTAAAGTCACTTGGAAAGGTCATAAGGTAACAGGCTCTCATGAAGGTACGATTAACTTGTCTGAAGGAACGCTCCTATTTGAAGACGATTATTTAGCAGGAGGTAGTTTTACCATAGATATGACTTCTATCAACGTAACCGATTTAGAAGCAGGTAGCGGTAAAGAAAAATTAGAAGGTCATTTAAAATCTGATGATTTTTTTGGAACAAGTAATCATCCTACTGCTACTTTAAACATTACAAATGTTGATGGCAAAGATGGCAATTACAAGGTAACTGGCGACTTAACTATTAAAGGCATCACACATCCAATCACTTTTGACATGATGGTTGAAGATGAAACTGCTATGGCTAATTTAAAGGTTGATAGAACAAAATATGATATCAAATATGGTTCTGCTAGTTTTTTCGACAATTTAAAGGATAAAGCGATTTATGATGAATTTGATTTGAACGTCACCCTACAATTTTAAGGTTCCCTAAAAGACCTGCAAAATTAGATTAATAGCAACATTAGTAGAAGAGATTCTTGTAGTTTTCAAGAATCTCTTTTTTTTTATCCCCTATAAATTTGAAATCTAGAATTTGATTTCTATATTTGAACTTTATAAATAACAATGAACACAATTTTAAATCATACTTGGTGGTGGGCAACTCGAAACTCAAAATTCGTGAGCTAATCCTATCGTATATTTAAATCTAAAATATTCAAAAGGCTTGTCATTCACGACAAGCCTTTTTTAATTGCAATAAATGAAAACATTCAGTTTATACACACACTACAAAAAAATCCTCGCAGACACCATTACACCTGTGAGCATTTATCTTAAAATAAGGGATAAATATCCCAACAGTATCTTATTAGAAAGTAGCGACTATCACGCCAACGATAATAGTTTCTCTTACATTTGCTTCAACCCTATCGCCTCTATTAAAGTTGAAAAAAACACGATAGAGCAACAATTCCCTGATGGAAGTACCAAGTCTAATAATGCACGTAATATTTCAGTAACGGAAGAAATCCACAAGTTTACCAAACGATTTAAAGTGAATTCTGAAGAAGAATTTAAATTTATAAATAATGGTATCTTCGGATATACGGCTTATGATGCTGTCACGTATTTTGAAGACGTTGAGATTTCTAAAAAGCCTGATTCTTTGGATATTCCCGATATCTTTTATGCGGTTTATCAAAACATCATAGCCATCAATCATTTTAAGAATGAAGCGTATATTTTTGCGCATTGCTTTGAAGCCGACAATAATATTGATGAAGTATTGCAACTGATCAATTCCAAAAATTTCGCCTCTTATAATTTTAAAACGAATTCTGAGATTACTTCAAACCTCAGCGATGATGCCTATAAAGAACATGTAGAATTAGCAAAAAAACACTGTGCTCGTGGTGATGTTTTCCAATTGGTCCTTTCCAAAAAATTTGCACAGGAATTTAAAGGTGACGAATTTAACGTGTATCGCGCTTTAAGAAGTATCAATCCGTCACCCTATCTTTTTTATTTTGACTACGGAAATTTTAAAATCTTTGGTAGCTCTCCAGAGGCACAATTAGTCATAAATAACGGTCAGGCAGAAATACATCCCATTGCAGGAACATTTAAAAGAACTGGTAATGATGAAGAGGATCAGAAACTTGCTAAAAGATTATCAGAAGATGAGAAGGAAAACGCAGAGCATGTCATGTTAGTCGATTTAGCTCGTAATGACCTTAGTCGCCATGGAAGTAATGTCACAGTAGATACCTACAGGGAGGCACAGTTTTTTTCACACGTGATTCACTTAGTGAGCAAAGTTTCAGGTAATGTTCACTGCAATACGCCAACAATGCAAGTGGTAGCCGATACATTTCCTGCTGGAACCTTAAGTGGTGCGCCAAAACATAAGGCCATGCAACTCATTGAAAAATACGAAAAAACGAACCGTGCTTTTTATGGTGGTGCCATAGGATTTATGGACTTTAATGGAAATTACAATCATGCCATCATGATTCGAACATTTGTGAGCAAGAACCACGAATTACATTGGCAAGCTGGTGCCGGAATTGTTTCTAAATCGCAACCAGAAAATGAATTACAAGAAGTATATAATAAACTTGGAGCTTTAACCAAAGCCATTGAATTAGCTGAAAAAATATGAAAGTATTAGTCATCGATAACTATGATAGTTTCACATACAATTTGGTCCATTATTTAGAAGACTTAAATTGTGAGGTCACTGTGAAACGGAATGACAAACTCCATCTTGAAGAGGTCCAAGAATTCCATAAAATTGTCCTCTCTCCTGGACCAGGCATACCTGAAGAAGCCGGCTTATTGAAAGCCATTATTGAGACCTATGCACCTACCAAAAGTATTTTTGGTGTTTGCTTAGGGCTTCAGGCTATTGGCGAAGTCTTTGGCGGATCACTCATTAATCTGGAAGATGTGTATCACGGAGTCGCGACCAAAGTACATATTACTGTAGATGATGAACCCCTATTTTCAGATATGGATAAAACTATTGAAGTAGGTCGCTACCATTCATGGGTGGTCGATTCAAATTTACCAGATGCCTTGGAAGCAACCTCCTTTGACGAAAACGGTCAAATTATGTCTTTAAGACATCGTGTTTACGATGTTAAAGCTGTACAATATCACCCAGAAAGCGTCCTAACGCCCAACGGAAAACAAATTTTAAAAAATTGGATCAATAGCTAATATGAAACAGATACTCAACCGACTGATCAATCACGAAAGCATCACTGCGGAAGAAGCGAAGCACGTATTAGTCAAAATTTCAGAAGGTCAATACAACCAAAGCCAAATAGCCTCCTTTCTCACCATTTACATGATGAGAAGTATTACCCTCGAAGAACTTCAAGGGTTTAGAGATGCACTTTTAGAGCTTTGCATACCTGTAGACTTATCTGACTTTAACACCATAGATCTTTGTGGTACAGGTGGTGACGGAAAGGATACTTTTAATATCTCTACCCTGTCTTCGTTTGTTACGGCAGGTGCTGGAGTGAAAGTAGCAAAACACGGTAATTATGGTGTGTCTTCGGCATCCGGATCCTCAAATGTCTTGGAAGCGCTTGGTGTGAAATTCACGAATAATACAGACTTGTTAAAAAAACAAATTGAGGGTGCTGGAATTTGTGTAATGCATGCACCACTGTTTCATCCAGCCATGAAAAAAGTAGCGCCTATCCGCCGTGGATTAGGTGTTAAAACTTTTTTCAACATGCTCGGACCAATGGTAAATCCGTCATTTCCAAAGAATCAAATGGTAGGCGTGTTTAACCTCGAACTACAACGAATTTACGGCTACCTTTATCAGCATACAGATAAGAATTACAGCATTATTCACGCTTTAGATGGTTACGATGAAATCGCTTTAACAGGTCCTACAAAAATTATTACAAATGCCTCCGAAAGGATTATGAAAGCTTCTGATTTGGGAATCAAACAAATAGAACCATCAGAAATTTTTGGTGGCAATACTATAAAAAAAGCTGCAAAGACATTCCAAAATATTATTAATGGGAAAGGCACTACAGCACAAAATAATGTGGTCTGTGCGAATGCAGGTTTAGCCATTGCCACCGTGAACCAAGTATCACATCAAGAAGGATTTGCTCTAGCTAAGGAAAGCTTAGAAAGCGGGAAAGCCAAAGCCAGTTTAGAACAACTCATAGCATTAAGCAAGTAATGGATATTTTAACTAAAATTGCCAACGACAAGCGTGTTGAAGTGAAGCTTCGGAAAATGCTTATACCAACATCTCAACTAGAGCGAATGGCCTTGTTTGAACGTAAGACTAGGTCTTTAGCTCAACCATTACAAAACAGCAAAACAGGAATTATCGCAGAACATAAACGCAGGTCGCCATCCAAAAAAGTGATCAATCAAAACCTCAATGTGTTTGACGTGGCAAAAGGTTACGAACTGGCAGGTGTTTGTGGCATGTCCGTTCTTACCGACGGGAAATACTTTGGAGGCAGTTTGGATGATTTAATATTGGCTAGAGCGAGCTGCCAGTTGCCCATACTTCGCAAAGAATTTATTATTGATGAATATCAAATACTAGAAGCTAAAGCCCATGGCGCCGACGTTATTTTACTCATCGCAGCACTACTAAGCAACGCTGAAATTAAACAGTTTTCAGAATTGGCACAAAGCTTAAACTTAGAGGTATTACTTGAAGTTCACAATGAAGAAGAACTGCAAAAATCGCTCATGCCGAGTTTGGATATGCTGGGTGTCAACAACAGAAACCTCAAAACATTTGAAGTCAATTTAGAGACCAGTAAACTTTTAAGTGCGTTAATTCCAAATGACTTTGTAAAAGTTTCAGAAAGCGGTATTAGTAGCATCGAAGCTATTACATCGTTACAACCCTATGGGTTTAAGGGTTATTTAATTGGAGAAAACTTTATGAAAACGGAAGATGCAGGTAAAAGTGCCGCAGAATTTATAAAAGGGTTGTCATCATGAAGCTAAAAGTCTGTGGCATGAAGTATCCGGATAACATGATGGATGTAGGAATGTTAAAACCTGATTACATGGGATTTATTTTCTATGAACAATCACATCGCTATTTTAATGGTGAAATTCCTGATCTCCCAAAACAAATTAAAAAAATAGGCGTATTTGTAGATGCTCCTTTTACTGATATCACAAAGACCATAGAAAAACACAGGTTACACGGTATTCAATTACACGGTCATGAATCACCAGCATTTTGCAAGGCTTTTTCTGAATTCAATGTACCTATTATTAAAGTCTTTAATGTGGATCGTGATTTCGATTTTTCTGTAATCAAAGCATACGAAGATGTTTGTGACTATTTTTTATTTGACACTAAAGGCAAACTGCCTGGAGGCAATGGCTATACATTCGATTGGCATATTCTAGAGACATATCCATCGAGCAAACCTTATTTTTTAAGTGGTGGTATCGGACTTAAAGACCTTGAGAAGCTTAAAGCATTTCTGGCTTCAAAAAGTGCCAAGTTTTGCCATGCTATTGATGTTAACAGTCAATTTGAAACAAAGCCAGGATTAAAGAATTTAACAGATTTAGAACAATTTATTCATGAGTTATAATATAGACAACAACGGTTATTACGGAGCATTTGGTGGTGCGTATATTCCAGAAATGCTCTATCCTAATGTCGAGGAACTGCGTCAAAACTACCTCAAAGTTATGGCAGAGCCTGCATTCAAAAAAGAATTTGACCAATTGCTTAAGGATTATGTTGGAAGGCCTTCGCCACTGTATTTCGCCAAACGATTAAGCGAAAAGTATCAGACTAAAATATACCTGAAACGCGAAGATCTAAATCATACAGGAGCTCATAAGGTGAATAATACCATAGGTCAAATATTGATGGCTCAGCGACTTGGAAAAAAACGTATCATCGCTGAAACAGGTGCCGGACAACACGGTGTTGCCACGGCTACGGTGTGTGCACTAATGGGCATGACATGTATTGTTTATATGGGAGCCATTGATATGGAACGGCAAGCACCCAATGTCGCGCGCATGAAAATGTTAGGTGCCGAAGTACGTCCAGCACTATCCGGTAGTCGCACATTAAAAGACGCTACTAATGAAGCTATTCGCGATTGGATCAACAATCCTGTCGACACCCATTACATTATTGGCAGTGTGGTCGGACCACATCCATATCCAGATATGGTGGCTCGTTTTCAAGCGGTAGTTTCAGAAGAAATACAATGGCAACTTCAAGAGAAAGAAGGGACAAGTAAACCAGATTATGTTTTAGCCTGTGTTGGAGGTGGCAGTAATGCCGCAGGTGCCTTTTACCATTACCTCAACGATACGGATGTGAATCTCATTGCTGTTGAGGCTGCAGGCAAAGGTGTTCATAGCGGTGAAAGTGCGGCCACATCGGCCTTAGGTCGGGAAGGAATTATTCATGGTAGCAAGACCCTACTCATGCAAACTGATGATGGTCAAATTACAGAGCCTTACTCGATTTCTGCAGGTCTCGATTATCCAGGAGTTGGACCCATGCATGCACATCTATACACCTCAAAACGTGCAGAATTTATCGCCATAACCGATGATGAAGCCATGGCAGCCGGATTAGAATTGAGTCAGTTAGAGGGTATTATTCCAGCGATTGAGAGCGCTCATGCATTTGCTGTTTTTAAGCGTAAAACATTCAAAACAGATGATCTTGTGGTGATTAATTTGTCTGGTCGTGGTGATAAGGATTTACAAAATTATATCGATTATTTTAACTATTAAACAATGGGGCGTTACCCAAGGGTCAGGCTTTCAAGGCTCGCTATCAGAGATGAGCTCATACAAACCTTTCAATCCTTAACGCAACCAAAAATTAAGATATGAACCGAATTAATGCAAAACTTCAGGAAGACAACAAACTGCTGTCTATTTATTTTTCCGCTGGCTATCCAAATTTAGAAGATACCGTACCCATCATTCAAAACTTGGAAAAAAGTGGTGTAGATATGATTGAGATTGGTTTGCCATTTAGCGACCCGTTGGCAGACGGACCAACCATTCAGGCAAGTTCAACACAGGCCTTAAAAAATGGTATGACCACCCAAGTGCTTTTTGACCAGCTAAAAACAATCCGTGAAACGGTGTCTATTCCACTTATTATTATGGGATATTTCAATCCCATATTACAATTTGGAGTAGACAATTTCTGTAAAAATTGTCAAGACATTGGAATCGATGGTTTAATCATTCCAGATTTACCCATCGATGTTTATGATCGCGAATACAAGCACCTATTTAACACCTACGGTCTTGTAAATATCTTCTTAATCACACCTCAGACTTCGGAAGATAGGATCACCTATATTGATGCTATTTCCAACGGATTTATTTACATGGTGAGTAGTGCGAGCATTACGGGTAGCCAATCCGGTTTTGGCGATGCACAAACTTCCTATTTCGATCGAATTGCTAAGATGCAGCTTAAAAACCCACAAATTGTTGGATTCGGTATTTCAAATCCTGAAACCTTTCAACAGGCCACAAAATTTGCAAAAGGCGCTATTATAGGTAGTGCGTTTATTAAGTTTTTAAGTGCCAATCCCGTAAGCCATATTGGTAAATTCATCGCTTCCATAAAACACTAAAAATTCTATATTTACGGTAGCATTAACCTTAACTAATCGACACTATGGAATGGTACTTTACCGTGATCAGAGATAACTATGCGAATTTTTCAGGAAGAGCCCGAAGAAAAGAATACTGGTTATTCGTATTAATACAAATAGGTATTTTTGTAGTCTTATTGACCATCAACTCTTTTTTGGATGAACTCATGGACATCCAATTAGGGAACATTATCTTTTTTATTTATATTCTCGGAACGCTAATACCATGGCTGGCACTCAATGTGCGAAGACTACATGATACTGGTAAAAGTGGTGCTTTTATCTTTATTAATTTAATCCCTCTTATTGGTAGGATTTGGTACATAGTCCTCATGGCAACCAATGGTGATCATGGTCATAATGACTATGGTGCCGATCCCAAAGGCGATCCTTTCGAAGAAATTGAAGAGATTGGAACTCATACAGCTCAGTAAGAGTCACCATTAACAAAATTCCAACATAATCTTAGCAAAGCTTTAATAGAGATTTCACCATGATTTTGCTATATTAAAATGAATCAAAAACGTAAGAATTATGGGAATTATAAAAGATAAAAGGAAATTCGAAAGAACTAAAGAACAAAAGAATCCAACAAATCCAACTGGTAATATCAACCAAAAGACCAACAAGTTTGATATTGATGAGGCCACCATTAAAAAACAACAAAACAAACAATAAAGAGTCACATAAATAATTTAAAAACCTATCTGTTTCAGATAGGTTTTATTAATTTTATGACAAGAAATAATTTTTCAAATGAAACACCTACGAACCTATGGTCTAGCGACACTCTTAGTTTTTAGCTTAAGTTGTAAGGAGCATAGTGAACCAAAAAATAAAACGCTTCACAAGGAAGTTAAAGAACAATCATCCAAAGTGTCTAACAGCGATTTAGCTTGTTATTTATTTACAAATTCCAACAACGACAGTATTCAATTGGTGGTTAAAAGAGGCATGTCTCAGGTTACTGGAAGGTTGATATATAATTTTTATGAGAAAGACGCTAATTTCGGAAGCATCAAAGGACAGTTTTATGGCGATACTCTGAAGGCTAATTATGTATTCCAAGCGGAAGGCACAACCTCTGAAAGAGAAGTCATGTTTCTTAAACAAGGAGACCGCTATATTCCGGGATATGGTGAACTCGTAACAAATGGTAATAAATCTGTTTTTAAAAAAGATGCCGTTATCAATTTTGACACAAACACCATGTTTGAAACTATCGATTGTAAAGTTTTGAGAAAGTCATCTGCTCAACGTTAATATGTGTTTAAATATCGTTTTAATCGAGCCTGAAATTCCAAATAATACTGGAAATATTGGTCGACTAGCATTAGCTTCTGGATCAAAATTACATTTAGTAAAACCATTTGGTTTTGAGCTTAGCGACCGCAGATTAAAACGTGCAGGACTGGATTATTGGCAACACTTAGACGTCACTATATATGAATCTAAGGAAGTCTTCTTTGAAAAACATCGTCATGCAAATTTTGCTTTTTTCTCTAGTCATGGAACCGAAGAACATTGGAATATTCCATTTGAAGAGCATCTGTTTTTAGTCTTTGGAAAAGAATCAGTGGGACTATCAGAAGCGATCATTAAAAGTCGCGCACAACCGTTGTATAAAATTCCGCTCTACAGCGAACATATCAGAAGTTTAAACTTAGCGAATGCCGTGGCTATTGTTGTCTACGAAGGTTTAAGACAGCTGAATAACTAGGAATTCTTTTTTAAATAGTTTAAATACATCTGCTCAACTTTCGCACGCGCCCAAGGCGTTCGCCTTAGAAATTTCAAACTAGACTTGACGGAAGGATTATCTGTAAAACACTTTATCTTTATTTGATAACCCATATATTCCCATCCATAGTGTGCCTGTAAATCAGTAACGATTTGTTCAAGTTTGATACCATGAAGTGGATTGTTTTTTTGGGTTTCCATGAGCTTTGATTAGCCTCGGTTATTGGAGTTTCTTTTAGATCTTTGTCTTGAAGAATTTCTTCTATTACTACGTTGACCTCCAGCTGATTTCTGATGAGAGTTCCGAGATCTCCCTCGTGGCTGACGGTTTTGACCAGGTTTTATAGGTTCTGTCGAAGCATTCGGATCGGGTTCAAAACCTTCAACAATTTCAACGTCGATGGCTTCTCCAATGAGTTTTTCAATGTCTTTTAAATAGGTGGTTTCATCGGCACTTACTAATGATAATGCTTGTCCGTCTGCACCTGCTCTACCAGTCCTACCAATACGATGCACATAATCTTCAGAAATATTCGGTAACTCAAAATTTACCACGTGTGGAAGCAATGGAATATCCAAACCACGAGCCGCAATATCTGTTGCTACCATGACTCTTACACTGCCATTTTTAAAACCCGCTAAAGCTTTAGTTCGTGCTCCTTGACTTTTATTCCCATGTATAGCAGCGGCACTGATACCTGCTGAAACCATCTTTTTTGTAAGTCGGTTAGCACCATGCTTTGTTCTTGTAAACACCAACACTTGTTTCCAATTTCCATCAGAAATCAATTTGATGATCAAATCGGTTTTTTTGGTTTTAGCAACACGATAGACCTTTTGGGAAATTGCGTCAACTGTTGAGTTTTCAGGTGTTGCTTCTACTTGCACTGGATTATTCAGAATCGAATTGGCGAGTTTTCGGATATCCTTAGAAAACGTTGCTGAAAACATTAAATTTTGACGTTTCTCTGGCATCAACTTCATGACGCGTTCAATGTCACGTAAAAATCCCATGTCCAGCATACGATCGGCTTCATCTAGCACAAAAACCTCAACCCGCTTAATAGACAACAAATTTTGATTTTGTAAATCTAATAATCTCCCTGGAGTCGCTACAAGCACATCAATGCCCTGTCGCAATTTTGCCACTTGCGGCTTTTGATTAACACCTCCAAAAATAACAGCACTTTTTATATTTAGAAATTCGCTATATTCCTTCACACTCTCATACACTTGTGCTGCAAGTTCGCGCGTTGGCGTTAAAATTAAGGCTCTAATCGGACGAAATTTTTCCTTTGGATTTTCCGATAAATAGTGTAATAATGGTAAGGTAAAGCCAGCTGTTTTTCCGGTTCCAGTTTGTGCTGAAGCTAAGACATCCCTTCCGTTTAAAACTGGAGGAATGGCTTTTTCTTGAATTGGACTTGGTTGGGTATACCCTTTTTTGCTGACAGCTTTAAGTAAGGCTTCAGATAAGCCTAAGGATTGAAATGACATAAAAATTATTTGGTAAATGACCTTCTAATTTTTTAGCGTCATTCATGAATTAGCGCCAAAGGTACAGCTAATTTATTTGGTAAGTTCATTTTAATTTTAATCATTCGTGTTATTCCACTTCAAAATCAAAATAAGTTTTAGGAAAAGGTTCCCGTCGCAAGGTAAAGTGCCACCATTCTTTTGGGTAGTTTCTAAATTGATGTTTTAACATGACTTTCTGAAGTAATGCTCTGTTGAACTTCTGAGTTTCTGTAAGATTCGGATGATCAACCCAAGATGATTTTCCAAAGAAATCATAAGGACTTCCCATATCTAAAGGAACATTGGTATTGCCATCTATAATGGTAAGGTCAACCGTACTTCCTCTACTATGACCAGAACGTGTAGCGATATACTCTTCTCTGAATAAATGTCGCTTTTCAACATCGGGATAAAACTCTTGCTTATTAATCGTATCATTAAGGTTCTTTGCCCAACTCATAAAATGATTTACAGCCCGTTGTGGACGGTAACCATCATAAACCAATAAACACAAATTTTGCTGTTGTAATTCGTCTTGCACCTTTTTTAAAGCTTCAGCAGCCTGATGTGTCAATATTAAGGTATTGGCTTTGTAACCGGTAATGGTATCGCCTACAAAATTATGATCGGAAAAATACCGAAGCTCCACTTGAATGTCTGGTATAATGTCTCTTACATAGACAAATCCTTCAGGTAGTTCATCTGTACCTTGTAATGGCAACAAACAAACCAGAACATAAACTGATAAAACGATTTTGAGAATCTTCATGATATAGCTAATTTAGATAAAATTTAAGTGATGGACTTATTTTCAAGCGAAAAAACGGTTTTAAAATTACCAAATGCGGAGTTAGTTTATATCGATCAATTCTATGATTCTGAAGTTGCCAACACTTACTTTAAAGTCTTAAAAGAGACTATCAAATGGCAGCAAGATACCATTACAGTATTCGGAAAAACCTACGAGCAGCCGCGATTAACAGCATTGTATGCGAATAACAATAAGCCTTATGCGTATTCTAATATTCAGTTAAAGCCTCATGATTTTACAGCTGAATTAAGACAGATTAAAAAAAATGTAGAAGATGAAAGCCAACATAGCTTTACAAGTGTCTTACTGAATTTATATCGCCATGGCAATGATAGTAATGGCTGGCATGCCGATAATGAAAAAGAACTTGGTGAAAATCCTATGATTGCGTCTGTTAGTTTTGGTGCCACTAGAAGATTTCATTTCAAACATCGGCATCTAAAAAACGAAAGGTATAAAATGGATTTACAACACGGAAGTTTGCTCATTATGAAAGGGGAAATGCAACATTACTGGTTACATCAAATTTCTAAAACTCAAAAGGACATTGGCGAACGCATCAATCTTACTTTTAGAACCATACGATAACCAAGGGTATCAAAAGAAAAAACCAAGGTCCCTCAACCTTGGTTTTCCTAATTTGCTTTTTATATATGTGGTAGATTTAGGGTCTCTAATTCTGCACATATGCAAATATTAATTAATTAATCCATTGAACTAAAAACTAAATTTTAGTACACTTCAAATATAGAACTCTATTTTAATTTACAAGTTTAAATACCTAATTAATCGATGAAATACATTTAATTTTAACATTTTAAGATGAAATATTGCATTTCATCGATGAAATGCAATATGTGATTTTACGCACTTTATGATATTAATGCTTGCTATTGGCTTAAATTTTCAATTATAATTTTGTGTAACTTTGGTATGGTCGTTGCAACTTCAATTTAAAAACAGTTATGAAATATATTATTCCTTTATTCTTAGTTTTATTGGGCACTCAGATAAATGCGCAAGAACGCCACTTTGAATCGCAAGATTTAAGTATTAATGAACACATTGATGGTACTTTATTGATTCCAAAAGGCGTTGAACAACCTAAGCTAGCAATCATTATTGCTGGTTCAGGCCCCACAGATAGAAACGGTAATCAAAACTTTCTAAAAAATAACTCCTTAAAAAAATTAGCAGAATCACTGTCTAATCAAGGTATTGCTACTTTCAGATATGACAAACGCATCGTAAAACAAATTCGTGAGCACAAAGTAGATCCCAATATCACCTTTGATGATTTTGTAACAGATGCCATTTCGGTAGTGACTCATTTTAAAGAAGAGTCGCAATTTGGCGACCTCATAGTTATAGGGCATAGTCAAGGAAGTTTAATTGGAATGTTGGCTGCCAAAGACAGAGCAGATGGTTTTATTTCCTTGGCAGGTGCTGGACAACCCATTGACGAAGTCATCACAGAACAAATCACAGCCATGGATCCTTCATTGGAAGCAGGTACTAAAAAGGCCTTTGCACAATTAAAAAAGGGCGAACTTGTTACTGATTATCCACCAGCTTTAGCTTCAGTTTTTAGCGCAGACGTGCAGCCGTTTATAATGAATTGGATGCAATACCAACCTCAAGAAGTACTAGCTTCATTAGATATGCCTACTTTAATTGTTAATGGTACTAAAGATTTACAAGTTTCAGTAGATGAAGCCAAACTATTGAAAGCAGCAGCACCAAACTCTGAACTAGAAATTATTACTAATATGAATCATGTATTGTTTATAATTGAAGGCGATCAACTAGAAAATTCAAAATCTTATAATGAGTCTTCTCGGAAAATTTCAGAAGCGCTTATTTCGGCCATAGTACAATTTATGAAGTCTTAAGTTTAGAAATAACATATACTTTAAATTAAAAACGCATCTCAAAAAAGAGATGCGTTTTTACTAACTAACCAACCAAATCATAAATGTTACTCCGTTATACGAGGTAATCACTCCTCTACTAACATCTTTATAAGCATTTACATTATATAATAAGCAAATGGCGTGCCAAACTCGATTTGGACTATAAAATTATTTGATGTATATTTGATATCAAAATAATATCATATTGAATTATTTAACTTAAACCTAATCAAATGAAAGAAGAGAAAATTATAGTGCCCGCCAATGGCTACTTTATGCTGTTAGTTTTTATTGTATTGTTCTTTGGAAGCATCGCCGCTATGATTGTTCTAAAGAACCCGATTTTCATCATATCCATAATATTGGCCATATTAACAGCGCCCGGTTTTATTATGGTACAACCCAATGGATCTCGTGTCTTGTTGCTCTTTGGAAAATATATTGGCACAGTAAAGCGAAATGGTTTCTATTGGGTCAATCCGTTTTACACCAAGAAGAAAATTTCTTTGCGTGCTAGAAACTTTGATAGTGAGCGTCTCAAAGTAAATGATAAACTTGGTAACCCAGTCATGATTAGTACCATTTTGGTTTGGCGTGTTCAAAACACCTACAAAGCAGCTTTTGACGTGGACATCTATGAAAATTTCGTTCGTGTTCAAACAGATGCAGCGGTCCGAAAACTTGCCAGCATGTATCCTTATGATAATTTCGCTGATGAAGGTCATGACGAAGACATTACCTTGCGTTCTAGTGTCAATGAGGTGAGTAATGCCTTGGAAAAAGAAATTGACGAACGTTTATCTATTGCAGGTATTGAAGTTTTGGAAGCACGCATCGGTTATCTAGCTTATGCACAGGAGATAGCCAATGCCATGCTTAAGAGGCAACAAGCTACAGCTATTGTTGCTGCCAGACACAAAATTGTGGAAGGCGCTGTGAGCATGGTAGAAATGGCATTGGAAGAACTTGGTAAAAAGCAAATTGTGGATTTGGACGAAGAACGAAAAGCAGCGATGGTCAGCAATCTTATGGTCATTCTTTGTGGTGACAAGGATGCGTCTCCTGTACTAAACACAGGCACCTTAAATCATTAATTATGACAAAACATAAAGTAATGAGTATTGCTTTGGGAAGTGCCTTCGGTACAAGTTTCGGTACTGTGATCGGTGCCGTTACAGATAATATCCCTATGAGTATCGTGTATGGCACCTCCATCGGAACAGTGATTGGAACCGTCTTAGCACTCACTATTTTCAATACTAAAAATGATAATTCTGATAATACTAAATTATGAAAGAATATAAAGTAATCAATTGGAAAATGGGCCTTGCCAATAACAACCAAAAATTAGAAACTACGCTTAACACCCATGCTTCAACCGGCTGGAGAGTTATCCACGTAGCGGAGCATTCCGCAAGAATTCTTTTTGAGCGCGATAAAAATCGGTAACTATGAAAACCAATAGACCCAAAATAGCCGTACCAAAAACACCTTTGGATATCGTCATCGATCTTATAACAGCGACCATCATTTTGCTAATGTTCGTGTACACGGCTATCAACTATTCTGAATTACCAGAAATTGTACCTTCCCATTTCAATGGAAAAGGGGAAGTTGACGGACGTAGTGACAAGTATATTTTGTGGTTACTACCATGTATCGGATTGGTAACATTTGTAGGATTATATATATTGAATAAATATCCTCACATGCACAATTATATGGTCAATATTACCGAAGACAATGCCTTGAAAAATTATAGGCTAAGTACGAGAATTGTAAGATTTACAAATCTTTTTGTGGCTGTCGTGTTTTCAGTGGTGTTATTTACAATCATTCAAACAGCTCAAGGTCATACATTAAGATTAGGTTCATGGTTTATACCCGTTATTATAGGACTGAGTATACTACTGCCAATCATTATTTTAATTTATAATCAAAAAATCAATAAATCGGAATGATACAGTTAGCCTACATCGTTTTAATTTTTATATTACGAATCATACTATTTGTTATAGCACATTAATATGTCGAAGAAAAAAGCATTTGCATTACGAATCAACGAAGATATGCTCAAAGCCATTGAGAAATGGGCTTCTGATGAATTCAGGAGTACCAATGGCCAGATTGAGTGGATGCTGATGCAATACTTAAAAGAAAAAGACAGACAGCCTAAAGTGAAAAAATCTAAAGACAGCGACTCCTAAAAAAAGTCGCTTTTTTTATGCGCTTTAATTTTGGTATTTTGCAGCTTATTAAGCTCAACTTACTATGGACAATACACCTCTATTTACAAACGACACCATTGTGTTTGGAATCCTGATGCTCAGCTTAGGATTTGTGTTTTTAACAGAATCTCTTAAAACAGGATTTTGGTCAAAATTTTATAAAATTGTTCCAGGTTTGTTCATGGCCTATATGATTCCTGCCATTTTAACCACTGCAGGTCTTATTTCACCTGAATGGAAGACTGTTTCTGAATCGGGCGACGTTACTGAACACAGCTCTAATTTATACTATGTTGCCAGTCGTTATTTATTACCTGCTGCCTTGGTATTAATGACCTTGAGCATCGACTTAAAAGCCGTATTTAATTTAGGATGGAAAGCCTTGGTAATGTTTTTTACCGGAACTTTAGGCATTGTTATTGGTGGCCCAATAGCGATATTATTGATTGCAACGTTCTCACCTGACACCGTTGGTGGTGTTGGTCCAGATGCTGTATGGCGCGGTTTATCTACTTTGGCAGGAAGCTGGATTGGTGGTGGTGCCAATCAAACGGCCATGTTGGAAATTTACGGCTATAATCAAGCAAAATATGGTGGTATGGTATTCGTGGATATCGTGGTTGCCAATATATGGATGGCCATTATTTTAATAGGTATTGGAAAGCGAAACCGCATCAACAAATGGTTAAAAGCAGATACATCGTCTATTGAAGAACTCAAGGAAAAAGTTTCTTCTTTCTCTGAAAAGGTAAAACGGAATCCGTCGCTCACGGATATCATGATTATTGGTGCCATAGCCTTCGGAACAGTGAGTATGGCGCATTTAGGTGCTGGTTTCTTAGCGCCTTATTTTGAGGAATTGGTGGCTGGGATTGCTTCACCTACCACGAGAAACATCTTTACGTTTCTAGGATCACAATTCTTTTGGATGATTAGTATCGCTACACTTATTGCTATTTTATTATCATTTACAAAAGCTAAAAACTATGAAGGTGCTGGCGCTAGTAAATTTGGAAGTGTCTTTATCTACATCCTAGTAGCCACTATTGGAATGAAAATGGACTTAGCGCTTATTTTTGACAACTTAGGCTTGATTGTTATTGGCGTCGTTTGGATGTCCATTCATGCCCTTCTATTAATCGGTATGGCCAAATTGATAAAAGCACCGTATTTCTTCTTGGCAGTAGGTAGTCAGGCTAATGTTGGTGGTGCAGCCTCTGCGCCTATCGTTGCCTCTGCTTTTCATCCGTCTTTAGCAACAGTTGGCGTATTATTGGCTGTATTTGGATATGCCATTGGTACCATCGCAGCAATTGGTTGTACTATTTTAATGGAATTAGCTGCCGTGAGTTAGTATTTCAGCATTTTTTATAAGATATTTGCCTCCATAAAAATTAAAACTAAATGAAGTATTGTATTGCACTGGTTTTAGGACTAATGCTCATATCCTGCGGTAAAGAGGAACAGCACGATTTTACACTCAAAGGTCATGTGAAAGGCTTAAAAAAAGGAACGGTCTATCTGCAGAAACAGCAAGACAGTTTAATGATTACCTTAGATTCTTTAGCAATTAATGGTACTCCCGATTTTGAACTGCATGCTCCCTTGGAAGAACCAGAGATTTTGTTTTTAAAACTCCATAAAAACGACAATCAAGATGGTACTATCGTATTTTTTGCTGATAAAGGTATCACAACCATTCAGTCGACATTAAAGAATTTCAATTACGACGCTAAAATCCAAGGTTCGGAACAGCAAGCCACACTAGACGAATATCTTGTTATGATGTCTAAGTTTAATGATAAGAACTTAGATATGATTAAGGAAAGTTTGGAGTCACAAAAAGAAAATGACACGGCTCGAACAGCTACCTTAGAAAAGGACTTCGATAATCTGATTAAACGAAAGTACTTATATACTATCAATTTTGCTGTCAATCATCCAGATAGCGAGGTATCTCCTTATTTAGCGATTAGTGAGGTTGCCAATACCAGTCTAAAATTTTTAGAGGAAATTTATAATGCACTCGATGAAGATATCCAAGTGTCAAAATATGGTGTACAGTTAAAGGAACTTATTGAGAAGCGAAAACTCAACTGATAACTTCAGTCAAATAAAAAATCCCAAACAATGAAGTTTGGGATTTTTTTTGAGCCGATGGAGGGACTCGAACCCACGACCTGCTGATTACAAATCAGCTGCTCTAGCCAGCTGAGCTACATCGGCTTTTAAAAGAGCTGCAAATATAATATTGAAATCCATATTTGCAAATACTCCTTCATCTTTTTAACCTAATTTATTCAATTTTTCGATTAAGGTACGCCCTCTTTCTTCTAGTTCTTGATTAATTTTCTTAAAGTGCGCTTTTTTATTTTCAACACTTCTATCATTTACTTTTGCAATTAACTCATCAAAAGTATCGATAGCCTCATCGATAATTGCTTCACTTTTCTTGGTGTCTTCGTCTGGATGATCATTCTGCCATGCATCTACCACTTCTATAATGTCACCTAAAACAAAATTGATATCTTTTTTTAAGTCTCTAACATTTGCCATAATTATAATTATTTAGTTGCTACAAAATTACACATAAACTTCTAATAGTTTTGCGTTCGTAGCACTTATTTTAAACGCCTGTAAATCTGCAGGGATTAAGATTGTATCACCTAATTTCAATTGCTCAGAACCAGCATCAGTAGCAATGGTTGCTTCGCCTTCAACACAGATATAAATTATAAAAGAGTCCTTCATATTTACTTTTTCCAGTGTACTAGAAACATGCACATAATTTGTAGTAAAATAAGGGCATGACACCATAGGATTCGCTTGATTCTTAATACTCGCATAAGACACTCTAAAATCATCTTTCATATTAAAATCAAAAGCATCGATAGCTAAATCATTATGGAGTTCACGTTCATTACCATGATCATCTACACGATCCCAATCATAAACACGATAGGTAATATCACTGGTTTGTTGGATTTCAGCAAGCATCACGCCTGCACCAATAGCATGCACACGTCCAACCTCAATAAAGTACGTATCTCCTGCTTTCACCGTATCGAAATTCAGAATATCAGTGAGCGTCTTATCATGCAAATGCTTTAAATAAGTCTCTGGATTCATTTTTTGATTAAAACCAACAATGAGTTTGGCGTCTTCATCGGCTTGCATCACGTACCACATTTCAGTTTTACCGAATGAATTATGTCTTTTCGCCGCTAATTCGTCATTAGGATGTAATTGAATGGATAAGTCTTGCTTGGCATCGATAAACTTGATAAGTAGCGGGAATTTATTTCCAAATGTTGCGTAATTCTTTTTTCCAACGAGTCGCTCCTTAAAAGTATTCAAAAGCGTTTTCAAAGATTTACCTTTATGAATGCCATTTTTAACAACCGATGTATCACCTTCAACATCACTAATTTCCCAGCTTTCTCCAGTAGTATCAGAAACGGTATCTTTCTGAAGAATGGCTTGCAATTTTTGTCCACCCCAGATTTTGTCTTTTAGGATGGGATGAAATTTTAAGGGATATAGTTCGCTTTTCATTTAATTAAAGGAATCAACTTCAGTATTTTAAAAGGAAAGGTGTTATGTTCCAGAATACGTCACAAAATTACGAGGTGTCTCATAGAGTGTAATTTCAAGATCAAAACTCGATTTTAATTTCGGTTTGATCTTTTGATAAATAACAACAACAATATTTTCTGCTGTTGGATTGAGATCCTTGAACTCTGGGACTTCCACATTCAAGTTTTTATGGTCGAATGCATCTTCCACTTCTAACTTAATGATCTCTTTGAGTTCTTTCATATCAATAACATAGCCAGTGTCTTTATCAATCTCTCCTGTAACACTTACAATAAGCTCATAATTGTGTCCATGAAAATTCGGATTATTACACTTTCCAAAGACAGCATCATTCTTCTCAAAACTCCAGTCTTTGCGATACAAACGATGTGCTGCATTAAAATGTGCTCTTCTACTAACCGTTACTCGCATGACTTAGAGATATTTATATGTTCATAAAATTTATCAAAAATAATTTTAAACCAGGCTGTATAAATTTCCGGGTGTTGCTCCATGTCAGATTTTACCGCTTCGAGTGACATCCATTTCCAGGCTTCTACTTCATTAGGATTGATATGAGGAGCCTCATTGAATTGTCCTACCATAATGTGATCGAACTCATGCTCTGTCAAACCATTATCGAAAGGCGCTTTATAAATAAAAGACGTCGTTTCTTTTAGTTCGGTGACAAAGCCCATCTCCTCCATCAATCGTCGTTTACCTGCCTCAATATTGGATTCACCAACTCTTTGGTGACTACAGCAGGTATTCGTCCATAGCAAAGGTGAATGGTATTTATGCTTCGCTCGTTGCTGAAGCATCAATTCATTTTTATTATTGAAAACAAACACTGAAAACGCACGATGCAACAATGCCTTCTCATGAGCTTCCATCTTTGGCATTGTACCAATGGGCTCATCGTGTTCATTTACTAGAATTACGCGTTCTTCTGTCATAGCCAACAAAAATAACAACTAAATTTCAGAAATGCGACAGAAATAGAAAAGCTGCCTTAAAAAAGACAGCTTTTAACTATAATTTAATACTTAATTCGCTGTATAACCTAGTTCTGTTCATCACATTTCTTACCATTGATGCTCGTCACAATAAATTCACTACGACGGTTCAATTGGTGTTCAGCTTCAGAACATGAGGACTCATTTGAAGGTTCACAACCACAGTCATTTACCAATCGTGATTCGCCATAACCTTTAGCTGTGAGACGTTCAGCTTCAACACCTTTATTGATTAAATACTGTCGCGTTGATTGCGCTCTTCTATCAGACAGTTTTTCATTATAAGCTGCTGTCCCTCTACAATCCGTATGACTTCTAACGTCAATGGTTATAGTTGGGTACTTATTCATCACTGCGAGTACTTTCTGCAATTCTACTTCGGCATCACTTCTAATATTAGACTTATCGAAGTCAAAATAGATGATTGGAATATCCAGTATTTTAGCTAAATCTGCGCAAGGCTCTAACTCCACTTCATCACGCTCCATCTCTAATTCTATCATTAATTCTTGCTTCTTTTTAGGTGTTGTAAAGCGTTCTTCCACGGTAGCAAATTGGTCCATTTCTACACGAATCAGATATTCCTTTTCACATTCTAAATTTTCAAATTTATAAGTGGCATCCGCACCAACTGTTTGCTGATCTAAAGGTCGTCCTTCAGCATCTAGCAAAGTCACCTTTGCTCCTACCAATAATTCTTGAGTTTCTTTGTCTTTAACAGTTCCTTCAAGTACTTGAGTACATTCAGGGATGATAAAACTATAAATATCATCGTCTCCTTTTCCACCATCTCTATTTGACGTAAAAAATCCCTCTTTGGTCCCTAAATTTTCATAATAGGCAAAATCATCCATCGGACTATTAATAGGTCGTCCAACATTTTCAAGAGCCATAGGTTGATTGAGTTCGCGTTTATTCTCAAAATCACGAATAACAAAAACATCTAAACCTCCCAATCCATTGAAACCATTAGAAGAGAAGTAAAGATCACCATCAGAATTTACAAAAGGAAAGGATTCATGACCTTCCGTATTGACTGAAGGACCAAGATTGATTGGCTCACCTAAGGTGCCATCAGCATTGATATCTACCTCAAAAATATCCGACTTTCCCAATGTCCCATTCATATCTGAAGCAAAATACATTTTCGTACCTTTCACATTAATGGCAGGATGCGCCACACTGTAGGCATCATTATTGAAATGAACTGGCTCAATATCATCCCATTCATCATCGTCGTTTAATGTGGCTTTAAAAATTTTTAATCGATTGGTGCCATCTTCATCATTCCCATATTTCTTTTTGTAATAATTATTTCTTGTGAAATACATCACTTGATCATCTGGCGTAAATGCCACAGTTGATTCGTGATATTGCGTGTTGATGTCACTATCCAATTGCTCTACATTTGTGTAAGATCCATCGTCTTGCTTTTCCGCTGAAAAGAGATCCAAGAAAGGTTGTTCGTTCCATTTATATTTTTTGCCGCCACCTCTGGTAGATGCAAATATGAGTTGATTCTTATATTGCGTGGATCCAAAATCTGAAACCTCCGTATTAATTGCCATATTATTGACTTCGAAATCACGACTCGCTTCATCAATCATTGCTAAATAGTCAACAGTAGATGAGAACGCACGACCTCTTAAATCACTTCGATCGGCCTGAGCAAATTTTTTCATCCAGATATCAGATTCTGAATAGTTCTCGATGGACTTCAATGATTGGGCATATCTAAAATAATATTCAGGATCCAAATCATCTGTCATAGTCATTAATTCCCCATACCATTTTGCAGCCTCTTCCATTTGATTATTGAAATAAAATGAATTGGCAAGTTTCTGTAGCAAATCAACCGACTTATAGCCATTATTAGCTACTTCTAAAAGAATCTCACTAGTTTTTAAGTACGCTAAATTATCATACTCTTTATTCGCTTGTCTGATCTTTCCTTTTTGCGCGTTTCCTATTGAAAAAACAAGACTAAAAGCCAGAATGCATATAATTTTATGTGTTTTCATAATCATTTGTTTAGAAGAATCTTGGTGATAATATTCTACCTACTTTTTGTAATTCGAATCGTAACATGATTTCATGTGAACCACTGTTATAATTATTTAAATTGGTGGTTGTGGCATCATACGCATAACCAATGTATAAACCATCAGTCACTTGAAAACCAGCTAATCCACTTATAGAATCGTCCCATCTATACGATGCACCAAGTGTAAATTTATCATTAAATAGAAAATTCGCGGAAACATCAGCTATGATAGGTGCTCCAGAAATAGCCTTAACTAAAGCCGCAGGTTTTAGCTTGATATTATCATTTAAATTAAAAACATAACCCGCTATCAAATAATAACTCATACGTTCTTTTGCCACAGAAACTTGACTGTCGTCAAAATGTTCGGTTTGCAAAAAGTTTGGTACCGATAAGCCCACATACCATTTTCTGTTATGTAAGTATAAACCTGCACCAATGGTTGGTGAGAACACACTGAGATTATCGGCAAATGTCGGATCACCAATTTGCTGGATGACACCTTCACTCCAATCGGAAGTTAATCCATGAATTCCAGCTTTGGCACCAAAAGACAATTTAGTATTATTATCATCTACCTGAATCGTGTATGAAAAATTGGCATCGATATAATACTCGTTCACAGGTCCTAAAGCATCATTGACAATAGACAAACCTAATCCGATTTTATTATTTCTCAATGGTGCATGTATACCGAGCGTTTGTGTTTGAGGAGCGCCATCGATACCGACCCACTGGGTGCGATGTAAGCCTGTGACACTTAAAACCTCTCTTTGACCCGCATAAGCTGGGTTCACACTCATTGTATTATACATGTATTGTGTGTATTGAGGATCTTGCTGTGCAAAACTGATATTTGAAGTCAGTATGCAAAAAACAAAGAGTACCAATCCTTTTAATAATGATGATTTTTGTATCATTTTAATATTGTTTTTAATCTTGCTTTTATTTATCTATTTAGGTATAACCATCCAACTCTAGGTTCAGAACCGTCACCTAAATCTATCACGTAATAATATGTTCCCACTGGTAGCTGATCACCTTCACTTAAAACTGCTCTACCATTAGAAGTCCCTTCCCAATCGTTTCTATATCCTCGAGCTTCGAACACGATATTACCCCATCTATTATAAACTTCTAGTTTATTATTAGGGAATGTTTCAATACAATCTATATTGAAGAAATCATTAATTCCGTCGCCATTTGGAGAGAATTCGTTGTAGATGGTTAAACAGATTGGATCCACACCAATCGAATCAGAATTATTATTTTCATTCTGATCATCACCTCCTGCATATTGATCGACACTAGCAGTATTGAGATAGTCTCCAAAACCTAAAACTTCTACGACTATTTCAAGAACTTCCACCTGTCCAGGGTTTAATTGACCAACGGTCCATTCACCATCGGCTTCAGAGTATACTCCCGCTGTAGAAATAGCTGAAACAAACACATAACCACTTGGAATAACTTCAGTCACCACAACACCTGTAGCAGTTACAAAACCTTCATTAGATAAGGTAATTGTAAAGGTTACTTCATCACCAATCACTGGTTCTAAAATATCTAATTCCTTAGTTATCGCTAGATCAAAATCTGAATCCGTGAGTGTCTCCGTTGGATCATCTTCAACGTTGCCATCAGAATCATCACCATCGTCACTGGTATCGTTAACAACATTACCTCCTGGGTCATTTCCTGTTCCAAGTACACTATTTATAACACCTCCAGCATCTACATCATCCTGTGTAATGGTGTAGGTTGCAGAGTATGTTGCCGTTTCTCCGACTAATAAATCACCTTCTACACTACCCAAATCAGAACTCACATAGTCTGGTCCAGAATCAAGTGTAAGAGGAATACCATTGACATCCGTAAAAGTATCAGTTATTGCAATACTGTTTAAAGTGACATTACCACTGTTCGTTACTGTTATGGTGTAAGTAATGATATCATCAACGCCTATGACGCCATCACCATTATCTAAAATAGCTGCTACTTTAACTATATCTAATCCAGGTTCTTGAAGTAATGTTGTAATCGTTGTGTCATCTGGTTCACCATCTCCGTTATTATCATTATCTGTTGGATCACTTGGATCATCACTATCATCTGTGATACTATTGCCCGCTGGATCATTACCACTAGCAGTCGCTTGGTTGGTAACCACACCTGCATCAATATCAGCCTGTGTAATAGCATAGGTAGCTGTGTAAACAATCGTACCTGCACCTACAGCTAAGTCCTCAAGATCTCCATCTCCATCTAAGTCTGCTCCACCACTAACATACACTGGTGTTGGTAAGGTTCCTGTTCCGGTAAAATCTGCTGCGTCTTCAGTGACACTTAGGTCAAATAAGGTCACATCGCCTGTATTACTAATCGTATAAGTATAAGTAATGATATCACCAACACTTACCACACCATCAGCTCCTAAGTCTAGATTGCTTGTCTTGGTAAGCGACATTGATGGGTTTTGTGGAATAACCGTATCTGTTGGATCATCATCACTGGTTGGATCACTTGGATCATCACTATCATCTGTGATACTGTTACCCGCTGGATCATTACCATTAGCAGTCGCTTGGTTGGTAACCACACCTGCATCAATATCAGCTTGTGTAATAGCATAGGTAGCTGTGTAAACAATCGTACCTGCACCTACAGCTAAGTCCTCAAGATCAGCATCACCATCTAGGTCTGCTCCACCACTTACATACACTGGTGTTGGTAA
>NZ_JBRJGE010000005.1:0-1996 GCF_052983595.1 Psychroserpens sp. BH13MA-6 | reverse complement strand
TCTTCAGTGACACTTAGGTCAAATAAGGTCACATCGCCTGTGTTGCTAATCGTATAAGTATAAGTAATAACATCACCAACACTTACCACACCATCAGCACCTAAGTCTAGGTTGCTTGTCTTGGTAAGCGACATTGATGGGTTTTGTGGAATAACCGTATCTGTTGGATCATCATCACTGGTTGGATCACTTGGATCATCACTATCATCTGTGATACTGTTACCTGCTGGGTCATTACCACTAGCAGTCGCTTGGTTGGTAACCACACCTGCATCAATATCTGCCTGTGTAATAGCGTAGGTAGCTGTGTAAACAATCGTACCTGCACCTACAGCTAAGTCCTCAAGATCTGCATCACCATCTAGGTCTGCTCCGCCACTTACATACACTGGTGTTGGTAAAGTTCCTGTTCCAGTAAAATCGGCTGCATCTTCAGTGACACTTAGGTCAAATAAGGTCACATCGCCTGTGTTACTAATAGTATAAGTATAAGTAATAACATCACCAACACTTACCACACCATCAGCACCTAAATCTAGGTTGCTCGACTTGTTTATACTCAATTCAGCATTATTAAGAATTATAGTATCTGTTGGATCATCATCACTGGTTGGATCACTTGGATCATCACTATCATCTGTGATACTGTTACCTGCTGGATCATTACCATTAGCAGTCGCTTGGTTGGTAACCACACCTGCATCAATATCAGCTTGTGTAATAGCGTAGGTAGCTGTGTAAACAATCGTACCTGCACCAACAGCTAAATCCTCAAGATCTGCATCACCATCTAGGTCTGCTCCGCCACTTACATACACTGGTGTTGGTAAGGTTCCTGTTCCGGTAAAGTCGGCTGCATCTTCAGTGACACTTAGGTCAAATAAGGTCACATCGCCTGTGTTACTAATCGTATAAGTATAAGTAATAACATCACCAACACTTACCACACCATCAGCACCTAAATCTAGGTTGCTTGTCTTAGTAAGAGACATTGATGGGTTTTGTGGAATAACCGTATCGGTTGGATCATCATCACTGGTTGGATCACTTGGATCATCACTATCATCTGTGATACTGTTACCTGCTGGGTCATTACCACTAGCAGTCGCTTGGTTGGTAACCACACCTGCATCAATATCAGCTTGTGTAATAGCGTAGGTAGCTGTGTAAACAATCGTACCTGCACCTACAGCTAAGTCCTCAAGATCTGCATCACCATCTAGGTCTGCTCCGCCACTAACATACACTGGTGTTGGTAAAGTTCCTGTTCCGGTAAAGTCGGCTGCGTCTTCAGTGACACTTAGGTCAAATAAGGTCACATCGCCTGTATTGCTAATCGTATAAGTATAAGTAATAACATCACCAACACTTACCACACCATCAGCGCCTAAGTCTAGGTTGCTTGTCTTGGTAAGAGACATTGATGGGCTTTGTGGAATAACCGTATCGGTTGGATCATCATCACTGGTTGGATCACTTGGATCATCACTATCATCTGTGATACTATTGCCTGCTGGGTCATTACCATTAGCAGTCGCTTGGTTGGTAACCACACCTGCATCAATATCAGCCTGTGTAATAGCATAGGTAGCTGTGTAAACAATCGTACCTGCACCTACAGCTAAATCCTCAAGATCTGCATCACCATCTAGGTCTGCTCCGCCACTAACATACACTGGTGTTGGTAAGGTTCCTGTTCCGGTAAAGTCGGCTGCGTCTTCAGTGACACTTAGGTCAAATAAGGTCACATCGCCTGTGTTGCTAATCGTATAAGTATAAGTAATAACATCACCAACACTTACCACACCATCAGCACCTAAGTCTAGGTTGCTTGTCTTGGTAAGAGACATTGATGGGTTTTGCGGAATAATCGTATCGGTTGGATCATCATCACTGGTTGGATCACTTGGATCATCACTATCATCTGTGATACTGTTACCTGCTGGGTCATTACCACTAGCAGTCGCTTGGTTGGTAACCACACCTGCATCAATAT
>NZ_JBRJGE010000004.1:0-457820 GCF_052983595.1 Psychroserpens sp. BH13MA-6 | reverse complement strand
GAATTTTTCTTACATTTATTAAAATATAAATCGGAAAATCAGTTCGCGCAGCGCACGTTTTCCCTCGGAAATCCAGCCGCAGGCGTGCGCTGCATTCCCGCAACAAACCATACACAATTACGTTACCACACATATGAAAAAAATCCTGTTTGTCACATTAATTCTGTTTGTAAATCTAATTTATAGCCAAACGAAAGGGACTGTACTTGACAGTATATCTCAAGAACCAATTCCCTATGTGAATATTTGGGTTGAAAACGAAAATATTGGAACGACTTCGAACGAAATTGGACAATTCGAGATTAACGAATCTTTAAAAGACAAAACTTTGATTTTTTCCGCAATAGGATTTAAAACAAAAAAAGTAAACTTTAAAGCTAACACAGAAAAAGTACATTTAAGTCCTGAAATAACAGAATTAGAAGAAGTTTTAATCTCAAATAAATTAGGAAAAGAATTAATAGTTGGACAATTCAAGGAGTCAGACATTGATTTAAATATGGCTTGTTGGACTAAACCTTGGATACTGGCAAGATACTTTCCCTATGAAGAAAAATTTAACGAAACACGATTTTTAAAATCAATAAAAATTCGAACCACGAGTGACATTAAAGATGCGAAGTTTAACATTAGGATATATGAAAAAGATGAAAACGGAGAACCCAGTGCTTTTCTTTATGATAAAAATATAATCGGAATTGCTAAAAAAGGTAAAAAACTTACGGAAATTGATTTATCTGAATATGATATTTATTTCCCAAAAGACGGACTTTTTATCGCAATCGAATGGTTGATTATAGAAGAAAACAAATATGAATTTAAAGTAAAGTGGGTTGAAACCAAAAAAAAGGAAAAGAAAACATCTTACGAACCTGCATTTGGAGTTATCCCAAGTGAAACAGGAGAAAATAGTATGATTTACATTTCTGGAAAATGGCAGAAAATTTGGAAAAGTAGAAGTCCGAAAAAATATAAAGATAAATATGGATTACTTGCGATGGAACTAACACTAACTGATTAAAAATACGTGTGGTAACAACGTGTATAGCTCATTGCGGCTGAATTCCTAATCGGAATTCATTGCAATTTACTATCTTTCGGTTACGGCGGAAAATCATAGCTGATTTTCCGCAACGAGCCATACACAATTACGTTAGCTACAATGACCTAAAAACTCACGAAGAAAAATAAAGAACTACAAATGTTAAAAATACTATTCCTACTTTTTATCACATTATTCTTACCTATTGAGAATATTGCACAGGAAAATAAAGTATCTACTGGAAATAAAAATGGAACGCTTATAGCGATTGGTGGAGGAGAAATTGGACACACTAGCATTATGAAAGAATTTCGGAAACTAGCTGGTGGAGATTCCGCAAAAATAGTGGTTATACCAACTGCGTTTGTTAAAGACAATGAAATAGACACATTGTTATTAAAAAGAAACTTCAAAGAATATGGTATACCTAATTTTACTATTCTACATTCAAATGATTCTATAGAGGTAAATACAGATGATTTTGTTAAACCAATTAAAGAAGCCACAGGTATTTATTTTACTGGTGGTAGACATTGGAGAATAGCTGACAGTTATTTAAACACCAGAGTACATAAAGAACTACTTAAATTACTGGACAGAGGTGGCGTGATTGCAGGTTCGTCAGCAGGCGCAACTATTCAAGGTTCCTATTTGGCAAGAGGAGATACAAGAAACAATCAAATAATGATGGGAGACCACGAAATCGGATTCGGATTTATTTCAAATATTGCTATTGACCAACATGTGTTAAGCAGAAATAGACAGTTTGATATGTTTACAATTCTTGAGAATAAACCTGAACTTTTGGGTGTCGGAATTGATGAAAGTACAGCTATTGTAGTCAAAGGAGATATTCTCGAGGTCATCGGAGAAAGTTATGTTATTATCTACGACAAATCATTTTGGTCTATTGAGTCTAATCCATTTGATGAGGATACTCGAAAAAAATTGCCGAATAAAAATCAATTATTCTATTTTTTAAAAAGCGGAGATAGATATAATTTAAGAGATAGAAAAGTCATTCGGAATTGAACATTATGCATAGTCACAGTAGCTAACANAGATAGATATAATTTAAGAGATAGAAAAGTCATTCGGAATTGAACATTATGCATAGTCACAGTAGCTAACAACGTGTATAGTTCATTGCTCGCAATGAACAGCTATTAAAATCCTTAAGTAAAATTCACTATATTTAAACAACGGAAAATTGTGCCAAGTACGCACGTTTTCCTCGGAAATCCAGCCGCACACGTGCGCTGCATTTCCGCTACAAACCATACACTGAGACGTTAGCCACAATTTAAAGTAACATTTCGGCTTTAGATTCGTCACAAGAATAAACAATCGAATAATGCTAAAAAAAATCACTTTCAAAGTTTTAATTATAACAATATTGCTGCTAAATCAAAATTCCATTTTTGGGCAAAAACTTAAAATTGAACCTTATGAATTCATAACAGCTTCAAGCGATACAGTTCAGGCAGAAAGGGGAACATTTATGGTAAAGGAAAATAGAGAAAATTCCTCTTCTGATTCTATTCAATTATCCTTTATAAGATTTAAAAGTACAAATCAAAATCCATCAAATCCAATTGTTTATCTATCTGGTGGACCTGGAGGTTCTGGCTCGGAAACCGCCAAATATGAACGATTTGAACTGTTTATGAAATTACGTGAAGTTGCAGATGTAATCGCATTTGACCAAAGAGGAACAGGAATGTCCGATAGATTAATTGATTGTCCGGTAAAACTCAACATTCCAATGTCCAAACCTTTGACAAAAGATGATTATTTAAAAATAACAACTGACAATTTAAAAAAATGCAAAGCTTTTTGGGATTCTGAAAAAGTTGATTTGTCTGCTTACAACACAACAGAAAGTGCAAAAGATTTAGATGCATTGAGAAAAGTACTTAATGTGAGTAAAATATCACTTTGGGGTATTAGCTATGGTTCACATTTGGGATTTGAATACATAAGGCTTTTTGAAGAGAATATTGACAAAATGGTCTTGGCAAGTTTAGAAAGTCCTGATGAAACTTTAAGGTTACCGTCAAAAACAGATGCTTTTTTAAACGAAATATGCGAGCGTGCAAAAGATAATTATGGAATGAGTCCCAAGTATCCTAATTTAAAAAATAAGATAATCGAAGTTCACAAAAGACTCAAAGAAGAACCTGTAGTTGTGGAAATAGAAGATGACAAAGGAAAAAAAATAAAAGTAGGAATATCTGACTTTGAATTACAAATTGCAATCACAGCAATCTATTTAAGAGACCCTTCTATATCAAATAAAATACCCAAATTATATTCAGAATTGCATAATGGTAATTTTTCTGAAATTGCACCAATGATAAAACTAATAAAGCAATCTATTTCAGAACCTGAAAACCCAATGTCCTTTGCAATGGATATGCATAGTGGTGCGTCCGATACAAGAAAAAAAGAAATCAGAAAACAATTGAAAACTTCATTACTTGGAGATGGTATCAATTATTTGATGTTGGATTGGATAGACGAACTTAATTACTTTCATCTTCCCGAAGAATTCAGAAAACTCAAAGAGAACAATGTAAAGGCATTACTATTGAGTGGAAAAATGGATGGTCGGACTTATCTATCATCTGCTGTTCAGATTGCCAAGTCATTTAAAAACGGACAACATATTATAATCGACAATGCTGGACATAATCTATATATGCTATCACCTGTAATCGGAGATTTAGTACTTGAATTTTTTAAAGGAAAAGAATTAAATATTAGCGAAATAAAACTAAAACCAGTTACATTCGAATAAAAAACTGTGGCTAACACCGTATATAATTTATTGCTAGTTCTAGCCTACTTACGAAAATCCTCGCGGATTTTCTATTCGGTTTGTATTTGCTGAATTAGTTGCTTAAATAACGCAACAAATCATACGCAATTACGTTATACACAATATCTAACAAACCGCAATCTGGACAATTAACATATCGGAATTGACACTATTTAAGAATAATTGTGCAATAAAAGTTTTCAGAAAATTTCGGAACAACTTCAAGTAAGAATATAAAATTTTGCCCAACACATCTGCCAATCACAAAATTTTATACACTTCCTAAATCTTAACTTTTATTCAACTTGAATTTCGCCCATAGCCATCTGATTGCACTTCAATAAAATATCCTGTAACTCGAAACCATCTGATTTTAAGGGGTCGATAGCTTTAACCAAAGTAGTTCTCAATTTGAACAACTCTTCTCGATTATACTTTTTGGACTTTTTGACCAATTGCAATTTTAAAACTGCTTCTTGTTGGTCTTGTTTTGGATTGAACCATCCGTTCAGTTCTGAACATTGGTTACAAGCACCATTTTTATTTACCAACGCACAACGATTATCAAAAATGTCGCTCATTGAACCTCTAGCATTTTGTAAAAGGTACTTCACAGTTCCTTCGCTTTTTTCAAGTATCAAACAAATATCGTTTACTGCAAAATCATAAATATCTTTGAGTATCAAGGCAATTTGATTTTCAATTGGCAAATTTTTGGAAATGCAGGTAAAACAGGTGTCGATATGTTCCTTTATTTCATACTTCCCATATTCAGAAGTTTGTGAAACTTTTACAATTCTGCCCGCTAAATCAGCATTACTTTGAACCAAATTTTTTGCTTGTTCGGAAACATCAGGAACCCATCTTTTTCTACGTTTCAAATAGTTATAAGCAATGCTTGTAGCAATTTGAAAAACCCAAGTTTTTAATGATGCTTCGCCTTTAAAAGTTTCTAGTTTGTCGTAAGCCTTTATAAAAGTATCGTGCGTAATATCTTCTGCATCATTTCTATTTGCCAATAAACGATATAGATATGATTTGAGTTGCGGTTGAAATTCCGCAAACAAAGATTGAAATGCGTTGATGTTTCCATTCAACGCATCCATTAACAAATCTTCATTAGAACTTTTCATTTTATAAAATTAAAAATTATCTGTTGTAAGAATCACTTTTCCCATAGTTTTCCTGTTCTCAATATCCCGATGTGCTTGTTGCGCTTTCGCTAAAGAGTACCGTGTAACATTCACTTCTAATTTTTGCTGTACCAAAAGGCCGATAACAGTTTCCAATGCTTGTTGCCATAAGCCCATTTTATGATTGATAAAGTATGCCAAATTGAAACCTGATTGCGTGATGCTCTTATCAACAAAAAATTCTGGATGAATGCTACCCTGGATACCACTTGCACAGCCAAAGACAATTATCTGTCCACCTTGTATTAGGCACTTCAAACTTTCATTGTAAATATCGCCACCGACCATTTCAAAAACAATATCGACACCTTTGCCCTCTGTAAATTTCTTGACTTCATTTGACCATCCAGGCTTTGAATAATTGACTGTAAAATCAGCACCCAACTTTTTAGAGATTTCCTGCTTTGCATCAGTGCTACTTGCACCTATAACAGTTGCACCATTTAATTTTGCTAATTGTACCAAAAGCGAACCAACGCCACCTGCCGATGCGTTAACAAGAACTGTTTTTCCTTTTACATCTTTAGCAACTTGTGAAATCATTAATTGGGCTGTAGTACCTTGAACGAAAATTGCTGTAGCTTTTTGCGCATCCATTTCAGGTGGTAACGGAACACAATATTGGGCGATAACATTAACGTATTCGGAATATCCACTTGCCTGTGGCAAAATAGCTAAAACCGTTGTGCCAACAGCGTAAGGAATAGTTACACCATCGCCTACTTTGACTATTTCGCCAACAGCTTCAGTACCTAAAACGAATGGCAACGGCGTTTCTTGAAAATACGTGTTCTTTCTTCGAAGTATATCGGAATAGTTGACACCAATTGCTTTAACCTTTACCAAAACCTCACCAGCGTTTGGGATTGGGATTTCGGTTTCTACCAACTCTAAAACATCTGGCGAGCCATAATCTTGCAGCTGGACTTGTTTCATTTTTTCTTTCATCTTGAATATAATTTTGTGGTTTATACTCTTTAGACAATCGAACAGACAGAAACGGATGAAAAAACTTCAATAAATTTAGAGACATCAATAAAATCAACACTTTGCTTACAATTGCCATTCCACACACTTTTACGCCAACGCTAAAACCAACACAAAAAAGAGTGTTCCATTACATTCAGAAAGCAACATTTTGCACGATAACTTTTGAGTTACTTTGTGGTTTGTCCTCAAAAGTGCTGGAATATGGAAATTGGAAAAGTGCTTTACAAAAACCAAGCTGAAAACAAATGGAAAGCACCTATTTCATTGACTTGGGAAATAAAAACTGTGTACAACAACGTGTATAGCTAATTGTGAGTTAAAGAACGCTCGCGGAATTCTAGCGAATTCCACTCTACTCCTATTACGTTTTTTTGCTATCTTACTAAACGAATCACACAACTAGCTATACACGAACACGTTACCTGCAAGCTAAAACCAATCTATGAAAAACATTGCCTTAATTTTTGTCATTTTAATTTTTGCAAGTTGCAATGACAAATCAGAAAAAAATACAGAAAAAGAAAAATCATTTAATCTAACTGGAATAATAGATGGAAATTATTCCGATTACATCTATCTTAGTTATGGAGAGATAAATGATAGTACAAAAGTTGAAAACAACAGTTTTCAATTTAACGGAATGGTTGAAAGACCAATTCAAGGAAGTTTAAAATTAGAAGGGTATACTACAATTGCTCAAATTTATATCGAAAATAGCGACATTTCAATTCAAACACATTACGAAAAAATCATTAATAATAAACAACCATTGAATGTTCTAAAAATAAACGATATTAAAGGCTCTTACTCTGCTAAAATTCAAAACGAATACAAAGAATTTTATCAAGCAAACCAGAACAAAGAAAACTTTAAATTTCTACTTTATGAGAAACTTAAATCCTTTATTGAAAAGAATAAAAATCATCCATTAAGCGGAACAATTTTAGGAGAAAATGCGTTAATAGAAATTGTTTTATCAAAAAATGAGCTTCTTGAACTTTATTCGAAAATTGACACATCTAAACAATATAAAGATGATTTGGAAATGTTTAAAATGGGAATTGCTAACCTTGACAATTATGGTATAAATAATCCATTTCTTAAATTTAATTTACCGAATACAAAAAACAAAGATATTAACATCACTTCGTTTTCAGGAAAAATAACATTAGTTGACTTTTGGGCATCTTGGTGTGCACCTTGCAGAATTAAACATCCTAAATTGAGAGAACTTAAAAAGAAATTTGAGAAAGAAAATTTTGATATTGTAAGCGTTTCGATTGATGATAATAAACCGGATTGGCTTAAAGCTGTAGAAAAAGACAACCTGACTTGGACTAATTTAATCGATATAGAAAAAAAAGTAAATAACGAACTTGGAATTCAAGCAATTCCATTCAATTATCTAATAGATGAGAACGGAATTGTTCTAGGTGTAAACTTGTCGATAATAGAAATTGAAAGAATAGTAAGTGAAAAAGCCAGCAAGTAACACTGTGTATAATTCTTTGCTGTAGATGGCTAAGACGACGATCTTTGTGTACTTTTTATTATATTGTAAATGCGGAAAAATAACAGCGTACTTGACCGCAACAAACCATACACAATTACGTTACCACACATTGAAAAAAAACATCGTTATTCAATGAAAAATCTGATTTTTATTTTAATAGCTGTTTTGAATTTCTCTTGTGTTCAGTCGCAAGAAAATCCCATCGACAGGACAAAAATCAAAGAAGATTTGAACGAAATTTTGACTGATATTTCCCAAAACTATGTTTATCTCAATGAGAAAAATGTGGATTTGGATTGTATCCGAGAACATTATGAAAGCCAAATCGAAAATCTTAATACAGAAGAAGAAACAGTACTTTTTTTCGAGTATTTATTAGATGAGTTTTATGATAGTCATTTGATTTTAAATACAAACCGTAACTCATCATTTCGCTTGTTTTCGCCAATCTACATTAAAATTGAGAACGGAAAAGCAGTAATCTCAAATATTTGGCAAACCCAAATCCAAAATATTGACCAAAATTTAATTGGAGCAGAAATTAAAAAAATCAATGGATTAAGTTTCGACAAAGCAATTGAGCAATTTCCAACGCATTGTAATGACAAAAATTCCAAATTAGTTCGAGAATGGATTGCGAATAAAATTTTGGCAGGTCGTTATAATGAACCACGAGTTTTGAGCTTAAAATTAACCGATAATAAAACCATCGAATTTGATTTGGATAAAATAAAAATCAAGAAAGATGACGGACTTTTAAATACAATTACACAAAACGGAATTGGAATTATTAGATTAAACAATTCGTTAGGGAATAACGGATTGATAAGCGAGTTTGATAAATCGCTCGACCAATTGGAAAACACAAAAGGACTGATAATAGATTTGAGAAATACAGTTGATGGCGGAAATTCTTATGTGGCTCGTGGCATTTTAAGTAGATTTATCAAAGAACAAAAACCATATCAAAAACATTGTACAATTGAAGTATATGATGGAAATACGACAGTCGAAAGAATTTGGGTTGAGTACGTAAGTCCGAGAGGAAGCCAATACAAAAAGCCAGTTGTTATTTTAGTTGGTCGTTGGACTGGAAGTATGGGCGAAGGGCTTGCAATCGGATTTGAAGGAATGGAAAGAGCCGAAATCGTAGGTTCGGAAATGGAAAGATTGGCTGGCGAAATGAACGGATTTTCATTTGTGAATCAAAGATTTGGCTATCGATTATCGACAGCAAAACTTTATCATATTAACGGAACGCCAAGAGAAAAATACGTTCCTACAAATTATGTAAAGCAAACAACCACAGAAAATGACGAAACTCTTGCAAAAGGAATTGAACTGATTAATAAGATTGCCGAATAAAAACGTGTTCCAACACTGTGTATAATTCATTGCGGTTTGAGTCCTTACTCGAACCGCTATTTCATTAAATTAAAGTATCTTACAACCTGAAAAGTAGTTGCATAAATTCCGCTACTGCTCACACAAACACGTTAGGTACAAGCAAAAAGAAAAAAATATGGAATGGATATATGACATAGGTGATCCGATTTGGGAAACGCTAGTAGGAAGTCTCTTAATTTTTATTGTTATCATAGTGATAACTAGAATTATCGGACTAAGATCCTTTGCGAAATTTACTGCGTATGACTTTGCTTTTACAGTGGCTATCGGTAGTATTATATCTTCAACTTTGACATCAAGTACAAGTATTGCACAAGGCTCTGTTGCCATAGCTAGCCTTCTTCTTCTAACATATATATTTTCATCTCTTCAGAAATCTTTCAAATCTTTAAGTTCAATAATTTCAAATAAGCCATTGCTTTTAATGGATGGCAGCGAAATATTGGACGACAACCTTAATTATGCCAGGATCGAGAAATCTCAGTTGATTGCAAAACTCAGAGAAGCAAATGTAATTGACTTTAGTCAGATAAGAGCTGTTGTTTTAGAGTCAACAGGAGACATTTCAGTATTACACACTTCTGACCAAAAAGCAGAACTCAATCATGAATTGTTGAAAGGTGTCAGAAGAAATCCTTAAAATGCGAACTTGCCAGTGCCTTACAGTTTATAGTTTATTGCATGCAATGAACAATTATTAAAAATCTTAAGTTTAATTTACTATATTTAAAACACGGAGGACTTGAACCAAAAGCGCAGGTTTTCCCTCGGAAATCCAGCCGCACGCGTGCGCTACATTTCCGCAACAAATTATACACAATTACGTTAGTCACCATAAGATTAAAAAATGAGAATATCAATCATTATATTTATTCTGACAATTCAAGTAAGTTGTAGAAACACTAATGATACGACTATTAAATCTGAAAATTCTGCCATCACTGAATTAACGAAATGTAACTGCAATAATGAAGCAATCACTAAATATCACATCCTCACTAATAAAGCTGAAATAGCAATTTGTGATGGTGATTTCGATGGAGCATCAAAATATTATTCATTGGCATTTAAAAAAATTAAAAAGCCTTTTGGTCCTGATGTTTATAATGCTGCACTTTCAAATCAACTCTCTAATAATTTAGATGAAAGGAATTTAAACCTTCAACTACTCATAAATAATTCTGATGATTTAAGTTTGCTAAGGTCTATTTTCGTCAATACATATATAGATGAAAACCTCTGGAATGCTTTTATAGAGAAAAGAACGACTGAATATGACTCAAGATTAAGAAATGAATTCAAATCAATTTGGGAAAGAGATCAATTGTTCAGACCAATGTACGATACTCATAATGACACGATTCAAGCTAATCGAAAGATAAATATGAACAGGATTCTTGCAATAACAGATTCTCTTGGTTTCCCCTCTCACATGGAGCTCGGTTATAGAAAATCTCTAAGAGGTCAAAATCATGATGTGGTTTTAGTTCATACATCTCAAAGAAGAAGCGGTGACAAAAGCACAATTGATCTTGAACCAATTCTTTGCAAGGCAGTAAATGAGGGGCGATTTGATCCTGAACAGGCAATTTCTTACATGCATTTCCAAAATGATAAAGATAAAGGAAATTTTGAGGTGTACTCAACTTGGCAATATAGACATCACCTGTTGCCAGATTCTCTAAATAACAAAATATGGCTTCCAAATTTGAATAAGGAAAAATATGAGAGTGCCAACAGAATAAGAAAAAAATGGAATGCTGATCAATTAGATGACATTGCAATAAAATCTGATTTTAATTCAAAAAGCAACATACCGTTCATATTTACATCAGTTATGACATTCATTGAAAATATGTCAACAGATCTTACTCTGGAAGAGGCTTTGGAACAATATAAAATGACTACTTCAGATAAAAGACCTTTTGAAATATCAAAAATACGGTGACTAACAAGGTGTATAAGCAATGGCTATAAGTAATTGCTTCTACTCACCCACTTCTGAAAATCCTCGCGGATAATCAGTTTGGTGCGTACATGCAAAGTTAACCGCTAAATCACGCAAACTTATTGCCGAGACTGTTACAACCAATTTACAAAATAACAATGTTTGGAATATTTAAAAAGAAAAAGAAAATTGAATTTTTATACCCTGATTTAAAACCGGGTGACAGAATTAGGAAAATATTGTCCGAATTTGTTCTTCCTGAATTAGAGCCATTCGGATTTAAATTACTCGCATCGGAATTGACTTTCAAACGTGATATTGGAGATTATCAACACATCATATATTTTCAAAAAACAAGAATGAATAGCGGAAATATAGTCTGCAAATTTATGCCTCACTTAAGCATTGAATCAAATGGATTAAAAAATTATTATAAAGAAAATGGTGTTAAATTTTCTGGAAAACTTATAATTCATACGCGATCAGCCCAATATTTAGAATGCTGGAACAAAGAGCTTTTAGACTATGGATGGTATGATTTAGTTAATTATAATAATTTCAAAGTCGTAGAATCATTAAAAAACAATCTACTTAATTGTGGCATAGAATTCTTTAAACACTCTGAATCAGAAACTGGAATTGTAGATTATATTATGAGTCTAAATTCATATTATCCTGTAGCACCAACACTTTTTGACCTTTGTAAAATGTATAACAAAAAAAACAAAGCAAAAGAAGTATTAAGTTGGTTTAAAAATTTTCAAAAGAATACAGATACAACATTTGACAATACAATTTTAGAATCTATAACTAAAAGAGAATATGAATTAAAAAACTGGTTGTAACAACGTGTTTAACTCGTTGCGAACTGATGGCTAAGTAGACGATTTATTCCTAAAATTACTATCTTAGTCTCAACGGAAAAATTTGAGCGCAACAGCTCGCGTTATTCCCGCGGAACATCAACCGCACACACTTGCAGTAAATCCGCAACATTATCATACACCAATACCTTGTGTGTCATATTCCAGTGCAAAATTGTCAAATCCAGCAATAAACCATTTGTCTAACGCATTTAATGATTACAAAACATTGAACTTTATAAATTAGCAGGAGAATATAAAATTAGTGATTATGAAAAAAATATTTATTTGCTGTTTATTCATTGGAATATTTGGAATTAGTTACGGGCAAGATTTTTCTCGACAAGCAGATAGTTTGAAAAATGAAGGATTACTTATGCCTGCTTTACAAAAGCATTACGCAGCCTTAGCACAAAATACGTCAACAGAAACACACTATAAAATGGCTTCAATTTATGCGCTTTTATGGACTGCTCAAGCAAGAGACTCTGCATTCGTTTATTTAAATTATGCACTAAAAAAAGATTCAACTTTAAAAGTTCTTTATGAGCCAACTTTTTTAAGTTTAATTGACGATCAAAGATGGAAAGACATTGAAGAGTCTCAGTTAAGCAAATATGAAATAGCAAATGAACCTATTAGAAATAAACCATTTGCTCGGGAATTATTTAGAATGATTATCAAAGATCAAGGGTTTATGTATGTAGGTAATATTGAAAGAAAAAAGTACATGCAAAATGGAGGCTATTTTAGCACAGCTGCAATCTATCCTATTCTTGCTATGGAAGAAAAAAATCGTAACGAAAATATTGAAAAACTATTGGAGCTTCTAGACAAAAATGGTTGGCCGACGGCTTCTAACGTTACAGAATATGCAGCAGCTGGTGCAGCTCTTATTATTAATCACACTAACTATGAAATTAGATCTAAGTATTTTCCTATGCTAGAGAAAGCTTTTAAAGAAGGTGAAGCACAACCGCTACGATATGCCAAGATGAGAGATCGCCTGCTAGTAGAGGAAGGGAAAGAACAGCTGTTTGGAACACAATGGAAATTCGAAAATTCTAAACGTTTGCCTCACCCGATTAAAGAACCCGAACATGTTGATAAACGAAGAGCTGAAATAGGATTAGGTCCTTTAAGTATTTATTTGAAAGAAAGATTTGATATTGAATGGAATGTTGAACAGAAAAATTAATTTTTTCTAAATTCATCTATAACTGTGAAGTATTAGATATGAAAAATATTTGATTGAATCATAAATGACATTTTAAGAATAAATACGCCATACAACACCATACATAATTCATTGCTGTTTTTGGCTGAGTAGAAGATTATTTCCTACAAATTACTATCTTAGTCTCAACGGAAAAATTTCAGTTCAACAGCTCACGTTTTTCCCACGGAACATCAGCCGCACACGCGAGTTGTAAAACCGCAACGAATTATACATAATTACGATGTAGACAATTAAAAATGATGAGATTACACAAAATAATTGCGATACTTTTAATTTTTTCTTCCTGTCATTCAAATACAGAACGAAAAGAAACTACCGAAAATAACAATTGGTATAAAGGCCCAATAATAGACATGCATATGCATGCAGAGAGCAATAACACATTGCCACCTGAAAAATTAGCATTGTGTTTACCTCTTTCAAATTTAGTTCCACACTTTGACCCAAAGGAAGAATTTGGAAAAGTTTGGGACTCTACGTTGAAAAGCCCAAGATGCAAAACACCAATTTATTCATCAACAACATTTGAAGACTATAGTTCAAGAATACAAGACCAACTAAATAAATTTAATGTAAGACCAGTAGTAAGCGGCTCTCAATCTATTTTGAAAGAGTGGTCTACAAAATTCGGAGATAAAATAATACCGAGTATAGAGTTTAACCTAGAAAGGGATACCATTTCTGTTGAAAGTTTAAAAACGATCATAAATACAAATGAGATAATGGTGTTCGGCGAAATATCTAATCAATATGCTGGAATAGCACCAAATGACCCAAGGATGGATTCTTATTATGCTATGGCAGAGGAATTAAATATTCCCGTTGCAATTCATTTGGGAACGGGAGCCCCTGGAAGCCCATATCTTTTCAGTCCTAAATACGTTGCAGCATATTCAAATCCATTGTTGCTCGAAGAAGTTTTAAAAAAATATCCACGCCTTCGTATTTCTGTTATGCATTATGGTGAACCATTTATTGATGAAATGATAACTATGATGTACCATTATCCACAAATCTATATTGATTTAGGAGGGATTCAATGGGCATATCCAAGTGAATATTTTTACGAATTTCATCTAAAAAAAATTATAAGTGCCGGATTTGGAAAACGAATAATGTTTGGGTCTGACACTTTCATTTGGCCAGAACTACTAGAAAAGTCAATTGAAATAATTAATAACGCTGATTTTTTAACTAAAGAACAAAAGGCAGATATTTTTTATAATAATGCCGCAAGATTCTTGAGATTAAAAAAATAACTATCTACTGCAATGGCTATAAGTAATTGCTTGTTCTCACTTACTTCTGAAAATCCTCCGGAATTTTCAGCTTGGCATTTACTTGCAAATTTAATTACTAACCCATGTAAATAATCATAGCCGAATCGTTGGCTGTAATATAAACTAACCGAACCGCAAGACGAATATGGAAGAAACTATTGCAAAAGAAAACTCATTTGAGGAATTTGAAAACATAAAAACGAGAAGGCGGAAAATGCTTCCGTGGTGGATTAAAATATTCTGTTGGATTTTTATGCTATTCGGAATCTTATCTTTTGTTTGCCTAATTCTTGGATTTACGAATGTAAAACCAGCTCTTGCATTTTACGGATTTGAAACTAATGAACCTTTTTCATTAAATGGCTTAATTGTAATAGCAATTGGAATTTTAAAAGGAATTACTGCATTTGGATTATGGTTTGAGAAAGATTTTGCTGTGAAAATTGGAAAAATAGATGCAATAATTGGAATTGCATTATGTGGAATCTCAATGCTTGTATTGCCTTTTCTTCAAGAAGGATTTAATATCACTATAAGATTAGAATTACTTCTACTAATTCCCTATTTATTCAAATTGAATAAAATTCAAAAAGAATGGGAACTGGCAATTTGAAAAAACGCTATGGCCAAAACTAGTTATATGAAAGCTTTAAAATCCCAATGTAAATGTCATTAAGCGAATTAGTCCAAAAAAGAATGTTTCTTCTGACCTTATTTCTGTTTGTCCTTTTTGGATTTTTTGGAGGAAATCAAAACATTGAAATAAATAAAACTATTGGCTGGGCTTGGGACTTAACAGGTTGGTCATTTTTTCTTAAAGCTTATTTTCTACCAAGTTTTTTAATGGGATATGGAATATTAGCTATTTTGAAATATACAACAAATGAAGCTTTGTCTTTTACTCATCTTTCTATAATCTTACTGATTTTTATTTTTGATCAAACAGCTTCAATTTCAATTGTGATGTTTGACACTCTATATTTAATATCTTGTATAACATTCCTGTATAATTTTATATGGTCGATTAGGAATAGAGAAAAATATTAAAGAAGCCAGCATGTAACAACTTGTATAATTGATTGCTCAATTGGTTAAGACAAGGAAAATTTCCTTCAAATTACTATCTTAGTCTCAACGGAAAAATTTGAGTATAACAGCTTGGGACTTTTTTTTCCAATTGAATTATATTCATGTCATAACTATTTTATATTTTGGTATTCATGAATCCTTTGGATTTCGCCGTGATCAGCTTATCCAAGCGCAAAGCGCTAGGCTGAAATTCCGAAACAAACCATACACATTTATGTTACCTGCAAGCTGAAAAAAAAATGAACAAAATAAACAAAACAACTGTCGCAGTTTTAATATTATTTTTGTGTCTTACTAAATTAACTGCACAAGAAAAAGTTTTTCCAAAAGATCCACAAGATGCTAAATTAGAAACTTCTGACATCGAAAATTTTTGGAAAGCTTTTGATTCTATGGATAGTTCAAATGGAAACCCTTTTGAATTATATATCAAAAACGGAACAGTTGGACTTCAAGGCTTTATTCAATTCAGAATAATTAATGCCGATTCGATGCTAAATATGGTTAAAAGACGAAAGCAAGATTATGAGAAGATCAGAGGAATTGAAGCTAAAATAAAAGAAGTAGAAAAAAGAATCAAACCATATTTCTATGCATTGGAGTATTGGTATCCGTATTCAGTTTATCCACCTGTGTATTTTGTCGTTGGACGGTTTAACAGTGGAGGAACAACATCTGAAAACGGATTGTTAATTGGAGCGGAAAAATTGACATCATTAGATCATCTTCCAGAATTGATAATACATGAATCTATACATTTTCAACAAAAGTGGCCAGAAGGAGGACAAACCAATTTACTTCAACAATCAATCCTAGAAGGAATGGCAGATTTTATCGCAGAATTAGTTACTGGAATAAAAGGAAATCAAGAAGCAAATAAGTATGGGAACGAACACAAAGAGGAACTATGTAGAGAATTTGTTGGAAAAATGCATGGAAATGATATGCAGGATTGGCTTTATCAAACGAGTGGAAAAGATAATAGACCAAATGACTTAGGTTATTGGATCGGATACGAAATTGTAAAAGCTTATTTTGACAAAGCTAATGATAAAAAATTAGCAGTAAACCATATTTTGAATATTGAAGATTACGACAGATTCTTAAAAGAAAGTGGATATTTGAAAAAATATATGGACTAAAGTCAACAGCTAACATCATGCATAATTCATTGCGGCTGGTTAGTTAAGTACACTATTTATTCCTGCCAATTACTGTCGGCGTCTCAACTGAAGAACTTGAGCTTAACAGCTTGCGCTTTTGCGTCGGAAATCCAGCCACAATCGTGCGCCGAATTTTCGTAACGAAACCCGAGCCAAGACCGTTAAGTTTCATTATAACCAATCAATAACCAATGATAAAATTCTTTAGAAAAATAAGACAGAACTTACTTTCAGAAGGAAAGACCGGAAAGTATTTAAAGTACGCCATTGGAGAAATTATTCTTGTGGTTATCGGTATTTTAATTGCATTATCTATTAATAATTGGAATGAGAGAAAAAAGGAAAAAGAAGGATTAAATCAATATTTATCTAGTCTAAAAGAAAACATTAAAGAAGATATTCAGGTGTTAGACTCCCTCATTAAAAGAAGAGAACTTATAGTAAATCGGAGTAAAAAAGAACAACTTAATTTTTTAAATAAGACATTTAATTTTGATGACACGCGTTGGGCCTTATCATCTTATGTAGACTTTTATCTTCAACCCAATACCAGTGCATATGATGCCTTAAAAAATTCACCATATCTAGGAAAAATAAATGGTTCTAGTTTAAACAATTTAATTATCGACTATTATGCTAAAACGTACCAAATACACGAAGCAGAAAAAAGTTATAATGAATTTTTAGAAAATTTAGAAGCCAAACAGGCCTATGATCTTGATAGATCATTAGTGATGGCATATATTTGGATGGACCCTGAACAATTAAAAAGCACTAAAACAACTCAAGAAGAAATTGAAAATGTATTTGAAAAGATGCATCATTCTGTGGCATTCAGAAATATTGTAAGTCAAGCCGTAAATCAAGAAAAGGGCATTATAGCACCCTATAAAGAAGCAAAAATAATTGGTTTGAATATCATTTCCGAAATAGATAACATCGTAGAAATTGAATATTAGCCTTTTTCCATTTCTCAAATACATAACGAAAGTACAACACCGTGTAAAAACAATTACCTGGTTCTTGCCTACTTCTGAAAGTTTGCTGCCGCACAACTCGCAATGTGTGCAGGTGGCTCGCCGATTTTCACTTTGATCTGTACTTGCAAAGTTACGTACTAACCCAGACAATTACCCATACCCGAGTTCGCTTTGTGCCACGCTAAAAACCCGTTAAATTCATATAATTCGTCCAGAATTAAAACTAAATACAGAATCTCTGAAATCGTTAAAAACAGACGTAATTATCCAAACAAAAATCTTGTTGAAATTTAGGAGCCTATTATGGTCAATAGCTTTTAGATCTTGAATTGTGCTAAATTGTAGAAAAGGGATTTGATTGGCCGAGGCACTACTCGTAGCCTTTACGTGGTCATCCGTTTTGTTGCCGTGGTACATTACCCTGAGATAAAAGTATACCGCAGAGTATACCTCTTCAGAAGAAATCCTGCCAAAAAAACCAGATATTCTAGCTTAAACAAAAAAGCCCATTCAAACAAACAAGCTTCTCATCGGTCTATTTTTAAACCACTTCTTTCATGTTTGTTGCTAATTCAACAAGCCTATCCTTGCTTGTTCAAGATTTCATCATAACTGTATGACTTTATTATTGCGTCATTTGTTTCCTAGTCTGGCATAAATAGCATCCAAACATCATTTCTTCGTGTTCAAAATTTTAGTATCATCATCGCTTGATGAACTCGTTTCCAAGGCTAAAATGCGTGCTTCCAATGCCTTGTAGGCCGACAACTCTTCTTTTAATGCTTCAATTTGAGCTTGTTGTTCTTGTACAGCTTTTACCAATACCGGAATAAAATCATTGTAGCGCACGCTCATAAACCCCTTGTCGTCAGTAGACAAGAGTCCTTGATCTTCATAATTTAAGTCTTGCAAGACCTGTTTCAAATCTTGAGCAATAAAACCTATTTCCCTTGTTTGGCTCTCATTATCCTTTCGGATATAATCTACCGGAATCAATTTTTCAATCATATTCAAGCCATAAGACAACGGACGGATATCATTTTTCCAGCGTCTATCAGAGGTAACCGTCCATGCTACTTGAACGCCGGCATAGGTAATATTGGCATTTCCAATTTTTATTTGGTTCGATGCCGTACCGTCTGGCACTTGCGCATTGTAACCAATTGTGATATTATTACTTCCTGTGGTGATTCCAGTTCCTGAGCCATACCCGACACCCACATTTAAGTTCCCCGTGGTATTGCCATTGAGTGCTTCGCCACCAAAAGCCGCATTATTAGCGCCAGTGGTATTTGATTTTAAAACTCTAAAACCGCTGGCTGTATTTAACCCACCAGAGGTATTCGCATTTAAAGCTAAATACCCTGAAGCCGTATTTTGGTAACCGGTGGTATTTGCCCCTAATGCATCAGTACCCATAGTTGTATTTTGATAGCCAATGGTATTGTCATCTAAGGCAAAGGCACCCATAGCCGTATTCTCATAACCGGTAGTATTTGAGAACAAAGCCTTAAATCCACTACCGGTATTATAACTGCCTGTAGTATTACTTAATAAGGAAATATATCCAAAAGCAACATTAAAGTTTCCTCCTGTATTGTTAAGAAGCGTGTTCACTCCGATAGCTGTATTAGAAATACCAGTTATGTTTGCAGAAAGTGCGCCATTACCTATTCCGGTATTATAATAACCCGTAGTATTTGAATTTAATGCGCTATTACCTACTGCGGTATTAAAATCGGCCGTATTATTTTCTAAAGCACCTTGTCCAATGGCAGTGGTGTTATTACCTGTGGTGTTTGAGGCAGATGCCCGATACCCAAAAGCCGTATTGCCGCTGGCCGTGGTATTTAATTTTAAGGCTTCAAACCCTGTGGCGGTGTTTTCTGCACCTGTGGTGTTTGAAGACAAAGAGAGAACTCCTGTCGCGGTGTTAAGCGTCCCTGTGGTATTTGCAAACAAGCTGCGATAGCCAACCCCTGTATTGCTACTGCCTGTATTATTGTAAAGGGACTCCCTCCCAAAGGCACTGTTTTCGATTCCTGTGCTGTTTGAAAACAATGCAGCACCTCCTACGGCGGTATTACCGCTCGCGGTAGTATTATTAAAGGAAGCACCCACCCCTACCGCGGTATTGTAGGAACCCATGTTTGAGGACAAGGCCTGCTCCCCCATAGCGGTATTATAGTTCCCGGTGACATTATCTTTTAGCGCAAGATATCCATTAGCGGTGTTTCCATTACCGGTGGTATTATTCTCTAAGGAAAGAACCCCTGTGGCCGTGTTTAGGGTCCCCGTGGAATTTAAAAATAAGGCTCGAAAACCAAGTGCTGTATTACTACTGCCTGTATTAAACACAAGGGCCTGCCTTCCAAAAGCACTGTTCTCGATTCCCGTAGCGTTTGTATACAAGGCATTATATCCCACGGCGGTATTTCCGGTTGCTGTTGTATTGTTAAACGCAGCACCATGACCAAAGGCTGTGTTTTCTACTCCTGTTGTATTTTGACGTAAAGCACCAAATCCTCCCGCTGTATTGTTACTTCCAGTGGTGTTATAAAATAAGGCGTCCATACCCAATGCTGTATTCCGAATTCCTTCTGTATTTAAGTAGAGTGTATTGATACCCATGCCAGTATTGGAGTGTCCAGTGGTATTGGTAGCTAAAGCATCGGCACCCACTGCTGTATTAAAACCAGCGGTACTTACACTACCAAGTGCATTCCAACCTATGGCCGTACTATAGCTGCCCGTTTCATTGGTAGTTAATGCCTTAAACCCATAAGCCGTATTTCCATTGGCTGTGGTGTTTAACTTTAAGGCCTCGAATCCTGAAGCGGTATTTTCTGCGCCTGACGTATTTGTCTGTAATGTATATGCTCCCAATGCAACATTCCCCTCACCGTAATTATTCGCCAGCGCAAAAGATCCGACTCCAGTAATATCATTTGCCCCATTAAATCGTAAGGCGTAATACCCTAACGCCGTAGTATAAAACCTCCCTCCACTCTCAGAGGCGTTTGATCCCACAGCGGTATTATACTCTCCACCATTGTCAAGCGTATTTATTCCTATGGCCACATTGTTAGAACCTGATAAATTGGAAAACATACTTTCACTTCCGATGGCGACGTTAGCAGATCCTGTCGTGTTAAAAAGTAAAGTGAATTTACCTACCGCGATATTATCACTTCCACTGGTATTATCTTTTAACGCATAAGAACCAAGCGCTGAATTATTAGAACCAACCGAATTGTTTAACATTGAGACTTGGCCAACAGAAGTGTTGTGATTATTTGAACCATCGTCAGCGTTTCCAGAACCATTGCCCAAAAAAACCGAGGTATTATCGGACTTCCCATCCAACAAATCATCTATCGCTTCAACTGTACCTCCACCCCCAAAAGGGACCCAGGTGGTGAGGGCATTGTCCCAATAATAAAATCCTTTAGCTGGGGTTCCGGCACCCGTGGCATAAATCAACATCCCATCTTGCAGGGCTGTGGGATTGATCGCCGGATATTCGTCTACCTTCGGTATTAGAATACCATCGGTGTTTGCTGGCGTCGCTTGGTTGCTCGCTTGTATTTCTAGCTGTGCATTGGGGCTTGTGGTACCAATACCCACTTGTGCCGCAGCAATGAAACAATTAAACAGGGCCAATACCAATACAATAACTTGTAAACTTCTTAATTTCATAATGACATCTTTTAAATGCTGATTTTCTACATGTTATACAGAAAAAAAATCATGTGTATAAAGATATCTATCCACCATTCACGTGTCAACCACATGATGATGTGGTTTTTTAGTTGAAATCTCTCAATTTTAAGCGAATTTCGATAAATTCTAAGCTACTGGTGAAGAATTTTGCATTCGATTTACTAGAAGCAGTACTTAAAGTTCATTATTGAAAGACTTCTTTATTAGCTCTGCCTTACTGTTGATATCTAAGAGGTTGTATATATTCTTGATATGGCTTCTAACAGTATTTAACGATACAAACAACTCGTCTGCTATAGCTTTATAGCTTTTTCCTGCAACGATACCATTTACAATTTCCATTTGACGATTGGTTAACACATTATCTCGTTCGCTTTTGGGCATATAAAAGTTTGCGATTTTTCTAGCGATTGAGGGTGACATATACGAACCTCCTTCATGTACTACAGACACCGCCTCTGAAATTTTTTCAAGGGATACTCTTTTAGATACGTATGAGCACGCGCCATTTGACAAGGCTTTAAAAATAATATCAGTTTCCTCAAACGTAGTGAGCATGATAATGTCTATGGCTGAACATACTTTTTTTATCAGCGGAATTCCTTCGACTCCAGAAATTCCCGGTAAGTTGATGTCTAACAACAGAATAGAAGGAGAAACGGAAAGCTGGTTTAGATCAGTTAAAAACGACTCTACTGAATTGGATACAACCACAATGGTTGTATTGGGTATTTGATCAAAATAGGATCTCAGACTATCTTGTATCAATACGTCATCTTCAATTATGGCCAGATGGATAAGGTTCATTGTTTCATTAGTAAAGAGATGCTAAAGTTAAATACTTCTAAAAGTTAAACAATAACATCTTCATGTGGTTTTTTTATACTATAAATGGCAATTCAATTTTAATTTCATAGCCGTTTTCCTGTTGAAAATCAATGGTCGCACCAATCTCTTTGGCGCGAAGTTTCATATTGGAGGTACCCAATCCTGTCGACTTTTTAGCCATAAAACAACTGCCATCGTCGCGAATAGAGATGAATCCTTTTCCGTTTATATTGGCTACTTTCAACCAAACATTTTTAGCATTTGAATGCCGAATGACGTTAGTGATTGCTTCTTTATAAATGAAGAAAATATGCTGTTTAATAGTAACCGACAGTTTTTTATTCAAATTAAGAGCTTCCTTTTCCATATGAAAACGTATACCCTTTGGAAGTAAAAGTTCTTCGGCTAGTTCTTCCATACGCTCCAGCAAATCTTGGGTGCGATCTCGCCGATTGTCGATGCTCCAAACCAAATCTCTCATACTTGATATGGCATCGCGACTCAATCTAGCAATCATCTGTAATTTACTTTTTTCATCCTTGTTAGCTTTCACCTCTAAAAGTTCAGATTGCATGGCAATACCCGATAACATCGACCCGAGATCATCGTGCAAATCACTCGAAATCTTTAAACGCAATCGTTCTACGGCAAGCAATTGCCTAACTCTAAGTCGATACAACCCATAAATTATGCTGGCCATACTTAGTAAGCACAACAATATAAACCACCATGTCTTGTAAAAAATAGGGCGTACACTGATGGGGATTTGCAAGTTGTTTTCTTGAAATCCGTTGTTCTCCCCTAGGTTTTTAACATTCAACACATAATCGCCAGCAGGTAATTTATTGTAGCGCACATACGGGTTGGTTCCCTGGAAAAACCATGATTTTTCAAATCCTTCTAATTTGGTAACATATTGATTGGCATGGTTTTTAAAATAGCTAGGGATGGTCCAATTCAATTGAAAATATTGATCGTAGGGCGATATGATGATAGGTTCTGGGTTTTTGTAGGTAAAATCGGTCACAAGCACGTCATTTTGCCTAGTATTGTATCGGGTCAATGCTGTAAATCGAAGTGGTTTGACGCTCACCTCTTCCACTAAATCCTTAGGATTGAACTGATTGATACCGTTCATGCCACCCATATAATATCTGCCATTTCTGGCTTTTAGAAATGATGTATAATTAAATTCATTATGCGTAAGCCCGTCTTCTTCAAAGAAATTTTGGAAAGTTTCAAGTTCAGAATTAAAAAGTGAAAGTCCTTGGTAGGTACTAATCACCAAATAGTCACGATCAAAGGGCAAAATACCCACAACATTATTGTTGGCCAAACCTTGTTCTGTATTGTACATCAAAATTCGTTTTTCATCAGGGAACAAATGGGCCAAGCCACCACCAAATGATCCCAACCACAAACTGCTGTCCTCGCTCTCGTGAATGGTCATAATATTATTGTTATTTAGCGGAGGGTTTGAGCCAATGTGGTAATGCTTTTCTACCGTTCCATCTAGATTTACTTTTAATAAACCATCATTGATGGTACCTATCCATATCCTATTAGACTGTTCACTTTCCAAAAAATATCTAAGATGCAGAATATTCTCGTACGAATTTCCTTTGAAAACCAATTCACTTTTACCGGTTACGGGATCAAATAATGTCAACTTCGATAGTGTAAATCCGAATAGTAATCTACCATCTTTCAGTGTAGTGATTGGATTGGGACCTGTGATATTCAACCTTGAAGTAAATTCCGGAAAAATGGTAGTATGCCCATCTTTCAATCGAATCTTTACGAGCGATTCATTTACGGTGTACACATATTCTTCATTCAAATCTGTAGTAAAAAATCGTGCGCCAAATAAAGGGTTTACCGATTTTGGATACGTTCCCCATAACTCAAGAGATTTTAACTGATTCCCTCTTTCATCAAAAACGACAAGAATTTTATCCCGCTCACACATAGCGATAACTCTGCCATCTTGTGTTTCAAAAATACTGCGCATACTATTCCCCCAACCTTTTTCATCCGATCTAAACAATTGCTTGAAAACATTGGGTTGTATATTTATTTTCACCAAGCCATTATCGGTAGCCACCCATAAGAGGCCGTCGTGGTCAATAAAGAATTGTTTGATACTCGTAAAATCGAGCACCTCTTGCATCGTCATACTAACATCGGTTACCTTTCCATTGCGATCCATTTTGTACAAAAAAACATCGCCAGCGAACCATAAATTTCCTTCAAGATCTTCTATGGCGTTGGTTATGTTTTCTGAGGTATCTAAGATTTTAAGTGTTTGTGCTGAGAGTGAATCCCTTTTATAAATTCCACCATTAATTGGAAAGAAGTAGCCTGTATTTTTTCCATCAAAAAACACATTGCCACCATAATTGGTGTCTTCGTTAATGGGCTCCTCCTGTATTTTATCTAATAGCTCATTTGAAGCCGGTAATATTGTAGTTTGGGTAGAGGTGCTTTCCTTCAAACGGTCCCACCATTCCATGTTGTATATCGTTTGTAGGTTACCCTTTTCAGTATAACATCGTGTTCCTCCTTGAATGGTGGTCCACCATAGATTATGATTTCCGTCGGAAACCAGTTTTGTAAATTCTCGCTTGGCTCTTTTAACACTATCAATCATTTGAAAGGTATTCTGTGTGTCTAATTTCTGAAGGTATTGCTGGGTGTTTTCTTTGTCTGACGTCCAATGGTTTTCTGAAACAATCCAAACCTGTTTTTTTTGATCGATGTGCAATTCGATAACACCGCCTTTGATACCTTGTTTTTCGTCAAATTTTTGGATGACATCATTCTCAATATTGAGTCTAAACAAGGTGTTGTTCGCAACATACCATATAAAATTAGGATGGTGATACAGTGTATTATGTCGTGTTAGTATTTCTTTACTAATAAAGTTGGGATTATTGGGATTACTATTGTACTGCTTGTAAGAATAGCCATCATACTTTATCAAGCCTTGAGACGTTCCAAACCACATAAATCCGAGGCTATCCTGAGCTACAGAAGTTACATCTCTAAATGGCAAACCTTCATTGATGGATAATGGCTCCATTTGAGATAACGTTTGAGCACTGAGCTGCACAAAAGAGATGCACAAACAAAGAGCAAACAATTTTAATATCCGTAACCTATATTGGTAAGTCCCCAAATTGCTATTTAAAAGTTCGATATTGCTTTAATATAGTTAAATTATACTTCAGTTATCTTGTTTTTCTGTAACAAAACGCTCCAATGAGTTACCCGGTATTTGATGGTACAATCTAGTCAAAAATTAAGCCCCTTCCAACATCACGCGAATGATTTCGCTTAAATGGTATAATTCACACTAACATAAATCCCCAAGAGCTGGTGTTTTTAACAAGCCACATACCCATTAGACTTAAACCATGCGAAACGAATATCTTAAATTTAGTAATCGAGGAGATTGGGTAAAAGCAATAGGCTATGTTCAAGGTGAAGTTGACCTTCACGTACATGTTAACATTAGAGACATTGCTTAATTCAATTAAAATAACTGAAGTACAAAATTAGCTGTAATTTAATGTCGTTGAATGGCCTTCGTCCAGTTCGCAATTCGTGATTATTTCCTCATCGAAATTCAACGCATTTTTGTTATCTTTCGACTTCTGCGGGAAGAATCCTGTAGATTTTTCCGCGACGAGCCATAAAAAATCGTTCTCACCAATTTGAACAAAGAAATGAGTAAAAATTTAATAGCACTTATTCTAATTTTTATGACAACTTGTGGAGTTGTAACTGCTCAAGCATCTGAACCTCTTGAACTTGTTCAAAAAGTTTTTACTGACAAAACGTTTGCTAAAAGGACAAATAAATATTCTACTGGAGAATATAAAGGTCATCCTAATGCCACTGACTTATCAAAAGGCACAAAACTATACTTTAGAATTCTGGATGAATCCGAGAGTACTGCTGTGATAAATGTCACAATTTTAGACAGTCTTGGAAATGGTTTTGACGCTTATACTCATCTTAAAAAAGACAAAGACTGGAAAATAGAAGCATTTAGGGCATTAGCAATGACCGGATTAATGGAAAAAGCGTTGTTGGAAATGGAAAAATTGACGGAGGAACAAATAGCTACTTTAATTCAACAAGATAATGAATCATTTAAATCAAAAGAAGACTTCTATCAACAATTAGAGCATATCAAATTAACTTTAGCATTAGACGATACCATAATCAAACACTTTGAAAAAAATCGAGAGAAATTTGAGGAATTGAAAAATGAACTTCAAAACACGAAAGTTGATAAAAATGAGCAGTCATACAGAAAAATAAACTTGGGAAAGCAAATCAAAACAGACTATAAAAAACTTCTAATCAATACTATTTCAACTGCCTATAATTGTGAAGGTTGTTTTGAGTTCTTGATTGGTGGAATGATTGACAATACTGTTGGATATTTGTATATCCCAAATGAACAAAATGTACCAAAAATGAATCCGAGCAGAATTATTATGATTAGAAAAATTGGAAATGGATGGTATTTATTTAAAACAACATAAAAAAAACTGGTACTGTCACCATGTATCACTAATTGCTTGGTCTCGCCTACTTCTGAAAATTTGCGAACGCACAGTTCTCAGTTCGAGCTGGTTTATTACTTATTTTCAGTTTGTTGTGTACGTTCAACATGAAGTACTAATCCACGCAAATACTCATAGCTTAAACCTTGCGTAACTATGAAAAAATCCGTGTTAGAATGAAAAATCTCATAATTTTAATTTCAGTATTAATTGCAAATGTCGCTTTTGGACAACCAAATCCGCAAGAGGGTTACCCAGAAAGAATAAAAGCTATCACAGAGCAATTAAAAACAGATTCATTAAACTATGAACTCATTTGGGAAAGACTAAATATGAAAGTAAATCTTATGGGTGGGTTTGATGGACAAGACGAAATATTTTCTCTAAAAAACGATTCAATAAAAATTGCAAAAAGAAGAGAACTTTATTTTGACGAATTCAATACAGATTTTAATAAAATCTATAAAAACATTATTAAAGAAAAAGTTTATGATACTATTGAGGAAAGCGATTTTTATCTAAACCGAATATGGTTTTATTACCAGATGGGAGAAATTGAAAAATCCATTGAGGATGCAAAATATTTAAGAGATTCAGCTTCTTACTCACGTTATTGGCAGAGAGGCGACTATTACAAGAATTGGGCACTGTACTCGCTATTCAATTTATATGTCATAAATGACCAGTACATAGAAGCTTTAAAGGCAATAGATACTATGCTAAAAGAGAAAAAAAAGAAAAATCCCAAAATATATTTTGCTGGTCATGGTAGTTCTCTAAGTTTTGGACACAAAATTCGTCTATTTGAACACTTCGATGAAAAAGATAAAATTATTCCTTTTCTCAAAGAAAGCTGTTCGGAACAATTTAATTGGTATTTTGAAAACACTGCGAATTCAAAAGATTATTACATTAAAACTGCCAAACATCAAAGCTTCTATTTTTTAAAACAATTGGTTGACTATATGAAAGCATACAATGACAAAGAGTTACCGAAATATGAAAAATTCTATAAACAGTTACGTTATCAATTGAATAAAAATTATGAAACTATAAATCCAAATATTAGCGATAAGGAATTAAAATTAATAGTGTCTCAAATATAAAGGAAACTATCAGCGACACACTACATCGCACAAGTTTAATGCGAGCGTAAGTGTTATATTTAAAAAGATGAACTCCTAACGAGCATATTGGCAAAGTGAGAGTAACACTCAGTCAAAATAGCAAGAGATCATTTGGATGTTGAAATTGAACTAAGTAATACCGACAAATAATTGTTGCCTACAACAATGTTTATGACTAATTAAAAAAAATGAAGCAAAGCTTAACTTACTATATAACCCTATTAGTTATTAAGCTAAAAGGAATCAAAAGAAACCTTAGCAATGATCCAATAGATTTCAAAAAAATCAGAAAAGAAGATGTCCAACAACCAAGCACAAGTTTTTTCAAAAAAAACGTATTACGGACGTTTAAAATTTCGGACTCATTAATTACAGAAATTGGGTTAGACCAGAGCTTTGACAAACTGTTAATTTTCATACCCGGAGGCGCATTTATTTCTGGCCCTGCACAACATCATTGGGATACGGTAAAAGAAATCGCAAAAAAAACGAAACATAAAATTTGGTTATGTAATTATCCAAAAGCTCCAGAAAATCAGATAACGAAAATTTCTGAAAATATAGATAATATCTACGCTTCAGCTATAAAAATTTATCAAGCAAATCACATTTCCTTTCTAGGAGATTCAGTTGGTGCCACTTTAACAACTGCATTAATTCAGCGGTTAATTATAAACAAAATAGAATTGCCAGCTCAACTAATTCTCGTTTCTCCTGTCATGGACGCAAGCATGTCTAATCCAGAAATAGCAACTTTAGAAAAAGTAGATCCAATGCTTTCAAAAACAGGCGTGCTGAGTGCCAAAAAGATGTGTGCTGGTAAAAAGGATTTGAAAGATCCAATAATTTCTCCTTTGTACGGGAGTTTTGAAGGGTTTCCAAATACAATTTTATTTCTCGCTCAAAACGACATTATGTATCCAGATGCAAAACTAGCTGAAATAAAGATGAGGAATAACCATGTCAACATTGAAGTGATTGAAGGAAATAACATGCCCCATATATGGCCTTTTCTACCAATAATGAAAGAAGCCAAAACCGCTTTAAATAGCATAATCAGAATATTAAAAACTAACCACAACAATGTTTAGACTACATTAAAACGCCAGTTTAAACGAGACTGTTCTAAACCATCTAAGCAAGTTAAGAACAGTCGTCACAAATCCCAGTCAAAATACAATTTGCATTTTGAACTTCATAGCCATTGGGAACTGAATACTCAACAGGAATTTGCAGGCATTCAACCGTATCACACGACAAACACCGAAAATGAAAATGATGTGACATACCTTCCTGTGGATGCTCACATTTTTTGCAAATTGCAAAATACTGTTTTCCATCTTCTGCAACTATTTTATGAACTATCTCATCCTCACAAAACCTATTTAATATTCTATAAATTGTCGCTCTATTAATCGCAATATCCAACTGCTTTTCAATAGCGTCTTGACTTAACGCCTTCTTTGAATTTAATAGTAAATGCATGACGGCATCCTTTGTTGGTGTATTTCTTCGACTCATATATTATTGCGAATTAGTTGCAATAATACAAAAAAATAGTATATTTGTCAAACTTTATTGCGACGTTGTCGCGTTATAATAGAAATTAATGACAAGAAGAGAAATAATAAAACTATTTGGAGTGTCAGGTCTGGTTCTTGCGCTACCTAAACCATTAACTCTCTTTGCACAATACCCGAACAATATGGATAAAAAAGAATTTGAAGTAATCATCATAGGCGGAAGTTATGCCGGACTTTCAGCAGCAATGACCTTAGGTCGCTCACTTCGTCAAACCTTGCTAATAGATGCAGGAAGCCCTTGCAATCAACAAACCCCACACTCACATAATTTTCTGACTCAAGACGGAAGTTCCCCAAAAGAAATCTCCAACATTGCCAAAAGTCAAGTATCAAAATACAACAGTATCAAATTCTATAACGGACTTGCAGTTAGCGGGAAACAAACGAATGGTGGATTTGAGATCACTACTGAAAAAGGGGATATTTTCACTTCAAAGAAATTGGTTTTAGCTACTGGAATTAAAGACATAATGCCTCCTATAAAAGGTTTTTCAGAATGTTGGGGCATTTCTATTGTGCATTGCCCCTAATGTCACGGTTACGAAATAAGAAACAAAAAAACCGCTATCATCGCAAATGGCGATAGAGCCTCGCATCTTACGACTTTGGTAAACAACCTAACGAATGATATTACTATAATAACTTCTGGAACCAAAGACTTTGAAGACAAAGATTTAAAAGTATTTAAAGAGAAAAATATTCAAACCATAGAGAAAGAAATTTCATTAATTCATCATCAAAATGGACAAATGGAGGAAATCGAATTCAAAGACGGCACTTCTCAAAGTTTTGATTGTGCTTATGGACCAGTTTCATTTGAACAAAATTCAACAATTATAAATGACTTGGGCTGTGAAACAGATGAAAATAGTTACATAAAAGTCGATTGGATGCAGAAAACCTCCATTGACGGCGTATTTGCCTGCGGAGACAACAGTACATTTATGCGTTCTGTAGCTAACGCTGTAAATTCTGGAAACACAGCCGGAGCTATGATTAATGGCGAACTTAGCAAAGTTGATTTTTACAAATGAAAAAAATGAAAAACACTGCCCATAACAAGGTGTATAATTCATGGCTATAGTTGGCTAAGAAGACGTATTTCTGCTATAATTTATTATCTTAGTGTCAACGGAAAAATTTGAGCTCAACAGCTCGTGTTTTTCACGCGGAATATTAGCCACATACGCTCGCTGTATATCCGCAACAAACCATACACAATTACGAATAGCGTTGCAGTACATTTAATAAAAACCTGAAATATGATACGGAACTATTGGAATGAAGCGTGGAAAGTCATTGAATTTGACGATGGAATTGCAGAAAATGAACATTTTAAAATCTCAAATTACGGACGAATTTTAAACTGTAAAGGCGACACCGAAACTGAAGTTAAAAAATCATACATCAATGGCTATCAAAATCTTCCACTAAAACAAAAAAACGGAAAATCTACCAGCAGATACGTTCACAAACTTGTGGCTGAACATTTTCTCAAACGGAACGATGGCATTTATGTCATCCATCTCAATTATGACAAAACCGATAATCATGTCGACAACTTAAAATGGGCGACCAAAAGAGAAAAGGAACTTCATCAATTCAACAATCCGAATTGGGAAGAAGTTGTGCAAAAAAGAAGTAAAAAAATTGGAAAACTAAACGAAGGAAAAGTAAAAATCATAAAACGCCAGTTGAAAAACGAAAAGAACAGAATCAATATGATTGCTAAACGTTTCGGAGTTTCAGACACGCAAATCCACAGAATAAAAAAAGGCGAAAATTGGAGTTCCGTTACTGAATATTAATCAATACATACACTCCAACAATGGCTTTGGTTCATTTCGGCTGAATGATACTTGTGTACTATTACCCTACGAAGACAAAGCCAAGACCTTTGTAGGTGATTTTGAAATGAACCATCAAGTGAAAGCATTAAGAATAAGTCTCATTGGAATTTTTACGCTAACTGCAATTGGAGCATTCTTATCCTCTGTTTATTTAATTTGGATAACGGCCTTTGGAGTTGGTTGGAGCGGTAAAAAAACCAGTCTGATTGAAATAATTTGGATGTGGAAAGGTGTAATTCTCATAACAATCTACTCCATAATAGCGAGCATTGGTCTGGCCAGAAACAATAAAATTGGAATTATTTTTGGTTATACAATTCCCTTTATATGTTTGCTCTACCCAGTTATTGATTATAGCTTGTTTGGTTCGAGTTCTCAAGATAACATTACAGCATATGATTTGTTAATCACATTGATATATCTAGGACTACCAACATTCGTTATTTTTGGAATTACTAAATTGAAAAAATCAGTTACCCAACTAAAATTGGCTGAATACATTCTAATTCTTGGGCTAATTTTATGTTTATTTTTATCATTCAAATTCATATAGGAAACATGAAAACCTTATTATTCATTTTATTATTCTCATCTATGTCAATGATGACATTTGCACAAGAAAAGAGAGTTATTTCGCAAATTGATTCAACAAAAACTCCCGAACTAGTATTAATTCAAGAATTGACTGTAAAAGCACCTATCGATTCGGTTTGGAAAGCTTATACCACAAAAAAGGGTTGGGAAAACTGGGCTGTACCTCTCGCAGAGGTTGACTTAAAAGTTGGTGGCGTTATCAAAACAAATTACAACGAACAAGGAAAAATTGGAGATAGTACAACAATTGTTACTCATATTATAAATTATGTACCAAATAAACTGCTAACTCTTCAAGCCGAAATAACTGATAATTTTCCTGAATTTATGAAAAAAGACGCCAAGGATTTTTACAATATTATTTATTTCGATGAATTAGAAAATGGCCAAACGACTATTAAATCATTTGGAATCGGTTATAAAAACAGTCCAAAATATCTGGCATTGATGAACTATTTTATTCCTGCAAACGAAAAAACTTTAATGAAGTTAATAGCTTATTTAGAAGGGGATTGAAAATTAAAAACTTCAGACAAGAACCTATATCGTTTATGATGACAAGTGTTTAAGACAAGATATTTTTTTTCTATAAGTTACTATCTTAGTCACAAAATATTTAAGCAAAACAGCTTACGTTTTTCATAGGAACGTCAGTTGAACAAGCAAGCGGCAATTCCGAAGCAAATCATTCATAAAACCCTTACCACACAGATGACGAAAAGCATACTCAAAATAACAATCCTACTCACTTTGATCGTAAGTTGTTCGCCTTTAAAGCGATTAAAAACAGTAACACAAGGAAAGGTTGAACAAAAACACTATTTGGAAGAGATCCCATTTCATTATGACTATAGTTCAATAATTATAGAAGTAATGATTGATGGTCAGGCATATAATTTTATGTTTGATACAGGAAATGATTTAACAAGTATTGATAACGAATTAATATCGAAAATCAACACTAAATCTAATAATGTCAGTAATGAAATCTCTGATGCTAGAAATATTAAAAGCAATAATGAATACATTTCTATTGATAATATTAAAATAGGAAATATTCAATTCAAAAATATTGGAGCACAAATATTTGACCACTCGCCATTTGAACAAGTGTTTAGTTGTGGGAACAAAATTTCAGGAATCATAGGAAGCAACCTCATGAGAAAAGCCATGTGGCAAATCGATTATAAGAATAAAGTTATAAGATTTACGGACAGAATTGAGGTTTTCGACCTATCAAACACCTATAAATTCAAAACGAATTCAGGAAGATATGGCGATGCCAAAATTGCGATTAAACTGAATGGTATTTCTTCCGATTATACATTTGACACAGGTTATTCAGGTTTCATTTCAACAAACTTAAACACTTTCGAAAATTTAAACGCCACCAACACCATTCAGAACACAAAGGCTTTAGTTACTACGTTCACAGCAAATAGCGCAAGTTTAGAAGAAAAAATCTATGGTTATATAAGCAATATTCAATTAGGTGCTATTCACATTCAAAATAAAATCGTCGGATTCGGCAAAAACCAATCTAATTTGATCGGTAATGAGTTTTTAGAAAATTATTTAGTCACTTTGAATTGGAATGACGAAATTTTTTATTTGAAACCTGTAAAGGAAGTACTTAATAATGAACTAAGTAAATATGAATACACATTTGCTCCTAATTATGTCAGTAATAAATTTTCGTTTTTCAATCAATGGGAAGACCATAAGCTTACTAGTCCAATCAAACTAAATTCAGAAATTATATCCATTAATGGTATTGAAGTAAGTAACCTAACCAATGAGCAATTATGTGACATTTGGAAGCATCAGAAGAACGATATCTTAACGGAAACTGTAGAGATTGAAATTTTAGAAAATGAGGTAAAGAAAAAAATCGCATTGACAAAAAAACAACTACTTCCAAAATAAATGCGGTCGTCAACCAGGTGAATCGTTAATTTTAGTCATTCGCTACGTGGAAGAAATTCTATTAAAAATTGCTATCTTCAAAACTTGGAAAGCGTTACTGGTGTAACAACCATCCGTTCACAAACACATTGTCATACTTATAAGAAATGATAAAAATTACATATTCAAAAGACAGGTTAAATAGTAATTATAAAATGGGAATAATATTCATAGCCTTAGGAATGGTTCTCGTGTTCCTATCTTTTAGTATTTCAGAAAGGAACGAACTACCATTGTTTTCTATTGGAATTGGACAAATAGCGGCTGGAATTTTCATGTTTGTGAGGTATTATACTAAACACAGAACACAATATTTGACACTGAAAAATGGCGAATTAACAAAAAACACGCTATTTCCTAAAACTATAAATCTGGCTGAAATCATATCCATAAAAGAGTTTGCCGGAAACTTAAAATTAAGGACTGAAAAAACTGAACTTACTATTGATACTCAAATTATTGAACAGCGTTCTCTAATAGCTTTGAAAACAGAACTAAATAATTACGGTGGGAATAAAAATTGGATTCAAGAGTAACTTACACAGTTCAATGCTTGTAATACACAACTTTAAACATCTTTAGATAAAATTCAATATATTTAAAACACGGAAAAATGGCGTCAGACCACGCCAGATTTCCATCAGAAATCCAGTTACATAGGCATGCTATTCATCGGCAACAAAACAAACAAGAAGACGTTAACAGAGATGGCATATAACTCAAGAAAACGATGAGACATAACATATTGGTTGCAACCTTCATTTTATTAAATACAGTTATTTATAGTCAAAACTCAAAGGAAGCACTGAGAGTGGGTGTCATTGGTTTAACGCACACACATGTTCATTGGATTTTTGGGAGTGAACCACGTGGTGATATAGAAATTGTTGGAATTGTAGAACCTAATACCGAATTAGCCCAACGCTATGCAGAACAGTACAAGTTTTCAATGGAATTAGTATATGATTCCATAGATGAAATGCTTAATAAAGTAAAGCCAGAAGCAGTGACTGCATTTGGTACCATATACGAACATTTAGAGGTGGTGGAAGCAGCCGCACCTAGAGGCATTCATGTGATGGTAGAAAAACCGCTAGCGGTTAGTGTGGAACACGCAAAAAAAATGCAAAGCTTAGCCGAAAAGCATCATATTCAATTATTAACCAATTACGAAACAACTTGGTATCCCACAACACATAAAGCTTACGAATTGGCCAAAAAAGAACAAAAAATAGGTGAACTTAGAAAAATAATGGTGCATGATGGGCATAAAGGTCCGAAAAAGATTGGCGTAAATGAGGAATTCTTAGAGTGGTTAACCGACCCGATACAAAATGGTGGTGGTGCAGAAGTAGACTTTGGATGTTATGGTGTTAATATATTAACTTGGTTTATGGATGGTAAAAGACCAAATTCGGTGACAGCTATTGCTCAACAATTACAGCCAGAAAATAACCCTAAAGTAAATGATGAATCTATCATTCTTTTACAATATGATCACACTGTGGCAATAATTCAAGGGTCTTGGAATTGGCCTATTGGCAGAAAAGATATGGAAATATACGGTGTTGATGGTGTCATCTATGCCGACAATAGAAATGACTTACGTATAAGAATATCAGAAGGTTATGATGGATATGATGAGGAGCGAATAAAGTTAAAAGAAAGAAAAGCACCTTATGATGATCCATTTGCGCTTCTAGCGGCAGTGGTAAGAGGTGACATTGAATTAGAAGATTACGACTTAAATTCACTTGAAAATAACATCCTGGTTGTTGAAATATTAGAAGCCGCTAAAAAAAGTGCTGAGCTCAATAAGACCATTCAGTTCAATGAATAAATGCCTGAAGCACAACTACCAATTCAGCCTCACACATTTTTTGCAACAGAACGACAATCATGTCATTTCTATTTTATATTTTACGCTCATGAATCTTTTAGATTTTGGCGCGAAGGGTTTACGCGAATGCGTAGTATTCCGCCTAAAACTTGAGACAAACTAAATTCAACCAGGTTGTAAACAATTTTAACTAAAGACAAAAACGAATGAAAAAAAAGACATTATTTTGCGGAATTTTAATTGGACTAATGATGTTCTCATCTTGCTCTAGCGATGATGATACTAACTCAAATTCTCCATCAATAGTTGGCAGTTGGAAGCAAATAAATGAAATAGATTTTTGTTCAACAGGCAGTCAAGATGTCTTAATTCTAAATTCTTGTGAACAAACTGGTAGATGGATTTTAAGTGATAATGGAACGTATACGCGTACGTTTTACGAACTTGTAGATAATGATTGTATTCTTGATTTTACCGATAATGGTACTTGGGAAATCAATAATGGAAATTTGACGATTACAAGTAATTTTGAAGGTTCTTTTGAATTTAACACTTTTGAATTAACGCAAAACACTTTAAAGATTGGAGCTGATGAAAATAGTGCTGATCCAGATCCTTGTAATGATGGCTTTCTGACAGGTTTTACTTTTGATTTTGAACGTGTAGATTAACAACTGAGTACAAGAACGTGATTAGTCTATTGCTAAGTTAGTGAGGCTTGAGAATTTCTCCTGTAGATAACTACCTCAGTCTGGAAAGTTAAATAAACCTCGACGTTCTATGTCTTTCACTTGAAACATCAGCCATAGACTCTAGGTAAAAACCCTCAAAGACGTACAAAGGGAACTGGTATTCATAAAACATAAATAAATACGTTTGCCAGAATTTTGGGTCAAATGAACAAATTAGATTACAGTATATCATTAAGAGAAAAAGGGTTTTCAACCAACGAAATAAAAATAAAACTGAAAGAGCAAGGCTTAGAAGACTCTCAAATTCAGTATTATTTGAAAAAATCTGATGACATCTACTTAAATCAATTAATTCATAATAAAAAATCTAAGGCCAATGACAAAACCAAAAAAGGCATGAAGATTTTGGTTCTGATGGTGAGCCTAGTGCTTTTGACTAGTGTGTTTTTTGGTTATGCTCGGATAGGCATATTAGGAATCTTTATATTTTGGAGTTTAATTGGTTATAGTTCTTTTAGAAGATAATAGAAACTTGTTTCATGATAAACAGGTGCTATAAATGCATACCGCTCTTAACCATTTTATGAATATTCGGAAGAATCTCTCTTACAAATCGCTATCTTAGTTTTAACGGAATCATTTCAACTGAGCAGCTCACGTATGCATCGTGGAATGTGAAGCTTAAAATAAAGCTTAATTTCAACAGTCAATATTATATAAATTAGGTTAGGCAAGAGTTATGAATTTAATTGATAATTGGGAAGGCTATTATGAATATGGTGAAGGCTATACCTTACCACAGTTTGGCGAAAGAGTCAATATTTTAGTAAACCTTCAAGGAACCAATAACAGTTTTATCGGCACTGTAACGGAAGAAAAATCGGATTATTATGTACCTGCAGACGCTACTATAAAAGGCTTCTCTGAAAATGAATTTATCTCATTTATAAAAAAATATCCTATTCATCCTAGATTAAAAACCTTAGGTGATTCAGAAATCATTGTTGAAAACGGACAATTAGAAATTGAACATTACGGTTACATCGATACAAAATTTGACGCGATTTATGGAACTTGGTCCATAACGGAAAAAAACGCAAGTAACATTGACGTTGAGCCTGAAACAGTATTTGGAACTTGGTTATTGAGACGTGTTAAATAAAAAAATGGTCTCGCACCAAGTGAGATTCGTTGTTTAGGTGATAATTACGAAGAAATTACCCCACAAAAGACTATCTTAGTCTCAACCTAAACATGACATATGATTAAGTTCTTTAGACGTATAAGACTAAGACTGCTAACCGAAGGAAATACTGGAAAGTATCTCAAATATGCCATAGGTGAAATTGTGTTGGTTATGATCGGTATTTTACTTGCCTTGCAAGTAAGTAATTGGAATCAGGATAGAAAAGACCGTATCAGCGAGCGTAAGCTTTTAGACAATATACACAGGGACTTTATTCAGAATAAAATCGGTTTTGATTCTGTGAAATCAATAAACTATAGAAGTCTTGCAGCCTTGGATAGCATGATTGGTTTATTCCCTCTCAAGAAAGATAGCCTCAAGAATGCCACTTTTTGGAAATACTACGCAAAGATTCAAGACCATACTTATAATCCTTATTCAAGCTCGGTTGACTTGGTCGTTAATTCAAATTCGCTGCAATTAGTACAAGACGAAGAATTACAACAACTCCTAGTCTCTTGGAAGGATGTTTTAATGGACTATCAAGAAGAAGAAAATTTTTACTATAAAATGATGAATGACCATTTTTGGCCATATTGGAGGGAAGTATTAGATTATTCTGGATTTGACAATGAGATAACGCTTACGGGCAGTTCTACCATAAAGTTTCAAAATTATATGATAGACAAAAGAAATTATTTAAGAGCCATTGTTACTGCCATAGATGAGGAACCTATTGAAAATCATATAGATAAAATTATCCGATTAACTAAACCAAACATTGAATGAAAAGGTTTCAAAGTAATTAAAAACTATATCGAGTCATTTGAATTATTTGTGTGACCCTTACCTCTATTTTAATTTACATAGTGACACTTAAAAAAACCTCGCGACGGCCATGACAAAACGTTTGAAAGTTATTTTATTTATTCTTCCAATTTTAATTGTTTCTTGCAAAGAAACAGCGGCTATTAAAATGAGTACAGAACGTGTTGTAGAGCTTCAGCCGAAAGTTGATTTTAAGGAATTAGAAACCGATTTCATGACTTGGTGGACTTATCACACTAAAAATATTTCATTAGCATCAAACTTTATAGCCTTAGACGAACTGTCAGACACGATTGAAAAGAAACAGTTTTTAAAAAAACTAACAACAGGCACCTATATTCCTTTAAAGTTAAAGTCAAAAGAAAGCCTTGAGACATATCAACTATTTAAGCTTGATGCTACAGCTGATAACAATATTAGAAGTCCCATTAAAAATGAATCTCTGACAAATTATAACCATTTAAAAATGGAAGGTTTGCCCTTTCCTGAATTTGAATTTACTGATTTAAAGGGTCATACCTACAATAACGACAATACAAAAGGTAAGACCATCATTCTTAAAACTTGGTTTATTAGCTGTAAAGCTTGTGTCGCTGAATTTCCAGAACTCAATGAATTGGTAGATAAATACCAACATCGCGATGACCTCATTTTTATCAGTTTAGCCTTAGATTCTAAAACTGAATTAGAAGCCTTTTTAAAAGAAAAGCGGTTTAAATACAAGGTCGTTCCAAATCAGAAAGCGTTTATTGCCGACATATTAAAATTACAGATCTATCCAACTCATATCGTCATAGACAAAAACGGCACAATCACAAAAGTCGTCAATAAGGCGTCCGAGATGATATCACTTCTTGAGAAATAAAAGCTTTTGATCAACTGCTTTTTTCCAACTGTACGAATGTCAAAAAAAATGACTACAAAACTGTTACAAATCATTGTTATTCATATAATATCATAATACTGTGTATTCCTATAAATGACTATATTTAACTATTAGGAAAAATAAGAGCAACACAACTCACGTATTTACCACAGAACTTCAACTGGCGAAGTGATTTTTAATCCTGTAACTAAGTACTTTAGCGTTGCAACCAACTTGATTTTAATAATTATGAAACAGAAGGTTTTAAGTTTGACACTAATATTGATAGCAAGCGTTGTATTCGCGCAAACATTGCCGAAAAAGATAAGCGAAACAGATTTTTCAATCGGGAAATCCATTACAATTGAATCCACTATACTAGACCAAACTAGAGACCTAAATATATACTTACCTCTAAACTATTCAGATGATAATTCAAATACATATCCCGTAATTTATTTGCTTGACGGTTCAAAAGATGAGGATTTTATTCACGTTTCTGGTATCGTTCAATTTGGTTCGTTTCCATGGATTAACATGCTTCCCGAGTCAATTGTAGTAGGTATTGGAAATGTGGATAGAAAAAAGGATTTTACGTTTCCTTCTCAAAATAAACTGGATCAAAAAGAATTTCCTACTTCTGGTAATTCCAAAAAATTTATAGCATTTATAGAAAAAGAATTACAACCATTTATAGCATCAAATTATAAAACCAACAAAATAAAAACCATCATAGGGCAATCTTTAGGCGGACTATTAGCCACAGAAATATTATTTAAAAACCCAGAACTTTTTGACAACTATATTATTGTAAGCCCAAGTTTATGGTGGAATGATGAAAAGCTTTTAGATGAAGTAGTTACTAATTTTGATTCAAAAAAAGCCATTTATATTGCAGGAGGAAAAGAAGGAGATGTTATGGAAAGAACTGCCAAAGAATTATTTACTAAACTGAAGAAAAATCAAACACAGAATACACGATTGTTTTACGAATTTTTAGAAGATAAAACACATGGAGACGCTTTACATTGTGCTGTATATAATGCATTTGAAAAAATTTTCATTTCAAATACAAAATAATAATGGACTACCACACTTTGATTAGTTATTAAAGCAGTATTAAAGGAAGATATTCACTTTCCAAAAGTGAGCAACTTAGAAGCAAGAACAAGCTAAAAACAAGAGCGTAAGACGTAACAACTTACTAAATCGATCATACAATGGAAGAATTAGACAACTATTTAGATAATCATTACATACATAGAAGTAATTGGTTAAGAGCAGCTGTTCTTGGAGCTAATGATGGTATTCTTTCAACAGCAAGTATTGCCATTGGAGTTGCGGCTGCTAGTGATATGCGAGAACCTATTATTTTGGCCACATTAGCCGGACTCGTGGCTGGTGCTCTATCGATGGCCGCTGGAGAATATGTTTCGGTTAGCTCGCAAACAGATGTTGAAAAAGCTGATATCGAACGAGAAAAACAAGAACTCATGGAAATGCCTGAAATTGAATTACAAAGGCTGGCAGACATTTATGAAAAAAGAGGTCTGAAAAAAGAAACCGCTTTAATCGTGGCCAAAGAATTAACGGAACATGATGCCCTTGGCGCCCACATAAGAGATGAATTAGGAATTAATGAAATTAGTCAGGCTAAACCTATACAAGCGGCATTTGCTTCTGGTGCCGCATTTACGGTTGGTGGATTACTGCCTTTTTTAGTAACACTCTTTCTTCCTATTGAGAGTATGGAGTATTCACTTTATGGCTTTGGGTTATTTTTTCTGATAATTTTGGGAGCACTAGCAGCCAAAACTGGAGGTTCAAGTATATTAAAAGCTATCATCCGCATTACATTTTGGGGAACCATTGCCATGGGATTGACCGCGTTCGTTGGTTATCTATTCAACGTGAATGTCGCTTAGATACGATATGAGCTTGCTCTAGAAATAAAACTGTCACCACTAGCTGTCATTTTAATTGTAAAAAGAAACGAAGACATGAAAAAAATAGTCTTACTATTAATGATTGGAATTACGTATGTATCATGTAATCAAGGTCAAAAAAACAACAAGAGTTCGTTAAGTGACAGTCAAATAGCAAGAGAGGCTTTAACCTCGGAATTAGAGGCTATTCAAAAAAGTGGAAAAATCATCGGATTTGCAGTCGCTATGGTCAATCAAGATGGCGTTCTCTATGAGAAAGGTTTTGGTTTCAGCAATCGCGAAACGAAAGAAAAGTATACATCGCATACCATTCAGCATGTGGCTTCAGTTTCTAAAACACTCATTGGTATTGCTTTAATGAAAGTAAAAGAACTAGGGCAACTAAATCTAGATGACCCAATTCAAGATTACTTACCATTTAAAGTAATCAATCCAAATTTCCCGGACGAAACCATGACCATCAGACAATTAGCAACACATACTTCGAGTATCAATGATACAGATCAGTATATGAATAACGCTTGGATTCTTGTTAAAGACCAAGACCTCAGCAATATCAGTACGGCTTATCATGATCAACAATTTAATCTACCTGAAAAAGATATGCCTATGGAGGACTTTCTTAAAAGCTATTTACAAAAAGATGGCCCTTATTATATAGAAGAGAACTTCAGTAACTTTAAGCCAGGAACACGCTATAATTATTCAAATGTAGGAGCCACATTGTGTGCTTTGATTATAGAAAAAGCCACAGGACAATCTTATGATTCCTTTACCAATCAATATATCTTAAAGCCATTAAATATGACGGAATCAGGTTGGTCATTAGCAGATGTAGATATCACTAAGCACGCTAAACTGTATAGAAATGATGATTCACTTCTACCTTTCTACAAAGCAATAACCTATCCTGATGGAATGTTGATTTCATCAAGTAGCGATATGGCGAAATATTTGGTTGAATTAATTAAAGGGTATAATGGCGAAGGAACATTACTGAATAAAGAAAGCTATAAAGAATTGTTTTCAGAACAGCTGAAAGCAGAGAACTTTGACTCACGCAATGCAGAAAATCCTTATGATGAAGACTACAATCCGGCCATTTTTATAGGTCATAGTGCCTTGGGATACGTCGGTCATTCAGGAGGCGATGCAGGAGTGGCGACATGGATGTTTTTTGACAAAGAGAAAAAAACAGGAAGATACATCGTTATTAATGTAGATATGGGTAATGACGAACGCGCGAGAGAATTAGAATATTATACCATTTGGGATAAAATGAATGACTATTTTGACAAGCTCGACATAGAAACCCCTGCAGATAACGTATTACATAAAAAAAAGCAATAGCTGCTTTTTACATTAAGGATACTTGTTCCTGAAAATTATCTTAGAATACCACGAAACGTTAGACGCAAATTGCTTAACACCCTTTCTTGAGATTATTCATGAATGACATGCCTCGTCATGCTTTGCGCTTCATATACGCTAAATTTCAGCTAAAGTGGTTCTCTATGGCAATCTAACCTGCTTTCTTATCATATTCTTATGGAAAAGGCTAATCTATCATTTGATTGCATCAACAATTCCTATAATTAATGGCGATATTATCATGAATCTAAAAATTATATACATATGAAATTGAAGAATAAAGTCGTCATAATAACTGGTGCATCTAGTGGTATCGGAGAAGCTACCGCATTAAAATTATCAAAAAACGGAGCAAAGGTTGTATTAACTGCTAGACGGGAAGAGAAGCTTAAAGCCTTAAGAGATAAAATTAAATCTAACGGAGGCGATGCTTTAGTTATAACAGGCGATGTTACTAAGCCAGACGATTTTAAAAATGTCGTTGACCAATCTATTCATACTTACGGTACAGTGGACGCCCTTGTAAACAATGCAGGTCTTATGCCTTTATCTTATGTAGCTAAACTAAAAACAGACGAGTGGAACACTATGGTTGATGTCAACATCAAAGGAGTTCTGAATGGTGTTGCTGCGGTACTTCCTACGTTAATTAAAAATAAGGGTGGTCATATCATCAATATTTCGTCTACGGCAGCTTACAAATATTTTCCAGGAGGTGCTGTCTATTGCGCGACAAAAGCTGCTGTTAAAATGTTTTCCGAAGGTCTAAGACAGGAGTTGGCACCAGAACATAATATCAATATCACCTCTATTGAACCAGGTGCTGTGGATACAGAGTTACTCCATACAATCACTGATGAAGATATAAAAGAGCAGCTGTCTGGTATGAAAGAAATGACGAGGCTTGAGGCTGAAGATATTGCTGAAGCTATTTATTATGCTATATCTCAACCCGACCGAGTTAATATAAACGATGTGTATATAATGCCAACAGAACAACAATAAAAACAAAAAACATGAGTCATAAAATAACAACTATTAACCCAAATTCAGGAAAGGAGATAACGTCTTATCATTATCTCTCTAACGAAGCCTTGGAAGACAGAATTCAAAATAGCCAATCGGCATTTTTAGATTGGCGTCACAAGAGTCTAGAACACCGAGCAAAAATAATTAAAGCCATTGGCAAAAGCTTACAAAAGCATAAGGATGAATTAGCCAGCCTCATGACGGACGAGATGGGAAAACTCCTGTCTCAAAGTCACCAAGAAGTAGATTTATGTTCTGCCATTTGCGAATATTCTGCAGATAAAGGGCAGCAAGTTTTGCAAGATGAAGAGCGTGAGCTAATCAAAGGAGGAAAAGGAATCTTAACCTACCAACCCATTGGAATTGTTTACGGTATCCAACCATGGAATTACCCTGCATACCAAGTCGTTCGATATGCCATTGCTAGCCTAATGGCTGGTAACGCTGTAATATTAAAGCACGCTTCTAATGTCACAGGATGCGGGCAACTACTTGAAAAAATCTTTTTAGACGCTGGTTTACCAGAACATTTGTTTCAAGCACTCATTGTAAGTCACGAACAATCAGATACAATTATCGAACATGACTTAATTAGAGGCGTCACCTTAACAGGAAGCTCAGGAGCAGGAAGAAATATAGGTGAAAAAGCCAGTGCTGCCCTTAAAAAAGTAGTCTTAGAGCTAGGAAGTAATGATGCTTACATTGTTTTAGAAGATGCCGACCTTGAACTCGCTGTAGAAAAATCGGTACAAGGCCGTATTTATAACAATGGTGAAACCTGTATTGCCGCCAAAAGATTTATAGTCGTAGAGGCTATATATGACAAATTCAAGGATGCCTTTGTTAAATCAATGAAAGCTTTGAAAATGGGTGATCCCAGAGCGGATGATGTGGATCTCGGACCTATTGCTAGAAAAGATTTGCGAGAAACACTTCATGAGCAAGTAGAAAAGAGCGTTGCGAAAGGTGCTCAAATATTATGTGGTGGAGAACTACATGATGGCGATGGATTTTTCTATCCTGCTACTGTATTGGGAAATGTGACACCTGGACAACCTGCCTACGACGATGAACTTTTCGGTCCTGTAGCATCATTAATCAAAGCAAAAGATGCCGCTGATGCTATGCGAATAGCTAATGATAGTAAGTACGGCTTAGGTGGAGGCATCTTCTCCAAAGATGAATCTAAAGCGACACAACTAGCGCGAGATTATTTTGACACAGGTATGGTATTTATCAATTCCTTTGGACTTGCCGATCCTGCCATGCCTTTCGGAGGTGTAAAAGATTCAGGGTTTGGAAGAGAACACGGTGGACTCGGCATGAAAGAGTTTGTGAATGCCAAATCACTAATATTTAGTAAATAATTAAAATTTAAAATTATGAAAGCAAAAAACAAAACAGAAAATAACACAAAAGATAAAACGCCATATAATTCAGATGTTACGAAAGAAGATTTGGATATCTTGAATGAAAAAACAAAGCATTTAAGAACAGATGGTGGTCAAGATAAGTACTTAAAAAATAGAGAAAAGCCTGTAGATTTTGAAGGTAAAGATTTAGATATTCCTGGAAGAGCACAATCCAAAGCAAAGCCAGATGGGAATCTCAGTGACGAAGAGAACCGTCACCATAGCCTAGGAAGTACAGACAATAGTCATCTCGAGAATAATTTCGAAGAATAAGGTAATTCTTGACAACCGCGTAATTATTATATATGAAGAGTTAAATAAAAATAAAATCTTTCTATTGAGACCAAAAGAAATCGCTAGTATAAGCTAGCGATTTCTTTTGGTCTATTTATTAGTGAATCACACATCAAGACCTAGATGCATTATCAAGGGCTTCTCCGATAAGCGTAGATCCTTCTAAAATTTCAAATGTGGTGTGATGCGGCGCATCATCATGTAACGACTTAACGAGCGTTTGAGCTACGTCATCTCTACTAATAGAACCATTGCGGTTCAACTTCTTTTGGAGCTCAATATGACCAGTCCCTTTATTATTGGTTAAACTACCTGGTCTTACAATGGTATAATTAAGTTCACTCGATTTTAAATATTCATCAGCATTATGCTTGGCTTTAAGGTAATCCTTTAATTCCTCTGCCTCTTCTGGATTATCTGCTCCCATAGAACTCAACATAACAAATTTTGAAATACCATGGATCTTAGAAGCTGCTATTAATTTCTTAGCGCCTTCTTGGTCAACTTTAACGACATTTTTTCCGCCAGAACCAGCAGCAAAAATGACTTTGTCAATTCCTTTAGTAGTGTGAGAAACATCATTTTCTAAATCACCCAAAACGGTATCAATTTCTTCATTTTTAAACTGTTCTATTTGCTCTTTTTTACGAACCATTGCCACCGGATTGAAGTATTGTGAGTTCTTGAGTAATAGTACTATTTTTTTTCCTGTTGTGCCGTTGGCACCTGCTACTAATATGTGTTCCATTTGTCTTTTTTTTACAAGATGCAACCAATCTTCAAATGGTATTGATTCATTAACCATTATTCTTGACTCTTATAACCCTTTTGAAGACTATGCGATAAAGTTGAAACTTGATTTGTGATAAAACAATCATAAAAACTTTTAAAACTAAAACTATTATCGTAATATTGCAATAAACAAATAAAGAGTTAAAATGGGATTAGCAAAAACCGAAATATTTACGGATAAACAAAATGAAATTGCTCTTTTTGCCAAAGTTTTTGGACATCCAGCAAGAGTCGCCATTTTACAACATTTATTTAAAATTAACGCTTGTGTTTGCGGAGATTTAGTCAACGAGATTGGTCTAGCTCAGCCTACAATTTCTCAACATTTAAAAGAACTAAAACATTTAGGGCTTATTAAAGGTAGCGTAGAAGGAACGAGTGTTTGCTATTGTATTCATCATGAAAATTGGACAGCTATGAAAGCGATTATGACAGAATTTCTCAATCAAGATGTATCTAGTAAAAATCAATGCTGTTAAAAAATTTGAACCTATTAATCGTATCATCGCAATAAACATATATAATTATGAGATTATCACAAGTAAAATCAGTTTTAAAAGAATTGGAAACTATCGGTTTTCAACTACCAAATGGAGAATTAGTGCCCAGCCATTTCCACGTGACAGAGGTAGGTAAAATCACAAAGCATTTTATCGACTGCGGTGGAACTGTTAGAAACGAGGAAGTTGTTAATTTCCAACTGTGGAATGCTAATGACTATGATCATAGACTGCATCCAGACAAGCTGTTAAATATCATTGAACTCTCTGAAGACCTTTTAAACTTGGACGATTTAGACATTGAGGTAGAATATCAGGCAGAAACCATTGGTAAGTTCGGGCTTGACTTCAACGGCACCTATTTCTTGCTTACGCAGAAGCAAACGGACTGTTTAGCAAAAGATAAATGCGGCGTTCCAGCAGAAAAAACAAAAGTCGCACTCGCATCTTTAAAAGACGAACCTTGCTGTTCACCTGATGGTAATTGCTGTTAACCAATAGCCTGTAGAAAAATGAACTCAGCAAGAGCAAGGTTATTTTCAGCCATTGAGAAAACCATAAAGGAATTACATCCTCAAGCTATTTCCATTGAGCGCAAAGCCGTTTTGCAACCACTCATAGATTTTATCCAATCAAAGGTTCAGGACAATCAAGAAATCCGTCTTAATTTTATCTGCACTCACAATTCACGTAGAAGCCATCTATGTCAAATTTGGGCACAAACAATGGCCTATTATTTCAATGTTAAGAACGTTAGTTGTTATTCGGGAGGTACAGAAGCTACAGCCTTATTTCCAATGGTTGCGAAAACTTTACAAAAATCAGGTTTTCAAATAAACACCATAGCCAACAACGAGAATCCTATATACAGCATAAAATATGCTGAAAACACCTATCCAATCATTGGATTCTCAAAAACATTTGACGATCATTTTAATCCTAAATTAGGATTTGCTGCGGTAATGACATGTTCCCAAGCCGATGAGGGTTGTCCGTTTATTGCAGGTGCTGAAAAACGTATTCCGATAACATTTGAAGACCCAAAGGCTTTTGACAATACGGAAATTCAGGCAGATAAATATCACGAAAAAAGTCTGCAAATTGCAACAGAATTATTTTACGTTTTCTCTCATATAAATTCTTAAAAATGGGAATAAAAAAGTTAAGCTTTCTCGACAGACATCTGACATTATGGATATTTGTAGCCATGGCTTTAGGCGTTGGACTTGGCTATTATTTTCCAACCTTTCCAAACTTCATTAATTCTTTCAGTAGTGGAACCACAAATATTCCGATTGCCATCGGTTTGATTTTAATGATGTATCCGCCTCTGGCAAAAGTCAATTATTCACTCTTACCAAAGGTTTTCAAAAACGCCAAAATTCTTTCTATTTCTCTTATTCTGAATTGGCTAATTGGGCCTATTTTAATGTTTATTTTGGCAATTACGTTTTTAAGTGATTATCCAGAATATATGGTAGGACTTATCCTTATAGGTTTAGCTCGCTGTATTGCTATGGTTTTGGTGTGGAATGATCTTGCCGAAGGAAGCAGCGAATATGGTGCAGGTTTGGTGGCACTTAACAGTATTTTTCAAGTATTTGCTTATAGTTTTTATGCGTGGATTTTCATCACCGTTCTTCCTCCCTATTTTGGTTTTGATGGCGCTATTGTAGACATCTCTATAGGGACCATAGCTGAAAGTGTTGCTATTTATTTAGGCATTCCTTTTTTAATGGGCATAATAAGTAGGTTTCTTTTAGTGACATTAAAGGGAGAAGAATGGTACACCAACAAATTTATTCCTATAATTTCACCTCTCACATTAATCGCATTGTTATTTACTATTGTTGTGATGTTCTCACTAAAAGGTGAATTGATTGTAGAAATACCCATGGATGTTCTGATAATTGCTATACCGCTTTTAATCTATTTTACAATCATGTTTATCATTGGCTTTTTCTTTACCAAAGCCATGGGTGCCGAATATGACAAAACAGCCTCGGTTGCTTTTACAGCAGCAGGCAATAATTTTGAATTAGCCATTGCAGTCGCTATAGCTGTTTTCGGACTGAATTCAGGACAGGCATTTGCAGGTGTTATTGGTCCGTTGGTGGAAGTCCCTGCATTGATTTTATTAGTACGTGTTTCTTTTTGGCTACGACAAAAATATTATTTCAAAACTAAAACTGACTAGCCAACAGACTGACAAAACATGTATGCCAGAATCTTGGTTAGATATGGTATTACGAGCTTAATTTCTTACTATCCTCTCGCTCCCACACTTTTTGATATATGCAAAATATATCACAATAAAGAAAAAGCAGAAGAAGTCATTCATTGGTTTAGAGTTTTTCAAATGAACGCAGACAAAGGTTTTGATGATGCCATTTTGCAAGCAGTGGCAGATAAAGAGACTGAATTAAAAAACTGGGTATGATTGTAAATAAACATCAGGTATCATTTTAAAAGTCAATGCTCTGGGCACAAAATGTGAAGGAAGATAGCATAGTTACACAAAAGAAGACCAACTAACTTTTGGATATGTTATTTGGGTAAAGTTGTAAGATCAAAAAAACAACTCATCAATAATAATCCACAATTCAGTCATCTTTAATTTGGATTTTTTCTATTTAAATTGAATTTTGCTAGAGAAATTTCAGTTTTCACCACGCTTCTAAGATATGAAAAAGAAAATACTGAGAATATTACTACTAGTAGGCACCTTAGTTTCCTTGTACTTTGTGCCATGGATTTTAGTGTGGGCTTGGATTTTGCCTTTACCAAATACAGTTCAAGAACAAGTAGATGAAGCCATTGGTCATGGGTTTGATGGCATGATTGTATATGTAGACCAGGCTGGCAAACCACCAGCATTTTATTCAGGTGGCTGGAAAGATCGAGAGAACAAAATACCTGCAGACCCAAAATCTCTATTTAAAATCGCAAGTATTAGTAAGTTATATGTGGCTGTTTCTGTTGCGAAATTGGTCAAAGATAACCAGATATCTTTAGATGATACGCTCGCCGATTATTTCCCAGAACTTGTTGGCCGAATTGAACATGCGGAAAAAATCACTTTAAAATTGATGGTGCAACATCGCAGTGGTATTCCAAATTTTACAGACAATCCTGCCTATTGGGAAAATGAACAAGAAAATGGTAAAAGAGCACTGGATTTTGCCCTCGATTTACCTGCTAGTTTTGAACCAGATAATGGCTATGAATATTCAAACACGAATTATCTATTACTTCGAAAAATTATTGATAAAGTTTTAGGGTACAGTCATGAGCAATATATTACAGAACAAATCTTGAAGCCACTTGAATTAAACAACACCTATTTTTCTCTTAAAAACGTCAATATGAATGACGTGATGAGTGGCTATTATGTTGGTTTAGAACAAGACTTTAAAACCCATGAAAATGGTATGTTGGCCACGGCAGAAGATGTTGGCATATTCTTAAGAGCTCTAAACGATGGTTCTGTATTTCAAAAAGGTGAAAAGGACATCTACAACTCTATTTATGAGTATGAACATGGCGGTTTAGTTCCAGGCTATCAAAGCCTTGCTGAATACCATGAAGATACCGATACTGTGGTTGTACAATTTATTAACACAACAGATTTTAATGGTTATGAATGGAATTTATCAGAGATTATAATAAATCGTATTTTTAAAATAGTCAAGCGAAAAAGATAAAAGACACGCGTTAATTATCCAGTAAAATCATTTATACTTTTGACTCATTTGAAACTACCACTGGAATCTCGTGTCATATGAGTCAACGAAATGATTGATGCTTAAAACTATAAAACTGCTCCTCGTACACATTTAATTTGCATGGATTTTTTATAAAAGGCAAGTCACTACCCATTTATTTTCCTGATATCCTATTTAAGTCAATTTAGCATAAGAAATGGCTTATTTTTTATGCGCACATTTTTTAATGCTACTTGTAAGTTGTACTTTGTAATGTTTCTTGATGTACCAATGAATTATCAACCATCTAACAAAAATTAATTCTATGCACTTAAAATTAACCTTACTATGCCTGTTGGTATATCAGTTTGCTCTAGCTCAACAATACGATTCCTTAGTTATCGAAGAAGAAAATATTGACACTAACAATACCATTTTTAAAACGGGTTCTGTTTTTGTTTATGACTATGAAATAATTTTTAACGATGAAACCTATAAACTCAAAAAAAATAAAGGCATGTTTGGAGGTGTTGAATTTGAACTAGCCACCTTAGACGCTGATAGTATTATTGAAGTGGAGAAAATTCATCTCATTGTAAGACCTGTTTTAGATGCCGAAAGAAGCAATGACAATCAAACGCAAATTTCCTATTTACAAGATCCAATTTATGCTTCACTCTCCTCTACTGGAGCTGTGGAAAACGACGCTAATGTTTGGATACATCCTATCAGAAAAGGGTTTTTCAATTCTTTAGAAACAGCACCATTTCCATTTGTAAAAAAACCACTTGCTGTAGGTTCAGAATGGCATGATCAAATGCTTATTGGACAAGGTTGGGGAAACGATATGTGGGGGAAATGGGATGACCAACTTCTTTTAAACTATCATTACAAAATAACGGCTCTCAAAACTCTGGAAACCGACCTTGGAAAAATCGACTGCTATGTCATCGTGAGCACGGCAAAATCTGATATAGGAACTACAAAACTGACAAGTTATTATTCAGAAAAATATGGATTTGTCCGATTAGAATACGAATTACTAAATGAGCTAAATGTGAATATGTGGTTGATTGATTATAAATCGGACCAAGAGTTCAATGACGTCAGAACTTTTTTTGTAACCAAAGAATATATCAAACAATAAAAAGTTGGCATTCCTTAGGATGTTAAATCGGTTGTACTTTAAACATTGTACCATGACTAAGCAACTTAGGAATCTGCCATGACCTTTGAAAAAGATAGATATAAATCTTACCTTTATTGAAGCAAAAAAAATGAATCTAAACAACATGTTTCTAAAATAGCCTGTGATGAAATGACCACTAAAATTCTTGAAGATGTTTTACCAGATAAGCTATCGAAAATTTTAAAATTTAATGATATCGTACTCGGCTTTGAAAATGTCAACATTAAAAAGCCTCGCTTTTACGCGAGGCTTTTCTCTTTTTCATAACAGTTATTTTCCCTATTATTTAGGCATAACAACCTGATTGATGACGTGAATCACACCGTTACTACCCATAACATCAGTACTCACAATTTCACTGTAATTTCCGTTTTGGTCTTTTAACCATATTTTTCCATCTTTCTGTAAAACAGTCAAAGTTTGGCCGTTTAAGGCCTTTAATTCCACTTTACCTTTTCCTTTCTTCAGTGCTGCAACAACATCAGAAGCCGATAGCTTTCCTGAAACCACATGATACGTGAGGATGTTTGATAAGGCTTCTTTATTTTTTGGTTCTAATAAAGAGTTTAATGTTGCTGAATCAATCTTTGCAAAGGCATCATTCGTTGGTGCGAATACCGTAAAAGGACCATCGCCTTGTAATGCACCTACTAAGTCAGCTGCTTTTAAAGCCGTCACTAATGTTGAAAAATCGTCGTTTCCAACGGCTATATCAACAATTGATTTTTGAGCTGTAGCAAACTGACTAACGGATAATGCTACAATCGTTGTAAAAATAAATACTAACTTTTTCATAATAATTTTTTTATTGGTTAAACTAATTTGACACTTTACTTTTCTTTTGAAGTGCTTTCATTTATATTTACACAGGTTTGTTTGCTATGGATGAGCACACTTCTTTTTTTGGCAAATTTTTAACATTTATGCAGAACGATAAAGCACTGATACTACAACTTCAAAATAAAAATGAAGATGCTTTATCTGAACTCTACGATAATTATTCGCCTGCTATTTACGGTGTTATAATCAGAATATGTAAAGATGAGCAACATGCTCAAAACTTATTACAAGACACCTTTATGACCATTTGGGACAAAGCGGATCAATACGATCCTAATAAAGGTAAATTCTATACTTGGGCACATCGCATCGCAAGAAATAAAACGTTAAACTTTTTAAGATCATCTAAAAACCTCATCCAAACGGAAGATTTGAGTGTATATAGTAACAAAGAAGATGAGATTACTACAGATGCTGAATATTTACAACTCAATGGCTGTATAAAACAACTTGATGCGCATCATCAAAGAGCTCTAGAGCTAGTTTATTTTAAAGGCTTAACACACAGAGAAGCTCATAAAGTCATGGATGTGCCTTTAGGTACATTTAAGTCTTTCGTGAGACAAGCCCTGAAAAAATTGCAATTAAGTTATGGAAAAGCAATGGTGTGGTTATTGCTGTTAATTGAAGTAATTAAATGATGGATAAAGCTTACATATTGGAACACGGTATATTAGAACTGTATCTATTGGGTGAATTAAATGCTACCGAACAACGACAGGTTGAAGATATCCTGAATACGGATTCTGAATTAAAAACCATCTTTGAAAATTTAGAAGCGGATTTTCAAACATTGGCTTTTGAGAATGCCATTAATCCACCAAAAACTGTTAAAGAGAATTTACTCAAATCAGTTAAAAATCCGCAACCAAAAGTTGTCGCAATTCAAAAATCAAAGAATACTAAAACCTATTTAGGCATTGCAGCTAGTGTGGCTGCTCTCCTACTTATTGGAACCATTTGGCTTTTTAAGGAATTAAACAATACGCAAGAGGCCTTAAAAATTGCCCAAGAGGAAAAATCCTTATTACTAAAGGAGATGGAAGGATTAAGTAGTAATTATGAAATCCTTTCAAAATGGGCAGAAGTTATTAATTCGCCAGATGTTCAACAATATATTTTAACTGGAAATGATTTGGCACCAGATGCTAAAATTGTGAGCTACGTAAACCATAAAGCCAAGCAGGTGGTCATCAACGCCAAAAAATTACCTCAACTAGATGATCAGCACGATTACCAAATGTGGGCCGATGTTGAGGGTGAAATGATCAACATGGGTGTTATTCATAAAAACACCACCTTGCTTGCTATGAACTACATAGAAAATGCCGAATCATTTAATATCACGATTGAACCTGCAGGTGGCAACGATCATCCCACAGTGTCTAGGTTAATCAGTAATATTTATTTATAAATGCTGGCAAAAAAGCCGTTGTTAGATTCTTAAACGTTTCAAGCATTATGATGAGAATCAAGGGTTACATGTGAAACTTAAAAATAATATTCGATAATATTCAGTAATTTAGTTTCTCATCCTTAAAGACGCTTATGAGCAAATATCTCATACGATGAATAAGGCTTTATTGCAAGTTTCCATAAAACAGCTAAAATGAAACATTTCAAAATTCTCTGCACAACCCTACTTTTCTTATCATTGACATCGCCAACATTAGCGCAAGAACATGATTTTATTAAGGATTATTTAGAACGCTTAGAACAATCAAAAAAGTATTTAATTTTAGTTGCAGAGTCGATGCCAGAGGATGCTTATCATTTTAAAGCATCTCCAGAATCCATGAGCTTTGCTGAACATTTAATGCATATCTCTTGGGCTATGGATTGGCATTGCCAAACCTTATTAGGTAATCGGCCTGCAAGAGATTGGGATACGGATAACGAATTGAAAGTTCACGATAAATCCAAAAAAGAAATGATTGCGACTATCGACAAAACATTTGAAAAAACAATTCAATTCATAACGGCTTTCGACACAAAACAATTTAATGACAGATTGGATTATTTAGGGTTAAACCGAACCAAAAGGCAAATTCTACTTTTACTCACAGATCATATTACGCATCATAGAGCTCAAATGCTGGTCTATTTGCGACTTAATGGTATCAAGCCGCCTAGATATGTGTTATATCAATAATCATAAAAAACCATCATTTTTATGTGTTACGATATCAAAGCTAGTTATGAATCGCAATTGAAAAGAGCCAAACGAAGAGGCGATTTGGCAGCCGTTGAGGAAATTATGGAAAAACTCATTCCTTTAACAGATTTACCCATTCATCATGCGTCTGGGTTTAGTCATCCAGAATTACTTATCTATACAAATGAAACGCCAGAATTTCCAACGGTAGCAACTTGGGGATTGGTACCACCTTGGGTCCATGATGAAGAACAATTAAAAAAATTCTGGAATAACACCTTAAATGCTCGAGGTGAAACCATCTTTGAAAAACCATCTTTTAGAGAAGCGGCCAGACACCATAGATGTCTTATTTATATCGACGGATTTTATGAACACCATCATTTCAATAATAAAACCTATCCCTTCTTTATTCAAAGAAAAGATGAAGAACCATTAGCACTGGCAGGATTGTGGAGTGAATGGATTAATCCTAATCACGGTGGAAAAATGAACACCTTTTCTATTGTCACCACAGTTGGTAATTCACTGATGGCAAAAATTCATAATAATCCAAAAATAAAAGGTCCAAGAATGCCCTTAATTCTGACAGAAGACATCGAAGAACAATGGCTGCATCCAATGGAAGATGAACGTGATCAAAAAAATATTCAGTCCTTAATCACGTCCTATCCAGAAGGTGAATTAAAGGCACATACTGTAGGTAAACTTCGGGGAAAAACATACAAGGGTAACGTCGAGGAAATTTCAGAAGAGGTGTTGTATAATGAATTAGAAGATGTTATTACATAGCGCTTTCATTGAGTCAAAATGACACCGAAATTGATAATCCTGAATATTTGATATCTCTGTAAGCACCAACTGCACCATTTTGTAATTGAATATTGGCTTTTGCCTTGTGTTTACGTCCAGCCGCAAATAATGGTATACTCACCAATGTTGTCGCAATTCCAAAACCAGTTAACACCAATCCTTCTGACGAATCACCAAATATATTTGATGTCACATTTATGATAATTCCAGCAGTCGTCATGATGGATCCACTGATTATAGCAATCCATGCTATAGCTTTATTTGTTTTCATTTTATTTATATGAAAATCATAGAGTTCCTGCGATGTTTGCTGATTATTTACTTCTAACAGTTGCGAATGACTATGCGTCACGAATCCTAAATAAAAAACAAGAATGAGTGCTGCGGTCTTAAATCTTTCCATAATATCCCAGGATAAAAACTTAGTTTAATACTCTGAATTCTAGGAGCTTTACCTTCATATTATCACCCTTAAGATACAAATAAATTAGATATGACGTCTGCTAACAATAAATTTTGTTGTGATGAATCACATCCGAAAACTGGAATTGTTCTGATTTGATTGGCGTCGTTTGATGCATCAATACTTCATTTGGTGTGGAACTCATACTTGCTTAACCGTAACTGTTGTAGGTACTCCGTTCAAACCGTTAATACCTGAATTACCATTGCTACCAGCAGGATTTCCTGAACCACCTTTTCCTCCAATACCACCTTGACCACCTTGGCCACCAACATGTTCTGTTGACACCTTACCCGTAATAGTGTGATAGGTTATTTCAACATTAGCGCCATTGCCACCAGCACCTCCATGACCACCATTGCCTCCATTACCGCCTTTGGAACCCTCGCCTCCGTTACCACCGTTACCTCCATTGCCACCATTTCCTCCACCAGCTTGAACCACTAAATTTCCATCAATATGATTTAGATGAAGACTCAGTGGTGCTTGATTCTGCCCAGAACCACCATCGCTTCCCAAATTTCCATCGGCTCCAGGGCTCCCAGGTGCTCCCATGGCACCATTTGCGCCATTACTCCCATTTGTTCCGTTCTGTCCTACAACATGTATTACAATATCCTTGGTACTTGAAATCGAATCTATTGTAATACTAGCTTCAGTTTCTACAATTATTTTCGCGCCATTTTTAATTGTTACCTTGCCATACTCAATTGTGGTAGGCTGATTTCCGTTAATAATTAAATCTTCGGTTAGTACTAAATCTTGATTCATAATGTGTGTATTTTAAAGTGAATAATTCTATCAATGTATCAATGAATAGGCATCAGCACAAAAAATGTATTTTACTGAAGTCAAATTGATATTGAAAATTAACGGAATTCGTTGATTAGGGTACACGTGATTTCAACCAAATAAAACAACAGGTAAAAATACCCTGATCACAACATACATATATCAAGAGCTTTTAAAATTGTTAATAGCGTGTTAGGATTGTTCGGCAGTGCCTTAGTATTTATAGTATGGTATTGTGATAACTCCCAATTAAAATGCTGGGTAAAAAATTGAAATTATCTAATGAGTGGTTTTGATGTAGTTTTGGTTATTGCTATTATCCTTTGTGCATGATTAGAAGTCAGACTCATCATGGGATATTTTAAAAAGAAACAGTAAAGTCAAGATATTGACAACAATTCCTAAAAAAAGAAATTCCATAACACCGGAATGCTATGGAATATCCAATATATGTTAAATATGATATTATGGTATCGCCACCGATACTTTTCCATTCAAAGTGGTACCATCTCTGAACACGGTATTACAGAAAATTAATGTTATAGTGCTGCCATCATTTTCCACGAATACTTCAGTTTCTGGAGTTGATCTACTACCGATCAACACTTGATTTGTAGATTTGACGAGCTCTCGTTGAATATAGCTGATATCAAATTCGTAATCGACACCGAAATATTGACCCGTTTTTGGATAGCCATTTTCTAATTCGTTGAAATTGATTTCAAAAATGTTAGGCCAATTACCAAATCTGAAACCTACATTACCATCAACACAGCAATTGGGATCCGTAATTTCAACATAGACATCATAACCCATCCCATCATAAGTTATATAATTATTTTGGGCCACATCACAAGGAAAATCAGACGTCGTAAAAGACTCCCAATCATCATTTTCACTAGTACCATTTTCAGTGTAAGCGGTATAATAATACGTCGTATTAGGTTCTAAACCATCTATGGCATAATCAAAGTAGTAAAAGCCAGTATAATATGGCACCTCTCCATCTAATTCGAAAATTTGGTCATTGCTTGAGTCATTCTCATCCCCTTCTCTAAATATAAATCCCCTTTTAAACGAGTCGTCTTGAGTGAAAGCAAATAGATCATGATCTATAAAACCATTCAGTGTTACTGAGTTTCGAGAGATATAAGTCACGTAAGACCTCACATTTGGAGCGTCATATATTTGCGTATCCTGAGGATCGTTTCCGCCATTGTTTGGATCTTCAGATGTTTCACCTGAATCGCTACAAGAGAAAATTAGACAAAAAATAGATAAAATGGTAAATAGATTTTTCAATGTTGTTGATTTAATGATTAAGGCGTAAATATAAGCAAACTCAATAACTGTACAACCCAAGCACAGATGACTTAATAGTTAAAATAACAACAAAATATAACATAACCTGAAATATCTCATGTAAAAAAACATATTAGTGTGACATAAATAACAAGAAGCATTTATATTTGTGTCTTAGCGATTACCATGGAAAATGGACGCATCAAACAACATCATAAAAGCTCATCATGACCCATACAGATTCAATTAAAGTTCAGAAGTTTAAAGTAAAAACACTTCTCGCAATACTTGCGCTTTTTGCAACCATTCCTGTGTTTTCTCAAGATATGGAAGCAGGACAACTCTGGCGAACTAAAGGCGTTTATGATTCTCTTGGAAATTTCATGGAACGTGCTAAAATTCAAAGTTTCCTCTATAGTGCGTCTGCTAAAAAAATTCATCGTTTAAGAACTCAAGATCGCATAAATATGGAGACCGGAGACACCAAAGTGTTTGTGTATCGTGACACTCTAAATTTATCACCCTTAGGTCCAAATGTTTACAAACTAAGCGAGAAGGAAGTTTTAAAACTCCACTCCAAAGATTCATTAACCATCACTTACAACGGATTTACCTTGTCATACGTCCTACTTCATACCAAGCCCATTAAAAATGGCTTTAAAAAAGTACAATCTGATTTGCTGAATACATCGTTTGTAGAGACTATTGATGAAAACACTAAATATCAATTGACTTATCAAGATAGTGGACTGGTGAAAGTGAATCCATTGGACAGTGATTCAGAGTGGGAGTCTGACTATAAGCTCATCGATTTTGAAGGTTACATCTTAATTCAAGGAATTGTGTCTGCACCAAAACTTGTAACTAAATCAAAAAAGGGCCACATACAATTTATTCAAATAGACTATCGGTTTGAAAATAAACGAGGTGAATTGAACGAAGCAACTAACTAAAGGTATATAACCGCTTTGTAGCGAATTGTTTATTCAAATAGTCACAATTACAAGAACCAAGGATTGTTGTTTTTAAAAACCAATGATGATTGCATGGGTTCTTTATTTAATTCTATATTTACAGCAGTGATAGCTTTATTTGACCTAACTGAATAAACCCTACTTTTATGCTTATATTTTTCGGCACGAGATCTTCTCGAATTCAATCTCAAAAAGTCACAAGCCATACTGTTTGTCCGCATTGTGAAAGTCAAAATAGTTTCATCGCTACGATTTTTGGGACCTACTTCCATATTTTTTGGATTCCGATGTTCACGCTTGGTAAGCGAACTATTGTGGAATGTTCGCATTGTAAAAAAACCTATGATGAGAAGGAATTACCAGAATCTATTAGAACAGCTTTACACAAAAGTCTCCAAGACCAACCTCCGAAGAAAGCATATTGGCATTGTTCAGGATGTTTCATCATACTTGGTGCCTCAGGCCTATTTCTATTGCTCCTCATTTATGCCTTAATTTTCAAAGCGGTAAAGGAGGATGATTTTGTTTCAGATGACAGTCCGTATGACTATGAAGAGGTTTACACCAAAGATCAAACAAACTATAAGACAACCAATGCGGAGACTCATGCCTATCAACTAAAAAAGGATATGCTTAATACCGATTATTCCCCAAACATAGAGAAAGATAAGTATTCATTTGCGCTGAAATTATGCTTAGACGCGCCATCATTTGGGTTGGATGAATCTACTACAGGTTATTTTTCGAAAGTATCTGAAAACAAGCTCTTAATTTTAGTTGAAATTGAAGAACTAGATGTGCTCACTGAACCAGAAAAAAACAAAATTTATTCAAAATTAAATATGTGTGTTGATGATATTTTAGGAGGAAATACCTATCAAACATACATAGGAACATTTAAAAACAAGACCTTTACGATGTTACAAACACCAGAGGGTGTTTTTAAAGATGACCAAGCGATTAACGAATTACTCTTGCCTTTTTACGATCTAAAAGAAGACTAATCTATCAGTAAAACCATCAAGTAAATTAGGAAAAATTATAACAGCAAAAGCGATTTTAATAAGGATTGCGCAATTAGGCCCTTAGCGAGGTATCACTTTTAAAACCTTTTTTACTCCAGCGCTTTCAATCATTATAAATTGCAGTTCGTTTTTGTTTAAAGCTAATGGTATCACCTGATGATGATCAACTGGATAAGAATCATGGTGAACTTCTTGTCCTAAAATATTGTAAACACTAAGACTAACATCACCTTGAATGCCGTCAATATGTAAAGCATTATTACGATAGTAAATAGCGATGTCTGAAGCGGTTAATTCAGTATGACTAAGTGTCTCATTACAACCAGGTAACGTGAGATAACCTGTAAACATGATTGGATCTGCACCTTAAGTCCCTACCGTAATACCTTCACCATAACCTTCATCTGAAGAATAGGCCGTGTTACTCACATAAACACCTACGAAGTCAAATTGTGAAGGATTAGTCAATCCAATATCTTCCCAATTAAAACTGAAATCATAAAAACCTTGTGTATTAGAGGTCAAGGTTGAGTTAATTGCAGTCACGAAATTTAAATCCCCAAAACCGATATTCCCTGTACTTGGTATGGACCATAAACCACCAAAGTTGGTGTTAATGGCTATGGCATAAGAAGCTTCAAAACCTGGCGGAAATGTAATGACACTTCCAAATCCGAAGGCATTACTATTTGAAATTGCAATGCGATGATCATCTGCAGCATCGTCGATTGAAGCGTCTATCACTTGACGACCAGGAACACCAGTATCAATATATAGTACTAAGATATCATTCATGTCATTTGACCCTGTATTCATTGCAAATATTATCGGGTTATCAAATTCACCACTAAATAAAAACTGTCCTTCTCCAACGGCTCCTCCAAAACCAGAATTCCCGTTGGCGTTACAAGGTGGTGGAGGCTGAGAAAACGTCAGGTTAGATACCGAAAAAAGCGTTACGAATATCAAGCTTTTCAAGAATCTATAATGGTTATTTGCAGTGCTTTTCATTCGTCCTTTTGATTCAAATATATAAACCATTTTTGAAAGCATTTAACAGGTTGTCTGTTATAAAAATATCATTTCAAACTGACAACGGCAGCAAAAATTTAAATTAATTTAACAAAATACTAAATGTCTAACTAAAGTCGGTTATATTGCTCACCATAAAAAGCTCCTTATTTATTATGAGACAAACTTTATTCGTCCTTTTTATGCTCTTTTTCTGTTCGAAAACAGAGGCGCAATTTGTAAAGGAAACGTTCGTAGACATATCTGTTGGTTACAGCATTTGTGCTCCTTATGATGACGTTGATACTTTTGGTTCTGGTATTTATTTACAAGGTGAATACGTCCTCAAATTGACCAACTGGATTGACCTCAGACCTTATGCTGGCATGATTCTTACCAATAATGAAAGTGATAATACTGATCCTAATTCACCTGTCTATTCCGTGAGTGCCAACGCCTTTATCATTGGTGGAAAAACCAGATTAAGAGTACCTATTCCTTGGGTGGCGCCATACGTTGAAGTGGGCTTAGGAGCTTCCATAGGAAGCTTTGAAAACATGACACTATTTAAAAATCTAAATGATAGTGGTGTGCTTATTCATGTGCCGGCATCAATAGGATTTGAACTCGGACCTGAACATAATTTTGACATCGCTTTTTCTTATTATTTTCATGACAGCGTGCAACTTTTTGCAGGTGCTGCAGCTATCGGTTTTTCATTTCCCGTTGGAAATAATTCCAAATAATAGCGAAGGATTGGTCAACTCATGCACAGAAATGATATTTTGGTCATATATTCGCTTAGTATAATTGACAAAAGACCAACTAAAACCTATATAAATGAAAAAAATCGTATTTCTATTACTTTGCATCTTGGCGTTCAATTGCAATGCATCTAAAGACTACAATCTCATTACTGGTACATGGCATTGCGGAACTTGGATTGTAGAATCAAGTGGCAAAGACCTTTGTAATGATGAAGTCATGTTTAAGTTTAATTCAGACAGAACCTACAAATCCCAGATTGGATACATAGCAGAACAAGGTACTTTTGAAATTTTAAATGACCAACTCATTTGTTACCCAAGAGATAAAATGGAAATTGGTGTTCAAATCAACAAATTAACCAATGATACATTGGAATTTACGATGAGCCGATCAGGACGCAAGGAAATTATGACCTTGTTGAAACAATGATTCAGTCATATCTGAAATTGTAGAAGGCTGTTAAGCCACAAGTCATATAAGAATCAGTTTCAATCATGTAATTTGCTTTGGGTGTCATGAAATTCATAATGTTTTATTATTTTGTGAACCCAACCTCATCTTTAATTTCAATGATACCATTATGAAAAAAATCCTTGCACTTGTCTTAGTGATCTGTTTTGTAACAGCTTGTAAAAACGGAACAGAATCCGGAAGCAGTAAAGTCAATCAATCGTATGAAGGAAAAAGTTTTAAATTCGAACATCCTGGTGATTGGACTATTACCGATGAAGAAGATATGGGTGGTGGCATTTTCTATATCGCTGTTGAAAAAAATGGTTTTGACTCTAGTGGTTTGTTTATGGTGACATCCTTTAGTTACCCTTTAGAATTGGATGACACCATTGAACTTAGCATGGAAGATTACGAAACCAACGCTTACATTAAGAATTTAGAAGTTTCACCAATAGTTGATGACACGTTCAATGGTATGAGTTCAAGATCTGCCAATTTTAACTTCAGAACCTTTGGTTTAAAACATAACGGAAAAATCCATGCCTTCAATTTCGAAGACAGCTCTTTTATCGTTGTAAAACAGGAAGCGACTGAAGATCAAAAGAAAAATGCACAAGGGTTTTCGCTTCTTGAAAATAGTTTCGAAATTCCCTCTATGGAGACCACTATAGAATGAGGAACTCTCATTTCAATAGCGACAAGATAATAGATTGAGATATTAAGGAAGCTAACGCCAGTCAATGGGCTTATAAATCAAAGTCGAAATGTCATCCTTCACGAACCATATGAAAATACAGCAGGTCACAGTCGTTGGGTCAGGAATTATTGGTTTGACGTCTGCAATTATGCTTCAAAACTCTGGATTTCATGTCAAGCTTATTGCAAAAGAGCGCTATGACGCCACATTATCAGGTAAAGTTGGTGCCGTCTGGTTTCCTTATGAAATACAACCTGCAAACAAAGTCATGTATTGGTCAAAATGGACCTATCAAAAATATGAATCGGAACTACGAAAAGGTCATGGCGTTTCCTTCATAAACTTTTTCAGCGCCTTTAACGACGACAGTAACAATGACTGGGTGCAGCAACTCCCATCTGGAAAAGTGAGAAAAGCGCATTCAGATGAACTTCCGCCAGGTATCGATGCCGCATTTGTAGCTGAAGTCCCATTAGTGGAACCGAGACTTTACCTACCTAGTTTATTTCAACAATTTATAACCCAAGGTGGCACTTTTGAAATCCGAGACATCCATTCTTTGAAAACATTGTCCTTGCTTGATCAATGGGTTGTAAATTGCACAGGTCTTGGCGCTAAAGCACTGTGCAACGATACTGATTTACGACCAATGAGAGGTCAAATTTTAAGAACAGCGCGATTAAAGACCCCTTCTTATGGTGATGCCACAGAAAAAGGTGCTTTGAGTTATGTTATTAATAGAAGTCAAGATACTATCATTGGTGGCACAGATGATGTTGATAACTGGAACCTAGAACCTGATCTATCGGACTCCGAATTAATCATCAACCGATTTCAAGAGAAAAGCGGTACTAAAAGCACCCCAAAAATACTAGAGACGTTGGTTGGTCTTCGTCCAATGAGAAGTGCTGTAAGATTTGATTTTGATCGAACATTTCCGAATATTTTTCATAATTATGGCCATGGTGGTGCAGGATTTACAGTAGCTTGGGGATGTGCTAAAGAACTTTCAGAAATATTGAGTGCATCAATATCATCAATTCAATGACAGATAAAACATGGGATTTTTAAATGATAATATGTGCGAATTCCGCTCAATTCACTTTCTTTTATTATTTTAGTCGCCCACCAACAACAAGTAACTTTCAATTCATAAGATTCGACTTGTTACAATTTGAATTCAGAATATAAAAAACATGGGAATTAAGCGCTTACTAGGAAAAGTAAAACCAATCAAATATTATGCTAAAGGGATGTATATTTATAATGATCCGCATTATGCAGCAGTTATAAAAAAAGATCGTTTTGAAATTACCAAAACACCGTCTCGAACACAAATAATAAATTTTTTATTACAACAATTTAATAGAGATACCACCTATTTGGAAATTGGTGTTAGAAATCCAGACCATAATTTCAATAAAATAGAATCCAAAGAAAAATACAGTGTGGATCCTGGCGTTGAGTTTATGGAAAACCCTGTGGATTTCAAAATGACAAGTGATGAGTTTTTTAAACAGTTATCAAATAATGAGATCTTATCAAAGGATTTGAAATTCGACGTGATTTTTGTAGACGGATTACATCTGGCTGAACAAGTAGATAGAGACATCATTAACGCTTTAAACCATATAAAGGATGACGGATTTGTGGTTTTACATGATTGTAATCCACCAACCGAATGGCACGCCAGAGAATCTTATGATTATATCCATACTCCTGCAAGCGGTTCATGGAATGGAACTACTTGGAAGGCATTCTTAAAATGGCGTTGTAACCCTGAAGTGTATTCTTGCTGCATTGATACTGATTGGGGCGTTGGTATTTTATCTAAGCAACATAAAATTGGTACTGCCACAGAAAATACCAATCCGTTCTATGAATTTCAAGTCTTAGATGATCATCGTAAAAAGCTGTTGAATTTAATTGATTTTGACACGCTGAAAACATCCATTCAGTAGTGCTTCTTTATGTAAGTACATTGACCATATCAAATTAATGGCCATTGTTTTTTATTCGAAAGTTTAGCCATGTCTCAACTTTTTACTACATTGAATTGTGTAATACATTAAAACAACTTTCAATATGAATCCAATTATCAAAAATATTCTGGCAATAGTGCTCGGATGGCTCTTTGGCAGTTTCATCAATATGGGACTTGTACAGCTTGGTCATAATATATTTCCTATTGAAGGTGTTGATATGACAGACATGCAAGCCTTAGCCGAAGCAATGCCCAATTTGAGTTCTAAGCACTTTATATTCCCCTTTTTAGCACATGCAGGTGGCACATTTATTGGTGCTATTATTGCCGCATTGATTGCCTTTAGCCATAAGATGAAATTCGCTTTGGCAGTTGGAGTCCTTTTCCTGTTAGGTGGTATCGTTATCAATCTTACACTCTCTGGACCAACTTGGTTTACGGTTGTAGATCTTCTTGCAGCATATATCCCTATGGCATGGTTAGGTGGTAAAATTGGAACCAAATTCTCAAAACGCAAAAAAATAACGCAATAGCATTTGGTCTTGAGGTTTATAAATAAACACATCCAACTCTCATACAAAACAAAAGGCACCAAGATATGGTGCCTTTTTATTGGATATAGATGGTTAAAAAAGAAGACTACCTAGAATAGTTTGGAGCTTCTTTAGTAATAGTAACATCATGAGGATGACTTTCGTGAATACCCGAAGACGTGATTTTTACAAATCGGCCTGTATCCTTTAACGTAGTGATGTCTTTGGCACCACAATAACCCATTCCAGCTCTCAAACCACCTACAAATTGATGGATACTTTCTACGAGCTCTCCTTTGTAAGGTACACGACCAACAATACCTTCGGGTACTAATTTTTTAATATCATCTTCAACATCTTGAAAATAGCGATCCTTACTGCCTTGTTTCATAGCTTCAACAGATCCCATCCCACGATATGATTTAAACTTTCTTCCTTCATAAATAATGGTCTCTCCAGGGCTTTCTTTCGTTCCCGCGAGTAAAGAGCCTAGCATAACACTATCGGCTCCAGCTGCAATCGCCTTCGGAATATCTCCTGTATACCTAATACCGCCATCTGCGATAACTGGTACACCAGAACCTTTAATAGCCGCAGCAACTTCGAGCACCGCTGAAAACTGTGGAAATCCGACACCAGCAACGACTCTTGTCGTACAAATAGAGCCTGGACCAATACCTACTTTAACAGCATCTGCTCCTGCTTCAACGAGATATTTGGCTGCTTCACCAGTAGCAATATTACCAACTATAACTTCGAGATTAGGAAACTTTTCTTTGATGTCTTTTAAAACCATTATAACACCTTTGGTATGTCCGTGTGCTGTATCAATAATAACAGCATCTACGCCAGCTTTTACCAAAGCTGAAGCACGATCTACGGCATCGGCCGTGACGCCTATAGCAGCAGCCACACGGAGTCTTCCGTATGAATCCTTATTCGCATTGGGTTTTTGTGTCACTTTAGTGATGTCGCGAAAGGTAATGAGTCCTACTAATTTGTAAGCATCATCTACAATAAGTAGTTTTTCTATTTTATTCTGCTGGAGTATTTTTTCTGCATCTTTTAATGAGGTTCCTTGTGATGATGTCACCAAGTTTTCAGAGGTCATCACCTCCACTATGGGCCGATCATTTTCATGCTCAAAACGCAAATCGCGATTAGTAACTATTCCTTTTAGAATGCCGTTGTCATCCACAATAGGAATACCGCCAATTTTATGTTCTGCCATTTGTTGTTTGGCATCAGCGACTCTCGCCGTTAAAGGTAAGGTCACCGGATCGATGATCATGCCGCTTTCCGCACGTTTTACACGACGTACTTTATCGGCTTGCTGCTCTATAGTCATATTCTTGTGCAGCACACCAATACCTCCTTCTTGAGCCATGGCAATCGCCATTTTGCTTTCAGTTACGGTATCCATTGCTGCGGACACCACAGGGATATTAATAGTAATATTTCGTGTGAATTTTGTTTGGATATTTACCTCTCTAGGTAAAACTTCAGAAAATGCTGGAACCAAGAGTACGTCGTCATAAGTAAGACCTTCTCCAACAATTTTGTTTTCGTGTGCTGTCATGATGCAATTACAGTTATAATTGCGCACAAATATACAACATAAAAAGGGAAAATTATGTAGTCCTAATCAAATCTTAGCCTTTAGAGTGCCTATTCTATGGTTTAATGTAATTTGACGTGTCTTGATACTGCTAATTGGTAGAAAATAATGAGGACTGCAGTTGTATAACTCAAGGTCATTAAAGTTCCGGAAATCATAATAACATAGGACATCCATGTGATGCCTGTCCAAAGTAAATAAATACCTCCAAATGTTAAGAGAACTGATATAAAGGGTTCTACAATTAATAACATTTTTAACTTTTTTGAGAGTTTCGCTGTACTTAAAATAAGTCCGACCAAAAAGAAAATAATAGACATCGATAATATGTGCCCATGAACCAGCGTAAGCATTTGCTGTTCATTTTTTTTGAATTTCATAACAGGCGCCTCTGGCTGATCTTCATTACCAAGATATTGCTCTTCAATCCCTTGTGGATTAGCCTCGGAAGTTTCTCCAACAAACAGCAATCCTGTGTAAAAACCAACACTTAATACCACTAAAAATGCCGTAATCAAAAGTTTGATTTCTTTAGGAAATGTTGAAAGTTGACCGTTTAATTGCATTAAAGTATGTTTTTAGATTTTAGTATCTCTAAGGATGCTAATAAATCGTTCACTGCAGAAGTCATTGAACGCACAGATATAGTAGCGCCAGCTATGGCAACAATATCTTTCTGATATATGAGTTCATCATTAGGTGTCTTACCAATGAATTGTTTTAACCAACGTTTACTTCCAATCTCACCACCATATTCTTCCCTATAGATAAGGACTTTTGCTTTTTTGACAACCAAATTAGGATCTAATAAGATTAAATAGTCAAACTGTGCTGTTTTACTTGGTGCTTTAGCCACATAAGCATAACCTATTTTTTTACCTGCGGATTTGATTTCAAAAAAATGATCCTCTTTAAAATTGGAAGGTAATGATTTTGTTAGCGTTTGGTCTATTGGAAATGACTGAAATTCAAATTCTTCGACGTCATAAGTGTTTTCAATTTCCTTGAAAACCTTTTTTTGTATTTTTTCAGGAAGGCCAAAGGTTAATAAACAAACCGAAACAATTAATAAGTATATATGTTTTAAAATCATAGCTTAATATATATATTACATTTTAAATGCCAAAAGACTACCATGATCCTATAACATATCAAAGTAGCCCGTTGACCAATCAATTAAAAAACTTTTAGAACCATACACCGATCCCAAAATTAAGTCGATTATCTACATCACTACCTTGTTGTGCATTACTTCTAAATTGATAATCTCCTTTTAAGACAACACCAGGAGCAATATGATAGCTTAAACCTGTTGTAATGTCTGTTCGGTTATACGCATCATTTCTAATTAAATCGCCATCAGTATCTGCATGAGTATCATAATTTTCATAACGCGCGAAAGCAAATAAACGTTGGGCTTTAGTTAAAGGCAATAAGTTATAAGCAACTTCCGCATAATAACCCATTAAGGCACTTCCCAAATCACCGCCAGTTAAATTATTGTAGTCTTCAGTATCACTTAAGGAGGCATGAATAAATTGTCCTCTTGCCGCAAAACGTTTATAAGCATAACGTGCGTCCAAACCAACCATTGCAATACCAATATTTGATCCTTCCATAGATTCAATCTCGTCCTCCGCTTGTGTTTTTCCATAATAACCAGACAATCCTAATCTCAAACCTGGTAAACCATAATATTCTATTTTGGTAGAGAAAGTGGGACTATCTATAGTTGATTTAATCGCTTTCTGACGACCACCACGTAAACCACTACTACCATTTAACACACCAGATATAGCGCCATCATTATTGATAGTAGATTTAAAACCGTTAAAAATATAAGCCTGATAAGTGATTGATTGTTCAGGAAAACGTCCTGTAACACCTACACCTATCTCGCGCCAAGTGGTAGGAACAATCGCATTGTCAACACCTGGACGCTCAACACCATTAAATGTTGTTGGTTCGTGGTATTCATTAATGATTCCCATAGGAACTAACATCAAACCTCCTCTTAAACTAATATTGTTTGCTACTGCATAATTTACGAAGGCCTGCTCCACAAAAATTTCTTCCACATGCTCCATCTCAATCTCCGTGACAAATTGTGTTTTATCATTAAATCGGTAGCCAAATAATAAGACAAGACGCTGTACATCCATTTCTCCGTTATCGGCTTCAGGTTGATTATAAGTGATTTCGCCATAAGCTCCCACCGTAACCGCTTTACCGTAATTTCCAGATAAAATTCGTTGAGCTGCATTTAACTGTTGCTGTGGATTAAAGGTAATACTATCTTGTGAGGTAGGTGTTACCTGTGACCATAAGGAGGCACTTAACATACAAATTAATAGGGCAAAAATATTTTTCATTTGTTTTTATTTAGACTTATTATAAATAGATTGTTGTTTTCGAGTGCAAAAATAAAACAGATTCTGACTTTATCAAAGTTTATTTAGATTAATTTTAAATAAAAAGAGCAGCAAAATTCTAACCTATTGTGAATCAATAAATCATATTAAAAATTAAACGAAGCCAAATACTAATGGTAAGCAGTGAAGATTTTTGTAGCCTCATTGTAAGCGCTTTCAAAGCTCATAGCATTGAGGTTATTGTGTTTATTCGAAGTGAAATAAGACAGTAACTTTTCAGTAGGCATATTTCCCGTTAATTCATCTTTAGCCATCGGGCAACCTCCAAATCCCTGAATGGCACCATCAAATCTCATGCAACCCGATTTATAGGCGGCATCTACTTTTTCAAACCAAGTTGTGGGTGTTGTGTGTAAATGCGCACCAAATTCGATTTGAGGATATTTAGGAATTAAATTGGAAAACAAATAGGAAATACTGTCAGGGTTAGAACTGCCAATGGTGTCACTTAACGACAATATTCGCACGCCCATCCGACTCAGACGTTCCGTCCACTCCCCTACAATCTCAACATCCCATGGATCACCGTATGGATTTCCAAAACCCATGGAGATATACACCACAACTTCCTTTCCATGCTTGTTGGCCAGTTCTAATATTTCAGAAAGCGTCACTACTGATTGTGCAATCGTTTTATGCGTATTTCGCATTTGAAAGTTTTCTGAAATTGAAAATGGATATCCCAAATAATCAATTTCAGGATGTTGACAAGCATCATTGGCGCCTCTGGTATTGGCAATTATTGCCAAAAGCTTACTAGAAGTAGTACTCAAATCCAGTTGAGACAACACTTCTGCAGTATCCACCATTTGAGGAATGGCCTTGGGTGAAACAAAACTTCCAAAATCAATCGTGTCAAATCCCACTCTGAGAAGAGACTGAATGTACTGCACCTTTTTAGATGTAGGAATAAACTCTTTGATACCTTGCATGGCATCACGCGGACATTCGATTATTTTGATCGCTTTCTTCATTTCCTCAAAGATAGCAATAAAGATGATTTTTAGAAGCTATTTTTCCGAAGTGAGTATGAGGACTGCAATCCCAACAAAGACAATAATTTGCAACCATTTTAGATAAAACCCCAATCGTATGTGTTGTTTTAAATAGGAAGAAATTGCACCAGCTAGAATCGCAATGGCAGAGAAAATAATGGCCGATACTACCATAAAAAATAGACCTAAAACATAAAACTGAACTACGGTACTTATACCATCACTAAATAAAAATGCAGGAAAAAATGCAAGAAAAAAAATAGACACTTTCGGATTTAAAACGTTCATCATAAATCCTTGTTTGTAAAGCGCCCAAAGACTTTTCTTAGGAATGTTTTCAGAGTCTAAGCTTAAAGCGCCATCAGTCTTATAAACTTTATATGCCAAATACAACAAATAAGCAGCTCCAAACAATTTGATTATAAAAAACAAAGTGTCATTGTTTTTTATAATGGCCGATACGCCAAATGCCACCAATGTTGTATGAACCAAACACCCTGAAATTAAACCTGCAACTGTGGCTAAGCCATATTTCTTTCCATTGACCATGCTTTGCATCAAGACAAATATATTATCCGGTCCTGGTGATATAGCCAAAGCAGACGTGGCAATAACAAACGATATGAGTAGGTCGTAATTCAGTTGGTTTATTTTTCACAAAAATAATTAAAATTACAGGTGAGCTATGAAGTATGCATTAAATTTTAAAACTGAATTATTAAGGGATTCATGTTTTTTAAATTATAATGACCTAATTAGTAACCCATGTTCATTACATAAAATACTGTATTTCATCTATAAATATAGTATTTTATCGATTTTTTCGTATGTTTACGCGATTAACTAAACCTACATTAGCAGACATGACATCACATTCTATTTTCAGACATGCCTTGTTCATTTTGACAATTTTGTGCTTTGCACATTCTTTAATAGCGCAAGAAATACCACAATGTGGAACTGTTGCCACACCGGAATCCGAACAGTTTATCCAAGATCTCATGCCAAAAATCAATCAGTATGAACAAACCTTTTATCAACTAAGCTCTCAAAGAAGCTCTACTGCTGTCAGTTCGGTACCTATTAAGGCACACATCATTAGAACCGATGGAGGATTTGGCGGATTGACTGAGACACAGGTAGCAAATGCCATTGCTGATATGAATCTATATTATGCCAATGCCTATTTAGAATTTTTCTTGTGTGACGGTATCAACTTTATTGATAGTTCTGAATACTATGACTTCTCTACAGATGAACAAGATGCCTTGACCTTAGCGAACAATGTCACAAATGTCATCAATATATATTTTGCTAATACGGTGAGTACGGAAGAAGGCGCCGGATTATGTGGCTATGCTTATTTCCCAGGAGGTCCTGAAGTGATAATGATGAATAACTCATGCGCGCTCAACGGTAGCACTTTACCTCATGAAATGGGTCACTTTTTCGCGCTTTCACATACGCATGGAAACAGTAATAGTTCGCTTACGACAGAACTTGTAGACGGATCAAATTGTGCTAGTAGTGGTGATTTCATTTGTGATACACCAGCAGACCCTCAATTAAGTAACAGTAATGTCAATGCCTCTTGTAATTATGTAGGTAGCGCCACAGATGCCAACGGTGATTTCTTTAACCCGAATCCGTTGAACATCATGTCCTACTCCCGTAAATCGTGTCGAACAGAGTTCTCTCCTCAGCAATATGCTCGGATTTATGCTGTGTACCAAGCATCGCGATCAGAGTTGAATTGTCCAAGTTTTAACGTTGATATTGCTTCGAATTACACTCGAGATTGCAGTAATGTACTCGATGTTGATTTTGTAGATAATAGTACAGGTGCGACTTCTTGGCAGTGGGATGTTGATGGTGATGACGTCATTGATTACACCACACAAAATCCAACACATAGCTATACAAGTACTGGAACTTTTGATGTCACCTTAACCATTTCCAATGGCACCGACAACATCACCAAAGTCTATCAAAACTATATTGAAGTAGGCAGTGAAAACATTGCAACTAGCGAATTGGTACTAACGTTGACCACAGACGATTGGCCAGCGGAAACTTCTTGGGTATTGAGAGACAGTAATGGCACACCATTATATACGAGTCCAACTTATGTGGAAGGTGTTGATGACTTTCAAACCTTTACTGAAAACTTCGCCATTGCAACTAATGAATGTTATTCTTTTGAAATGATTGATAGCTATGGCGATGGTATTTGTTGTGCTTCAGGTTTTGGTTCATACAACTTGTCAACACTTGAAGGTAATGTGATTGTGAGTGGTGGCAACTATGGTTCGGGAGAAACAACCTATATGGCAAATGACGTCTTAAGTGTTGATAATTATTTTAAGACAAATTCCATATCGTTGTACCCTAATCCGTCGTATCAACAATTAAACATTCAATCTTCCAATATGAATGATCTTCCAGACGGCTATCACATATATAATGTGTTGGGACAAGAAATTACGAGTAAGGAGATTAACAATGTGTCAGATTTAACGATAAACACAACACCATTAAACAGTGGTGTTTACTACATCAGACTGAATAAAAGAAATCATTCTGAAACCCTGTCTTTTATAAAGAATTAATGGTGATAGCATTGAAAGCATACGAAAGGGAATGGATTTTTAAATCAATTCGCTTTTTTTATTAAAGCTTTGTTAATCGCTTTAATTAAAGAAGGGCCTTCGTAAATAAAGCCGGTATAAATTTGAACGAGATCTGCACCAGCCTCTATTTTCTCTAGGGCATCTTGAGCAGAATGAATCCCACCAACCCCAATAATTGGAAAGGCCTTCTGACTCTTATCTGCTAAATATTTGATGACTTTAGTAGACTTTGATTTGATAGGTTGCCCACTCAAGCCACCCTGTCCAATTTCTTCCAATCTGGCATCGCTAGCTTTTAATCCCGTTCTATCTACAGACGTATTACTTGCTATGACACCATCTAATTTCGTCTCTTCAATAAGTTCGATAATTTCGTCGAGTTGGTTATCGTTTAAATCTGGTGCTATTTTTAGTAAAATTGGTTTTTTGTTTTCAAAGTTAGCATTCGCTTTTTGAACCTCGGAAATGAGCTCTAGCAGATAATCCTTATCGTTTAATTTTGCATGACTACCTACATTGGGACAACTCACATTGAGTACGAAATAATCCACATATGGATGAAGTCCATTGAAGCAATCCAGATAATCCCTCGTATAATCTTCAGGTTTAGTAGCGGTATTTTTACCGATATTTCCACCAATAATGAGATGGCCTTTATGTTGTTTAAGTTTTTCTATGGCAGCCTCTAAGCCTTCATTATTAAAACCCATTCGATTAATAATTCCTTGATCGTCTTTGAGTCGGAATAATCGTTTTTTAGGATTTCCTTTTTGACCTTTTGGAGTAACGGTTCCTATTTCAATAAAGCCAAAACCAAAATTTGAAAGCTCATTATATAAGACAGCATTTTTATCAAAACCTGCTGCCAAACCTACTGGATTCTTAAATTTCAACCCGAATAACTCACGTTCTAACCGTTGGTCTTTCACGACATAGAGCGCACGAAACAAAGCCATCATTCCTGGTATTTTGGACAAATTTCTAATGAGAGAAAATGTAAAATAATGTACTTTTTCAGGGTCGAAAGAAAATAAAATAGGTCGCAGTAGAAGCTTATACATATCAAATCTTTTCTGCTGCAAAAATACTACAGATTTGATTAAAATCGTTAACTTTCGTCCTATAAAATATCCTACGGAATTTTTAACGTTTTTCACTACAAATAACAAGACCTCTCGAGTATGATTTCGAAAGAACATATCATTAAACGCTTCATCAGTTATGTCACCGTAGACACGGAATCTGATCCTAAAAGTGATACAACACCAAGTACTCCAAAGCAATGGGACTTAGCTCACGCGCTTGCCAAAGAATTGATTGCTATTGGCATGAAAGATGTCACTATTGATCCAAACGCTTATATCATGGCTACGTTGCCGAGTAATGTAGACCATGACGTACCAACAATTGGTTTTATTTCTCATTTTGACACATCGCCTGATTTTACAGGTGCTAACGTTAAACCTCGCGTGATTGAAAACTATGACGGAAAAGATATCGCACTCAATGCTGAACACAATATCATTCTGTCTCCAGATTATTTTGAAGATTTGCTGCAGTATAAAGGTCAGACGCTCATCGTGACAGATGGTACCACATTATTAGGCGCAGACGATAAGGCTGGGATTACTGAAATTGTTTCTGCTATGGAGTATCTAATAAATCATCCAGAAATCAAGCATGGCGATATTAAAGTAGGCTTTACACCTGATGAAGAAATTGGTCGAGGCGCCCATAAGTTTGATGTGGAGAAGTTTGGAGCAGATTGGGCATACACTATGGATGGTAGCCAGATTGGTGAACTAGAATATGAAAATTTTAATGCGGCAGGTGCTACAGTTACGGTGAAAGGAAAAATAGTTCATCCTGGCTATGCTAAAGGTAAAATGGTGAATTCTATGTATATCGCTACTGAATTTATAAATTCGTTACCACGATTGGAAACTCCTGAGCACACTGAAGGTTACCAAGGTTTCTTTCATTTACATCATATGGAAGGTAAAGTAGAAGAAACTGTTTTGGAATATATTATTAGAGATCACGACAAGGACCATTTCGAAGCACGAAAGGAAGTCATGAGAAACCTCACTAATGACATTAATTCCCAATACGAGCGAGAAGTCATTTCCATAGACATAAAAGATCAATACTTCAATATGAAGGAAAAGGTTGAACCTGTGATGCATATTGTAGACATTGCAGAAGAAGCCATGAAACAACTAGATATTGAACCACTCATTAAACCTATTAGAGGAGGAACCGATGGTTCTCAATTAAGTTATATGGGACTCCCTTGCCCAAATATCTTTGCAGGCGGACACAATTTTCATGGTCGCTATGAGTATGTCCCAGTTGAAAGTATGATTAAAGCAACGGAAGTTATTTGTAAAATTGTGGAATTAACTGCCGAAAAGTATCGTCCTTAGAGCTTTACAACGCCTTCTTATGGCCATGTGATAACAGAGCTTCTTGTAGCGAAAAATCTGTACGCAAAAATTATGTATTTTTATGATCTAATTGGTTTACTATGAAAAAAGTTAGCACTGTAGAAGGCTATATAGCCAATCATGAGCATTTTTCTGAAGCACTATACAAACTTCGCGATATTATTAATTCGACGGAACTACAAGAGTCCATCAAATGGAATGCACCTGTGTATTCTCTTGAAGGAAAGAATGTCATAGGATTAGGAGCATTTAAACAGCATTTCGGTATTTGGTTTTTTAATGGTGTATTCTTGAAAGATTCTAAAAATCTTTTGGTGAATGCCCAGGAAAATAAAACGAAAGCCTTAAGACAAATGCGTTTTAATAGTATTGACGAGGTGGATGAAGCCATCGTATTATCATACGTACAAGAAGCTATCGAAAATCAAAAATTAGGCAAAGAAATCAAACCAACGCGAAAAGGCACGAAGGTTTCTGTGCCGAAGGAATTATCGTCTGTTCTGAAAGATAATAGCAAATTAAAAGCCAGTTTTGACCAGCTCACTCCAGGAAAACAGCGTGAATACTGCAACTATATCAATAATGCAAAAAGAGCGGCTACCAAGCAATCCCGTATTGAAAAGATCAAACCAATGATTTTAAAGGGTGTTGGTTTAAACGATAAGTACAAAAATTGTTGAAATCCATAAAAAAACTCCGAAAGTAACTTTCGGAGTTTTTTTATAAATATGTGTTTTGAGATTTATTTCACAGTTGCTGGTGCATTGAGTTTCTTACTAATTTCCATAGAAATCGCAGAACGTTCAAATTTTATTTTTCCAGCGAGTGTTTCGATAACACAGCTATTGTCTTTATCATTTAGATCGACAATTTTTCCGTGCATACCGCTTTTAGTTACCACTTTGTCACCTCTTTTCAGTGCTGCAGCGAATGCTTTTTCCTGCTTAGCTCGCTTCATTTGCGGAGCAATCATGAAAAAATACACCACGGCAAACATGGCAACAATCGGTAAAATTCCTCCAAATGAATCCATAAATTACTTTCCTACAGGTTGAATTGAAGCTGAACCAGCTTTCTTAGCAGGTGCATTTGGATCTGGCTCAACAAATGCCTTGATCTTCACTTGCTCAGAACCTTTTTCTGTATTTGTAGTTAACGTAATTGTTTTCTGTACTTGGTTAGAACCTTTACCATTGAACTTTACTGTAAATTCAGCAGATTCACCTGGCGCTAAAGGATCTCTGTTCCAATCTGATGGCACAGTACATCCACAAGTACTTTTAATGTTACTCACTACTAAAGGCGTTTTACCTGTATTCGTGTATTTAAATTTTGTTTCAACAGGCGTTCCGTTTACAATCGTTCCAAAGTCATGCTCAGTCTCCTCAAAAGAGATGACTGGAAACTCAGAAGCATTTGCATCTCTTTCTGCTGCTGCCGCAACGTTATCCGAATTAATTTTGCTAGTTGCATCTTCTTTACAAGACGTAAAAGCTACTAAACATAATGCGCTAAACGCTAAAATTGCTTTTTTCATTGCTATGATTTTTAAATTGTTTTTGATTCGAGAACCCAAATGTACTAATAATTTCATCCAATCAAAATTTTTAGTGCATTTTCAAACAAAAGATTAACAGTCTAAACTTGATGATTCCTACAAGTTTACAACAATCCTCTTCCTATTTTATTGAGTTTGCCTTCCGCAGTATACTCCTTAATTATTTTGTCTAAAATACCATTGATGAAATTGCTACTTTTAGGTGTAGAATATTCCTTAGCGATTTCCAGATATTCATTGATGGTTACTTTTACAGGAATTGATGGAAATTTCTGAAATTCACAAATGGCCAATTCCATTAGGACCGTATCAATTTGGGTAATTCTATCGGCATCCCAATTTTTAGTTTTATTCGCAATTTCCTGCCTGAAAGCTGTCTGATTTAAGATCGTTTTTTTAAGTAAGTCTATGGCAAAATCCCTATCATCCATGTCCTTGAACAACTTTGGTGTAAAGTGTTTTCCTTCAGAAGAAGCCTTAGATTTCTTGAGCAATTTTAAAATGGCTGTATTTACCACTGGCAAATCGTCTAACCACGTGAGGCGCTTATCTTCAAAATAATCGTAGAGCTTATCATTGGGTGCTATGATTTCCGTAAAAATATCAATCACAAAGTTTTTGTCCTCTTTGAAGGTAGAGGTTTTAGTGGCCATATAGGTTTTGTAAATATCACTTTCGATAATAGATTTGAAAATAACATCTACATACTCGAAATCGAGATACCACAGATTCTCTTTCTGATCTTCAATGCGTGACTTTAAAGCTTCATTTGAACTCAATAAGACCAAAAGCTCATTATTGACAAACTTAGCATTCGGATTTTTCTCCTCTTTAGTTGCTAAAAGTTTTTGCTGATTTTTTTTCAATCGATCGTTTGCCTTTTGATGCACTGCAATAAGCAATGAACATTGCGCCAAAAACAAATCGTACATGCTGTCCAGACTCTTAAGAAGAAATGTCTCATTAGCTTTTAAGTCATCACTCTCACTGCCTTGAGAAGCGTAAAGAGTTTGCATAACTTTTATACGAATGTGTCGTCTGTTTAACATAGTTACAAAGAGCTAAAAATTAACAAAGCGAAAGATTATGTCCTTTCGCTCTGCAAAAATAATATTATTTTAAAAGAACCAAACTTTTTTAAGGTTTGTAATACAATTAATTATTGTTGTTCTCTTTTTCTTGTTTCAATACGTTCCTTAGCTAAACTCATAGCAGCAACATTAGTGGTCACGTTATTTGCTTTAGCACGATCGAAAATTTCTAAAGTGGTGTTATAAATGTTTTCTGTTTTACGCATAATCTCTTGTTTATCGTAATTTTCTAATTCAGCATAAACATTGATGATACCACCAGCATTGATCAAAAAGTCTGGGGCATATAAAATACCACGTTCTTGTAAAAGCCTGCCGTGTTTTACTTCATCTTCTAATTGATTATTAGCTGCTCCAGCAATGATATCTGCTTGTAATTTATGGATGGTTGCATCATTGATTGTAGCACCTAAGGCACAAGGTGCATAGATATCCATAGGCTCATTGAAAAGGTCTTGTCCACCATAAATAGTGACATCGTACTTAGCTCTAACCTCTTCCAATCGTTCTTGATTGATATCTGCAATAGTGACTTTTGCACCTTCATTCATCAAATGTTCCACAAGCGATTCTCCTACATGGCCTATACCTTGTACAAATACTGACTTATCTTCTAAAACATCACTCCCATATTTGAATTTGGCTGCAGCTTTCATCCCCATAAAAACACCATAAGCTGTAATTGGAGACGGATTTCCTGCACCACCTTTATTTTCTGAAATACCAGTAACATAGGGCGTCACTTCTCTAACAGTGTCCATATCTTCTGTGGTCATTCCTACATCTTCAGCAGTGATATACCTCCCACTCAAGGAATGAACAAACTCCCCAAACTTTTTCATTAATTCTGGGGTTTTCTGCGTTTTGGCATCACCAATAATGACCGCTTTTCCACCACCTAGATTAAGTCCAGTAATAGCTGATTTAAAGGTCATACCTCTTGAGAGTCTGAGTACATCATTGAGGGCTTCCCATTCATTATTATAGGCCCACATTCTGGTACCTCCTAAAGCCGGTCCCAAAACTGTGTTATGAATACCAATTATTGCTTTTAAACCAGTATCTTTGTCGTTGCAAAAAACGATTTGCTCGTGATTATCAAAAGATATTTGTCCGAAAACTGGGTCGATTTTTGAAAGTTCTTTTGAACTTATAACATCTAACGTCATTTGAAATTTAGATTAGCACCTATGTAATTATGCGCAAAATAGCGTGCAAAAATAACGCAATATTAGAGTATTAGCAAAAATTAGGACGTTAAATTATCAACCGTCTAAAATAAAGCCCGAAAAAGCTAGATGAAAGAATTAAGACATATTAATAAATATTTCTACCGTTATCGTTATAAGTTGTTGCTAGGCATATTAATAACCATTGGCGCCAAAATATTTGCCTTGTTTACACCAAGGTTTATAGGTAAATCGATCACCACGATTTCTAAAGCGATCGAAGGCAGTTTAGCTGGTGATGCATTTAGGCAGGAACTAGCAATGAATATCTTGTATCTTATTGGCGCTGCTGTCATCACTGGTATATTTACGTTTTTAATGAGACAAACTATTATCAATGTATCTCGATATATCGAGTATGATCTTAAAAATGAAGTCTACCAACAATACCAAAACTTATCCCTCAACTTTTATAAGTCAAACCGTACGGGAGATTTAATGAATCGAATAAGTGAAGACGTTGGCAAGGTTCGAATGTACGCTGGCCCAGCCATCATGTATACGATTAATACAGCCACTCTATTTATTGTCGCTCTTATATACATGTTGAGTATCAATCCGAAACTCACGTTATATACCATTTTACCATTACCTGTATTGTCTTTCATTATTTACAAATTAAGTAAGGTCATTAATAAGCGAAGTCGCATTGTTCAGGAATATTTATCACATCTATCTGCCTATACACAGGAATCATTTAGTGGCATCTCTGTGATTAAATCCTACGGTATAGAAACTGAAAATTATGAGGAATTCAACACATTATCAAACGATAGTAAACAAAAACAGATAGATCTCGCCAAAGTGCAGGCACTGTTTTTCCCTTCCATGATCCTATTGATTGGTATCAGTAATATTTTAGTGGCTTATATTGGTGGAATGCAATACATCAACGGAGAAATTCAAGAAATAGGGACGATCGCTGAATTCCTTATTTATGTCAATATGCTTACATGGCCTGTAGCGACTGTGGGCTGGGTCACTAATCTTGTGCAACAAGCAGAGGCTTCTCAAAAACGGATTAATGAGTTTTTAAAACAAGAACCGGAAATAAAAAACTTAAATCCGAAGCCTTCAGACATCAAAGGACACATTGAATTTAAGAACGTTACCTACATTTATCCAGATACCAATATCAAAGCGCTCGATCACATTAGTTTTACACTTGAACAGGGAGAAACGCTGGCTATTTTAGGTAAAACAGGTTCCGGGAAATCAACCATTCTAGACCTTATTGGCAGACTTTATGACGTGCAGGAAGGTACTATTAAAATTGATGGCAAAGCGATTGACCAACTCAATTTAAATAGTTTGAGAGAGCATATAGGTTATGTGCCGCAAGATGCCTTTTTGTTTTCAGACACCATTGAAAACAACATCAAATTTGGCAAGGAAGATGCCACGCACGACGATATTGTTGCAGCAGCGAAAAATGCCGATGTCCACAAAAATATTAAGACCTTTAAAAATGGTTACGACACCAAATTAGGGGAACGAGGTATTACATTATCGGGTGGACAAAAGCAACGTATTTCTATTGCAAGAGCCATCATTAAATCGCCAAACATCTTATTATTTGATGATTGTTTATCGGCAGTTGACACTGAAACGGAAGAGAAAATCCTGAAAAGTTTACGTAAAATATCAGAAGGAAAAACCACTATTATTGTGAGTCATCGCGTCTCTTCAGCAAAGGATGCTGACAAGATTATTGTCCTCGAAGATGGAAAAATTCTTCAAAGCGGAACTCATGATATGCTCGTAAGTACTGATGGTTACTACAAGGAACTTTACTTAAAACAGCTCAGCACAAAAGAATTATAGTTTTTGTTGTATACTATACTTTTTTTTTAGATTTTTGGTGCACATTCAAATTAAAATTAAAAAATAGCTATGAGCGATCACGGAATGATGGAGAAAGAAGAAATCTTCTCTAAAGTATTAAGAGCAGGAAGAAGAACTTACTTTTTTGATGTAAGAGCGACTAAAGCTGGAGATTACTACCTCACCATTACAGAGAGTAAAAAATTCACGAATGACGATGGATCATTTCATTACAAAAAGCATAAAATCTATTTATACAAAGAAGATTTTTCTGAGTTCAATGAAATTTTAAGAGAAATGACCGATTATATTATCGCTGAAAAAGGAGATGAAGTGATCAGCGAACGTCATCAAAAAGATTTCAAAAAAGACGATTATTCAGACAATGTTGATTTAGCTGAAGGTGGTGAATCCACAGCTAGCTCAGATTCCGCAGAAAAATTTACGGATATCAATTTTGAAGACATCTAAAACTAAGGACTTCTGTTAATTTATATGAAACCGCTACCTAAACCGTAGCGGTTTTTTTATTTTTATAAAAATTACCAACTTATGAGACTGACTATCTTTTTAGCTTTAATGTGTGTGTTTCAACTGCAAGCACAACAATCAACCGATGTAACCTACTACCTCCCACAAAACACGACCTATGACTCCTCCATCCCAACACCAGCATCTGTGATTGGCCATGAAGTGGGTGAATGGCATATCACTCATGATAAGCTGATAAATTATATGACAACTCTGGCAAAGGTCTCAGACAGAATCCAAATAGAAAATCGCGGTAGCACTTTTGAAGGCAGACCTCTATTATTACTAACAATTACCTCACCCGAAAATCACAGTCGCATTGAAACTATTCGAAATACACACATAGCAGCCACTGAAACCAACAACGCTAATTCTAATGACCGTCCTATCGTTGTGTACCAAGGATTTTCCATACACGGCAACGAACCTAGTGGTTCAAATGCGTCTATGCTCGCTGCGTATTATTTAGCCGCAGCGGAAAGCAGTGAGGTTCAAGAGTTATTGAAACATACAATCATTCTTTTTGATCCTGCCTTGAATCCAGACGGTCTACAACGTTTTGCCTATTGGGTTAATACGAATAAAAGTAAAAATTTGAATCCAGATCCGAATGATCGCGAGTACAGTGAAATTTGGCCAGGTGGACGCACCAATCATTATTGGTTCGATATGAATAGAGATTGGCTTCCTGTTCAGTTACCTGAATCTAGAGCTCGTATCGCTACCTTCCATAAATGGTTGCCAAATATTTTAACCGATCATCATGAAATGGGTACAAACTCAAGCTTCTTTTTTCAGCCAGGCATTCCTTCTCGAACGCATCCACTAACGCCAGCCATGAATCAAGAACTAACCAAACGTATCGGAGATTTTCATGCAAAAGCCCTAGATAAAATTGGGTCCTTTTACTATACTGAAGAAAGTTTCGATGATTTTTACTATGGAAAAGGCTCGACCTTTCCAGATATTAATGGTGGTATTGGTATTTTATTTGAACAAGCCAGTTCCCGTGGACATATTCAAGAAAGCGACAATGGCATCTTAACTTTTCCTTTCACTATTAGAAATCAGTTGACCGCTGCCCTATCCACCTTAGAAGCGGCTAATAGCATGCGAAAAGATATTTTACAATACCAACATGACTTTTATAAAAACGCCAGAGATGAAGCAAATAAAGAACAAAACAAGGCCATCATTTTTGGTGATGAAAAAGATGCTGCTAAGACCTTTCATCTCGCTGAAATATTAGAGCGTCACCAAATAGAATTTTTCAATCTTAAAAAAGATGTGAAACTCAACAATAAGCGCTACAAAAAAGGACACGCCTTTGTGGTTCCTAAAAACCAAAAAAATAGTCGCTTGCTCAATGCCATGTTTGAAACGCGCACAACCTTTAAAGACAGTCTATTCTACGATGTCTCTGCTTGGACGTTCCCTTTGGCTTTCGGGTTGGATTATGATTTAGAAGCCTCTACTGAATTAGCCGGAACTAAGGTAGACACATTGAAAATGCCTGAAGGTAAAGTGTCAGACATGAGCAACTATGCGTACCTCATGGAATGGCATGAATATTATGCTCCCAAAGCAATACATAAAATTCTGAACAAAGGGTTGCGAGCTAAAGTTGGCATGAAAAGATTTGAGATCAATGGAAAATCTTACGACTATGGCACAATTTTGATTCCGGTTCAAAATCAAAACCTTACGCAAAAGGAACTACATACATTTCTTGAGACTGTTGCCTCTGAAAGTCATGTCACGTTTGATGGCGTTACTACAGGATTAACAAACGGAATTGACCTTGGGAGTAATCAATTTCGAGCACTCAAGGCACCAAAAATAGGGCTAATTGTTGGTAGTGGCATTCGAAGTTATGATGCTGGTGAAATCTGGCATTTATTAGATCAACGCTACGATATGAGACTTACCAAACTAGATACCAAAGCATTAAATTGGACGTCTTTGGACCGCTACAATACAATTATTTTACCGAGTGGTTCGCTCGATGATAAAGTTTCAGAAAAACTTAAAAGATGGGTTCAAAATGGTGGAACGCTCATTGGCTATCGAAGTGCGTTAAATTGGTTAAAAAACAAGGAGTTTATAGCACTAGATTTTAAAAAAATGAATCAAACAGCTCAGGATATATCTTTTGAACAAAAAAGTGATTTCAGAGGTGCTCAAGTGATTGGAGGCGCAATTTTCGAAGCAGATATCGATCGCTCTCATCCCATTAATTTTGGCTATAAGAACGATAAAATTGCGCTTTTTAGAAATAATACGATGTTTTTAAAAGCTGACAAACAAAGTTATAATAACCCAATTCAATACACTAAAAATCCACTTTTGAGTGGTTACATCTCAAAACCGAACTTAGATAGTTTGGCTCAGACTGTTCCCTTTCAAGTAAAACGACTTGGTCGTGGAAACGTGGTCGTTTTTACAGACAATACCAATTTTAGAGCGTTCTGGTACGGGACCAACAAATTAATGATGAATGCTATATTTTTCAGAGAGGAATTATAGTTTTACAGAAAGTAAGGCTAAAAGCAGTACCATCGTACCATAAATCATGGCCAGCTGCCAATGACATAAAAATAATAGTATTCCCATTACTACAGCCATGAAAATGGGTACGAGGGTCAAGGCCACCGCAAAGCGAAAGGTAGCAATGAATTCCTCTTCCATAATTCTAGGTTTTATCATGATTTTCCAAAGCATGTAGGGTACAAATAAATTGATGATAAGTAAGATTTTGAACACATGCTTCAGGACACGCAGGCTACTATTTCTTGTTTGCTTCGGACACAATTGTAACTCGTTAGCTAAACATTTATTGACAGCCACAGGATTCGTGAAATCCACATCCAAGGCCTCTATTTTTTCTAAAATAGCATCGTAATCTTGAGTGTCTATATGAACGGTAAGCTTGCATAACTCATTAAAAACTTTAGTCTTCAAAGCTAATAGGTCATGATGTTTATTCCCGATATCTTTTCTTTCTACAAAGAATACTTGACCAAAATTTATGGACACACTATCGCCATAAGTTTTAGCATTTTGGTAATTCATGCCTACAGGAATCAAACCAATCTTAGTCTCAGGATACTGTTCTAAAGTTTCAAATATAATTCGAGTAAACCCTTTACTCAATGGTCTAACCGTACGTTTTAAATTATGGCTTCCTTCAGGAAAAATAGTGATAGCTTGTTGTGCTGCTAAAAGTTGAGAAGACTTACTGAATACCGAAGTATTCTTTGTTAAATTGCTCCAACCATCTCTTATTCTGAACACGGGTAACATCCTTAAACTTTTCAAAAAGCTACCCACAACTGGATTTTTAAAAACACTGGCTCGTGTTAAATAATAGGCAAATCGATTCCCTTTTGTAGCGATTAGTAAGGCATCCATAAGCGCATTTTGATGGTTAGCCAAATACATAATAGCTTGTTCTTTCGGAATTTGATGCGCATTGATCACTTTAATCTTTTTATAATAAAAGAATAGCCCTAAACGTATGTAAGCCCTAACGATATATAACCAAAGGATTTTCAAACCTTTACTATTTTAACGGGTTTATAACTCCAATAAAATGCGAGAATTAGCCCTGAAATAATATGCCAAATTCCCCAAAATGCCGCCATAATTGCCATGCCGCCTAGTCCGTTAAAAAAAGTAAAGATGAGCAGCAACCCCAATCCTGAATTTTGAATTCCCGTTTCTATAGCTAAGGTCTTCTGATTCTTAAATGATAATTTAAAGGCTCTTGCTGTAAGAAACCCGAGTAAAATCGCCAGAAAATTATGCGCTATCCCAATAATGAGCACATAATGTATATAGGTATTGAACACTGAAATGTTTTTAGAAAATGCGATCACAACAATGGCTACAAATACAACAATAGATATAGGCTTCAGGAGTTTTGAAAGCTTCATTGCTAAGGTGGTATTTTTGGATCTCAATACCATACCCAAGACTAGAGGTATTCCTAGTATGAGCACTACCAATTTAACCAATTCAAAAGGTTGCAATTCCACTTGCCGTAAAATCTCAGCTGTAGGCTGATAGAGGTTCCCGTACAATTGGAAATTCAATGGTGTAACGACTACGGCTAAAAGTGTTCCGAAAGCAGTTAAACTCACAGAAAGCGCGGTATTCCCGTGAGCGAGGTGAGTCATAAAATTAGAGATATTGCCTCCTGGACAGGCTGCGACCATCATCATTCCTAAAGCGATACTTGGCTGTGGCTGGATGATCCAAATCATTAAAAAGGTTAAAAAAGGTAAAAGTAGAAATTGCGCTACGAGTCCAACAATAACTGCTTTGGGCTGCTCGAGTAGCGCTTTAAAGTCGCTGCGCGAAATACCCAATGCTACACCAAACATGACGATAGACAAGGCGCCATTTAAAATCCAAAGGCCATTGCCATCAAAATTTATTCTAACATTATCAAGTTGCTCCATCTACTACGCGACTATAGCCCCATTTTTAACAGGGTTTTCTGGATTTAAAAGTATGACTTCGCTACCATTCACTGCGCCCAGAATCAGGCAATCACTCATAAATTTCGCTATTTGTTTTCTCGGAAAATTGACCACAGCAATAATCTGTCGGTTCATCAAATCGCCTTTTTTATATCGTGTGGTAATTTGTGCTGATGTTTTTTTAATTCCGAGGTGTCCAAAATCTATCAGAAGTTGATATGCTGGACGAATAGCTTCTGGAAAATCTGTCACTTCGATGATCGTTCCTATTCTTAAATCGACCTTTGCAAAGTCTTCAAAAGTTATTATATTATCATTTAAAATCATTAGCTAAATATAGAATAATTATGTCACTTACACCTTCAAATATGTTACCATTAGGAACCAAAGCGCCAGATTTCGAACTTGTGAACACCATAGATAATACGATGGTGTCCTTAGAAAGTGCTAAAGGCTCTAAAGGCACAATCATTATGTTTATCTGCAATCACTGTCCGTTTGTGAAACATGTCAATGCCGAAATATCACAGCTCGCAAAAGACTTCATTTCTAAGGGAATCAATTGTATCGCTATTTCAAGTAATGATATTGAGAATTATCCACAAGATGCGCCTCAATTTATGAAACAAAATGCCATTGATCAAGATTTTATATTTCCATATTTATACGATCAAACGCAGCGAGTGGCTAAAGCTTATGATGCCGCATGCACTCCAGATTTCTATGTTTTCGACAAGGACTTAAAATTAGTTTACAGAGGGCAATTAGATGATTCCAGACCTGGAAATGACGTGCCTGTTACAGGCAAAGACATTAGGGAGGTTGCTCAGCTATTAATTCAAGATCAACCTATTGATGTGCCTCAAAAACCGAGTATTGGGTGTAATATAAAATGGAAACAAGAGGCATCAACTACAAAATAAATGAGGAGTTTGACCGTTTCTAAATAAAACCATTCCATGCGATTAATTAATGGCTATTATAGTCTGATATTTCTTGGTATTGTATTACTTAGTTGTGAGTCAAAACCCGTAAAAAACAGTACCAATTTAGACATACATTTTGAGGATATCGATAACTTTTGGAAAGCGTATGATATCATAAAACCTATCACAGATCATTCGGTTCGTACGGCTGTCATTCAGGATGAATACATGAATAAAGGGAGTAAAGCGCTACAGTCTCTAATAAAAAAAGATAAGTTAACAGCCAGTGATTATGCGACCTACCTAAAGGATACCGTTTTTTTTAACTCAATTCGCGAAACGACATTCCAGATAAAAAATGACACAACTAAAATAAGACATCATTTACGCGCCTTCGAAAGCACGTATCCTTTAGCGACATTCAGTGATATATATTTTGTGATGGGCCAATTCAAAAGAGCTGGAACTGTTATCGATAGTTCGATGATCATTGAGCTAGAAAAAAATGCGCGTAGTCAACAAACAAGGTCCGCTTTTCTTTTTAATGACAAACAATTGAACAATTTGAACGACCAGAATTCCTTAATGTCATTGATTGTACACGAACAGGTCCATGTCAACCAAACAAATATTAACACTCGAAATTTATTGAGCAAAGCCATTTGCGAGGGTTCCGCAGACTTTTTAATGTATTTACATACTGGTGAGCACCCAGCGGCTACCCAACGCACCTATACCTATGGTGATGCCAACGAGACGACGCTTTGGGTAAAATTCAAAACAGACTTAGATATCAATTATAAATATATTAAGACCGATTGGTTTTATAATTACGATAGAGAGGATATTCCCCCAGATCTAGGGTATTATATGGGATTTAAGATTTGTGAAAAGTTCTACAATGAATCGGACGATAAGTTAGCAGCAATCGCATTCATGTTGGATGGTAATAATAGCAAAAAGGTTTTGGAACTAAGCGGCTACAATGGCGGCTTATAAGCTATCTAATAGGTTTAAAAAAGGGTTTTATCTTAATATATATAGATGAAGCATAGAATAGTGTGATACAATATTAAAAGCAGAAAAGATGACGTGTGGTATCCATTCTGCTTTTAGAAATAGTGCTTTAAGTGGTCACTCCTCTCTTAACACAAAGCTTATCGGTATACTATAAGGTACATCCACTGCTCTACCTCTTTGCTTACCTGGTATCATCTTAGGTAAAAGCCCAATGATTCTTGCAGCTTCTTCTTCCAATAATTTGTCTGGTCCTCTTGTTTTTATTTTGGAAGCTACGCCATTTTTATCGATGACAAAAAGTACAAATACTTTTCCTTGCATCCCGAGTTCCAAAGCAGTTTGAGGGTATTTAAAGTTCTTTCTTACATGCGTCATAATCGATTTTTCGAAGCAAGCTCTCTTCTCTGCTTTGGTGCCTTTTTCACATCCTGGAAAGACTGGAATATCTTCAATAACTGAAAAGGGAACTTCAATATCTTCTTCTACTTCTTCAACGACCACCTCTTCTACACTCACCACATCAGCTATGACATCGCTCTGACCAATTTCACTTGACTCAATGACCGTTTCTTGAACTTCAATCATATCTTCAACGATTTTTATATCCTCAGGAACTACTGCTGGAGCAGCTGGAGGTGGTGGTGGCGGTACATTTAGATTAATAATTTCAATATCCTCATCTGCAAAATCATCTACCTGAACAATCTCTGTCACTGAGGTATCAGAATCATAAAACTTATGTTCGAATAATAAGTATGTTGAGAACAACATCAAATTCAAACCTATGGCGAAATAAAGGCTGCTATTTCTGCCAACTTCTACGTTTGGGTTTTTTTTGGCTTTCATGACTACTTGTATTTATACTATGAAATTACAGCCTTATCATTTCAAATAAAATGATAAATATCATAGTGTTTCAAACGAAGTCATCGTAACTTATAAATTGTCTAATTGGTTATCACTACCATCTTCGCTGATGGTCCAAAAGAAGCCTATAAAGAAGAATTGATCTGCAGCAGGCTGCAACGCTCTTCGAGAAAACATGCCATTGGCATCGGGTGTATTAGCGTACTGATATCCATTGATGTTTTTAAAAGCCAACACATTATTTACAGAAGCATACAGTATTTTTTGTGGTGCTATGAGATAGGCCCAATTTAAACTGATGCTATTAAAACTTTTAGTCGTTTCTCCTAAAAATTCATTCGTGTTCGGATTGGTGTACGGTCTTCCTGAAGCATAGGTGTAACTAAAACCAATTTGACTTTTCCAATCGTCAATCCAATACTTAGCTACGGCCGAAAAGTTATGTGAATTTGCAAAATTAGGCTGTGCTTGTGTTGGATAATTTCGATAATCACGCTCTGTATCTAAATAAGAATAGCTCACCCAATAGTCCATGTTTTTGATACTCTGATTGTCTCTCCAAAAAATGTCGAGTCCTTGAGCATATCCTGAACCATTATTATTAAATTCTGAATTGAAACTCTCAAATGCCGTATCAAATTTTACGAGGTCATGATATGTTTTTCTATATACTTCTGCTCTAAAAATTCTATTATTAGCCACATATTGGTAATTCATTATATAATGTTTGGCTTGCTGCACATCCACAAAAGGATGGAACTTCATAACTTCTGAATTGGCATTTTGATAAAAATCCCCATAGGCTAATGACAACTGTCCGTTTGCTGAAGTTTTGTAAGCGATAGAAGCTCTTGGCGCTAATGTAAACTGATTGGAAAGCTTATAATTATCGGCTCGAATTCCTATTTTAACCGCAAAGGCTTTACTAAACACGATATCAGTTTCTGCAAAGGCTGCTGAATTATTATTGTTAAATCCATAAGACGCATTTATAGTCTCATCGAAAAACGTTTCATCGTAATCGGTTATAAATTGCTCGATTCCAAAATGGAATTTCAACCTACTATTAAATCGTTTTTTAAACTTTAACTTCGCATGCGCTGATTGCTCCTGATTCTTTATATCGCTCTCCATCACCTGAATTTTATTATGGGCTGCAGTATAACTCAAACCGGTATGTATAGCCCAACCATTGCCAAAAACCCCTTGATAGGAAGTGTTTCCATAAAAATTGTTATTATTCAACTTAAACCGCAATCCATCGGCAAGGTTGATATCTTCTTGAGTCAATTCAAAATTCGACGTGTCAAAAGCAGCATAAAACTTCAATAATCCTGACTGGAATTTTCTTCTAAAAACAGCCTCACCTTGAGCACTTTCATAAGGAGATTCCCAATCATTTCTATCCTGAAACAGCGCTATATATGGTGACAAATTAATATAGGAAGCGTTCACACTCAATGAGCTACGCTTCCATTTTTCTGTACGTCCTAATGTAGCACCCACACTCATTAAACCAATCTCTGTCTTCTCTTGATCTGGCTCATCTATGGTATTTAGTGACAAAACACTTGAAAGCGCATTTCCATATTCTGCGGAATAGCCACCCGTAGAAAAAGTAATACCATCAAATAAAAACGGCGAGTATCTCCCTCTGGTTGGCGTATTGTTAGCCGTTGGTGTGTAAGGCGTAAAAACCCGAATGCCGTCTATAAAGATTTGAGTTTCATTAGCGTCACCGCCTCTCACAAATAACCGTCCGTCCTCAGCGACTGTTGAGGTGCCTGGTAAGGTCTGTAAGGCACCAACAAAATCTCCCAAAGCACTTGCTGTTGTAACAACATCTAATGGTTTTAAAACTGAGACTTTACTATTGTCATTGGCTTCAAACGTTCCGGCAGATATTACTACCGCATCTAGAGTTTCCATATCATCCCGTAATATGATTTCCAAATTATGGAACGTCCTAATATCTCCCACTATGCGCTTGGTCTCATAAGATAAAAATGAAATAATAAGAGTTTGTGAACCTACCGTTTGTGTTGAAAAGCTAAAGGATCCATCTTCTGTAACAGTGCCACCATCATAAGTACCTTCTAGGTAGACATTGGCTCCAAATAAAGGTTGGCTTTTTGAGTCTATAACTTTACCACTTATGGTGGTTTGTGCAGCTGCTGATAAGCTTAGAAGCATTGATAAGGTGACGACTAGAATTTTCATGATTGATGATTTTAACTGATTGTTTTTTGATTGATAGTTCAAAAGTGCTCATTAGGTTTTAGTATCTAAATTCTATATGACCGAATTGTCAATTATTCCTACTGAAATGTTACTTTTGATAAAATCATCGTTTTATGCTCACAAGAATTGAAAAGCAATTCTGTATTATTTTTGCGATTGTGGTGTCTGCAGATTTAGTCATGTCCCACGTGGAAGGTCTAGAACCATATCGCAGTATATCAAAACCTGCGATAGTCGCGCTGTTAATCATTTTCTTTTACAACCGAGGCAAGCATTTGACGTTTCCAATAAGGTTGACTACTTTATTGGCTTTACTATTTTCGTTATTAGGTGACATCTTACTTTTGTATGAAGCGCATCAGTCTAATTTTTTCATGTTTGGATTGGTCGCATTTTTAATAGCGCATGTCATGTATATCATTGTATTTCTCAAAGATCGAAACAGCGCTATTAAACCCTTTGGCTTTATCGGTTTATTGTTGGTTTACGCCATCGGACTTTGCTATCTTTTAATGGATCACTTGGGAGACCTCTTCATGCCTGTCATAATTTATATGGTCATAATTTTGACCATGGCGACCAGTGCGTATCTAAGAAAAAACAAGGTGCCTAGAATCAGTTTTGTGCTGGTTTTTGTAGGCGCGCTCTTGTTTATGGTATCGGATAGTATTTTGGCTTTAAACAAATTTTATCAAGCCATTCCATTTAGTAGTATCTATATTATGGGTACCTATGCGCTCGCCCAACTTTGTCTTGTTTTAGGCATTTTAAGATCAGCTCCAAAGTCGCGTTAAGGATGGGAACGGCATCCTTTTGTGTACAAAAGATATAGTGGACAGCCTGACCTGCAGTGAAACGAAAGGGAACGCCCGAATTAATTATTTTTTAAACGGTCTGATAATAAGTCGGGCAGCCTTATCAAAATTGATATAATTATAGGTCCAATTAAAAAAGACGATGACGCGATTTCTAAATCCTACTAAGGACATGAGATGTATAAACATCCAAATAAACCAGGCGAAAAACCCACCGAATTTAAAATGTTTTAAATCCACTACCGCTTTGTTTCTTCCAATGGTGGCCATAGAGCCCTTATCTTTATAAACAAAAGGATGCATGGGTTTCTTCTTTATTAGTCTCAGTAAATTCTTGCCTAACAACCGTCCCTGTTGAATCGCAGGTTGTGCTACTTGCGGATGACCCTTAGGATAGGCTTCTGTAGACATCAAAGCGATATCACCAACCGCAAAAACATCTTGATAGCCTTCAATTTGATTAAAGTGATTTACTCGGTATCGATTGGCTTTATCGACAAGGACCTCAGCATTTAATCCCTTTACAGGTGCTCCAGTAACACCAGCTGCCCAAATGAGTGTCGCTGTCTCCATAACCAAATCTGAATTTGTAGTTACTGTTTGACCATCATAATCTTTCACAAAAGTATCTTTATGAATTTGCACTCCTAAACTTTTAAGAAAGTGCTCAGCTTTTTCAGACGCGTGTTCACTCATAGGTGGTAATAGTCGATCGGCACCTTCCAGCAAGTGAATATGCATATCTTCACTGTTCAGGTCGTGATAGTCTTTGGGTAGAATATGGTTTTTTAATTCGGCGATAGCTCCTGCCAATTCAACACCTGTCGGACCACCTCCAACGATAACAAAATTCAAATAGGCTTGTCGTTCTTCTTTAGAATGACTGATTGCCGCCTTTTCAAAATTTTGCAAGATCAAGCTTCGAATATTAAGTGCCTGCGGTACACTCTTCATTGGCATACTGTTTTTTTGAATCGCCTCATTGCCAAAAAAGTTGGTTTTAGTACCCGTAGCGATGACTAAATAATCGTAGTTGAGCGTTCCAATATCTGTCTCAATCTGTTTACTTTGAGCATTGATTTGTTTGACTTGGGCTAAACGAAAAAAAGAATGACGGTGCTTTTTTATGACCTTCCTTAATGGATACGCAATCGAATCGGGTTCAAGTCCTGAACTGGACACTTGATATAAGAGCGGTTGAAATGTATGGTAATTATGTTTATCTAATAAAACAACTTGTACGGCTTTATTTGCTAAAACTTTTACAAGGTTGACACCTGCAAATCCTCCTCCAATAATGACGATTCTTGGAAACTCTGATTTGGGTATATTCATGAATTCCTGCTTAAAAATGACTCCTACAAAGATAAGGTTTATGTCTCGGAAACCTTAATTTTTGAATAATGTTTATTAAGTTGTAACATTTTCTATAATTAGACTACTTATAAGTCACTAACTAATGAAAAGGATTGAATAAAGAACTCGAACATAGTTTTGTGGAATTGCTTGAGAAGCATCAGAACATTGTACACAAGGTTTGCAGATTGTATACCAACAATCAGGATGCTCACAATGATTTGTTTCAAGAAATCACCATTCAATTATGGAAGGCTTACCCCAAATTTAGAGGGGACTCAAAATTTAGTACTTGGATGTATCGGGTTGGTTTAAATACTGCGATTACGTTGTATAGAAAATCGAAACGAAGTATCAAAACGCAAGAATTTGAAAACGTTGCTTTTAAGATAAAATCGGAAGCTTATGATGATACAGAAGAGCAACAATTGAAATTACTGTACAAAGCGGTACATCAATTAAATGATATTGAAAAAGCCTTAGTGTTTTTGTATTTGGAGGATAAAAATTACAGTGAGATTAGTGAAACCCTTGGTATTACTGAAGTAAATGCGAGAGTGAAAATGAATAGGGTAAAGAAAAAATTAAGAACCATTTTAAATCCGTAATATTATGGATGAATTAGAATTATTAAAAAAGGATTGGCAATCCAAAGGCGAAAGCGAAGACGCGCAATTTTCGAGTAAAGATATTTATCCGATGCTCTTAAAAAAATCTTCCTCTATAGTTAAAACCCTGTTTTACATCAGTATTGCAGAACTTATATTTTGGATTTTAGTAAATAGTATTCCCTATTTTTCCTCGGAAGAATATCGTGCCGAATTAGCAGATATGTATGGTAATGGTGCTATTTTAATTAGCATCAACGTCATCAGTTTTGGCATCATTTTCCTGTTTGTCTATTTACTGTATAAATCCTATAAATCTATTTCAGTTACTGATAATGCTAAGCGCTTGATGGAAAGCATTTTGAAAACCCGAAAAGTGATTAAGTATTACGTGATTTACAATTTAATTGTAGCGTTCCTTTCCATGGTATTTGGTCTTTACTATACTGTTTATGAAAATCCAGAGTTCTCTGAAAAATTTGCGCAATTCTCTGATAAGCAGATGTTCTCTGCCTTATTGTTTATGATATTAGCGGTCGCTATTTTTGTGTCCCTTATTTGGGTGTTCTACCGCATTATTTATGGCATTTTATTACGTCGATTGAATAAGAATTACAGGGAACTAAAAAAATTAGAAATTTAGATATGGCAACCGTTCATTTTCATATTGATCAACAAACAGTTACTTGCAGCGTCAACTGGTTAGGCTTTGTGACCATTAGGGTTAATGGCGAAACCAAATCTAAGAAATTGTCGTTTCCCTGGAGCAAGCATACTTTTGATTTGTTGATAGATGGACAATCGCAGCCATTTCAGATAACGTCAACCTTCAATTTCTCTGGAAGTCAATTAACAATCAAACTTTATCATCATGGTGTTTGCATGGATTCAAAAACAGTCGATACCCTTGTTGAACACTGCGATATACCTAAAGAAAAAGAGACTAATATGTCACTTGCGATTGGGATACTTTTTATCGTATTAACCTTATGCTTTGATTGGTCGCGGTTTTTTCTGTTTTTTGGCTTATATTTTTTATTTCAGGCGTTCCATAAGCCAAAAACCTCATCCAGCGACTGCAAGTCTGCAGACATAAAGCAACTGAATGAGTAACATTACCAGTCTCGTAGTTTATTGAGACGTTCACGTTCTTCAAGTTCCTCTTGTGGAATCACCTTTAAAAAAGATGGATGTTGCTCAATAGCATATTCTATTTTTTCTACAATCTCTGCAATAGACTCATTCTCATAGTCAATATCAAGTGGTTCTTTTACTTCGAAACTTTGGTAGACATTTTTCTTTTTTACGCGCAAGCCTTTTTTATCAAAAGAGCGACGAAAACCATCAATTACAATAGGCACCACAATCGGTTTATATTGTTTAATAATATGAGCCGTTCCTTTCCGAATCGGTTTAAAAGGCGTTGTAGTTCCTTGCGGGAAGGTCACCACCCAACCATCATCTAAAGCCTTCTTGATACTTGTAATATCACTCATTTTAACCTGTCGATTCACATCCTGACCTTTAGAACGCCAAGTACGTTCAATACTAATCGATCCTGTATAGGCAAATATTTTTGGAATCAACCCAGATTTCATGGTTTCCTTAGCTGCTACATAATACATGTTAAGCTTCGGATTCCAGAGATAACCTACGTTCTTAATGTTATCTAAACGCCCACTTAAGCTGGCGTTAAACACATGGAACATGGCAATCACGTCTGCAAAATACGTTTGGTGATTCGAAATAAATAGGACGTTTGTTTCCGGTAGATTTTTAATAATTTCAGAACCTTCAATTTGAAGCTCATTGAATCCTCTAAATCTTCTGTGAGTCATTAGACCAAGGATTCTGATCAGCCATTTTTTTACAAAAAGTATATGCCCAAAAGGGTTTTTCTTAAATAATCCCATTAAAAGTTAGTTATTAAGCGGAATTACAAACTTACAAAAAACAGACCCTTATAAGGTCATTTTTAACAAGTCTTTTAATTCACTAAGCATCATCGCCGTTGCTCCCCAAACCACGTGGCCGTTCAAATGAAACGCAGGAACTTCCAATTCTAAATTATAGGAGGTCATCACTTTTACTTCTGAAGTATTGGCATCATCAATAAAATCTGTAAGCTTTACCTCTATTAAATCTTCAACTTCGGCTTCTTGTTTTATGAATTTAGGTGTTTGCTGTGTGATGCCCAAAAAAGGAGCCACAGTAAAATTACTTGGAGGAATGTATAAGGGTGTCAAAGGTTTTAAGACTTCAATGGTTTCCATAGGCACACCCACTTCTTCATGTGTTTCTCTCAGCGCTGTATATTTTAAATCGGGATCGGTGTCTTCAAATTTCCCTCCAGGAAAACCGACTTGAGCCGAATGAACCCCTTTATACGTTTTTCTTAAAATCAATATAAGGTGAGTTTCAGTGTTTGCATTTGGATAAAAAAGCGCCATGACACCCGCTTTTTTAGCATCTTTCATCTTCTCACGATTCTCCGCGACCAAGGCCTTACGAAATGGTGGTGACATTTTAAACTGGGAGTCTTCGCCTGGAAGATGTAGATTTTTTATTTTTGATACTGATTTTATAAACGTTTCAAAATTCATTATCCATGAGATTATTAATGCTCACTTTATGTTGCTTGCTATTTTTCAATTGTGAAGATAAACAATCTCGAAAGAAATCAACTTCTAAATCGGTAGATTCTACAGCTGTTAAAACAGCTACTAAAAAAGACACTATAGAACAGGCAACCGAAGACAAGGACACTTTGTTTTTATTAAATGACAAAAATGCCATGGAGTTCTTCCTTCAGTATGAAAAGGAAAACAAAGAAAATAAAGTCCGAATTGTCACAGATTTCGGCAATATCGACATCCTATTGTTTGATGAAACCAAGTTCCATCGGGCTAATTTTATCTACCTCACCAAAAAAGGCTATTTCGACAATACGCAATTCTATCGTGTCATCGAAAATTACATCATCCAAGGTGGCAGTACCGACGACCGAGAGGTTATGAAAAAACGACGATTTATTGGTCGCTACTTATTACCAACTGATACCGAACGCGGTTTCCATCATGATAGAGGAATGATTTCCATGCCGAGTAGTGACATTGACAATCCTTACAAATTAGCGTCTCCATATGAATTCTTTATTACGTTGAGGGAAGTTCGTGAATTGGATGGCGATTATACCATCTTCGGAAGGGTGATTGATGGCTTAGATGTGGCCGATAAAATTGCGAATGTTGACACAGATGATGCCGATTGGCCTCTAAAGAACGTGTACATCCGACGTGTTGAAATCTTAGATTAAGTCACGGTAAAAAAAGTGAAAACAGCCTATTAAGGTTCGTCTCGGTACAAACTAGGCAAACTAATTTTTAATCGAACCGCTAACAATCGGACCACAATGACTATCAATCCTGCGATCACGAATATAAAATTGGTATCGGCTACAAACTCGCGCAATAAAAAATAGGTCAGACCTCCCAAAATACAGGCCGTTGCATAAATCTCTTTTCGGAAAATTACTGGAATCTCATTGCACAAGATATCTCTAATAACACCACCAAAACAAGCGGTCATCGTACCAAGGGCGATACAGATTAACGGATGTAATCCTGCTACAATTCCGGTTTCTATCCCTACAACCGTGTATAATCCAATGCCGATGGTATCAAATAAAAACAGGGACCGACGTAGGTAATTGATTTTATTTCGGAGTAAAACGGCAAAAATAGCTGAAGCAATTATGACATACACATAAGTCATATTTCGCATCCAAGACACAGGCTCAACTCCAATCATGACATCTCTTAATGTGCCGCCTCCTACAGACGTCACAAATGCAATGATGAGAACACCAAAAGCATCCATGCGTTTTTCTAAAGCCACCAACACACCTGAAATGGCAAAAGCAATGGTTCCCAAAATATCTACAACTTCAAAAAACATAGGTATCGATAAAAGATTTTGTACAAAGGTACCTTTGTAAATGGATTTATCAGAATTAAGAGGGCGAATTCTAATTCCGATTCAGAAATTCTAAAGCATTGAGGCAACCCTTTACATGCCTTGCGTATAGTAATTATAATCTTTGAGGATGGTATCTATGAACTCAATGTCACTATCATTAAAATCCTTAATTTCTGCCACCTCAATGATTTTGCGTCGTAATTTTGATAAGGTCTGGTAGTCTCTCGAAGCTTTGGCTCGCACATAAGTTTCTTTAATAATACGTGCATCATTATCGGATAACTTAATGACACTTGGGTACGTTGGTTGGTAACTGTCTTCGAGTTCCTCTAAAATCGTATGGCTAATATTGACATTATTTTTTAAGGTAATCACTGAAGTCCCAGCCGTCATATCCCCTAATCGCTGACTCTTTTTACTACTTACAATGGCAATTAAACCAATAATTCCAGAGGCCATATTAATGTCTACAATTCTAAAAAACCATCGTACCAAATAATCAGCCAACGATGCCTGATAGCCATCAATTTTCACGACTTGGATTTTCATGATACGCTTCCCAATTGTTTGTCCGTCTAAAACCGTTTCAAAGATCAAGGAATAAAAAACAACAGGTAAATAAAAAGAGACAATGATGGCCATTTGAGACCAGTCGTCCATCCCATCTAACCAGTTATTAATGTTAAATACGTTAAACATAATTTGATAGGTTACAATCACATAGGCGATTTTAATTAACAAATCAATTATGTAAGCTAAAATGCGCTCTCCAACACTTGCTGCGATGAAATTTATATTAACGTTTTGTGTCGTATTTATTTGTAACTCTACCATTAATTGCTTTAATTTGAAAGCTTATGAGAGAAGTGGCATTTATTAAACAAAATAAAGAAAAATGGCTGAATTTTGAAAAGGCTATTTTTGGAAAGACCCTTAAAAATCCCGATGAATTAGCATCGCTTTATATTCAGTTAGTAAATGATCTATCGTATGCACAAACTTACTATCCCAAAAGTAAAACAATTCTTTATTTAAACAACTTGGCGGCCAAAGCTTTTCAAAAAATTTACAAAACGAAACGTGAAGACACCAATCGATTCGTCCATTTCTGGAAAATTGAAGTACCCATGATCGTCTTTGAATACCGACGTTACGTGTATTATGCCTTTGCCATCTTTCTGAGTTTTGTAGCCATAGGCGCACTGTCTGCTCATTATGATGATGCCTTTGTAAGACTCATTTTGGGTGATAACTATGTCAACCAAACTTTGGAAAATATAGAAGCTGGAGATCCCGTAGCGGTTTATAAAAGTGGGAGTAATTGGGGAAGCTTTATCGGAATAACACTCAACAATTTATATGTGGGAATCTGCTCCTTTGTTTTTGGCGTCTTTGGAGGCTTGGGTACCGCGTATTATATGTTACAAAATGGAATTATGTTAGGTGCCTTTCAGTATTTCTTCCAAAAGGAAGGTGTTCTGTGGGAAAGTGTTAGAGGTATATGGATACATGGTGCGATGGAAATATTCGCCATCATAATCGAAGGTGCTGCAGGTTTAATTTTAGGTGCTAGCATCTTATTCCCAAAAACCTATTCCAGACTTATTTCTTTTAAAATGGGTGTCAAGAACGGTGTAAAGATTTTAATCAGCACGTTTCCTTTTACCATTGCTGCTGGTTTTTTAGAAGGTTATGTCACACGATTCTCGAATACTATGCCCAATTGGCTATCTGTGGGTATCATTCTTTTCACATTAAGCCTTATTTCATATTACTATTTAGTTTACCCATATATCCTTAACAAAAAAATAAAAAAAACCTATGCAGCTATATAAACCACGAGGTTTTGGTGAGTTTTTCCAAGACACTTTTGCTTTTCTAAAGCAAAACGGAAAACACTTTTTTAAACATTTCTTTATTGTAAATGGTCTTTTCATTCTCATCTTAATGGTGTTGGGTTATTTCTTTAGTAAATTCTATCGAGAGGTTTTTTTCGGAGGCATCGTCTATGGAAATCCAGACGCGATGGATGCCTACATCAATGACAATATCGGACTTTTCATTCTCTTCGTTGTGGTTTTTGTTGTCGTCGGATTGACGGCTAGTGTCATTTCATATGCATTCGTACCAATATATCTTAATTTATACGCAAAACATGACGGCACAAATTTTACGGCAACAGATCTGATTCAATCTTATAAAAAGCATATTGGAAACATTTTCATTTTTCTTATCTGTGGAATTCTTGTTGCAATTCCTCTCATGATTTTTGTAGGTCTACTGGCGTTTATACTCACGATAACAATTGTTGGTATTTTAGCCTTGCCTCTCATTGTTGGCGGTGTAAGCCTTTACTATCAAGGCACTCTTATGGAGTATCTCGAGCGAAAAAAAAGTATATGGGAAAGTTTTGGCTATTCTTGGAAACTCATGAGTACAAAGTTCTGGGCTGCTATATTGTGTGTTGGCCTCTTCTTTCTAATGGCTTATATTATGCAATATATTGTGGCTATTATTCCCTATATTCTAGGTATGGTGGAACTGTTCACCAATATCGATCCTAGCGGGAATCTAAATCCAGAAGATGTCGGCAACACCGTTAGTATCATGATGTTAGTGATTTTCGCGATTTCATTCTTGGTCAGTTCAATGCTGAGTCTTATTGTGCAACTCAATATTGGTATCGTTTTTTATAGTCTTAAGGAAGAAAATGAAAATATCAATACGAAAAGTGATATTGATTTAATTGGTTCTGGTGAGTAAAATCAGATGCTTACATATCGTATTCTTAATCTTCGGAATGACTGGCTACGCTGGCACGCTTGATGTGATGTATCAGGATTCACAAGACTCGGTATTAACCGACACAGCACCTATTGAAAAACGAAGTTTTGAGGACTTAAAAGACAAATATGATGGTGATGAGTTTATCTATGAGCGAACTACTGAAAATTCAGGATGGTGGACACGTTTCAAACAATGGCTCTCTGATTTTTTTAGGGATTTATTTGATATTAATTCGGATGCTCGAGCGTCAGAAGTGACCGATATTATTCTGAAAGTCTTTGCCGCCATTCTATTCATACTAGTGCTCTTTTTTATAGTGAAAGCGATTATGAACAAAGAAGGTAGTTGGGTTTTCGGCAAGTCATCTGATAAAAATATTATTCCTGTTACAGATATTGAAAACAATATTTTTGAGACCGACTTCAAGACCTTGATCCAAAATGCTGAAGACCATCATAATTACCGATTAGCCATACGATACTACTATTTATGGCTGCTTAAGAAACTTGCGAAAGCAGAGTATATTGAGTATGATGTTGAGAAAACCAATAGTGATTACTACCTCGAACTTTCCGAGGCATCCATAAAAAAAGACTTCGCTTACACGTCATATCTTTATAATTATATCTGGTACGGAGAATTCGATATCGATCAAGCACAGTACGAAAAGGCCAAAGAGGCTTTTGCTCAATTTTTAAACGCTATTAAAGTATGAGCAAAACCTTAAAAATATATCTCGGACTTTTGATTTTCCTTTTGATAGGTATTATCATCATTGAGTATTCGACACCTGTTCCGGTGAATTGGCAAAAAACCTATAATGAGACGCATAAAAGACCTTATGGCACTTATGTGTTTTATGAAGAATTGGGAAACTTATTTCCTGAAAGTAAAGTACAGGATATCAATGTTACTCCTTATGAGTATTTTGATGATTATTACAACTGGGAGGATAATTCGTATCTAACTTCTGGCACCTATATGGTCATAGATGATTATCCCGAGATTGATAATACTTCTGCTCAAGAATTGTTAGATTTTGCGTCTCATGGTAATGACATTTTTATATCTAGTAATTATTTCCCTGAACGTCTCATGGATTCTTTGGGCTTTAAAACGAAAAACGATTATAACTTTAAAGGTAAAGCGGAGTTTTATTTAACGAATCCTGTTTTTACTGAAGATTCTATAACCGTTGAAAAAGGGTTGAGCAATATTTATTTCTCTGAAATAGATACTTTAAATACGACGGTTTTAGGTCATCAAAAATTCTCTGATTCCTTGTATACCAATTTTATCAAACGGTCTTGGGGTGACGGACAAATATTTATTCATTTACAACCTGTGGCATTCACCAATTATCACTTATTGAAAAAATCCAATAAGAATTACGCTGCTGGTGTGATGTCTTATCTCAGCGATGACACCATATACTTTGACTCCAGAAATAAACAACGGCAAGCTATGAGCAATTCGCCACTTCGTTTTGTTTTAAGTCAACCACCTTTGAAGTGGGCTTGGTTTTTAGCATTATTAACTACGGCCCTATTTATAGTGTTCAATGCGAAAAGACGCCAGCGAATTGTTGAAGTATTGAGTCCATTAAAAAACACAACTGTAGAATTCACTAAGACTATTGGTAATTTGTATTATGAAACAAAAGACCATGACAATCTGATCGATAAGAAAATCACTTATTTCTTAGAATACTTGCGTCGAGTCTATTATTTAGACACCCAATTATTAGATGACAAGTTTGCCAAAAACCTGGCTTTAAAGTCAGGTAAAGATGAAGATAACGTAAAACAATTAATAAACCATATTGTATATTTAAGAGCGAAAACAGGCTGTAATGAGACGGATTTGTTACGATTAAATACTGCTATAGAAGATTTTTATACCACATAAATTATGGAAAACTTAGACGACAACAAGAATGAGGACCAAGCGCCTAAAATCGAACAGTTTGATGAATCCTTATTAGGAGACGCTAGTACTCCTAATACTTCAGAAGAAACAGGTCTTGAAACACCAAATACCGATATAAGCTTTAAAAATCGTATCGACTTGACTGAGCTTCAAGAAGGTATTGATTTGATCAAGAATGAAATAAGTAAAGTGATTGTCGGCCAGAAAGGAATGATTGACATGCTTATTGCTTCTATTTTAGCCAACGGACACTCGCTTATTGAAGGTGTTCCAGGAGTGGCTAAAACCATTTCAGCAAAATTATTGGCGAAATCGCTCGACATAGGTTTCAGTAGAATTCAGTTTACACCCGATTTGATGCCAAGTGATATTTTGGGAACTTCGGTGTTCAATATGAAAACGACAGAATTCGAATTTAAAGAGGGTCCCATATTCTCAAACATGATCCTTATTGACGAGATTAACAGAGCACCTGCAAAAACGCAAGCGGCTTTATTCGAAGTCATGGAAGAACGCCAAATTACCATCGACGGACAAAAATCTAAAATGGAACTTCCGTTTATTGTATTAGCAACTCAGAATCCAGTGGAACAAGAAGGTACCTACCGATTACCAGAAGCGCAACTAGACCGTTTTCTATTCAAAATTGATATTGACTATCCAAACGTTGAAGAAGAAGTTGAAATTTTAACTCGAGAACAGAATTTACAAGGAGATACGAAAATCGGCCAAATAAAAGCCCATTTAAGTAGCGAACAGATTAATAAATTTCAAAGACTTGTCGATCAGATTTTGATAGAATCACATCTTATCAAGTATATCGCAGATATCATCGTAAGTACACGTAACAATCCGTTCTTGTATTTAGGAGCGTCACCTAGAGCTTCCATTGCCATATTAAAAGCCAGTAAAGCTTTCGCTGCCATGAGTGGTCGCGATTTTGTCACTCCTGAAGATATTAAACGTGCAGCCATACCAGTTTTACAACATCGTGTGATTGTAACGCCTGAACGTGAAATGGAGGGTGTTACTACCAAACAAATTATCAGACAAATTATAGAAGCGGTAGAAATTCCTAGATAACATATCATAAAACTGATACCATATTGTCATCTCTAAAATTTAAAAGAACACCTTGGAATTCATCCTATAAACAAACTTAAAAATCAGAAAAACACCTAACACGCATTAAACCATCACTTTGAAACGAATTAAACCATTTTATTTACAAAACAGATTTTTCTATGCATGCATTGCCATCATGGTATTATTCGTCATCAGTTTTTTATTCCCTAGATTGTTCAATGTTGTCAAAGTGGTATTGTTACTCTTAGTCACTTTAACTGTTTTAGACACCCTTATTTTATTTGTGGCTAAAAATGGTGTTGTTGGGGAAAGACAACTTCCTGAAAAGTTTTCCAACGGCGATCCAAATCCCGTACATCTGACCATTCATAATTACTATACGTTTAATGTGAATGTGACCATTATTGATGAAATCCCTGAACAGTTTCAAGTAAGAGATTTTCGTATTAATAGGACACTAGAGGCTTCGAGTACATCGGAATTAAAATATGAATTAAGACCAGTGGATCGTGGCGAATACCATTTTGGGTCCTTAAACATTTATGTGACGTCGGTGTTCGGACTGATTGCACGTCGATTTTCGTACGACGGTAATGCCATGGTACCAACCTATCCCAGTTTTATACAGTTACGAAAGTATGATTTGATGGCCATCAGCAATAACTTGTATCAATATGGTATTAAAAAGATCAGAAAAATTGGTCATACGATGGAATTTGAGCAAATTAAAGATTACGTTTTAGGCGATGACTTGCGTACCATTAATTGGAAAGCCACAGCGAAGCGCAATCAACTTATGGTCAATCAATTTCAAGATGAGAAATCCCAGCCAGTCTACTCGATTATTGATAAAGGACGTGTGATGAAAATGCCATTTGACGGTCTTACTTTGTTAGATTATGCCATCAATGCCGCCTTGGTGATTTCAAACGTCGCTTTAAAAAAACAGGACAAAGCTGGTATCTTAGCATTTTCTAAAAAAGTAGAAAATATTGTAGTTGCGGAAAAACGAACTTCCCAAATGAATCTTATATTGGAAACCTTATACAATGTGAGCACCGATTTTTATGAAAGTGACTACAGCCGATTATATGCAGATTGTAAACGAAATATTACGCATCGAAGTTTGATGTTGCTTTATACAAATTTTGAAACGCTCGATAGCTTGCATCGTCAGCTTCCTTACCTAAAAGGCATTGCAAAGAACCATTTATTGGTGGTTATTTTCTTTAAAAACACAGAGCTGAATCAAATTATTACGGAACGTGCAGAAACTGTGCAACAAGCCTATGACAAAGTCATTGCTGAAAAATTTGCTTTTGAAAAACGACTCATCGTCAATGAGCTTCAAAAATATGGCATCCAATCTATCCTAACATCTCCCCAGGATCTAACGATTGATACCATCAATAAATACCTTGAAATTAAAGCACGAGGTTTGTTGTAATTAATTAATTGACAACTCATCCTTCATTTATGACAGTTCAGTTCAATTCATTATGAATAACGTGATTGCTTATTGATATTTGAACCATCATTAACAAACAATCATTAAATCAATTCTTATGAAAACTTTAGTTCTTACAGTATCGCTTTTAATTTCAACACTAGGTTTCGCTCAAGACAAAACCGCAAACACCATTACAGTGACTATCGAAAATTTCACGAGTAACGACGGTAAAGCCATTTTAGCATTGCACACTTCAGAATCTTTTATGAAAGGCCCTGGCATTCAAAATCTAAGTGCCAACATCGTTGATGGCAAAGCAACATTCACATTTGAAAATGTGCCTTCTGGAGAATATGCGCTATTAGCGCTTCATGACAAAAATGATAACAAGCGTATGGATTATGAAGCCAATGGCATGCCAAAAGAATCTTATGGCTTATCTAATAATCCTAGAAGCTATGGACCACCAATCTATGATGACGCTAAGTTTCAAGTCCAGAAAGACACGAGTCTTACCATTAGATTATAATACGATTCATCAATCAATCAATCAATCAATCAAAAGAACCTTTTTAGGTTCTTTTTTTTTACCAATACAAGCGGAACATGAGATTAGGTGTAAAGCCTAAAGAATAACGCTCTATCATTTCAATATCACTGTTTAAGTCATTATTGCCACGATATTCTCTGCTAATCAGATTTCTTTTGTTATAGATATTTCGAATCGAAAAACCGACTTTAGCACGTATCGGACTATTTCTAGATATTCGAAATTTATAAGTGGACGATAAATCCAAACGATGGTAATTTGGCAGACGCCTTGTATTGATGCCTTCATTAAATTCTAAGTTACCAGTTGCATCTGATGAAGGTGTAAAAGGTTTTCCTGTTTGCCATCTCCAACCTAATGCTACTTGAAAATCTGACCATTTACAGCTCAACGATGTACTTAGCGTATGCGTTACGTTAGATCTAGAGGTAAAATAGTCTTCATTATTGATATTTTTATATTGACTTTTGCTGGAATTAAAAGTATAACCCATCCAAGTATTGATGTTTTGAAAGCGTTTTTTAAGGAAAACGTCGGCACCATAAACTCTTTGATTTCCAATATTAAATTGACTATTCTCCGGATTTAGAAACCCTAGTGACAGTGCGGTAATATTGTCTAAGGTTTTGTAATAACTATCCAAATCAATAGTCCAACCACGTTTCGTGAAGATGAATCCTACTGATACTTGCTGACTCTTTATGATTGGAAATTTACGACCATTCGACAAGCGCCAAAGCCTATTTTCCAAAGACAAATCACTGATAACTGTTTCATCAATCTCGCTGATAATCTGATGTTTTATTTCTCCTGAAATTTGTAATTTCAAATGCCTTAGCAAGGATTTATAAAACAATAGTCGCGGCTCAAATTTATAAGATTGTAACTCTTCAAAATGCGTAACTCTTAATCCTAAAGACGCCTCAAAGGACTCTGGCTTTCTAAAATGATAGTTCCCATAGATGCTTTGCGACTGCACCACTGTTTTATCAGTGTCTAAAATAAAAGACAAATTAGATGTGTTTAAAAATGCATAACCGACATCTTTCAACACATATTGATAGCCCATGTCTAAGTCATTATTATCATTGATTTCCCATTGCAGTTCGGTAGCTATTCCGGAATCAAAGATGACATTTCGTTTTTCAAAATCTGAGATTTGATCTTGCGCTTCAGAAGTCACATAATTATATTGTAATTTATATTTCGAAAAATAAGCATTGGTCACTTGTCGCCATTTTGGCAACCACTGTGCTGTCCAGCCCAAACCATAACCATTATTATCGATAGTCATGCGGTCATTAAAAGTTTGGTTGTTTTCCGAAGAACGCACGGTATAATCCAAATTATTATCAATAGAAATCAAACTCGCAAAAAACTGATGTTTTGGGTTTGGTTTAAAATTGATTTTCATATTATAATCTAAAAATTGAAATCGATTATCAGGATTATCACCATAACTAATTTTTGTTCCACCAAATACCTTATCTGCTAATTGATTAAATGTATGTGATTGATACATATCGGTATAACTCGATCTTACAGAACCTTGAATCCCCAATTTTTCTTTAATCACAGGAACTTCCAAGTACAAATCACCACTAATTCCATTAGCGCCAACTTCAGCTTTCACCTTCTTCTCAACCTCTGTCGTAGTCGCCATGGAAATGACACTAGAAGCTCTTTCTCCGTATCGTGGATGGGACCCTTTATTTATAAATGTTACCGTTTTTGTAGCATTGGGATTGAACGGTGAGATCATACCAAAAAGATGGCCTTTGTGATAGATATTAATGCCATCCCAGATCAGTCTATTTTGATCTACTTTTCCACCTCTGACTAAAAATCCTGACGCAGTTTCGTTCGGACTCATCACACCAGGAAGTAACTGCACACTTTCTAACACATCAGGTTCGGTAAGTCCTGGTAAAATCCCCAATTCTTTGGGTTTTATCAGATAAGAGCCATCGCTATTTTTCGCAATTCCTTGAGTTAAGTAGCTCTTGACCACAATCCGTTCCAATTCTTGAACTTTCGTAATATCGCTTGCAGATGCTTCGTTTGTTATGACAATAATGTATCTATCATCAACCCATTCAAAAGTGACAGATAATTGCGCTTCAAGCTCTGAAAGCAAGGTATTTATAGAGCGCTCCCGGCGATTTAAGGTGACGGTTTTATTGTCAAATATGATATCCTTGTACGAAAACCGAACATCATATATGGATTCTATCAGCTCAAAAGCACTATCGACCGATTCGTTGTCAAAACTGACGTAAAATTTAGCCTCTTCTTGCGAAAAGGCCAGTGAAGGTAACATCAACAAAATGCTTAAGATTACTGTCTTCACTTGGTACTTAGATAGAATTGTCCTTTTTCTTTTTCATTGTATTGTATATCCAGTGATTTAAACACTGTTTTTAGAGCAAGCTTTAAATTATGATGGGTAAAACTGCCTGTATATCTCGTATTCTGATCGATACTATCTGCATCAATTCGAATTTGATATTGTGACTCCAAAGCTAAAATCACGTAACGAAGCGGCACACTTTTGAAGGAACTTTCACCATCCATCCATGTCGGATTTAATTCTGACGTTTGCCAACGTTCCAAAGCAAAACCATTGATTCGCCTCACAGAATTGGTTGGTTGAAGGGTATAGACTTCACCTTTGGAGTCGACACGTACTTTGCCTTCATAGCAAACCACTTCGAAAAAATCATCGCTAGAGTTCACATTGAATTGTGTACCCAACACTTGAACCGTCCCATTATCAGTTAGGACTTTAAAGGCACTCCCCTTTTTTACCTTAAAGAAAGCTTCACCTTGCAAGGTCAAACTTCGGTGGTCTTTCCAATCTTTAGCATCATAGCTTATTTTGGAATTCGAATTTAAGATGACTTCAGAGCCATCTAATAAGGCTATGGTTTTTTGCTCACCAAACTGTGTCTCCAAAACGGTGACATGATTACCAAATAAAGTAAATAACCCAAATAATAAAATGATGGAGGCCGCAATTCCAATAGACCATTGCTGCATCTTCAAACGTCTTACTTTCGTTTTCTTTTCTGATATTTTTCTTTGAATTTCGGAGAAAGAAGCCTTTGTTGAACTTTCCAAAGATTCAAATGTTTCTATCCCTTTTCGAAGTTTTAAGTAAGCCATATAGTCGTCTTCAGACACTAATTTTTTCAATTCAGCATCCGTCAATTCACCTGCCATCCATTGTGCCAGAAACACATCCTTATCGTTATTTGAGAATTCTTCTTTCATGTTTACTATTTATAAGACAACTATCATTAATAATACCCTACTTAATTTTAAATATTTAAATATTTCCAATCTCACGACGCATTACCAACAAGGCTAGATGCATTCGTTTTTCAACGGCCTTCACAGAAATTTTCAACTCATCACTTATCGCCTTATACGTTTTTTTCTCTATGCGATTCATTAGAAAAACTTGTTTTTGCTTTTCAGGGAGTGTCTCGATGGTTTGCTCCAATTTTTCCATAAACTCTTGTTCTAGCATGAGAAACTCTGGAGACTCGTTTGTTTCAGAAGGCTTCAAATAGTGTTGATGCATTCTTACCACTTTCTCATGTTTTACCATATTCAAAAATAAATTGGTCGCTACTTTATACAGGTAGCTTTTCACTTTCTCGTAGTCAACTTTAGCACAATTATCCCAAAGTTTCACAAAAGTATCTTGTAAAATATCTTCGGCTTTATTGAGATCTTGCGTCTTGTAAAATATAAAACGTCTCAACGCTTTTGAATGGGTGTTGTACAGCGTTTCAAAAGTTTTTGAATCACAAATTTTATGTTGATCTTTAGGCATTTATTAGTTTAAAAGAAAGTATGTCAAAACTAAATAAAAAATAATTATAGAAAAAAGTAGGGTATTTTTTGGAACGATTGTCTTAGTATTGATTAATCGCCAAAATGATATTTAAACATAAAAAATTGCTATGATGAGAAATTTTAAACTATGCTTTTTAAGCTTGGCTATAATGGCCAGTTTTTTAACCGCTTGTTCTAACAACGAACCTGTTGTGGAGCAACAAACTATTGAAAAAAGTGAATCCATTACCACATCCTTAAATCAATTAAGACAACAATTTAATGATGATGGTAATGTCGTTCCTAGTAATAATCCAACAGGAAATATTGTCTTCGATTTCTGTTTTGATTTTGTGTACCCATTAACACTCTCTTATAATAACGATACAACTGTCACGGTTAATAGTTTGGAGGATTTGGTACAAATATTAATCAACTCCAACAACGAATTATACATTGATGGTATCGCATTTCCATTCGATGTTGAAACTTACAGCGAAGATACTGACGCCATTGTTGTTGTGACCATTAACGATGAGCAAGCATTCATTGATTTATTAGCGAGCTGTAATTTTGAGAATTTCAGTTGTGATTGTTACGAAGTTTACGACCCAGTTTGTGTTGAAATTGAAGCTCCTGACGGTCAATTATTCCTTATGACCTATCCGAATGCGTGTTATGCAGAATGCGACGGATTTACACAAGAGGATTTTGCAGAAAACTGTGCGGATGACTATAATTCTCCAGGTGGTATTGATTGTTTTGAGTTTTTATTCCCTTTAACGATAATCACCGATAATAACCAAACGATTACGGTTAATTCTCAGGAAGAACTCGACAACGCCTTATACAATTCTTATTATTTCAATTTCCAATATCCATTCCAAGTGGCGCTGTACGATCAAGCAGAAGTAGTGACCATTAATAACCAAGGAGAATTAGAAGCGCTATTAGATGATTGCTATGGCAACCAAGGTACAAATTGCGATTGTCCTGATAACATAGATCCAGTCTGTGTGGAGCTCGAATCACCTACTGGCAATATTGATGTTATTAGCTTCCCGAATGCCTGCATCGCGGAATGTGAAGGGTTTACACAGGAAGATTTTGTAGATTGTGAAACTACCGGAGAATGTGATTGTCCAGATGTATTTGATCCTGTTTGTGCGGAAGTTGAAGTGGAAGGTCAATTAGTCATTTTCACGTATCCAAATACTTGTTATGCAGAGTGTGAAGGCTTTACTGCTGACGACTTTGTTGATTGCGAAAGTAACACACCTGATTGTACCACAGATAATGTTGTAGAAATTTTGCTATCATGTCCATGGACTTCCAATGGAAACACCTATGTTTTTGAAGCAGATGGAAGCGTCGCTATTGAAGGTTCAGGTCTATCTACCATTGGCACATGGACCGTAGAATTAGGAATTGAAGGTTATCCTATTGTATCAATTTTTGCTGAGATAGGTAATTTTAATGACGATTGGAACTTCTTAGATTGTAATCTCATTAACAGTCTATTAGTCACGAGTTCCTTGAACCCAGCTGCTAGTATCGCACTGAGTTGTGATTAAGAATCATTAATTATTTATAAATTAAAAGTCCTTCAAAAACGCTATTGAAGGACTTTTTTTCTGAATATCTATCATGAGTTCTTTATTAAACGCTCTCTCCTAACCACGCTTTCATCATCCATACTGTTTTCTCTTGTTCTGTGATGAAATCACTCATCATGGAATTAGTCCCTTCATCATTAATGGCATCTGAAGCATCTAAGATATGGCGTTCTATCTTCAGCAATTCGGTTAAGGAATCTACAATAAGTTTCACAGCTTTTTCATCCACAGATACATTTTTACCTACTGGCACTTTAGCCGCTTTGGTATAATCTTCAAAGGTATGTAATGGTGTGACTCCTAACGTTAAAATACGTTCTGCTATTTCATCAACTTTTAAATTGGCATCGGTGTACAATTCTTCAAATTTTACATGTAAATCGAAAAAGCGTTTTCCCTTAATATTCCAATGGATCCCACGCAGATTTTGATAGTAAATTTGAAAATTTGCTAATAAATTATTTAAATCTTGAGCAATGTCTTGTGTTTTGTTGGTATCTAAACCTATACTATTTAATGTCATAATATCTTCTTTTTTTTGTTACCCTAAAGTTAGTTGATAATTAATCGTTAAGCACCATAGTTTTTATAAATAGTTTTAATATTTTTATAGTTTAAATTAATAAACATGACCATAACCCAATTACATTACGTATTAGCTATAGCAGAGCATAAAAATTTTACCAAAGCTGCGGAAAAATGCTTTGTCACCCAACCCACATTGAGTACACAAATTCAAAAACTGGAGGAAGAGTTAGATATCCTCATTTTTGATCGAAGTAAAAAACCCATTGAGCTTACTGATGTTGGCCGAAAAATAGTTCAGCAAGCCAAAAATATTGTCAATGAGTCTGATAGAATTCAGGATATTGTTGACCAGCAAAAAGGATTTATTGGAGGCGAATTCAGATTAGGAATCATTCCAACCATCATGCCAACCTTACTACCGATGTTTTTAAAGAGCTTCATTAAAAAATACCCAAAAGTAAAGCTCAAAATTGAAGAACTTACCACGGAAGAAATCATTACGCGCATTAAAGATGGTCATTTAGATGCTGCTATTGCCGCCACACCATTAGAACAAGAAAATATAAAAGAGCGCGTTCTTTATTACGAACCCTTTGTAGGATATATTCCTGATGATCACCGACTCAAAAACAAAAAGAAAATCGATGTTTCCGATCTCGATATAGATGACATGCTCCTTTTGGAAGATGGTCACTGTTTTAGAGATGGTGTTATCAATCTTTGTAAAGCCTTTAAAAATCATGAAGACGATAGCTTCCAATTAGAAAGTGGTAGTATAGAAACCTTGGTTAAACTCTCCAATGAAGGACTAGGAATGACCTTACTTCCTTATTTGAATACTTTAGATTTGAACGATAAAATGGCGAATAAATTACACCATTTTAATGAGCCTTCTCCAGCAAGAGAAGTAAGCATCATATACCATAAAAGTGAATTAAAAATGCAAATAGTAGATGCTTTGCACAATGTAATTTCTGGGATTATTAGAGGAGCTATTGCCTTTCAGAATGTCGAGATCATTAGTCCTCTTCCAAAGTAAAATGTCCATCAAAAAATAAAAAAAGCGACTCGTAAGTCGCTTTTTTCTATTCTTTTAATAAGATTAAACATTGATTTAATTCTGGGTTCTGTAGAATTAAAGATTTGATGTAAATCTTAAGCTCTTCAATTTCGTAAGGTAATAAGCGTTGAAGTGCTTTTTGTAATTCTTTACAGAACAATGTAGCATCGAAACTAACTTTATTAAGCACAGTTTTAGTGTACTCAAACATTGCTCTTGCCATTTTTTAATTGGGTTTAGGGTTAAAGTAGATTTGTTAAATATGCAATAGTTTTTATGTTATTAATGTTCTAAATGTAATAAAAAAAACGATGCATTGCTGAATCTTACAAAATTTTAACAGCTAATAAAAAGTTAAAAACGGTTATCACCATCCAACAAATCACCAAGACCTCCAAGGATACTTCCTTCACCTTTATTCTTTCCTCCGCCTTTTGGTGCAGATGCCAATACACGTCCTGCTAATCTACTAAACGGTAAGGATTGTATATAGACTGTTCCTGGTCCTTGCAGTTTCGCAAAAAACAATCCTTCACCTCCAAACACAGTATTTTTAATACCTCCTACAAATTCAATATCATAATCTACACCTTGCGTAAAACCAACAAGACATCCTGTATCTACCTTCATAGTCTCTCCAGCCTGCAATACTTTCTTAGCCATTGTGCCTCCTGCATGCACAAAAGCCATCCCATCGCCTTCCAATTTTTGCATGATAAAACCTTCGCCACCAAAAAGGCCACGTCCTAATTTTTTTGAAAACTCAATACCAATGCTAACGCCTTTAGCGGCACACAAAAACGCATCTTTCTGGCAAACAAACTTACCATTAAACTCTGTTAAGTCTAAAGGAATGATTTTGCCTGGATAGGGTGAAGCAAACGACACATTTCGTTTACCCGTCAAATCATTATAAAATGCTGTCATAAACAAACTCTCGCCTGTTAAGATTCGTTTTCCTGCGCCTAATATTTTTCCTAAAAAGCCAGTGTCTTTGGCAGAGCCATCTCCAAAAATCGTTTCCATTTTAATGCCGTCGTCCATCATCATAAAACTCCCTGATTCGGCAATAACGCCTTCCTGAGGATCGAGTTCTATCTCGACATATTGCATTTCTTCTCCGTAAATTCTATAATCTATTTCGTGTGATGTCATGGTTGTATATGTTTTAATTGATTACCTATATGTTCTAAAATATGGGTATTTGTTACAAATTCCAATATCTATAATCTATTGTTTTAACTTAATCGTCCATTCAAAGTTGAAATCAGACACTTGGATGTCGTCACTATTCACGCCTTTAGAATTGAGCCAAACGGTTTGCCCCTCACCTGTTTGAATCGCTTGCTGTATGGCCTCGTCAATCAAATGCCCTTGATGACAAGAAAACAGGATTCTACCAGTCGCTTTTTTTGTAAAAGAGGCATTATTGTTGGCTACTAACATAGATATCTTATAGCCGCTATTCCTAATTTTTGACATCATTAAAGCGCCAGTGGTTAATTCTGCTGCCATTCCCTGAACTGCCCAAAACATGGATCCAAATGGATTCTGATTGATCCATCGATGCTTCACAGACACAGTGCAGGTCTTATCACTTAAAGATGTCGTTCTTACACCGCACAAATAAGCAGCTGGTAACTTGAGCATTAAGAAGGTATTGAGTTTTCTGGGAGATATAGACATATATGATGGATGTTTCAGCTAAATTATCGAAAATATTTGATAACTCAATTTGTTAAATATATGTTAATTTTTAGTACTATGCGTAACATAATACCTTCTTTTAGACATATATTTGTATAAGAAATTACTATATGCTTTACAATCATGCTAAATAATCACCAAAAAAACATTGCCACATTTATTCACCTATCCACCTTTAGTAGGTTCTTGGTACCCTTAGGAAATTTCATTGGTCCCATCATATTATGGATGGTCAATAAAGACAAATCTGAGTTTGTAGACAAACACGGAAAGCAGGCTATCAATTTTCAAATGAGTATTTTACTATACACCTTGATTATTGGGACGCTTACCATTCCCTTTTTTATTTTCAAATTCTTTAACGGTATCGATTTTATAGATTTTCATGGGTTTCATGATTTTCATATCAATATTGGGAAGCCATCACCTCTCCTATATATTACAGGCGGACTAGGTTTTTTAGCGGTCATCGGATTTATTCTAGAATTGGTTTTTATCGTTATTGCTAGTTTAAAAGCCCGTGATGGCGAACTCTACGAATACCCCTTAACCATCAATTTTTTAAAATAAAACAATCAGCAATCTAACCATCAATCATCAATCAAAAAATGAACAGTTTATTAAAATTTAATCTCATTCAAACATGAAGATAGAAAACACAAAAGCTCAAATGCGAAAAGGTGTATTGGAATACTGCATTTTGTCGGTATTAAAGGATGACGATGCCTATGTTGCAGAAATCCTAGAGACACTCAAAGACGCAAAATTGCTTGTGGTAGAAGGAACTATTTATCCGCTACTTACAAGGCTCAAGAATGCTGGGTTACTCAATTATCGTTGGGAAGAATCCACATCAGGACCACCAAGAAAATATTATGGTCTCACAGAAACTGGTCAGTTGTTCTTAAAGGAATTGACCACGACCTGGAACGAATTACAAAATGCAGTTAACATAGTAACAAGAGTAAAAAACACAAAATAATGAATAAAACAGTCAACATAAATTTAGCAGGTATATTCTTCCATATAGATGAAGATGCATACTTAAAATTGCAACGCTATCTTGAGGCTATAAAACGTTCATTTACAGACTCTCAAGGTCGATCAGAAATTATCGCAGATATCGAGGCACGAATTGCTGAGTTATTTAGCGAACGTGTCTTAAACGAAAGACAAGTCATTGGAAACAAAGAAGTAGATGATGTCATTACCATCATGGGGCAACCTGAAGATTATTTGGTAGATGATGAAATCTTCGAAGATGAACCAAAGCAAACTCACTACTCTAAGCGTTCAACATCTAAAAAGTTATATAGAGACACCGATAACTCTTATATTGGTGGTGTATCTGCCGGATTAGGTCATTATTTCGGAATTGATGCGCTTTGGATTCGTTTAATTTGGATCTTATTGTTATTTGGAGCAGGTACTGGTGTCTTATTGTACATCTTACTTTGGATTTTTATCCCTGAAGCTATCACGACTTCGGAAAAACTAATGATGAAAGGCGAACCTGTCAACATTAGTAACATTGAAAAAAAAATCAAGGACGGATTTGATAGTGTCACCAACGCCGTTCAAAATGTCGATCTCAAAAAACATGGTGACAAACTAAAGGAAGGTTTTGAACAGGTGTCTGACTCCATTTCCGAAGGTGTAAAAAAAGCCGATTTACCACGTCAAGGCGAGCGTATCAAATCAACATCCACTAGTTTTTTTGAAGCCATAGGAAATATCATCATGTTCTTTCTAAAACTATTTGCCAAGTTTTTTGGAGTTATTTTAATGTTTGTAGGAGCAGTTACGATCATTTCATTAGTAGTTAGCTTGTTAGGCTTAGGACTCTTAGAGTCTGTGCATATACCTGGCACAAACTTGTATGATATTGCTGATGCCACGAATGTTCCGATTTGGCTCATGTCGTTACTGGTGTTCTTTTTCATAGGCATTATCGCGTTTTTTGTTTTCTACTTAGGCTTAAAAATCTTGGTCACCAATTTAAAATCGATTGGTAATGTGGCAAAGTATACGCTATTAGGTCTTTGGTTGATCTCGTTTGTATCACTCATCATCTTATCAGCACGATTTGGACTGAGCTTCAAGGAAGAGGGATCTTACATAAAAACCGAAAAACTGTCTGCGCTAACGTCCAAAGACACTATTAGTATCAGAATGAACAATAACGATTTGTTTTCGTCCCGTTTCAATAGGAATTATGGCTTTGACACAGCTTACGATGAAAACGATAAAAAAGTATTGTTTTCTCAAGGTGTCAGGCTCATTGTAAAATCTACTAAGGATAGCGTCGCTAAGATTAGAATAGAAAAAAGTGCCAGAGGATACGATTTTGAAAATGCCAAAACCAAGGCGGAGCGTATCACTTACGACTATAAATTACAAGGAAAAGATATTTTATTGAACAGTTATTTCACCATTCCATTAAACGAATCTCGTAGAGGCCAAGAAGTGAATGTCACGGTCTACCTACCTGAAGGTTCCGTATTATATGCCGATGAAAACACCTATAATTACCATAGCAACCAATACTATTACAATGATATCTTAGATCACGACATGGAAGGACATTACCTGAAGATTATCACCAATGGTATTGAATGTTTAGATTGTCCGGAAGATGAAGAATTCAAAGTGAAGGTCGACGTCAAGGATGGTACCTCTAGCTTAAAGCTTAATGAGGATGGTATTGAGGCAACAACTCAAGACAGTAGTTTGCAAATTAACGGTGACGGACTCAAGGCTAAAGCGGATGAAGTCAAAGTAAATATTGACGACAACGGTATAGAAATAACTACGGAAAACAATAACAACTAACAATTCATCATTAAAAATCAACGGTTCAGATATTTAAATTACTACTAACCAACCATTTTTTAAATATTTGAACCTCAATTAATCAATCAAAAAATGTTACAGTTTCAATATTTCATCATAAGTATTTTGATGGCACTAACAGTGACCATTCAAGATCAGCCCTATCATAATAAGCAAGATCAAGCACTTTTTCATGTGTTAAAAGAAAAAGATAGTTTGCTTTTTGAGCGTGCGTTCAATCATTGTGAAACGAGCTTATTAAATGAGCTTATCGCAGACGATTTCGAATTTTATCATGACCAATCTGGTGTTACAAATTCTAAAGCTAACTTTATTGAAGGCATGAAAAAAGGTATTTGCAATCCTAGCAATACCGCGACATCTCGTCGTGAACTCATTTCAGGTAGCTTAAAGGTCTTTCCTCTTAAATCGAAGGGAGACGTTTATGGCGCTATCCAAGAAGGTACGCACAGATTTTTTGAACGCACAAATGGTGTGGAAGTTCCTGGAAGTATTGCGCAATTCTCGCATTTATGGGTTTTACAAGATAGTTCTTGGGTATTAAAACGTGTTTTCAGTTATGACCATCATATGGAAACCAAAAACCCTATGTTAGTTGCTGATCATCTTCTAGATTCATACATAGGAAAATATGAGGCCAAAGAATCTGGTCTGGTTATCATATCAAGAACAGACCATGGGTTACACATTAACGCAGGTGGTATGAGCGCTGATATTCTTGCCGAATCTGACACTGTCTTTTATCACCAAGAGAGTCCATTGTCCTTTGAATTTATGACTAATGCCGACGGACAAGTAGAAAAATTCATAGTAAGAGAACGTGGCAAAATCGTAGAAGAAGCTTTTAAAATATAAAATCATCAATTAAATCAATCAATTATGACAACACTAACAAAAATTACAATCGCCATCATTTTAAGCATCATGATGACGTCTTGCCAATTTGACCTCAACTTCAACAATGGCGTTCAAGGCAATGGCAATGTGACCACCATAGAAAGAACACTGGAAGACTCATTTCATGAAATAGAAGTAAGTCGCGGTATGGATGTCTACTTAACGCAAAGCGACACACCGATGCTAAAAGTTCAGGCTGATGAAAATTTACACAACCTTATTATTACTGAAATCGAAAATGGCGTACTTAAAATTTACACTAGTGAAAACATTAGTACAGCAGAAGCCAAAAAAGTCATGGTGAATGTGAATCAACTTAAACGTATTTCATCAACAAGTGGTAGTGATGTTTATTCCACAAATACCATCTTTGCTGATGACATTGCATTATCTACTACCAGTGGAGCCGATTTAGAGTTGGCTCTTGAAGCCACATCCACAACATTATCGTCTACAAGTGGCAGTGATCTTAACGTCACTGGCAAAACGGTTAATTTAAAAGCTTCAGCGACTAGCGGTAGTGACATTAGAGCAAGTCAATTTCAATCTGAGACTTGTGACGCCAATGCTACTAGTGGTGCGGATATCGAACTCCATGTAAGCAAAAAACTAACGGCTAAAGCCAATAGTGGTGGTGACATTCGATATGTTGGCAACCCAGAATTATTAGAAAAAAACGGTGTAACATCGGGTTCTGTGCGCAAAATGTAATCCATAAAAACAACCTTCTAATCAACCATTTTGAAGACCATTTCAAACTTAAATACAAGTTTGGGATGGTTTTTGTTTTATATTTGTCGTAACGCTTAATAAATAATAATGAAAAATATTACCTTATGCCTACTCGTGATCTTAGGATGGAGTGCTTCAAGTTTTGCACAAGATTCTGAAAAGATAAAAGGAGACAGGAATTTGACCATCAAGCAAACTTATGTTGATGAATTCAAAAAAATAATCATAGGTGAAGATTTCAAAGTAGAATTATTTTACAACAAGAAACCTTCAGTGGAAATTGAAACTGACGACAATTTACATGAATATATCAATATTGCTGTGGTTGAGGGTGTTCTCACTTTAGCATCTACTGGTGACATACGACCAAGAAAATTAGAGGTAAAAATTAATTATGGCGATATGTTCTCAGACATTGAAGTGAAGGACGACGCAGAAGTAAGGTCACTCACGTCGTTAGAATTGAATAATGCGATGTTGAAAACAAGTGGTTCATCTCGAGCCTATCTGAACATAAAGACCGATTCTTTCAATTTTGTGAGTACCGAGAAATCTAAAGTAAAACTGAATATCACCGCTACAGATGTCGTGACCCAAATTAGTGACAATACTAAAATGGATGCCTTGATTAATGCGTCAACCGCAAAAATTGACTTGTACCAACGTGCCAATGCCGATATTGAGGGAACCATTAATACGCTTACCTTAAGAGGTGACAACAATAGCCAGTTTAACGGTAAAAACTTTACAGCTAAAACTTGTGAGGTCATTGCGGAATTCGCTAGTGATGTGTATGTTGAAGTGACAGAATCTATTTCTATAGCGGCAAGTGGTTCTAGTGAAGTTTACCTATATGGGAATCCACAAATAACCATTACTAAATTTACAGATACTGTAAAACTTCAAAAGAAAGAAAAATAACACGCCAGACCTTAAAAAATTAAAAAGACCCGAAGCTTCAACAGTTTCGGGTCTTTTCATAATATTAATCTTGATTTGCTAATACACAGGTGTAGAAACTTCAAAATCAGATTCTTTAGCGGCTAAATAACGCTCAGCGTCCAAAGCAGCCATACAACCCGTTCCAGCAGCCGTAACGGCTTGTCTATAAACATGATCTGCAGCATCACCAGAAACAAACACACCTTCTACATTCGTCTTGGCGGTTCCAGGGACATTGATAATATAACCTGTTTCATCTAAATTCAGATAGTCTTTAAAAATATCTGTATTTGGTTTATGCCCAATCGCTACAAAGAATCCAGTTGCTGGTATTTCATGTTTTTCTTTTGTTTGATTATTGAACACGCGCACACCAGTTACGACTTGCCCATCACCCAATACTTCCTCTGTTTCGGTATTGTAAAGAATGTCGATATTCTCAGTATTCTTAACACGATTCGCCATGATTTTAGACGCTCTAAATTCATCTCTTCGCACAAGCATTGTGACTTTTTTACACAATTTGGATAGGTAGTGTGCTTCTTCACAAGCACTATCTCCAGCGCCTACAATAACAACCTCTTGATTTCTGTAAAAGAATCCATCGCAAACAGCGCAGGCAGAAACACCGCCTCCTAACTTCAAATATTTTTGCTCAGAATCTAATCCCAAATATTTCGCCGAAGCACCTGTAGAAATGATCACCGTTTTACAATGTATCTCCTTGGTTTCATTCACCCATACTTTGTGAATATCTCCTGAAAAATCAACTTTGGTGACCCAGCCGTCTCTGATATCGGTACCAAATCTGGCCGCTTGCTTCTGCAGTTCAATCATCATTTCAGGACCAGTAATCCCATCAGGATAACCAGGGAAATTTTCTACATCATTGGTGGTTGTTAATTGACCTCCTGGTTGCGTTCCTTGATACAAAACAGGTTGCATATTAGCTCTAGATGCATAGATGGCTGCCGTATAACCAGCAGGACCAGAACCTATGATAAGGCATTTCACTTTTTCTATTGTTTCAGACATATTTACTTTCAATTAATTCTTAAACAAAAGTAGGTTTTTTGATTAAAAACTAACATCAAAGTTATTAACAGTTCTTATATAACCATTAAGCTTTTCAATAGCCACCTATTTGGGTTTTGTGTTAATCATTATCGTATTTGAGTTAACTAAATATATGCTTTGATAGTATCTTAGGTTGACTAAACATATCGAAATGTCTACTATCAAAACACATAAAAACATGATTAAAATATATTACAGTTCAGAGTCATCTATTGGAAAGCAAACCTATGGCTATGTGAATGCATCGTTTAAGGATTTATTGGCCATTGATGTCTTAAAATCAAATGTGACTGGGACACAATGGAAAGATTTAGCAGAAGCCTTAGATTGTTCTATTGGTGACTTAATCGATAAAGATCATCCCGAGTTCACAGCACATTATGATACGACCACAAACTTGGATGAAAACGGTTGGATTGATGTTTTAGACAAAACACCTGAAGTATTTAATTTTCCGATTGTGATTGTTGGTGAAGATTTTTACCAAATTAAGAATCCTTCTGATATTGAAAAGTATTTAGATCCTAATAGTCAAGGTATTGATGAAAAAAAATATATTTAATTAGCCATTTTATACTTTTATGAAGTAAATTTAACAGCTCATAATGCCTGCATTCTTTTAAATACATAAGTTTTATGCCGAAAACGCTCAGAATAGGTCAACCAGACATCGTACAAATTATGGACTCTTTGTCTGAACAGCTCGGCATTGCCATGACGAATAGCAATGACGATTATTGTCTTGACGTTTCTGATAAGTTGGGACGTGGATATATAAGAGGCATTCAATTTTCTCATGGTTTAGGTGTTATAGAATCGCATTTAACCGTCCATAGTAAACTGCATTTTTTATTCGAAAAACTCGATGTCAATTATCTACAATTGCTATTTAATTTGGACGCAAAAATTGTACATAAATCGTCTGATTCCAAAGAAAAAACGACGATAAACAAGCTTCAGTATTGCATGTTTGCTAACGACACCACCACCACACACCAAATTTCGATATCCAAAGAAAAATCGTCTAATTTCTTTATGCTATTAATTAATCGAAAAGTGTTTGAAGAAAAGCTGATGAGCTTGACAGATGAACTTTCCAATGAATTGGAACTGATATTCAAAGATGTTAATGGTGTGAATCATATTTTTGAATCCAACTATTTTTCCTTAGAAATCTCACAATATATTGAAGAATTTAGGCGATGTGAGCATGAAGAATTTATGAAGCCAATGTTCTTGGAAGGTAAAGCCTACGAGATTTTAACCAGTCAACTGCATAACTACAATAATGGTGGCGACGACTCCAAAAAAACACTACTAAGGAAATCCACTATCGATAAGATTGAAAAAGCTGTCGATATTATTAAAGAAGAATTGGATGTGAGAATCAATGTGTACAGTCTTGCCAATCGTGTTGGGTTAAATCAAAATACATTGCAAAATGGCTTTAAAAAGCTTTTCAGAACATCCGTGAATGAATATATTAAGAATTACCGAATTGAAAGAGCAAAAACACTAATGGAAAACTCTGATCTTAATATTTCTGAAATCACCTATAAAATTGGCATAAATAGCCGAAGTTACTTTTCAAAATTATTTAAGGAGCGATATGGCATCGCTCCAAGCAAGTACATGGCGCATCTCCAAGAGAGCAATTCAAAATCAGCCTAATTAACTTAATTACAGGCATATAATAAAATTAATTATCAAAATTGATAGGGTTTTAAGCCTATTAACAACCCAATTGTGTTAAAGTTAATTTCAATTTTGTCAAGGTTTATTATCTATATCCTCTTTTTTTGCAACACCAACCTCACCTAGCACAACTAATATATTTTAACAAAAAAACACTAAGAAGTTACTTAGCATGAGGCGTATTGAAATAACTGATGTAGAAAAGAAGTCCATCATTGAACAGCTTAATGTTTATATAAAAGGAAACATTAAACAAGAAGATGGCGAAGAAACACTAGTCTTTAAGAATGATATCGGCACAGGCTCCATTAGAAATCGAAAATTTGACTGGGGAATAGCACTCTTAGATTACGATGTCAGTTTTAAAGAGGATGTTAAAATTATTTTTAATTTTAATAAAGATACAGGGCCAATTGAATTTTTATTTATTTCGAAAGGCAACTTAACGTTTAACAACCAAGAAAATAGTAATTATATACGTTTAGAACGGTTTCAAAATATTATTATCTCCAATGATGCACAATCAAAAAGCATCTATGTATTTCCCAATAGAATACAAGTCAAACTAAATGTTATTCATGTTTTTTCAAAGAAATTCATGAAGAAAAAAAACCATCAAGTTGAAACTTTGGAAGACTCATTGTTATCCATTTTTCAAGGGAACAAAGAAAATTTACCCTATATGCATATCGGCAATTACAACCTCGCCATTGCAGACAAAATTAAAACAATGAACGAATTTCATGGTTCAGGAATCATTAAATCCTTAACAATCGAAGGTCAGCTCAATCTAATCTTAGCATTGCAAATGCTTGAGCACAAACGTTTTACGAATGAGATTCATCTTACAGATAGTCTCTCCATAGAGGATATTAAGAAAATTCACAATTTAGTTGAATACATTTATGATAATGTGTCACAATCACTTACTATTAAAACGCTTTCTAAAGAATGTGGACTCGGTCCGAAAAAACTTCAGTTGGGCTTTCAGCTGTTGTTTTCCAAATCTATTAATGAGTACATGCGAAACGTGAAGTTGGAAATAGCTCGAGACATGATTCGTAATACTGATAAATCGATTTCAGAAATCGTTTATGAAATAGGTTACAAAAGTAGAAGTTATTTTTCAAAAATCTTTTACGAACAATATAAGATTCTCCCTATAGATTATAAAGAAAGCCTAAAATCTGCTAAGGTTAAGAACGAATAGTTAGGTCTTTATAAATGGCTGGTTCAAGAATACCATCATAAAGAATATTATTTTTATAAAATTCTTTGGCAATTGTGTGAGATGTAAGACAGAGGTCCTCAAAACTGGTATTACATCCAGACAATATGTCTGCATAGTGTTCGCCCAGCCATATCTTTTTATGTTGGTCATTTAACACTATAGGCATGGAATCACTCACATTGTGTAGCTTAGACATTTGAAAATTATGCTTTTCAAGAAGTATAGAAAACGTTATAAACCCGTCATGTGTTCGGTTATAAATACCAGCCAAGTAAAACGGCACATTCTGTTTAGAATAGATATATACAGGGTAAACTTGTCCTTGATAATTGAATGAGGCGAAAAATCCTGAGACAATGACAACACATCGCCTATGCATTAAGGCATTTTCGTGCTCTTCATCCTGATGAATCGATCGGATATCAAGATTAAGCGTATTTCTCACTTGTTGAAAAACTTGCCAATCTTCTCTATAATTCTGTGGTAAAATACCCCAAATAGCTAGATTAATTTCGTCAGGACGATCTATCGTAATTACCGGCAAGGATTCCTCATATAATCCATCAATAATCTCTGAAGAATTATATAGGTTAGGGAATCGAAATGGCAATCCAGTTTTCGATTCGATAGTGTTAAGGTCCATATGATTTGAAAGCTTGTAGTACACAATTTTGATTTGATTGCAAGTTGACGAAATATTTATTAATTGATTGTCTTTAAATCATTTAATTATAACTCAATAAATAATTTTAATGTTAAAAATTGGTAATAAAGCACATTCGTAAAAATTGATGTCACAAACGTAATACTGTTACACAAATATGTCATACTGTTAATCAACCCTTTAAAATCTTCCTACCTTGAATAGGTACATTAAAAGGTACTAATGTATTAAAAATTTATAGTGTAATGAAACCAGAAAATAAACAAACTAACGAATCCAGCATCTTGCTTCACGTGCTGAAAAATGGCCTTAATTGCCATGAACATGTGAGCAACGACGGGATAACAGAGCTACAGCTCAAAAATGATTCTGGACAAGGATCTATAGATCAAATCACCTTTGACAATGGCTTAACTGCTGTTAATATTGACGTGAACCTCAAAGAAGATCTCGTAATGAACATTCCCACGAACAAGAACAATATTCTCTACTTTTTCTACAATTTAGAGGGTATTTGTTACCATAGTTTTGACAATTCTGAAAAATATTCCAAAATAGATGAACTCAAAACAGTGGTTGTAGCTACAAGCAGATACAAGCATAACATCTTAGTTATAAAAAAACACATTCCTTTTAAATGCAACATCATAACCATTAATAAAGACACTTACTTGAAGAATTTCGAGTGTCCTTATAAGCCTAAAAGAGAAAAACTCTCCAAATTGACCAAAATATTTGATATGCTCAGGGATTATTTATTTGAATGTTCTCATAATCTTAATATTACGGAACAACTGAGATCGATAAGAAACATATCGATGTCTGAGTGTGTATCATCCGTTTTGCAATTACAAAGTAGATATCAATTGATTCTATCGCAACATATAGAGCAGATGTATCACGAAACTTATACGAATCGTGAGCGTCATGATATTTCACGTCAAGAGATTCAAAAAATAAGAGCAATCACAGAGCATATTATTGATAATCCTGGTCTTAATCACTCCCAAGACAATATCTGCTCTCAGTTTTTTATTTCTCAATCAAAGTTACAAAGTGGCTTTAAAGCCGTTCATAATCATACGGTTTCAAACTTCACAAGAAAAGTGCGTTTAGACAAGGCACAAGAATTACTCGTCAATTCTGATTTAAACATATCAGAAATTGTTTATACGATAGGCTTCACGAGTCGCAGTTACTTTAGTAAAATATTTAAACAACATTTTGGTTGTAACCCAACAGCTTATAAGCATCGGTATAAATCAAACATGTTAATAAGTAGCACCTAATCACAGCCTTTCTTCCTAATCTTTAGTTGATTCTTTCGCCTTTTCTGCCTGTACATCTTCATCTTTATAAATCAGTTCATGATCTTGTTTAAGACCCACAATCATAATGATATTTGTAACTGTATTATAAAGCATTAAAATGACTACCACCATGGCACCGCTTAACATAGATGACACCAACAGCGTACTCCAGTAAATAATTCTAAACCAATTTGTTGGCACTTCATTCGATTCCGTAATCGGAATATTGAATAACTGAAACATGACTAGGGTTACGATAAAGAGAATGGTATCTATTTTTGCAATGTTAAGTACTTCAATGTAATGACCATCTTTTAGTTGAGATTCGGTACCCGAACTAATTCCCAAAAGGGTTAATAATAATGCTAATATTGTAGCTGAAGCCAATACGATAGTATTGCAAAGCATATTAATTCCCGAAAGGGAGGCATTCAACAGATTCTTCGCCTCATAGCCAGAGATGTTCCCTAAAAGAAACACGCCAACAGCAATGATCATGAACGTTATTAAGCCGCCATAAATAGCTCTTCTATTATTGAGTAGAAATTTTTTCATTGATTTTGATATAAAAAAAGGCCTCTAGTTGAGGCCTTAAAATTGGTTATTTTGAATTCTTAATCTACTGCATCTTCTACATCATCAGCAACATCCTCAACAGCGTCTTCGACTTTGTCTTCGTTTGTTTCTCTACAACTAGTAAATACCGTCGATACTGTAAATAGTATCAAAAATAATTTTGATAATTTTCTCATAATTGATTGTTTAAAGGTTAATTGTTGATTAATTTATTTTTTGAGAGCACCTCTCAGTAGAGAAAGTACGAATAATACAATGAATATAAAAAATAATATTTTCGCTATTCCAGAAGCAGCTCCTGCAATGCCACCAAATCCTAATATGGCAGCGATAATAGCAATAATTACAAATGTGATTGTCCAACGTAACATAATATAAACTTTAAAAGTTAATGAGACTGATTTTCAATCCCTTACATTACAAAGATGAGGCTTTTTATTTTATTGACTTAACTCATATGGCAAGATATTTAACACTAATACCACATTAAGAGATCCTTAAATTTATTTCGTCGTAACCGTCATCAAGTGTTCGCCTTAAATCTTTAATATTATCATGAGGACCCTTTATAGGATCGTATACAAAATCATAAACATCGTGGTGGTTGATAAGCGATTTCAAGTCGTTTAAATTATGGTTTCGATCTAACCAAATAGGATAATCTTTCTTTTTAAATATGAGTGGTTTCAACTTACCGAGATTTGGAATATTATCGAATTTATGAGTCGCATGAGTCACCAAAAGTGAACAGGTAATAAAGCCATCTACCACCTTGTTATAGATTCCTGCTAGACAGAAAGGTGAATGGTTTTTTAAATGCACATAATGCATGTGTAACTTACCTTTGAACAGGCGCGTTGTAAAAAATCCATTCACTATAATCAAACAACGCCTTTTATCCAATGCGTTAGTGTAAATATCGTCGCTTAAATTTTGATCGTGAACATTCGTATTTAAAGTATTGGTAACATCTTGAAACGTATCCCAACTTTCTTCATAATCTTCTGGCAATAAACCCCAAATGGAAAAATCGATCGTTTGGCTATCTTCCATTGTAATGATGGGTAAATTAGACTCTACCAAACCATTAATAACAGCGTTAGGTTCATATAGATTTGGAAACCTGAATTTCACGCCGAGCTCTCGTTCTATCCCTTTCAGATCAGATGTATTGGATAATCTATAAAACATTTTTTGTTTTAAGGACGTGAAAAGTAGGAGATTGCGTTAACTCATTCAAATGAAAAGTGTCTTCATATAAAAAAGGTGCCCATTGGACACCTTTTGAATCTTTATCTATCGATTAGATGATTATCTCAAATCTTCTAAAGTTTTGATATTAGATAATCCATTTTCAATCGTATTTTTCTGCGACATCAATATGGACTTCGTTGTGGATGGCAAACTTGTTTCCTTTAAGACTTCACTGTATTCGTCAATGGCAGCTTTTTCACCACGAATCGCTTCTTCTAGCATCGATTCTTCATCATCATTCGAAAATAAGGATTTAACATCCATCCAAGCTCTGTGAGCTTTACCAGTTAAGCTTCCTCCTTTATCGACATCTTGGTTAAACGATTTAATTTCAGACTTTAATTCATGTCCAAAATTATAACGCTCTTGCGCCTTTTCATTAAAATATGATTTTAGTGCTGAATGCTCTACATTTTCCGCGGCCTTCTTGAAGCCTTTTTCAGCATCATATGTTTTTTCTAATAGTTCGTTTAATTTATTTCCTACTTCTTCTGTGTAATTACTCATAATTCATTTATTTAAATTTAAACGATAGTTTGTTTTTTTGATGTCTATCGATTTTACATCATAAGCAGTCATGATTAACTTACTTACAATGCTAAATTACAGTAATTAAGATGTTTCGTTTAGTCGTTATGCTTTAAAAAATAACTCAAATACGAGTTTAATAAAATTTTAACTATATAGACGGTTGGTAAGAGTCAATCAATTCTAAAACAGACATTTCAGATGGCGTTAAATAACCCGATTGTATGGGTGCTGTGTCTATTTTAGTAAACACATCATGAAGTGAATCATTTTGGTATGACTCTACAAGAATGGGATGCACATAATACTTTCGGCAAACATTACGAGTATTACCAAGTGCTTGTGCAGTAGCATCAAAGGCCGCTAAAATATTGTCATGAGTCTCCTTCTCTGTCTTGGGTCTGTCAAACTCAATTAAGGATTCAAAAAAGATCACACTAGCAGACCAAGTTCTAAAATCTTTCGCGGTAAATGCCGAACCTGAAATGGTATTTAAATACTCATTAACCATGGCACTATCAACATGATGCTTTTCACCATGACTATCAAAAAACTGAAACAATTCCCATCCAGGAATTTCTTCACATTTACTTACGAGTTGCACTAATTTCTTGTTTCTTAAGGTGATATTATGCGCTTTCCCTTTTTTCCCTACAAACTGAAATCGCAAACGATCTTTATAGAGATGAACATGCTTGCTTCTCAAAGTGGTTAATCCATAAGTTTTGTTTTTCTTGGCATAATAATCATTGCCAATTCTAATATGGGTTTCCTCCATGAGTTTAATTACCAGTGCCATCACTTTAGTTTTAGTCCATGACTTCTGTATAATGTCTTTTTCTACACGATTTCTAATTTTCGGTAAGGCTTTACCAAACTCTGTCATTTTAAAAAACTTGGTTTGGTTTTTTATTTTGTTCCATTTAGGATGGTAACGATATTGTTTACGCCTTTTGACATCTCTTCCAGTGGCTTGTAGGTGTCCATTTGATAAAACTGAAATCTTGACGTCATCCCATGCTGGAGGTATAACCAAAGATTCAATACGCTCTAATTCTTTTTTATTTTGAATAGGCACACCTTTATGGATGTATGTAAAATCCTTCTCTCTTTTTTGTCGAAGAATAGCTAATTGATGCGTATTTACATAAACTAAATCCAGAGTCTCAATGGCCGACTCTGGATGCTTCTCAATTTTTTTTAAAAGTGCTGGTGTAAGTCTTTGTACAGACATGCTACTTATCGGTTGGAAGACATATAATCCTTGTAGTCATCTGCCAGATTCTTTTTCTGATTTTCGGTGAGTACTTTACCAGACAACTGAAAAAACTTTTGCTCTTCATCTTCTAAGTGATGTTCAACTTTATGCTTGAGATCTTTGGCGATTTTTAGCCAAGCTGACGAATCATAATCGGTCTCCTCTAATTGCTCAATCAATTCATCAATTTCATGATGTTCAGCGATACCATGTCTCGCTTTTTCTTGCATAAGATCAGAATCGATTAAAGGTTTATAATAATGTCGTTCTTCAGCATCGGCATGTACTTTCAATTCCTTCCTTAAGGATATGAATATACGGTCCCTTTCTTCTGTGTCTCCGGAGGTTTTAATAAGTTGATCTAATAATTCACGTTGGATATCGTGATCTTTTCTTATGGCTTCAAAAATAGTCATGGGTCTCGTGTTACATTAATAAAAAGTATTGCCTCAGTAACAGTGACTTTACTGAGGCGCAACTAACCAATCAAATTATCAGGAAGCGATTTGCTTCTTAGATAAAGTTAAAATTAAAACAATCCAGGAGTCTTGAAGTGCTTTATCTCATGAGATTTTAACCCAAACAAAAACCCAGCAATCTTTAAAAAAAATGCTGGGTCTTATCCCTAACTAAACTATACTTCAACATGATTGAAGAGGTATGACAATCACAAATTTAGGTTTATACATACTTTGAAAGTGCTCTATCCCTTATAATTTTAACGTTTTCCTGTAAATTCCGTTAAAAAAAATCTAAATTAGTGTTATAGGTATCTATTACGCCTACTTTTACGTATATATAGTAAAAGCATTTAAGCTAACAGTAACCATTAGAATCATGAAAGAAATAATTATTACACCAGAAAACGCCAAGGATCTCATTAATCAAATCCAGGAAGCCATTGGTGGTACCATTGATGAAAAGTGGAATGAATACAGCTTAACACTAGATAATGAAAATGCCAGAGGTACCATTAAGTTTATGCCGTTTGATTGGGGCGTTAATTTACTCAACTTGAACATTGTATTTTTTAAGGAAATCATTTTTAACATACAAGCAAGTAAGTTCAACCCTATCCGCTTTATGTATAACTACAAAGGTGATTTTAAACACCGTTTTGGCATCAATAACGATGAGAAATTAGTTGAACAGTATCACTCATTAATTTTTACTAACAAAACAGGTGGTGCCAATCATATTCATTTTCCGAAGGATAAACAAATAGAAACGAGTATTATACAGATTGTAAGAAAAAAATTCTTAAAGAAACGCACGACTAACGCATCTCTTTTAAATGAACGCTTGTATGAAGTGTTTGTGGATACAGATCACGATAATAGGTTTGCTCATTATGGATTACTCAACTTGAAAATGGCCGATTACATCAAAAAAATGAAGCATATTAAGTCTAAAGGCATGGTTAAAGTGCTGAAAATTGAATCGTTGGTTTACGAAATTCTATCGCTTCATATCCAGCAACACAATAAATTCCAAAGAGGCGTTCAATTACCTACCTCGTTGACAAATACGGAACTGAAGGTGATTCGAAAATTAGGAAACAAAATTATCAAAGACCCTTCTTTCAATTATTCATTGGAACAATTATCAATGGATTCTGGTCTGTCACAAGCCAAATTACAGGATGGTTTTAAATTCCTATACACTAGAACAGTTACGGAATATGTGAGACATATTCGATTGGAAGCTGCTCGTGATTTAATGAAAAATGCCGATCTAAATGTCTCTCAAGTAGTTTATAGTATCGGATTCACAAGTAGAAGTTATTTTTCAAAAATATTTAAGGAAAAGTACAATGTAACACCAAATGAGTATCGAAAGAATGTCTTAAATAATTTAGTGATTGAAGAGAACGCCGCTTAAAACTTGCCTATTGTGAAATAGGATTAATAGTTAATAAAAGAATCAAACATGACTCATGAACCATTATTGATTTGTATCCCAGATATTAGTGGTTTCACCAAATTCATGAGTGAAGCTGACTCTGATTTCAGTTCTAAAATTATCCCATCACTTCTCAACAAAATCATCTATGCCAATGACATTGGTTTAAGAGTTTCTGAAATAGAAGGTGATGCCGTGCTTTTTTATAAGAGAGGCGCACTTCCCAGTTTAAAAGCCTTAATCGATCAATGTATTAATTTCTATAGGTTGTTTTACCAGCAACTTAATGAGTTGTCGGCAACCTTCGCTGCTCATAAGGATGCTGAGTCATTGGCAAAAGTATTAGGATTAAAAATTATATTGCATTACGGTGAAGATGTAGATGCTGTGCAAATTGGAAAACATATCAAACTGATGGGGGAAGATGTGGTCATTGCTCATAAGTTATTGAAAAATGAAGTCCCAAAGGAGGAATATCTATTAATTTCAGAAAGTCTTTTGTCTCAGTACGATCTGGAAAATTTGGACACAAAAGTGTATTGGACTGAATTAAAAAAAGGACAGAATCGCTATGAGCATATTGGTAAGGTAAAGTATTTCTACATAGATCTTACACCACTCATTTAGTACAACCTATTTCCACCTATTACCACATAAAAAACCTCAACCTTTCGGTTGAGGCCACTAAAAGTGATTATAACTATTACAATGGGTTATTTGTTATAAATAACTTTATAATCACCATTCATTTTAGATTTCAGTGTATTCATATCTGCAACATAAGTGTGTTGTGTGTTAAAAACCCTGTCTGGTCTTTCACCAATGATGTAGTGTTTTACATTTAATTCTGGTGCATTCAAAGTTACTTGATCTGATACACGCATTTTTTTATCTGCAATTGATTGGTCAGTTTCAACCAATTCAGAAATCACATAGAGGTTATTATCGGAGGCCCAAATTTCTTTGATGTCCAAAGTGTGTTCATTTCCAGTCACCTCTGCTTCAATCATGAGCGTACGCTCTTCTTTATCATTGTCATCAGAATCTGGCATGTCTACATCTATATAAGGAACTTCTACTTCCTCTTCCTCCATTACCACAACCACTTTTGGAACATTCACCGTTTTGGTTGTTGTACCTACGTTAACATCGGCCCAGTCCACATCATATGTTGGCAACTGGCCCTCTTCCGCAGAGACATCCATATCAACATCTACTTCAGGAAGCTCCATATCTTTCTTTTTATCAACATTGCAGTTTAGCATAAATGTGGCACACATTACAGTGATTGCCATTGTCTTAATTTTCATAATTTGTATAAGTTTTAATGTTATTATATAAGAGTTGATTACTCTTCTTGTCTATTGTAAATATACTACGAACCATACAACTAACTTAGCGCTATCAAAGGGATCATTGACTCATATTCGAAAGATCAGCAAGTCATTACTATATCCGACAAAAAAAAATCGCGAAACAGAAGTTTCGCGATTCAGAGAGTTGTTTGAATTAGTTATTTAATTATTTTTTTCAAAAGCATTAAGGATCCAAACTTACTGGCATATTTGGCAACGGTTTGTAACCAATGTAAAGGCTTTAAATCTTCCTTAATTTGACCTTTCACACCTTTAAGTTCTTCAAAAGCTATCTGACGTTCTAGATTCAGACGCTTTAAATCATATTCAATCTCTTCAAATGTGCTATAGTTCTTCATGTGATTAGTCAAAAAATTTAGTTGAAATTACCTTGATGATTTTCTTATCAATAAGATGTCTCAGATAATATACAATGATCGCCAATAGCACAAATAAGAGTGCAATGGCTGCATAACCCAAAGCCAGATTTCCAAGCGCTTCACCTATTTCAATAGCACCTGCTACTGCAATAAAAATTAATGCCAGAGTCGCTAGACCACCAATAATGGTTAGTTTTGTTACAAGACTCAAGGAAATAGTAAGTTGCTGGAACACCTTCAGCTTAAGATATTGCTGAGACGTTTTGATATAAGTCTCAGCAGTATCAGTTGCTTTATCAGTTGTTTGATTCAATGATTCAAAAACAGTCATATATTATGATGTTTTTTGTAATTTTTTATTCTTTGCTTTTAACTGCGCTAACTTTTTTTCCAAAGAGTTGATTAAATCATCTGCCTTGTGACTAGCATCAGAAACAATATTTTCCAATTGTGTATCTAAAGTTTCTTTTTTTCCAGACATGGTCGTTACGACATTATCCTTAAACACAGTTGCTTTCTCTGCCAACATATCTTTTGTATTGATGGCTTCATCAGCGATTTTCTGTCTCGTATTGACACCTTTATCAGGTGCGAATAAAATACCTAATGTGGCACCAATTGCTGTTCCTGCTAATATTCCTAAAATTGTATTGCTATCTTTTCCCATGTTATTATATATTAAGTTAAACTTGATTTACTACAAATATCGGATATACAAGTCGTTAGTGTTAACGCGATAGATTTAAAAATTGACTTAAACCAAATCTCTTAAACAAGACAATAGTTTTTTCTTTTGAGTTAATGCAAAATAGTTAATGATAATATATTGAAATAAAAAATTCATGGCTAAAATTAGTACCATTAATCCTTATACGAATCAAGACATAACAGATTATGATTTGCACAATGACAAACAGGTCAAGCAAATGCTGAATGAAGCTCACAATGTTTTTGAGTCGTGGAAATTAAAAAGTATAGAAAAAAGGGTAAAGCTTCTAGATAATCTCGCTGATACCTTATACCAGAATTTAGAGGAATACAGCGAACTGATGACTAATGAAATGGGTAAACCAATTGTTGAGAGTAGAGCTGAAATTGAGAAATGTATTTTCTTATGCGATTTCTATAGAAAAAATGCAGAAAGATTTTTATCAGACGATATCATCGAGACAGATGCCAATGAGAGCTTTATCAGCTATGATCCCTTGGGAGTTATTCTAGCCGTTATGCCGTGGAACTATCCATTCTGGCAAGTAATGCGATTTGCAATTCCAACATTAACAGCTGGAAATACAGCGCTTTTAAAGCATGCTTCAAATGTGACGGGATGCGCATTGATTATTCAAGATATCTTTGAAAAATCTGGATACCCGAAAGGTTGTTTTCAAACGCTTGTCGTGGGACATGATCAAATTGAAGCCATTATTAAAAACGATATTGTAAAGGCCGTATCTCTTACAGGTAGTGAAGCGGCTGGCAAGAAAGTTGCGGAAATTGCCGGAAAGCATCTCAAGAAAACCGTTTTAGAACTCGGCGGAAACAATGCCTGTCTTGTTTTAAAAGATGCCGATTTAAGCAAACATTTAGACACGATGGTAAAGGCTAGAATGCAAAACACCGGTCAAAGCTGTATTGCAGCGAAACGATTTGTAGTAGTTGAGGCTATTTATGATGAATTTTTAGAACAATTCACTAATAAAATCAAGAAATTAAAAATAGGAGATCCTACAGATGACGGTACACAAATATCCGTTTTGGCGAGAAAAGACTTGGCAGACACACTAAAGTCTCAAGTTGATAAATCCGTTGAAAGAGGCGCTAAATTACATTATGGTTACTCGACCGACAAAGCCTATTTCGAACCAACGATTTTGACAGAGGTGACGCCTAACATGCCCGTTTTTTATGAAGAAACATTTGGTCCAGTTGCTGCCATTATAAAAGTGGAAAACGAAAATGAAGCGTACCAAATGGCATCTGAGTCTCGGTTTGGCCTGGGCACTATGGTTTTCACAAAAGACACCAAAAAAGCCGTAAAAAGAATTTCTGAAATTGAAGATGGCGCATTTTTCATAAATGAGTTAGTCAAATCAGACCCACGACTTCCTTTCGGAGGTACTAAATATTCGGGTTACGGCAGAGAACTTTCCAAGGAAGGCATCTTGGAATTCGTAAATAAAAAAACTATTTATATTAATAAATAAACACCAAAATTATGAAATTCGTAAAAGAAGAAGAAGAAGAAACTAGAGATTATATTTTGCAAAAAGATGAAACCACAAAAAAGACATCAACCTTTGTCATTGTCGTTTTAATTCTACTGATCATAGGAGTTGTTGTCTCCGGAATTTACTTTATGAAATTTTAACGTCTAAGAATTACACGCAATAATGTTAGCTATATTGATGGTTTTTTTGTAAATTTCATAGAATTCTACCTTAAAAATCATCATGTTATGAAAGCTATTCTTTCCTCAATCCTCATTGTTTTGTTGATTTTTTCTTGTAACGATAAATCCGAAAACAAGTTAAAAAATAATGATACCGACCTTACTGAAAGCGATGTATCAGACTCCTTAGAAGGTGCATGGGAATTGGTTGGCTACTACAATTATTTAGATAATGAAGTCACAGATTCATTTACCACTAGTGAAGGTTACCGACAAGTAAAAATCTACACACCCACCAAAGTGATGTGGAGTAAATACGTTCCCACAGATTCATCGGAATGGTTTGGTTATGGTAGCTATGAAATAAACGGAACTGAACTGTTGGAAGTTTTAGAATATGGTTCAGAAATGATGAGTAAAATCATAGAAGAGAAAAAAGAATTTAAGCATGAGCTAATTTTTAATGGAGACAGTTTCAGCCAGATTGAAATTGACGAAGATGGCAATAGGATTTATGCAGAAAACTACAAGAGAATTGAGTAAATAAGTACAAACTAAAATAAAAAAAGCCCAACTATGAAAGTTGGGCTTTTTTAAGTCGGGGTGGCAGGATTCGAACCTGCGACCTCCGCGTCCCAAACGCGGCGCGATAACCGGGCTACGCTACACCCCGAAACGGTTATCAATATATTGCGGAGAGTATGGGATTCGAACCCATGCGACAGTTACCCGTCGACAGTTTAGCAAACTGCTCCATTAACCACTCTGGCAACTCTCCAATAAATTTAAAAAGAACGTCTTTTTAATGGGATGCAAATGTAACTTTTCATTGGCAAGAACACAACAATTTTCAATATTTTTTTTGAGATAATTTATTCTGGATATTCTATTCTAAGATGGAAAATGTTAGCCAACTTTACTTTGAGAACTTTTTTGATTGACTGAATCTCCTTAAATGTGATATTCGCATTTAAAAATTGACCATCCTCCATTTGTTTTGTGATAATGGATTCGACAAATTTGTCAATTTTTGAACTCGTAGGATCTTTTAAACTTTTAGATGCAGCTTCTACACTATCACACATCATTAAAATGGCCGTTTCTTTACTAAAGGGCTGCGGTCCTGGATACCTAAAATCCGCTTCATCAGTATCTGCGTTCATATCTTTTTCTTTCCTGTAAAAATAATAGACCATACTTGTACCGTGATGCGTTCTGATGAAATCAATAACCCTATCTGGAATGTTATTTTTCTTGGCGATCTCAATACCATCTAACACATGATTAATAATGATCCTAGCGCTCTCCCTAGGTGACAATTCATCATGTGGGTTAATACCAGTAGCCTGATTTTCTGTAAAATACGTAGGATTCTTCATCTTGCCAATATCATGATATAAAGCACCCACCCTAATAAGCATGGCATTCGCTCCTACTTCATTTGCTGAGGCTTCTGCCAAATTCGCCACATTTAAGGAGTGATGGAAAGTTCCTGGCGCCTTATTAGAAAGTTCTTTCAATAATTTAGTATTCGTATCTGAAAGCTCTAATAGAGAGACATCTGAAACCAAACCGAAAAGCTTTTCATAAATATAAATTAAAGGTTGTACAAAAAGCGTTGCCAAACCACAGAGTACAAATAGTCCAAATGTGGTTGGATTTAAATTTGTAACATCTCCTTCCTGAATGACGAAAAATGCAAAGTAAGCGATGATATAAATTAAGGTGATTTGTCCAACCGAAATAAATAGATTGGCTCTTTTATATAATTCTGAAACAGTCAAAATGGTTACAATTCCAGCTATAATTTGTAAGAACATGTACTCGTAACTATTGGGAACGATAAAGCCTAATAACAATACGGTTAACACATGTGCAAACAATCCTAATCTGGCATCAAAAAAAGCTTTTAATACCAACGGTAAAATACATAAAGGCACCACGTACACATATTGAGAATTGTAATTGATTACCAAGGTTGTGAGCAAAATCATCAATAATACATTGAAGAAAATAAACGTCACTTTTGTATTATCAAGAAAAACTTCCATACGGTACTTTCGTAGAAAAAGAAGGAGCATCAATAAAGCTAAAGACACCAAAAGCGCATAGGCAAATATGATCCAATTATAATTAGACTCATTCCATACTTGGGATTCGTATTCAGATTCTAAAGACTTTAAAACTTCGTATTTGTTACCCTCAACAATTTCACCTTTCGAAATAATAAGTGTTCCTTTCTCTATACTACCGCGAACTTCAGAAATGGCCTCTAATTTTTCATTCAAGGCATTTTGCGTTAACGACGCATTGAGTTCTAGATTCGGTTGAATGATATCGAAAAAAATAGAGATAAAAGTCGCTTCAAAATTTTCGAGGTCATTTTGCTGGAGCTTACTTTCTACAATTTCTCGAAATCCATCAATTTTAGTTAGATTGGCAAATTGCGTTTCTGCATATTCGGTTTGACCTTCTGTTAAAATAACATTTTTATCATCTTCATACTCGTAGTCTTCATCTAAGACTCCAAATTCATATATGTCATTTATAGCAGTTTCTCCAACACCAAAAAGGTTTCTATGACGCCTTATAATACTATCCGTAAATGACGATTTAAATTTCTCCTCAAAATTTTTGAGGACGTTGGCCTGAACCTGCGGATTGACATCAAAATACAAAGCACTCTTTTCTGATGCTTCTATCTGTTCCAAACGCAATTCATCCGCCGACTTTTTTATAGCAAAATCAAACGGAGCCAAAAGACTTTCTGACTGCCAGGGTTTTCCTTTATCGAAATCGTATCCAAATTTGCCGCTTTTAGGAAATAAGTAGACAATTAGAAAAGTTGTACTCAAAAACAAAAGCACTTTATAAAGAAGTGCATGATTTTTATACCATTTATTTATGAGATCATTCATTATCGGCTATTTGGAAAACATGGGAATTACTAAAAATTCGCTGCATTTATACCTTCAAAAGTAAGAAAATATAATCGAACTCCTATTAGCAAAGTAGTCACGGCATTTAATTAAAATTGATTAATTTTGCTGCTACAATTAAAAACAGAAAGAAAATGAGTAGAGACGTTGTCATCGTGTCAATGGCGAGAACACCAATTGGGAGTTTTTTAGGAGCATTATCCACCGTTCCTGCACCAAAATTAGGGGCTGTAGCCATTAAAGGCGCATTAGATAAAATAAATTTGAAGCCAGAAATGGTTGAAGAAGTTTTAATGGGTAATGTTGTTCAGGCTGGGACAGGCCAAGCACCTGCTCGTCAAGCTGCAATTTATGCTGGCATTCCAGACACCGTACCTTGCACTACAGTGAATAAAGTCTGTGCCTCTGGAATGAAAGCCGTCATGCAAGCTGCTCAATCTATTGCACTTGGAGATACCGATATTGTCGTTGCCGGTGGCATGGAAAATATGAGTTTAATTCCGCATTACCTTCATGCTAGAACTGGAACTAAATTTGGACCAACCTCTTTAATTGATGGCATGCAAAAAGATGGTTTAGTCGATGCTTACGATCAAAATGCCATGGGTGTTTGTGCAGATGCTTGTGCTTCAGAGTATGAATTTTCTCGAGAAGACCAAGATGCCTTTGCCATTCAATCTTACAAACGTTCAGCTGAAGCTTGGAATGCCGGTAAATTTGATAATGAAGTAGTCCCTGTAGAAGTACCTCAGCGACGTGGCGAACCTATTGTAGTCTCAAAAGATGAGGAATTCAGCAATGTGAAAATGGAGAAAATTCCAGCGCTCAGACCTGCTTTCACTAAAGATGGAACTGTTACTGCTGCCAATGCATCAACCATAAATGATGGTGCTGGCGCCATGGTTTTAATGAGTAAAGACAAAGCCAAGGAATTAGGTTTGCAACCGTTAGCAACTATTAAAAGTTATGCGGATGCTGCTCAAGAACCAAAATGGTTCACAACAGCGCCGGCTAAAGCGCTCCCGAAAGCTTTGGATAAAGCTGGAATTAAATTAGAAGATGTTGATTATTTTGAGTTCAATGAAGCATTTTCGGTCGTTGGACTTGCCAACATGAAATTACTCGGATTAGAAGACCACAATGTCAATGTCAATGGTGGCGCTGTTTCATTAGGACACCCTTTAGGTTGTTCTGGTGTTAGGATTATCATCACCTTGCTAAGTGTATTAGAACAAAACAATGCTAAAATTGGAGCTGCAGCCATTTGTAATGGTGGTGGTGGTGCCTCTGCAATCGTTATTGAACGTAATTAAACTATTTAATGCAATACGGAATTTGTAATCTGAGTATTGTTCCGCTAAGAGTTGAACCAAGTGATTCCTGTGAATTAGTATCGCAAGTACTCTACGGTGAAATTTTTAAAGTTCTTGAGCAACGGAAGTCATGGAGTAGAATTAGATTGGCGTTCGACAAATATGAAGGCTGGATTGACAATAAGCAGTATTTAGAAATTACTGAAGACGCTTATAACAACTTGAAAAGTGAAGCACACAAACTATCCACTGACTTAATCGAATTTGTTCAAGATGATAAGCAACAACTATACACGATCCCTATGGGTTCATCCTTAAATGGACTTCAGCTTTTAAATCATTCATTTGACGGGAATAGCATAGCAACGAAACAAGAGAAACAGAACCTCATCAAAACAGCATTCAACTATTTGAATGCACCCTATCTTTGGGGTGGCAAGACACCTTTTGGCATCGATTGTTCCGGATTTACGCAAATGGTTTATAAACTGAATGGGTATTCCATCCTTCGTGATGCATCTCAGCAGGCTACTCAAGGGCAAGCTCTGAGCTTTATTGAGGAAAGCGAACCTGGAGATTTAGCCTTTTTTGATAATTCTGAAGGTATCATTACACATGTTGGCATTATCATGGAAGACAATTATATTATTCACGCACATGGTAAAGTAAGAATTGATAGACTAGATCATTCTGGAATATATAACGTGGATAAGCAAATTCATACTCATAAGCTTCGGGTGATCAAAAAAATCATATAAGACAAAATAAAAAAGCGATTAGAAATAGTTCTAATCGCTTTTTTAACTTTATATAAGAAAACTTATTTAGTTTCCAGCTTTTAAGGCTTCTACTTTCGCCTTCATTGCTTTAAATTTGTCTGTCTGTGAAGTTGCACTGTAAATATTCATTAGCGTTTGTGCTGCTTGAATATTCTTTGGTCTCAATTTCAATGCTGTTTCCAAAAATGGTATCGCAGACATGTACAAGTCATTTCGATCTTCACGCAACTCGTCATAACGTTTGTTATCTTTTGCAGAAGTTCCAAGAGAATTCATTTCTTCAACGATGGCTTTTTCACCACCCAAAATTAGTACAGCCATATTATTATAAGCATCAGCATAAGACGGATCTAAGGCGATGGCTTTTTCATAATACTTCTTAGCAGCTTCATCCTGACCTGCTTCCGCAGAAATAACACCCAAATTATACTGTAACTCAGGGTTATTTGGATCCTTAGTAGTCGCTTCTTCCATTAATTCCTTAAAGCGAGCCTTGTTGCCCATTTTCAACTGAACATTGGCCTCAGAAATAAGTAAACCTAAATCATCTGGATTTTGCGCTCTCGCATCTTTCATAGCTGCTACAGCTTTTTCATCATCACCATTTGTTAAATGAATCAAAGCAATATTCTTTACGATCTCAGCCGATTTAGATTCTGTTTGCACCTGTTTAGGAGCAATGTGCGTTCCTGCTTTAACGGAAATATCTCGCATAGATTTATTATCGAAAACCTCTTCTTCACCAGTTTCCTTATTAACAGCTATATACTGTGTAGCGACACCTTGATAGCCTAAGTCTTTTAATTCCTCATAATACTTAAGTGATGCATCATAATCCTGGCCTGTAACTGCAGTTGATGCTGCATAATACAGATATAGCGTATCTTTAGGTGACATTCTGTAAGCATTATCAAAATCACTAGACGCTTTTGTGTACTCTTTTTTTCCTAATGCCGCATTGGCTTTAGCCAGGTAATTATTAATAATCGTAGTTTTCAATTCTAGAACCTCGTCTGAGTACTTGCCTTTCCCAGAACCTTCAATTTCCTGCACCATATTGAAACTTTCAACCGCCTTACTGGTATCTTCACTTGATGCATTACCATTAGCGTACCACGCTTGGCCTTTTAGAAAGTAGAACTTTGCTTTCAACTTATCGTCTGCACCTGCAATCAGTGATTCTGCAGATTGGATTGCAGACTTAGCATCTGCATAATTTCCTGTTTTAATTGCTTTCTCAGCAGCTTTTAATTCGCTCTTCTGGGAGAACCCTATTGTACTCACCAGAAGTGACAAAGCAACTACAATTTGTTTTTTCATTATTAGTTATTTTTAGTGTTAATAGTTTATTCCTCTTCGTTAGATGCAATAGTTGTGCCATTATCATTAACATCTTCGTTATCAGACATATCGACATCCATTTCCTCATCATCCTCTTTCATCACTTTCGCAACAGCTGCTATGGAATCATTCCCTTTAAGATTGATGAGTTTGACACCTTGTGTAGCTCTTCCCATCACTCTTAAATCTTTCACTTCCATTCTAATGGCAATTCCTGATCTATTAATAATCATTAAATCATCATCATCAGTGACCGATTTTATAGCGACTAAATGACCGGTTTTTTCAGTTATGGAAATCGTTTTCACCCCTTTTCCACCGCGATTAGTGATTCTATAAACTGCTTCTCCATCTTCTGGATCATCAATATAACTTCGCTTACCATAGCCTTTTTCAGACACCACTAGCACCGATTCCTCTTGCGGATTTTCGATAGCAATCATACCAATAACCTCGTCCTTATCATTCGCTAAACGAATACCTCTAACACCTGAGGCATTTCTACCCATAGGTCTTGTTTTCTCTTCTTCAAATCGAATCGCCTTACCAGATTTTAATGCTAACATGACTTGACTATTACCCGTCGTTAACTTTGCCTCTAATAGCTCATCATCTTCCTTAATTGTAATGGCATTGATACCATTGGTACGTGGTCTAGAATATTGTTCCAAGGACGTCTTTTTGACCTGACCTTGTTTAGTGGCCATAATCACATAATGATTATTAATATAATCTTCATCTTTTAGGTCCTGTGTACAAATAAAGGCCATCACTTTATCATCTTGCTCAATATTGATTAAGTTTTGAATTGCTCGTCCCTTAGAGGTTTTACTACCTTCTGGTATTTCATAAACACGCATCCAGAAGCACTTACCTTTTTGTGTAAAGAACAACATGTACTGATGGTTGGTTCCAACGAATAGATGCTCAAGGAAATCCTCATTTCTTGTAGTCGATGCTTTCTGACCAACACCACCTCTATTTTGTGTCTTATACTCTGTTAAAGAGGTACGCTTGATATAACCAGCATGTGAAATTGTAATGACCACTTGCTCATCAGGAATCATGTCTTCAATACTCAAGTCACCACCAGCGTATTCAATCACTGATCGACGTTCATCTCCATATTTCTCTTTAATAACAGTGAGCTCTTCCTTGATAATATCCATACGACGCTCCTTTTTATCAAGGATGTCTTTTAAGTCTTCAATGGTCTTCATCAACTCTTCATACTCCGAACGCAACTTGTCTTGTTCTAGTCCTGTCAATTGACGCAAACGCATTTCAACGATTGCCTTCGCTTGTATTTCGGAAAGCTTGAATCGCTCAACCAATTTGTTTCGCGCTTCATCAGCATTCGAGGAGGCACGAATCAAGGCAATCACCTCATCGATGTTATCTGAAGCAATAATCAGTCCTTCTAAAATATGAGCGCGCTCTTCTGCTTTTCGCAATTCATACTTTGTACGTCTTACGACAACTTCGTGTCTGTGCTCGACAAAGTAATGAATCAAATCTTTAAGATTTAATAATTGTGGTCTTCCATTTACCAGTGCAATATTGTTCACACTGAAAGACGATTGTAATGCTGTATACTTATATAATTTATTTAAAACAATATTAGGAATGGCATCGCGTTTCAAAACATAAACGATACGCATACCATTTCTATCCGATTCATCGCGAATGGTAGAAATCCCTTCTAACTTTTTTTCATTAACAAGATCCGCAGTTTTCTTAATCATGTCTGCCTTATTGACTTGATACGGAATTTCTGTCACGATTATGCTTTCTCTTCCTTGTACCTCTTCAATTCTAGCTTTACCACGAAGTACAATGCGACCACGTCCTGTATTAAACGCTTCTCTTACGCCATCATAACCATAAATGGTTCCTCCCGTTGGAAAATCGGGTGCTTTAACATGCTGAATTAATTCATCAATTTCAATCTCAGGATTATCGATATACGCTACCGTTCCGTCAATAACTTCAGATAAATTATGAGGCGGCATATTGGTAGCCATACCTACCGCAATTCCAGAGGCACCATTCACAAGCAATCCTGGGATTCTTGTCGGTAAAACCGTTGGTTCGTGTAAGGTATCATCAAAATTTAATTTGTGGTCAACCGTTTCTTTATCAATATCAGCAAGCATTTCTTCTGATATTTTCTTCATTCTGGCTTCCGTGTAACGCATGGCTGCTGGACTGTCACCATCAATAGACCCAAAGTTACCTTGTCCGTCTACCAACATATAACGCAAACTCCATTCTTGTGCCATTCTTACCATGGCATCATAAACCGACGTATCTCCATGAGGGTGGTATTTACCTAATACCTCACCTACGATTCTTGCAGATTTCTTATGAGCAGTATTTGATCTAACACCAAGTTCGTGCATGCCATAAAGAACCCGTCTGTGAACTGGTTTTAAACCGTCTCTCACATCTGGTAATGCACGTGACACAATGACCGACATTGAATAATCAATGTAAGCCGATTTCATTTCATCCTCAATGTTAATTGGAATCAATTTCTCTCCTTCTTCCATATGTATTTTAAATTAGATTTTTGTAGGTTTTCAAATCGTGCTAAGATAACGAATTTCATAGTGTTTGGACTTGATAAATCCTCTAAATTTGAAACTTTTTATTAACAAAAAATTGACTGTTTTTTGATAAGTATCCTGTTAAATACTTTGAATTTGTAAAGTTTTTTCACTCAATTAGTAGCGACGCTCTATTTAGGGTATGGTTTTTGCCTTTTTATTAGGTAGATTTTATTATTTTTAATGCAGAAAGAGATTACTATGGATGATAATTTTTCCCCAAGAGTTAAAGATGTAATTGCATATAGCAAAGAGGAAGCCTTGCGTTTAGGTCACGATTTTATTGGCACTGAACACTTAATGTTAGGCCTACTCCGTGATGGAAGTGGCAAAGCCATTGACATATTAAATGCATTGGATATAGATCTCAATCACCTGAGGAGGAAGGTTGAAATTTTAAGTCCTGCCAATCCTAATATTACGGAGTCTTCTAACGAGAAAAAGAACTTGCACCTCACTAGGCAGGCAGAACGTGCCTTAAAAACGACGTTTCTGGAAGCCAAACTATTTCAAAGTACTTCTATTAACACAGCACATTTATTACTGTGCATCTTAAGAAATGAAAACGACCCTACCACCAAACTTCTCAATAAGTTAAAGGTAGATTATGATAACGTAAAAGAACAATTCAAATTTATGATTACAAATGATGATGATTATTTAGACCTTCCAAAGGCAGAATCATTCTCTGATGATGAGCCCAATGATGAAGGTGACGCTAAAGAAAATCCCTTTGGACAATCTTCAGCCAAATCCACCAAAAAGTCCAAAACACCGGTATTGGATAACTTTGGTAGAGACTTGACTGTCCTTGCTGAAGATGGTAAATTAGACCCTGTTGTAGGACGTGAAAAAGAAATACAACGTGTGTCCCAAATTTTAAGTAGACGAAAGAAAAACAACCCACTTTTAATCGGTGAACCTGGTGTTGGTAAATCAGCTATTGCTGAAGGCTTGGCACTTAGAATTGTAAAACGAAAAGTATCGAGAATTCTTTTTAATAAGCGTGTAGTGACCTTAGATTTGGCGAGTCTTGTGGCTGGAACCAAATATAGAGGTCAGTTTGAAGAGCGCATGAAAGCGGTTATGAATGAGCTTGAGAAAAATGACGACATCATTTTATTTATAGACGAAATTCACACCATTGTTGGAGCAGGTGGCGCGACAGGAAGCCTTGATGCTTCTAATATGTTTAAACCAGCATTAGCTAGAGGTGAAATCCAATGTATCGGTGCAACGACTCTGGATGAATACAGACAGTACATCGAAAAGGATGGTGCTTTAGAACGACGTTTTCAAAAAGTCATCGTAGAACCAACGACGGTTGAGGAAACGGTTGAGATTTTGAATAATATCAAAGGAAAATATGAAGAACACCACAATGTCGATTATACGCAAGAAGCGATTGAAGCTTGTGTAAAATTGACCAATAGGTATATGACCGATCGATTCTTACCAGATAAAGCCATTGATGCTTTAGATGAAGCTGGTTCTCGTGTCCACATTACCAATATTAATGTGCCGAAACAAATCATCGAGCTTGAAAATAAACTTGAAGAAGTTAAAGAAACCAAGAATACGGTTGTCAAGAAACAGAAATATGAAGAGGCCGCCAAATTAAGAGATGATGAAAAGCGTCTTGAAAAAGAATTGGCTGTGGCACAGGAAAAATGGGAAGAAGAGACCAAACAACACCGTGAGATTGTAACGGAAGACAATGTGGCAGATGTGGTATCTATGATGACTGGCATTCCTGTAAATAGAATTGCACAAACAGAAAGTAACAAATTAGCGCAATTACCCGAATTAATTAAAGGTAAAGTGATTGGTCAAGATGACGCTGTTGCCAAAGTAGTGAAGGCTATTCAGAGAAATCGTGCAGGACTTAAAGATCCTAATAAGCCTATTGGCTCATTTATATTTTTAGGTCAAACAGGTGTTGGTAAAACGCAGTTAGCAAAAGTTCTAGCTCGTGAGTTATTTGATAGCGAAGAAGCCTTAGTAAGAATTGACATGAGTGAATATATGGAGAAATTCGCCATTTCAAGATTAATAGGAGCGCCTCCAGGATACGTTGGGTATGAGGAAGGCGGACAACTTACTGAGAAAGTGCGTCGTAAGCCATATGCAGTGATTCTGTTGGACGAAATTGAAAAAGCCCACCCAGATGTCTTTAATATGTTATTGCAAGTCTTAGACGACGGTTATTTAACTGATAGTCTTGGTCGAAAAATTGATTTCAGGAATACCATTATTATTATGACGTCTAATATTGGAGCGCGAAAGCTTAAGGACTTCGGACAAGGGGTTGGATTTGGAACAGCTGCAAAAACAGCGCAGGCTAGTGACAATACGAGAAGTATCATAGAGAATGCGCTTAAAAAAGCATTTGCTCCAGAATTTTTAAATAGAATTGACGATGTCATGGTATTTAATGCTCTAGATAAAGAAGACATTAACAAAATTATTGATATCGAACTAGAACATTTAGTGAAACGTATCAAGGATTTAGGATATGAATTGAAATTATCTAAAAAAGCGAAAGATTATATTGCTGAAAAAGGTTTTGATAAAGACTATGGTGCAAGACCTCTTAAACGTGCTATTCAAAAATATATTGAAGATGCACTGGCAGAGGAAATCATCAATTCACAATTGCATGAAGGTGATACCATTCATATGGATTTAGATAGTAAATCTGATGAATTGACCATTAAAATTGTAAAATCCGAAAGCAAAACAGAATCCTAAATTTAGCATTCCGTTTAAAAAAAGCCTCTTAAAATTAAGAGGCTTTTTTTTGTTTGCTATTTTTTGAATGCCTAACTTTAAATTATGACGGACAAAATAACACTTGATTTTTGTGATATTCACATATACGATTCTTATATGATCGTAACGATGAATACAGGTGTTCATGTGACAGCTTCGCATAACGAAACATTAACTCAAATTGCAGACACCTACTTTAACAAGAAGCCCTTTGTGTATATCACACATCGAATCAATTCTTATTCAGTAGATCCAGCCGTTTACAATGAGACGTCGAAAATCTCAAATCTCGTTGGGTTTTGTGTGGTATCTAAAAATTACATGGCCAAAAGTACCGCAAAAATCGAAAAGCTATTTCTTAACAAGCCTTTTGAAATTTTCGATGAATTAAGTGATGCCATAGAATGGGCAAAATCTGTTGTTCATTAAAATTCTTGTCGCCTTTATAAATCCTTCCTGCGCATCCCATTCCTTAGACTGCAATTGACTCTTAGTAAGCACTAGTGTGCTTAAGTTGTATAGTCATGGTGTTCATTATACAAACCAATCACTTATTAAAAGCAGAAAGGCAGCTAAAATAGCTGCCTTTCTTTTATACCCTTAGGGAATGTTCCCTAATTATTTATCAATTCCTATTTACCAGAAGATACAATCTTCTTAGTAACAGTACCTTGACTAGTTGTCAACTTCACATAGAACATTTGGCTTGAAGATCTAGACAAGTCGAAAGTAGCGACGTCTTTAGATCCAGCAACATATCTATCGTTAGTTTCACTTAAGACTAATAAGCCTTTAGTATCAAATAACTCGATAGTTACATTAGTTTCAAACTCAAATGAGTAAGCAATGTTTACTTCATTGTCAAACGGTACTGGATACGCAGTAAAGTCGATAACAACCTTATCTTTAAGAGTGTTATTGGCTTCAGCTAATTGCTGTCTTGTCACCGCTGGGTCGCAAGATACATTCATGGTATAGTTACCTGTTGCTCCAGCGAAACCTCTCACAAAGATGCTATACTCAACACCATCCTCAGCAAAGAAGTCTACAATAGATGTTAAACCACATCCAGCCGTATCATCATTACCAGTTATAAAAGTTTCTCCACAATCAGTCCAAACACTAATAACTGTATCGAAATCTGCATTGTTACAAGTGCTAAAGACAGCGATATCAGAACCTGTACCCGTAAATGAGTACCAGTTACCTAGACGACCAAAATTATCTTCAACATCTTCTGGACCACCGTCTCCGTTGTTTCCAGAAACCTCATCTCCACAAGCGACTGCTGGGAAACCGCATGTTGCAGGAACCTCTTCACAAGCTACTGTTAGCATGTAATCACCAGTTGCACCTCCAAATCCTGATACATAAATGTAGTAATCTACACCTACTTCAGACTGGAATTCAACCTGCGACTGTAAAGTTGCACTAGCATCATCGTTTGCTACAATACAAACTAGTTGACCACAACTTCCTGTAAACACGCCTAACTTCGTATCGTAATCAGATCCAAATGTATCGGCAGTGACATCAAGAACATCTCCTGTACCTTCTAATACATACCATACGCCTGGTGACGTATTTAAGCTAGTACCACAAGTTGGTAAGTCACTTTCTTGACTTGCATAATCGGTAGTTCCCATTACTGAATCACCACAAGCAATTGGTGTTGCATCTGCGCATGTATCATTATCTGGAGATAATGTTTCACTCCAAGTATACGTCACATCGCACTCAGCAGTATTACCACAACCATCATCAGCCGTGAATGTACGTACTAAAGTAACCTCAGTAGTTTCTTCAAACTCAGGACACTCTAATGTAAATGCCTTATTGTGACCATCTTGAGCTTCAAATATCCAAGCCGTTGCATCACAAGTTTCAAAAGCATTTATTGTTGCAGTACCTGCTACAAAAGCGCCACTTCCAAAATCTTGCATCACATCATACTGTCCAGTAGAAGGATTATAAATAACTTCGAAAGTTCCATAATTTGTTAATGGGTTTCCGTTTAAGTCAGTTATAGCTCCACTATAGTAAGGATAATCATTTTGAGTACCTGTTGGTAAACCTCCTAATGTTAATACATATCCTTCTTCAAAAGTGAATACATAATCACCACTTACATAGATTGATTCACCTACTGTTTCAGTAATAACATCTACGAAATCTTGAGTTTGACCATCAGCTTGACAATTATCGGTATATGGTGCCTTATCAGCTAAGCTCGAAGGAGCTTCTGTAACAAAACCGAAATCTTGACCTTCTGGACATTCTACTACAGGTGCAGTATCATCAACAACAACAAATGTACATACAAATGGATCGGATACGTTTTCACATAAATCCTCAACTTCGAACGTTACCGTTAATGTTGTAGAACAATCTCCTGCAACTGTTGACTTAGCAATAACTCTGAAAGTTAATTCATCAACATCTGCACAGTTATCCATGTAACATGGTACTAAAGTTCCATTCATAGACGCTACAGTTAAACCTGCAACTGTCCAAGAATTGTCACCTGCAGAGATTTCATCTCCAACCTCTAATGATATTGAAGCATCAGCTGGGCATACGGCACCATCTTCAGTTCCAATCACCATTGTTTCATTATCACATTCACCTGTTGGTACAGGAGCAGAATTGTCACCACCTTGGTAGTTGACTTTAACAAGTCCTGCTGCGTTACCACAAGCATCCATTGCAGTGTATTCAAATACTCTGATCCACTCACAGTCTGTTCCGTAAAGTTTCTCAACCTTAGTTACAGTTACTTCACTACAGTTATCACTGTAAAGTGCTGCGATTTCTTCTTCAGAAGGCTCTCCTAAATCGGAGTCAGCACATAGATCTAAGGTATTTTGACCCATTGGTATTTCACCTTCTAACATTGGAGGCATTGTATCTGCTCCGCTATTTACGATAACCACGTTATCTGCGAAGTTATCACAAGCATCTTGCACAGTATATGTGTAAGTAGCAGTCCATCCACAATCATCTCCTTCAATTACAGGATCTAATGCAGTTACAGTTACCGTACCACAGTTATCAGCAAATGCTTCAGCAATTTGAGCCGCTGATGGTCCACCAGGGTTTTCGCTTAAACACTGTAATCCTGTAGTTCCTTCTGGTAATGTACCAACTAATTCAGGAGCAGAGTAATCTCCACCGTTGTAGAATACTTTCACTGGTGCAGCAAAGTTTCCACAATCATCTTGAATTTCATATCTGTACATTACAGCCCAGTGGCAATCGTCTTCTTGAGGTGCAGATTCTGTTTTCGTCACATTGACGTTTCCACAGTTATCTTCAAACAATGCAGCGATTTCTTCTACAGTTGGTCCTTCTGGACGGTTTTCAAAACAAAGATCTAAATTAGATTCACCTTGAGGTAACTCACCTACTAACATTGGTGCTGTTTCATCAATTACTGTAATTGTTTGAGTTGCAGTAATTGTACGTCCACAGTCGTCAGTATAAGTAAAGTTCACGTTAAAAGTTCCACAGCTTCCTTCGAAAGGTTCTGCTTCACCTTGAACAGATCCTGCGATTTCGCAAGCTCCAGTTCCTCCGTTAGAGTATGATAAGAACTCAGCTTCGTAAGATGCTAAATCTTCACAAGCAATAGAATCATTCTCAATAGGATCAAATTCAGCCATTGGTGCTGCTAAAACAGTAATTGTTTTCTTAGCTGTAATGGTTCTATCACAATCATCAGTGAATGTCCAATCAACATAAAGTGTTCCTCCACAGTACGTGTACTCGCCACTTAATTCTCCTTGAACAGATCCAGAGATTTCACAAGCTCCAGTTCCACCGTTTGTGTATGATAATGATCCAGGCTCAAAAGCATTCGCTTCTTCACATGTAATTTCCATATCAGTCACTTCGTCAAATTCAGCCATTGGCGCTGGCAATACAGTGATTACTTTTTGCGCAGTAATAGTTCTTTGACAATCATCAGTGTAAGTCCAGTCAACATAAAGTGTTCCACCACATTCTGTGTAAGAGCCACTTAATTCTCCTAGTACTTCACCTGAAATATTACAAGCTTCAGTTCCTCCGTTAGAATATCCTAAATATCCTGCTTGGTAATCATTCGCTTCTTCACAAGTGATCTCTTCATCAACGACTTCGTTAAACTCAGCCATTGGTGCTGGTAATACAGTAATTGTTTTCTTAGCTGTGATTGTTCTATCACAATCATCAGTATAAGTCCAATCAACATATAACGTTCCACCACAATAAGTATACTCACCGCTTAATTCACCTTCAACAGATCCAGAGATTTCGCAAGCTCCAGTTCCTCCGTTAGTGTAAGATAAAGATCCAGCTACATAATCGTTAGCTTCTTCACAAGTGATCTCTTCATCAAGAACCTCATCGAATTCAGCCATTGGCGCTGGTAACACAGTGATTACTTTTTGAGCTGTAATAGTTCTTTGGCAATCATCAGTATATGTCCAATCTACGTAAAGTGTTCCTCCACAGTAGCTGTACTGTCCACTTAACTCACCATTAACAGATCCAGAGATTTCGCAAACTCCAGTTCCTCCGTTAGAGTAAGATAAAGATCCAGCTACATAATCATTAGCTTCTTCACAAGTGATCTCTTCATCAAGAACCTCGTCGAATTCAGCCATAGGTGCTGGTAACACAGTAATCGTTTTCTTAGCTGTGATTGTTCTATCACAATCATCAGTATAAGTCCAATCTACATACAATGTTCCTCCACACTCCGTGTAAGATCCACTTAATTCACCAGGAACTGATCCAGAGATTTCACAAACTCCAGTTCCACCGTTAGTATATGATAATGATCCTGGCTCAAAAGCATTCGCTTCTTCACAAGTGATTTCCATATCAATAACTTCTTCGAATTCAGCCATAGGCGCTGCTAACACAGTGATTACTTTTTGAGCAGTGATAGTTCTATCACAGTCATCAGTAAATGTCCAGTCAACATATAATGTTCCACCACATTCTGTGTAAGATCCACTTAATTCACCATCAACAGATCCAGAGATTTCACAAGCTCCAGTTCCACCGTTAGTGTAAGATAAAGATCCTGCTGCATAATCATTAGCTTCTTCACAAGTGATCTCTTCATTAAGAACCTCGTCAAATTCAGCTATTGGTGCTGGTAAGACAGTGATTTCTTTTTGAGCAGTGATGGTTCTATCACACTCATCAGTAAATGTCCAGTCTACATAAAGTGTTCCACCACATTCTGTGTAAGATCCACTTAATTCTCCTAGTACTTCACCTGAAATATTACAAGCTTCCGTTCCTCCGTTAGAATAACCTAAAGATCCAGCTTGATAAACGTTTGCTTCTTCACAAGTGATTTCTTCATCTTGAACTTCGTCAAAAACAGCAGGTGGTGCTGGGTTAACTTTCACTTGTTGTGTTTCAGTGATAGTTCTACCACATTCATCAGTGAATGTCCAATCAACAAATAATAAACCACCACATTCTGTGTAAGAACCAGATAATTCTCCTAATACTTCTCCAGAAATATTACAAGTTTCAGTTCCTCCGTTAGAATATGCTAAGTATCCTGCTTCAAAGTCATTAGCCTCTTCACAAGAAATTGTAATATGATCAACTGCTTCAAATTCAGCCATTGGTGCTGGTAACACAGTGATAACTTTCTTAGCTGTGATTGTTCTGTCACAATCATCAGTATAAGTCCAATCAACATAAAGTGTTCCACCACATTCTGTGTAAGATCCTGATAATTCACCTTCAACAGATCCTGAAATTTCACAAAGTTCAGTTCCTCCGTTAGTGTAAGATAAAGATCCAGCTACATAATCGTTAGCTTCTTCACAAGTGATTTCTTCATCAAGAACCTCGTCGAATTCAGCCATAGGCGCTGGTAATACAGTGATTACTTTTTGAGCCGTAATAGTTCTTTGACAATCATCAGTATATGTCCAATCTACGTAAAGTGTTCCTCCACAGTAGTTGTACTGTCCACTTAACTCACCATCAACAGATCCAGAAATTTCACAAACTCCTGTTCCTCCGTTAGTGTAAGATAAAGATCCAGCTACATAATCGTTAGCTTCTTCACAAGTGATCTCTTCATCAAGAACCTCGTCGAATTCAGCCATAGGTGCTGGTAATACGGTGATGGTTTTCTTAGCTGTGATTGTTCTATCACAATCATCAGTAAATGACCAATCAACATATAATGTTCCACCACACTCCGTATAAGATCCTGTTAATTCACCAGGAACTGATCCTGAGATTTCGCAAGCTCCAGCTAAATCGTTAGAATATGATAATGATCCTGGCTCAAAAGCATTCGCTTCTTCACAAGTGATTTCCATATCATTAACTTCTTCGAACTCAGCCATAGGCGCTGGTAAGACAGTAATTACTTTTTGAGCAGTGATTGTTCTATTACATTCATCAGTAAACGTCCAATCTACATAAAGTGTTCCACCACATTCTGTGTAAGAACCACTTAATTCACCAGGTACAGATCCAGAGATTTCACAAGCTCCAGTTCCTCCGTTAGTGTATGCTAATGGGTTTACGATATAATCATCTGCTAAATCACATTCAATTTGAATATCTTGAACATCGTCAAACTCAGCCATTGGTGCGGGTAAGACAGTGATTACTTTTTGAGCAGTGATTGTTCTATTACATTCATCAGTAAACGTCCAATCAATATAAAGTGCTCCTCCACATTCAGTGTAAGATCCACTTAATTCTCCTAACACTTCTCCTGAAATCTCGCAAGCTCCAGTTCCGTCGTTAGTGTAAGCTAAGTAGCCTGCCGCAATAGATGCAGCCTCTTCACAAGACACTTCCATGTCTTCAACACCATCAAACTCAGCCATTGGTGCTGGTAACACAGTGATAGTTTTCTTAGCTGTTATTGTTCTTTGGCACTCATCAGTATAAGTCCAATCGATATATAATGTACCACCACATTCTGTGTAAGAACCAGTTAATTCTCCTAATACTTCTCCAGAAATATTACAAGCTTCAGTTCCTCCGTTAGAATATGCTAAGTATCCTGCTTCAATTGCTCCAGCTTCCTCACAAGTCACTTCCATATCGGTTACTTGATCAAATTCTGCCATTGGTGCAGGTAATACAGTGATTACTTTTTGAGCTGTTATAGTTCTTTGGCACTCATCAGTGTACGTCCAATCTACGTAAAGTGTTCCTCCACAGTAGTTGTACTGTCCACTTAACTCACCATCAACAGATCCAGAAATTTCACAAACTCCTGTTCCTCCGTTAGTGTAAGATAAAGATCCAGCTACATAATCGTTAGCTTCTTCACAAGTGATCTCTTCATCAAGAACCTCGTCGAATTCAGCCATAGGTGCTGGTAAAACCGTGATTGTTTTCTTAGCTGTGATTGTTCTTTGGCAATCATCTGTAAACGACCAATCAACATATAATGTTCCACCACACTCCGTATAAGATCCTGTTAATTCACCAGGAACTGATCCTGAAATTTCACAAATTCCAGTTCCACCGTTAGTATATGATAATGATCCTGGCTCAAAAGCATTCGCTTCTTCACAAGTGATTTCCATATCGATAACGTCGTCAAATTCAGCCATTGGTGCTGGTAAGACTGTGATGACTTTTTGAGCAGTGATTGTTCTATCACAGTCATCAGTAAATGACCAATCAATATAAAGTGTTCCTCCACATTCATCGTAAGTACCACTTAATTCACCAGGTACAGATCCAGAGATTTCACAAGCTCCAGTTCCACCGTTTGTATAAGATAATGATCCTGCTTCAAAAGCATTCGCTTCTTCACAAGTCATTTCCATATCAATAACTTCATCAAACTCAGCCATTGGTGCTGGTAACACGGTGATAGTTTTCTTAGCTGTAATTGTTCTATTACAATCATCAGTAAATGCCCAGTCTACATAAAGTGTTCCTCCACATTCTGTGTAAGAACCTAGTAATTCACCTGGTACAGATCCAGAGATTTCGCAAGCTCCAGTTCCACCGTTAGTATATGACAATGATCCTGGCTCAAAAGCATTCGCTTCCTCACAGGTAATTTCCATATTCACAACTTGTTCAAACTCAGCCATTGGTGCTGGATCGACAGTGATAACAAATGGACCAGCACTTAAAGGACGGTCACAAGAATCAACGCCATCATAAGATACAGTGATAGTACCACCGCACTCTGTATAATCAGGAACAACTACTGCTTCAAGACTTCCAGAAACAGCACAAGCGCCACCGTCTACACCATTATTATATGATAAGTCAGGAGCTTCAAAACCAGCAGCATCTTCACATGATATATTTGCGACGAATGCAATTTCAGCTAATGTAGCTTCAGGTGTAGGTAAAACCGTGATAGTTTGGCTAGCAGAAGATGTTGAACCGCAATCATCAGTAGCGATCCAAGTTCTAACAACTGTACCTCCGTTACAAGCGTCTCCTAATCCTGAATTATCATCGCTTACAGAAATTGTAACTTTAGGAGCACAATTATCTGAAGCACTTACATTTTTAGGGAAACCAGGAATTTCATCGATACAATCTACTGTAACGTCAGCAGGGATATTCGCCAATACTGGCGCTTCAAAATCTCCACCTCGGTATGTAATAGAAATAGGGTCAGCAAAATTTCCACACTCATCTTGGATGGTGTAGGTGTAAACTGCTAACCATTTACAATCTGTTCCTTTGGAGTCTTCAGTCTTATCAACTATAACTAAACCGCAGTTATCAGAAAATAAGGCTGCGATTTCTTCAACAGCAGGTCCTGCAACCTTATCTGAAAAACAAAGGTTCAAACCATTTTCCCCTGAAGGAATTTGCGCGTTTTTGTTTAATGTTGGTGGTGCTAAATCACCTCCAGAATAAGACACATCTAAGTCTTCGGCCATGTTACCACAAGCATCTTGTATTGTATACTTATATGTCACACTCCAAGCACAATCGCTTCCTTCTGGGCTGCCAGATTTAGTAACAATCACATCGCTACAATTGTCTACATACAATGCAGCAATATCAGCTATACTTGGTCCCTCTGGGATATCACTATAGCATAAGTTCAAGTTACTACCTCCTGTAGGAACTTCAGCGCCATCATTTAATTCAGGGGCTGAAATATCTCCACCGTTGTAGCTAATTTTGATTTGCTCTTCAAAGTCTCCACACTTCACATCGTAAGTGTATTCAACATTCCAAGCACAATCGTTACCTTCCATCAAAGTTGACTTAACAACTTGTGCAGGAACGTCCCCACATTGGTTCAGGTAAAGGTTAGCAACGTCTGCCTCACTAGGACCAGGAGGTGCGTCTGCTTGACAACGGTTGAAGAAAGTACTTCGAGCCGTGTCTTGTGCGAACACTGAACTTGTACTAAACGCAAAAAGCATGATAAAGGCCAGAACCTTCATGCTTAAATTTCGTTTAGTCTTAAGATCAATGCTACAACACGATAAACTCGTGATAGATTGCCAAATTTTGGCGCGTCTACCACTTCGGGTAAAATTGCTCATAAACATAACATTTGGTTTTAAATTAAAATTATCTTAACATTTATATAGACAATACACGTATTGTCAGCAAAAGCGCAAATACATTTGCGTGTAAGCTTAAAATCAAATAGACATCCTGACAAACAGAATATCAACGCTTAGAATGACATCATTCTAAAATCAATAAATGTGCTAATAATCAATTGTTGTGCTATCAAACAATTTTTAGGTAAGAACAGTAAGTTTATTGCTATTATGAAACTTACTATTGGGTTAAAAATGAGCGAAACTCACCTTAACTTACTTTCAAAAGTATATCATAATAAACTGACTGCCAAATAAATTTATTCTTTTTTTTCAGATCAAACAGTTCAACATTTTTTTCTGCATTTAATCGAAAAGCAGATCATTTTCGATGTAAAAATCGTCGATGAAATGCAGCGTGTTTTTCATTAAAATATAAAAAACCTCATCTTCTTTAACGAATGGCACCGCAGCTCTATAACTATCTAAAAATGTTTCAATTAACGGAGAGGAAGTCAAAGGCTTCCTGAAGTAAATAGCTTGTGAAGCATTTAGTAATTCAATAGAAAGTATGTTCTTGACATTTCTGACGATCTCAAAACATTGTGTTGCAGCATTTGCACCCATACTTACATGGTCTTCTTGACCATTACTTGAGACAATACTATCGACACTAGCTGGCGTGGCTAATTGCTTATTGGCACTTACCATACTTGCAGCCGTATATTGTGGTATCATAAAGCCTGAATTCAATCCTGGATTATCTACTAAGAAAGCCGGTAAGCCTCGCAATCCAGATACGAGCTGATAAGTTCTCCTTTCTGAAATATTGCCTAATTCTGCCATTGCGATTTTCAAATAATCCAATGCTAGGGCTAAAGGTTGTCCGTGAAAATTACCTCCAGAGATAATTTCATCCTCTCCAATAAAAATGTTTGGATTATCTGTTACCGCGTTAATTTCAGTTTTAAAAACTTTATGAACAAAATCCAATGTGTCTTTTGTAGCTCCGTGAACTTGAGGAATACATCTGAAAGAGTAAGGATCCTGAACATGGGATTTTTCTTGTTTTATTAATTCACTTCCCTCTAAAAATTCACGAATACGTTCTGCTGTTTTTAATTGGCCTTTGTGAGGTCTCACCAAATGCACTAATTCGTTAAATGGTTCTATTCTCCCATCGAATGCTTCAAGCGAAATACTGCCAATGAAATCCGCGAAATAAGAAAGTTCATAAGACTTCATTAGTAAATCAACACCATAGGCACTCATAAATTGGGTCCCATTTAAAAGGGCTAAGCCTTCTTTCGATTTTAATAAAATTGGTTCCCAATGAAACTTTTTCAAAATGTCTTTTGCACTATAGACCTCATTGTCATAAATAACTTCACCTTTAGAAATTAGAGGCAAGGCTAAATGAGCCAAGGGTGCTAAATCTCCAGATGCTCCTAGAGATCCTTTTGTATACACGATAGGATAAACATCGTGGTTAAAAAAATCAATTAATCGCTCCACTGTTGCTAGCTGTACACCACTATGTCCATAACTTAGGGACTGAACTTTCAACAACAACATTAATTTCACGATACTATTTGGCACTCTATCTCCTGTACCACATGCATGTGACATGACTAAATTCTCTTGTAATATCGTCAAATTATCTTTCGAAATCTTGACGTCACATAAAGATCCAAAACCCGTATTGATACCATAAATGGGTTTGTCTTGATGTTTTACTTTTTCATCTAAATAATCTCTACACGCTTTTATCTTCTCTACGGCATTTTGGGAAAGTTCTATTTTTTTGTTTTGAAATATGATGTCTCTTATAGTGGATAATTCTAAAATATCAGAAGAGATATAATGTATAGCATTCATAGGATTGATTTACGGTATCAAAATTCTGAATAACATATCGACTTTGCAAAAAATGTTAATAATTTATAAAGTTTATTCTTAGTACTTAATAATCTGTATTTTTGAGCGACTAATACTTATACTATGAAAAAAATACTCATGATCATTTGCGGACTCTCGATAGTTGCTTGTCAGCAAGATCCTAAAATTGATTACACCGTTATTACAGGAAAGGTTGAAAACACCAAAGCGACCACTGTCGAAATCAACAATGCCGATTACACTAAAGTAATAACGATAGATGCGTCTGGCACTTTTACAGATACGCTTGATATTCCAGAGAGTGGATTTTACACCTTATCCATTGGACGTGAATACACACCTATTTATTTGAAAAAAGGGAATGAATTAGCGATGTCTCTAGATGCCAATCAATTTGATGAATCTATCAAATATACTGGAGAAGGCGCTATTGAAAACAATTACTTGGCGACCAAAACTTTAAATAATATAGAAGTTATGACTAACGCTAGGGAGTTTTATTCTTTGGAAGAAGAGACATTTTTAAAGGAACTCTCTAAAATTAAAAATAATAATGAGTCGCAATTAGGACAGTTAACTGAAGCTGATCAAGATTTCTTGGCTACCGAAAAACAAAATTTGGTGTACGACAATTATGCGATGCTCAATACCTATGCGGAACGTCATGGCAGCTATACCAATAAACAGGATTTTAAAGTGTCCGAGGGATTCATCCCTAATGAATTGGAAAACATGGCATTTGATAATGAAAAAGCCTATAAATCTTCAAGCTCTTATAAAAATATGGCTTTTACAGATCTGATGAATTCCATATTTGAAAATATTGGAGATGACATAACAGAAGTTGATGTGTCTGACTTAAAACAATTAAAAGAAGTTAAAATTCAAGCATTGAAAAACGATGCCATTGACTATTTAGGGAGTTTTTTAATCTCACCAGCCAATCCGAATATGGAAGCTATTTATAGCTTTTTTAAAGAGAATTCTACTGATGAAGATGACATCAAATCCTTGACGGAAACCTTTGATAAGAATAAAGATTTGATCAAAGGTAAACCATCGCCTCAATTCGTAAACTATGAAAACCATGAAGGAGGAACCACATCCCTCTCTGATCTTAAAGGCAAATATGTTTATGTGGATGTTTGGGCGACTTGGTGCGGACCATGTATTAGAGAAATTCCTTCTTTAAAAGAAGTGGAGAAAAATTTTCATAACGAAAATATCGCTTTTGTGAGTGCTTCCATTGATGAAAAGAAAAATCATGATAAATGGGTAACGATGGTTGATGACAAAGAATTAGGTGGCATTCAATTGATGGCAGATAATGATTGGAATTCACAATTTGTGAAGGATTACGCCATACAAGGCATCCCGAGATTTATATTAATTGATCCGAATGGAAATATCGTAAGTGCAGATGCACCTAGACCTTCGAATCCGAAATTAACAGAACTATTGAAAAATGAGTTAAATTCAGATAAAACAGCTAAAATGTAGTCCAACAATAACTTCTAAAAAAAAGAGCCACTGACATCAGTGGCTCTTTTTTTTTAGGATTTTTTGTCTTGATTGTTTGCTGCTTCTTCTTCAGGTTCTTTTTGCGGCTCTGGCTCTTCAGGCTGTCGAAACAAATCAATATACGCGTCACCCAAGGCTTCAATGATATGACTTGCAATCAAGCTTTGATATCCTAAATCTTCAATAGCGATATCTGCTGCCTTCCCATGCAAGTAAACGCCAAACACAGTTGCTGAGAGTGCCTCATAGCCTTGCGAAATTAATCCAGTAATAATGCCTGTTAGAACATCACCAGAACCTGCGGTTGCCATACCAGGATTGCCGGTTGTATTAATATAGTATTTATCCTGAAATACCGTAATAGTATGTGCGCCTTTTATGACCACAATCACCTGATACTTTTTTGAAAATTCCTTAGTCTTTTTAAGTTTATCAAAATCATCCTTCCAATGACCGATAAGGCGCTCCAATTCTTTTGGATGCGGTGTTAAAACGGTGTGCTCCGGCAGCAGTTTCAACAAACTCTTTTTCTGAGCCAAACAATTTAATCCATCTGCATCAATAACCATTGGACGTTGATGCTCCTTTAAAAATGCCTCAAGTCCTAAAATGGTTTTCTTGTCTGTCCCCATACCTATACCTAAACCAATAACCGTTGGCTCAAACGTCACATTGATATTAGAAATTATTTGTTCATCTTCCCCTGTAATCACCATTGCTTCAGGTAAGGCAGTTTGCATGATTTGATAACCGCATTTTGGAATATAAGCCGTCACTAAACCAGCTCCTATAGATAATGTTGCTCTACTAGCGAGCAATACCGACCCAATTTTACCATAACTTCCACCAACAATCAGGGCATGTCCATACGTTCCTTTGTGCGCATATTTCTGACGAGGTTGATAGAGGGGTAAAACTTCAATCTTACCTATCAATTCAGCTGTGGTTTCCGTCGTAAATAAAAATTCTCTGTCGATACCAATATCCAGCACTTCCCATTGTACCGTGTACTTGGCCGTATCAGGTAAAAAGAATACTAATTTTGGCGCTTGAAAACTCAAGGTATAATTAGCCCAAACCACGCCATTTTCATCTTCCGGAATCTTGTCTGTATAGACACCCGATGGAATATCAATTGACAATGTAAACGCTTTACTATTTTTGAAATGTACAAATAGCGTTTTCACCCAATCATTGGCTGGTCTATTAAGTCCGATTCCAAAAACAGCATCTACAATAATATCGTCTTTATGTATCTCAGGGAAATCAGCTTCACAGGCCATCATCTCTGGCCATTCCTTGGTGGTTTGTTTGATTCTATCGTAATTAATTAAAAAATCTTTAGAACGTTTATCACTGCAATTCACAATATAAGTTGTCACATTATAACCGTGCGTGAGTAAATGCCTCGCCACAACCAAACCATCACCTCCATTATTCCCAATCCCACAAAACACATGAATTGGTACTTGCGCACCTTGCATTCTAACATGCAACCAATTAAAAATTTGTATACCAGCACGCTCCATTAATTCTGTGGAAGAAATATTCTGCTTTTTTGCTGTTAACGCGTCTCCTTGATAAATTTGTTCTTTTGAAAATATTTTCATCTATATCCTTTTAAATCAGTTGTTAAATTGTGATTATTTTTCATTTTAATTGCTAATTATTTTATGAACCATGTGTTAAACTGAAAAAAACGCAAAACAACCCTTTAAGTTTTTTTATTCTTGTAAAAATAATACTTTTGAAAGGTATAGTCTATGAAAATGTCACATCAAGTACAAATATCTTTACAGAATAGCATCACCATGATTTTTGGGATGACTTTTGGCATTATGACCCTTAGGGGTTAATCGTCTATCATTTCTTCAGCACCACAGTGATCCTATGATATAGGAATTTAATCAGCAACGCATTTTATTAAAATACTACCAATGAATGTTTTAAAATTTGGAGGAACCTCAGTAGGTTCAGCACAAAATATAAATAATGTCATAGAAATCTTAGGAAATTATTCAAAAACCGAAAAGGTCATTTGTATCGTTTCTGCGGTTGGTGGCATTACAGATAAACTACTCAAAGCTGGTGAACTTGCTCAAAATAAAGACTTGGACTACCAATTGGAATATGCATTCATTTCGAAAAAGCACCACAACATTGTTTCAGAATTGATTCCTTCTCATCAGAAGAAAGTCGTAGAGGAGCTCGATAAAACACTGGAGGCATTAAAACAGCTTCTCGATGGTATTTTTCTCATCAATGAAGTATCTCCTAAAACCTCAGATAAATTGGTGAGTTTTGGCGAACTTCTTTCCTCTTTCATTATTTCTGAAACGATGAAAAGTAGAGGCATGAACTGCCTGAGAAAAAACAGTCAGGAACTCATTGTAACCAATTCAAACTTTACCAAAGCGGAAGTACTTTATGAGCAAACAAATGCCAACATCAAAACCTATTTTTCTGATGCCCAACAAGCTATTACCATTCTTCCTGGATTTATTGCGAAATCGTCATCTGGAGAGCAAACAACGCTTGGTCGTGGTGGGTCAGATTTTACAGCGGCCATAATCGCAGCTGCCTTACAAGTTAATCGACTAGAAATATGGACAGATGTTAGTGGTATGTATACGACGAATCCAAAAATAGTGAAACAGGCGTTTCCTATTAAGCAGCTCTCGTATCAGGAAGCCATGGAGCTTTCACATTTCGGTGCTAAAGTCCTTTATCCGCCAACCGTACAGCCAGTGTTAGATTTAGAAATTCCAATTCATATTAAAAACACACTAGAGCCTCAAGCCGCAGGCACCATAATCTCTAATGATTTGAATGGCAATACAGGAGCCGTAAAAGGGATTTCCAACATCAACAATATTGCGCTGTTAACACTTCAGGGAAATGGCATGGTGGGCATCCCAGGATTTTCCAAGCGTCTATTTGAAACTTTAGCTCAAGAAAAAATTAACGTGATTTTTATCACACAGGCCTCTTCAGAACATTCAATTTGTTTTGGCATCGATATCAACGACTCATTACAAGCTAAATCAGCCATAGATGAGATTTTTGACAATGAAATATCGCTGCACAAAATCGATCCAATTATTGTGGAAACGGATTTGTCGATTGTAGCATTAGTAGGTGACAAGATGAAGAGTCACCAAGGGATCAGTGGGAAAATGTTCAGTACATTGGGTAAAAACAATATTAATATCAGAGCCATCGCACAAGGGGCTTCAGAAAAAAACATATCAGCAGTGATTGCAGAAAAAGATGTCAAAAAAGCACTAAATGCATTGCATGAACGCTTTTTTGAAGATAAAACCAAACAACTCAATGTTTACATAACGGGTGTTGGAAATGTTGGTGAACGCTTAGTAGAGCAAATTAAACAACAGAAGAAATACCTCAAAGAGCAATTAAAAATTAATCTTAAAGTCGTAGGCCTTTCCAATTCCAGAACCATGATTTTTGACGATGGCGGTCTCTCATTAAAAGATTGGAAATCGCAACTTAGCAAAGGAGAAACCGCTTCACTCGATGGCTTCCTAAAGAAAGCGAAAGCATTCAATTTACGAAACAGTATTTTTGTGGACATTACTGCCAATAAGGACGTTTCAAAATTGTATGCCAACTATCTCAAAGAAAGTATCTCTGTAGTGGCCTGTAATAAAATTGCTTGTTCTAGTGCTTTTGAAAACTACAATGAATTAAAAGAATTATCTCGCAAATACAACGCGCCTTTTTTATTTGAAACGAATGTTGGCGCTGGTTTGCCTGTGATTGACACACTGAATAACTTAGTAGCTTCAGGTGACAAAATCACCTCTATCCAAGCTGTTTTATCTGGTAGTCTCAACTTTGTTTTCAATAACTTTGATGCTTCTACCAAATTTCACGATGTGGTCAAACAAGCTCAAAAAGAAGGCTATACGGAACCTGATCCTCGGATTGATTTGAGTGGTGTTGATGTTGCAAGAAAAATTTTAATTTTAGCTCGCGAAAGTGGAACAACAATGGAACTTGAAGATATTGAGAATAATTCCTTTTTAACTGAAAGCAACTTGAACAGCGGATCTGTAGATGATTTTTATCAGAGTTTACTACAAGATGAATCACATTTCCAGCAACTGTATAGCTCAGCAAAAGCTAACGGTTGTCAATTGAAGTACGTCGCTGAGTTTGATGGTGAAAATGCTAAAGTAGGCTTAAAAGAAATCCCTGAAGGACATCCTTTTTACAATCTGGAAGGAAAAGATAATATTGTGATGTATTTCACGAAGCGCTATCCCGACCAACCTATGATAATCAAAGGGGCTGGTGCTGGTGCAGATGTAACGGCATCAGGACTATTTGCCGACATCATAAGAACAGGTAACAAATAATGGAACGTATCAAACTATTTTCGCCAGCAACAGTGGCTAATGTCTCTTGTGGCTTTGATGTCTTAGGGTTTTGCCTTGATTCAATTGGAGACGAAATGGTGATCAAAAAAACCAAAGAAAAAGGATTGAAAATCACGAAGATTGTCGGATTTGATCTTCCTTTCGAGATTGAAAAAAATGTGGCGGGTGTCTCAGCTTTAGCACTTCTAGAAGACGCGAAACCTGATTGTGGTTTTGAAATTGAAATATACAAACGCATTAAACCAGGTAGTGGCATCGGAAGTAGTTCTGCCAGTGCTGTTGGTAGTGTTTTTGGAATAAATGAGTTGTTGGGCAGACCTTATAACAAGCTTGAACTTACTTATTTCGCTATGAAGGGTGAAGCTTTGGCAAGTCAGTGCGAGCATGCCGATAATATTGCTCCTGCCCTTTTTGGTGGTTTTACTCTTGTAAAATCAGTTGCACCTTTAAATGTACTTCAGTTACCAACACCTGAAAATTTGTTTACTGTAATTATTCATCCTCAAATAGAGATTAAAACATCAGAAGCTAGAGCTATCTTACCCGATGCTATTCCATTGAAAAATGCCATTACACAATGGTCAAATGTGGGAAGTTTTGTTCATGCCTTGCACACGAGTGATTATGACTTACTTAGTCAATCTCTCCATGATGTTGTGGTTGAGCCCTATCGCAGTCGGTTAATCCCACACTATCAAAACGTAAAAGAAACTGCTTTAAATCATGGTGCTCTGGGTTGTGGGATTTCGGGATCGGGACCTTCAATTTTCAGCTTATGCCATGGAGAAAAAGTGGCTCAAAATGTTGCTTCTGCCATCAAAAACATATATTCTCAAACCAATATTGCTTTCGAGATTTACGTATCACGTATTAATACGAAAGGTGTAAACATACTATAGATGAATTATTACAGTCTCAATAAACAAGCACCTAACACCAATTTTAAAGATGCCGTAATTAAAGGGCTTGCTCCTGATAAAGGTTTATATTTTCCTAGTGAGATTAAACCCTTATCTGCTACTTTTTTTGAACAAATTGACCAATTATCACCTGTAGAAATTGCATTTGAAGCCATCAAACAATTTGTGCTACCAGACATCCCTGAGCCAAAGTTAAAAGCAATCGTAGAGGACACTTTAAATTTTGATTTTCCTGTGGTACCATTAAACGAACAAATCTCAACCTTAGAGTTGTTTCATGGACCAACGATGGCATTTAAAGATGTTGGTGCACGGTTTATGGCGCGATGTCTCGGCTATTTTAACGAAAACAATAACGAAGACGTCACGGTACTAGTAGCGACATCTGGTGATACTGGAGGTGCTGTCGCTAATGGATTTCTAGGTGTCAAAGGGGTAAATGTCGTGATTCTTTATCCGTCAGGAAAAGTGAGTGCTATTCAAGAAAAGCAATTAACAACTTTAGGTAAAAATATTACGGCCCTAGAAGTCGATGGCGTCTTTGATGATTGCCAAGATATGGTCAAAAAGGCGTTTTTAGACACAAGCATTACGGATCATATGCAATTGACATCTGCCAATTCCATCAACGTGGCGCGATGGCTTCCACAAATGTTCTATTTTATGTTTGCTTACAAGCAGCTGCACCGAAAGTATGAAGATATTGTTTTTTCTATTCCTAGTGGTAACTTCGGAAATATTTGTGCCGGAATGATGGCGCAAAAATTAGGATTGCCCATTAAACATTTCATCGCAGCGAATAATGCTAACAACGTCGTGACCGAATACCTTCAAACGAAACACTACATACCGAAACCTTCTATTCAGACCATCAGTAATGCGATGGACGTTGGGAATCCGAGTAACTTCATCCGAATTCAGGAAATTTACCAACATAATTTTGAGCTATTGCAAAATAACTTATCTTCCTTCAGTTTTTCAGATAATGAGACTAAAGCTGCTATGACTGAAATTTATGAACATTATCACTATATAGCTGATCCTCATGGTGCCGTCGGATATTTAGGATGCAAAGCGTATGCAGAGAAGCATCCTGATGCACATTGTGTGTTTTTAGAAACAGCGCATCCCACAAAATTCTTGGACGTCGTTGAAGAAACCATCCAAACAACTATGGAACTTCCAGACCAAATAAAAGCTGTTATGGATAAAAACAAAGTGTCTAAAAAAATAAGTAACTATGAGGATTTAAAAACGTTTTTATTAAAGATGACCTAATCTTTATTAAAAGGATTTTTCTTTTTCCAGCATCCCTTGTTCATCGTAAAACTTCCAATGGCCTACTTTTTTAAAGTTTTCAATCGGCCCTACTTTTCTTAGATAGTACTCACAACGTTTATAACTGTAGCGATAAACCTTTTTGGTCGCTAATACCTTTGTTTCTTTAAACGAATTAGCCATGAATGCATCTACCGTTTTAGCATTGGTATCAATTGATTTGACGTCTATTGATTCCAACAAATTCCCTTCGGTATCAAAATACTTATAGGACAAATAGTTCCCATAATCATCAAATTGAGAATCTGTAATCACACGTCCTTTTTTATCGTATTGCACAAAGCTACCAGCAAAAAACTCATACATGTAATCATCATAGACATAAATTAATTTCTTACCCGTTTCCTTAGGAAGTCCATTAGAATATGTGTCATTGATAATAATGGAATCCTTTAAAACAAAGGCGTCTACATAATGTTTATAAGATTGAGAATGCTGTGCTTCGACTTTAAAAAACACAAGAAAACAAACGAATGAGCTTAAGACGAACTTCATTTAGAATGCTTATAAAAATTAATCAAGTTTCGGTAATTCGAGCGTATTCAAAACACTCTTTTTCTTCATCAATTTTTCGATAGCATCTGATGTTCGAGGTGCTTCCTCAGAGAGGTTAATGGGACCGCTTTCAGTCACTAAAATATCGTCTTCAATTCGTACTGCAATCCCGTGCCATTTTGGATCGCAATCGCTTCCATCGGGAATATAGATACCCGGTTCAACTGTAATCACCATATTGGCTTGCAGTGCACCATAGGTACCAGGATCATGCACATCTAACCCTATATGATGAGACGTCCCATGTGGAAAATACTGCCTGGCCTCACTTTCATTTTTAGCAATACCTAAATCAATTAAGCCTTGATAAACCACTTTTCTCGCCGCCGTATCAGGTGATTGCATCGAATTGCCAATGACAGTTGCCGCAATACCAGCTTCTTGCGCGTTGTAAACAATATCGTAGATAGCTTTTTGTTCGTCACTAAAGGTACCGTTGGCAGGAATCGTACGTGTCACATCGGCTGTATAACCGTGGTATTCTGCACCCAAATCCATAAGCACTAAATCATTCTCAACTTTCATTTTTGAGTTTTCAATGTAGTGAAGTACACAACCATTATTTCCAGCACCAACAATACTTGGATATCCTTCATACTCACTTCCATAAATTTTATAAATGTATTCATGAACACCTTGAATTTCAGTCTCAGACATACCTGGATGCATTGCTTTCATTATCTCACGTTGCCCCATAGCTGATATACGAACCGCCTTTTTAAGCAATACCAATTCTTCTTCTGTTTTTACTTCTCTTAAAGCAGCCATCAAATAGGATAGGGTTCTCGTGTCTGTTTTTACCGTTGGAACATCCACATTGCTATTAGCTTCCGTTTCAATGTCATCTGTGGCATTTTCAATCGTATAATTATCTACTAGCTTAATTTGTTGTTTAAATGATTGAATCAAATCATATAAATCTGCGTTCTCTCTTGTGTCTCTGTAATCATTCTTAAAATCCATATACATCACTTTGTCAAAACCTGTAAAATCAATGCCAGAATTCATAAATTCGCTACCGTTAAAAACGTGCTCAAATCCAAGCTCAGATTTGGCGCCATCAACACCCAATCTGCGTCCTGTCCACTGCTCTGCTCTCGGATTTCGCTCTTGAACAAATAACAGTTCATTGTAGGTTTGTCCGGAAGCATTTGTTTGGTTCTCAGAAAAAATAACCAGTACAGCGTGCGGTTCCTTATAACCCGTTAGGTAATAAAAATTAGGATCTTGGTGATATACGTAATCTACATCGTTCGCTCTATTTCTAACAGCATTCGCAAAGAACACAGCCACACTATTGGATGGCATTTTTTGACGCAACACATCACGTCTCGATTGATGAAATTCCTTACTTAAATAATCCTCAGGCAGGCCTTCTTGAGCATTGACAAAGCATATGCTAAAACATAATAACAAAAGAATAACTGGCGATTTCATAAGACTGAGTTTTAAAGATTTCTGAAAATTAACAATAAATGACCATTCTGTAAGAGAAGATGCTGGTATTAACACATTTTTAATCTATTTTTCTATTATTAAGCCTTCTAAGAAACAGATATTTTTCGATACATTTGTCAAAGTAAAATTACAACAAAAATAGGACACATTAGAAGATGAAAAATACAGCTTTAACAGAAACACACGTTGCCTTAGGTGCTAAAATGGTTCCTTTTGCAGGCTATAATATGCCAGTACAATATGAAGGCGTTAATATAGAACATGAAACGGTTCGAAATTCTGTAGGCGTATTTGACGTATCGCATATGGGTGAATTTTTGATTGAAGGTCCAAAAGCCTTAGAATTAATACAAAAAGTAACGAGTAATGATGCTTCAAAATTAACCGTGGGGAAAGCGCAATATAGTTGTATACCTAATGACGTTGGCGGTATCGTTGACGATTTAATTGTTTACCGCATCAAGGAAGACACCTATATGTTGGTAGTTAATGCCAGTAATATTGAAAAAGACTGGGAATTTATCTCGTCTAAAAATGATGTAGGTGCCACCATGCGTAACTTAAGTGATGCATATTCCTTGCTGGCCATTCAAGGTCCGAAAGCCGTTGAAGCCATGCAAACATTGTCTAGCCATGACTTATTTCAAATTGGATTTTATAATTTTATTGTTGGTGACTTTGCAGGTATTGAACACGTTATAATTTCTGCTACAGGCTATACAGGCAGCGGAGGTTTTGAAATCTATTGCAAAAATAGTGAGGTGAAGCAAATTTGGGATAAGGTTATGGAAGCTGGTGAACCCTATGGTATCAAACCTATTGGTTTAGCAGCCAGAGACACTTTGCGTCTTGAAATGGGTTACAGCCTTTATGGAAATGATATTGACGACAGTACATCGCCTTTTGAAGCAGGTTTGGGTTGGATTGTAAAATTCACGAAGTCCTTCACCAATTCTGATAATTTATCTGAGCAAAAAAAGCGTATTTTAAACAGAAAATTAGTCGCATTTGAATTGGATGAGAAAGGCGTGCCAAGACGCGGTTATGACATTGTAGACGCCAATGGAAAAGCAATTGGTAAAGTAACTTCAGGCACGATGTCACCATCCTTAAAAAAGGGCATTGGCCTAGGGTATGTCTCACCCATTTTTTCTGATTTTGGCAGCAAAATTTTCATTCAGGTACGCAAAAATGCGATTCCTGCAACGGTTGTAAAATTACCTTTCTACAAGGCATAGCCAATCAATGAGGAAAGATTCATGAAGGCGTTCGACAGTAAACATCGTATTTTGATTTTAGGCGCTAGTGGATTCATTGGTAATGCCATCTACAAAGAGCTCTGCGCTTATTTTAAAACGTTTGGCACCTATCGCATTCCAAAGAAAGACTATGATAACAACCAGCATTTCTTTCAGTATAATGTGGAGGAAGATGATATTTATGACATCCTAAAAGCGACGAATCCTTCCATAGTGATTTCCTGTTTGAGAGGTGATTTTAGAGCGCAAACCATCGCACACCAACACATTTCAGAATACCTTCTAGAACACGATTGTAAAATCATATTTTTATCTTCTGCCAATGTATTTGATGCCTACAGCAAATACCCAAGTTATGAATTTGACAAAACCCTTAGCGGAAGTATTTACGGACACTTCAAGATTAAAATAGAGAACATGCTATTGCGGTTACCAAAGAAAAAAGTGGCCATTGTTCGTTTACCTATGGTTTTGGGGTCGCAATCACCAAGACTCAAGGAAATCAAACAGCATTTACGAGATAAGACAGCGATAGAAATTTTTCCAAATATCATTATGAATGTTACGACTGACTCTAAGGTCACGCAGCAAATTCATTATATGATCAATCGAAATAAATATGGCATTTTTCATTTAGGAAGTATTGATTTGGTGCACCATGATGAATATATCAAGGATATCATCAAACAAATTCCCTATAAAAATGGTGTCACCTACAAACACGTCTACACCACCAATGAAGACCGATATCTGGCCGTTTTACCTAAATTTAATAAGCTGCCTAAACATCTTGAAATCACGAGTGCTGAAGTGCTCAAAGACCTTACAAAATAAGGTTAAGCATTCTGCGAAAGCAATAGCTTTACGAAGTCACTTCAAAGAAAAAACCATTCGCTTTATCTTTTTTTATAGCCTCAGTTATCAATATGCCTTATATTTATAAGAAATACACTAATTTTATTTAAAATACCTACCTATGAGTTTAATGAAAGATGAAACGATAGAAAAGCGATTACTTCGCTTTCCTGACTGGGAACACAGAAACAACACCTTATATGCTGAATTTGAATTTGATAATTTCAAAGATTGTTTTAGCGCGATGAGTAGAATTGCCTTCGAGTGTGAATCGCAAAATCATCATCCAGAATGGACGAACGTTTACAATGTGCTTAAAATTTCATTGTCAACACATGATGTCAATGGTGTCACTGAAAAAGACTTCAAATTAGCCCAAGCCATTGAAGATATCGTAGAAGTACAAGACTGAAGTTGACCACGTTTATTTATGTTACACGTCACTACCATTCATTATGCTTAAACGCACCGTATTTTTTTTATGCACTTGTTTTTCGTTGTCATTCGGTTTCTCTCAAGACAACCAACGCTTTTGTGAACAGTTACAAGCGCTACAGAAGTTAGTAACATCTAATCATTACCAACCTAAAGTCATTAATGATAGTTTATCGAGTAGCGTTTATGATTTATTCCTAGATAACTTGGATGATAGTAATCGTTTATTTATGCAGGAAGATATCGATGTTTTTGAAAGCGACCGCCTTCAAATAGATGATTATATCCATACGAATAATTGTGAGTTCGTCACTAAATATGCCGAGGTTCTGAATCAACGCATTGAGGATTCAAAAGATATTCTTAGAGCATTAGAAACCGTCACTTTTGACTATTCTGGTAAAGATACTTTACGATTTAAAAAAGATTCCAAGTGGCCTTATTTTAGAAGTAAGGAAGCTGTTAAAAGCTATTGGAGCAAGCGCATGCGCTATAATATTTTATATGCTTTAGTAGAAAATGATTCGGTTTTAGACCGTTTAAAAACGGACTTTAAAGACCTAGAAAAAGAACTAAAACCCAAACTCATTCAAAAAGAAATTTGTCAGTTAGAAGCTTTACAAAATAAGCTGGGAAGTCTTGATGCTTTTGTTAAAGAATCCTTTCTTAATGCCTATCTCCATTATCACGATCCAAATTCATCGTTCTTTACACCTACGGAAAAGGAAATTTTTGAAAGTTCGCTATCTAACCATCAATTTTCATTTGGTATCACCACAGAAAAAAACGATGATGGTGATATTGTCATCGTACATATTTCTCCTGGAAGTGCCGCCTTCAATAACGGTGAAATTGAAGTCAACGATGTAATTAAATCGCTTCAAACAACCTCACAAACGTTGGAGACTTATTGTGTTTCCAATGAAGACGTTATAGACTTTTTATTTGATCAAAAGCACAACACCATCACCTTTAAAATAAAAAAGAAAAATGGTCCTGTTCTTGATATTGAACTCACGAAGACCGAGACCAAAACTGAAGATAATACGGTTTCAGGATTCATCATAGAAGACCAATCAAAGGTAGGGTATATCAGTATTCCTAGTTTTTATTCAGATATGGATTCTCCAAATGGCCTCGGACTTGCGAATGACGTCGCCAAAGAATTATACAAACTACAAAAAGAGAATATTGAAGGCTTGATTCTTGATTTAAGATTCAATGGTGGTGGTTCCATGAAAGAGGCAGCAGATCTTTCTGGAATGTTTATCAATAGAGGTCCGCTGTCCATTTTGAGATACAACAATGGTGAGACCATAACTATTAAAGACTTTAACAGAGGATCGCTTTTTACAAAGCCCATAGTCGTTTTGGTAAATAATTACAGTGCTTCTGCTTCTGAATTTTTCGCGGCTTCTATGCAAGATTATAACAGAGCCGTCATTGTTGGAGCCACAACCCATGGCAAGGCTTCTGCTCAAGTGATATTTCCGCTCGATGAAGATGAAACACTTGGTTATTCAAAATTAACAGTTGAAAAATTTTATCGGGTGACCGGACAAAGCCACCAATCTAAAGGCGTTGTGCCAGACATCATTCTACCTAATTTATACGACGGCTTTAAAACTCAAGAGCAATTTGAAGCCTTCGCTCTTAAAAACGACACGGTAGGTAAAACCATCAAATTTCCGAAACTAAAAAAACTACCCGTTTTAGAGCTCAAGAAAAAAAGTTTCAACCGATTAGTAAATCACACACCATTTGAGGCTATAAAAGGACTCAATCAATTGATTTTGAATAACTATTTCAATTTGGATACCGAATACCAGTTAACGCTTGATAATGTCTATAACGAAATCATGAATTATCGCCAACATTGGAGCACTATCAGTCAACCACTGGACGTCCACCAATCTAGATTTTTAGTCAAAAACTCGCAATCAACAAAAGAAGTGATGCGTTATAATGAAGACCAAAAGCGTTTAAACGAAACCATTCTTAAAGACATTAAACAAGATATATATATAGAAGAAGCTCAAGCCATACTTCAAGACTTACTCAAATTAAACGCCTTAAACTAAACATGAAAACCATTACTTTAAAACTTACCGTCACATTATTCTTAGTTGTTCAATTCTCGAACGCGCAAAAATTTAATAATGCCGCAGAATATCTAGACTTTATAGGTGCTGAACAACAGACCATCATAAAAAACATGTGGAAATATACCAAAGCAATTGCCCACAGTAAGAGCGACAGAAGTATCAATGGTAAGCGACAAAATCTTCTAAAATCAATGGAGCGTGCTATCGCAAAAATTCAAAAAGCGGAAGGTTTTGACGGTGACGATTATAAAAATAAAGTTTTAGAACAGCTCATTTTTAAAAAGGATTTACTCAACCAGGATTATGCAAAGATCATTGATATGAAAGCAGTCGCCGAACAATCCTATGATGCCATGGAAGCTTACATTATTGCGCAAGAGATGGCCGACAAAAAGATGGAGGAATCCCAACAAGAATATGAAAAGAACTTCTACGATTTTGCCGCTAAACACCAAATTGACATCATTGAAAGTGAAACGGATTTAGGCCATAAAATGAAACTTTCTAATGAAGTATTCACGCATTACAATGACTTATACCTTATTTATTTTAAAGTCTACATGAATGAAATATACTTGTGGGAAGCTATTGAGGAAGGTAATGTTAGTGCGATTCAGCAAAATGCCAATGCCCTGAGTGTGTCAGCCCATGAAGGCCTAGAAATCTTAGAAACGCAAACAGCTTATAACAACGACGACTCCATTATCAAAGCGACAAAAAATGCCTTTGAATTTTTTATTGATGAAAGTGAAAATAAAATACCTCAAATCACTGAATTTTTAATTTTAAATGAAGATTTTGAATCTATAAAATCCAATTTAGAACAAACACCTGAAAAAAAACGAACTAAGGAACAAATTGATAACTATAACAAAAAAGTAAAAGCCATTAATAAAGCCGTGAATACTTACAATAAGACCAATACAGAGCTGAATAATGAGCGACAAAATATGATCAATAGCCTCAATAACACAAATGCCAACTTTTTGTCTAAACACATCCCAAATGATTAAGCATGGGTATTGTCTGTTAGCTATAATTTCAATAATTTTGAATCGAATTAAAACGATATAAATAAGAAAAACCATGGGAAGAGCTTTTGAATTTCGCAAAGCAAGGAAAATGAAACGATGGTCTGCAATGAGCAAAGCCTTTACACGTATTGGCAAAGACATTGTTATGGCCGTTAAAGAAGGTGGTCCAGATCCTGATGCAAATTCTCGCTTACGTGCCGTCATTCAAAATGCAAAAGCCGTTAATATGCCTAAAGATAATATTGAACGCGCGATCAAGCGAGCGTCTGATAAATCTCAAGGTGATTATAAAGAAGTGGTTTTTGAAGGCTATGCACCGCATGGTATTGCTGTTTTAGTAGAGACAGCTACAGATAACAATACGCGAACAGTAGCCAATGTTAGAAGTTACTTTAATAAGTGTGATGGTAGTTTAGGAACTTCTGGTTCAGTGGTATTTATGTTTGATCATACTTGTAATTTTAGAATCGACGCTGAAGGTTTAGATCCGGAAGAAATTGAACTTGAATTTATAGATTATGGAGCTGAAGAGGTGTTTGCTGATGACGACGGTATATTAATTTATGCTCCTTTCGAAAGCTTTGGAGCCATACAAGCAGAATTGGAGTCTCGTGGGATCGAAATACTATCCTCTGGTTTTGAACGTATCCCGCAAGTCACTAAAAAGCTTACACCTGAAGAAGCCGAAGATGTTGAAAAACTTTTGGAAAAACTAGAAGAAGATGATGATGTTCAAAATGTCTATCACACCATGGAAGAATCCACAGAAGAATAAATTTTCTTAAATAATTTTACAACCCGAACCCTGTTTCGGGTTTTTTTATACCTCATTTTGAGAGGTCTTTATCTCAATCCACCGACTCATATATTTCGTACTTTGCATCGTATGATGCTGCAACATTTGACCGACGAAATTTTGTCGTCGATGTGCTTCTAAATCTGCCGTTAAGCGCTGTAACCTTTCGGTTAGTTTAATGATATAATCGTCTTTTGAAAAATCTGATTCCAATAATTCAAAACCAAATTCTTGTTGTGCAGACCAAAGTGTATGGTCCTTATATAACGCCACAGCAAAGGCTACAAATTTTTCTGGATCATCACAGACTACCATGGTATCATCATCCGTTTCAATAATACCCTCTGCTCCTATAGTTGTTGAGACAAAGGGTGTTCCACTTTGCATAGCATCAAACAGCTTTCCTTTTAATCCAGCTCCAAATCGCAGTGGTGCTAAAAGCACTTTCGCTCCTTGCATGACCTCACGGGCATTTTCTGCAAATCCTTTGATTAAGAAGCCTTCCTTTTCATTATGCAATTGGTCAATCTTTTGAGAACTATAAGCGCCGTAATTGTGTAATTCTGCAGTTGGCAGCTGCTTACGAATAGCTTTCCATAGGGATTGTTTCAAATAAAGCAGAGCATCATAATTGGGTTCATGCAGAAAGTTTCCAATACTGATAAAGTGCTTACGTGAAGCAAATTCTGGAAGCGCCATTTTGACATCCTGAGGTATTGGATCCAATAAAAAGGGCACGTAAAGTAATAAGGATGGATCCAATTTGAAGGTATTCATGAGCACTCGCATTTCAGCTTTAGAGATAATCAAACTCAAATCACATCGATAGATACTGGCTATTTCTCGTTTTGTCGTGTCATTTATCAAATGCTGTTCGATACTTTCAGAAGCACGCTTAAAAGCATCTTGTCTAGCACGTCTTAAAAAATGTAAGTCTTCAGTATCCAAAATTTTAAGTGCTTGCGGACACTGCTGAGATACACGCCAACCAAATTGTTCTTCGGTCATAAACCTGTCAAATAAAACGATTTGTGGCTGTAAGTCTAAAATGAACGTATCAAAGCTCGAATGATTCAATTGAATAGGAACACTATCAATGGCCATGGCCGTTAAATCCGTGGCATTGTCTGTTTTGTTGCAAGCACTAGCAAAAGTAATCTGGTAATCATGGTTTTTAAAAAAGGAAATGAGTTGCATCATTCTTTGACCTGCTGCAGAACTATTAGGTTCAGGCCATACGAAACCTATGATTAAAAGCTTTTTCAATTGATGCAATGCCTATTGTGGTTGTTCTTCACGCATGACATAACTAAATCGTGCCATTTCTGCCCATTCTACAATGGCTTTGATCTCTTCATCGGTAAGTTTGGCGTCATCATGGGTATAAGTATATGATTCCAAAGGCATTTTTTTCTCCTTCACCTCCTCTATCAATTCCTCCAACTTGTGGCGCTTCTTTTTTACACTGTAATTTTCCCAGTCTGAAACATCGAAATGTTTCTTTCCATCTTCAACATGCTCTGCCATCCAATAATTAACAGGTGTAATACTGCTATACCAAGGATATCTTGTGACATCGCTATGACAGTCAAAACACGTGTTTTTTAAAATGCCATGAACTTTTTCTGGTGGATTGGTATCGGCAATAAAGTTATCAATTGAGGATAATTCACCTTGATTTCTGTCTGGACCAAAAAATTGCATGACCACAAAAACAAACAATAAAGCCACTAGTATTTTTTTTACGATTTTCATATTTTTAGGAATTAAAAGACAACTATTTCGAATACATAAGAAACCAAGAATGGTTTGTTTTACAATCCATAATATTCATGTCATACGTTCGCTAAAATTAACAAAAACAACTTGACGACAAAAGAACTTTATAAAGAATTAACGTATGTAAATCATTCTAGGGAGAAGCGTTTACATTATGCGTATTTAGTTATTAATCATCCTGAGCTAATTCCCAAGCTATTGAATATATTATTCATGGTGGACGACAAAATCTCCTGTCGAGCTGCTTGGGTGTTTGAGTTTATGTGTGGTGAAAAATTGGAAGCCTGTATTCCATATTTGGATGAATTTACCGAGAATATCCATCGGGTTCATTTGGATCCTGCTGTACGTCCAGTCGCTAAAATATGTGAATATTTAGCGAAAGCTTATTACGCGAAAGACGCTAACCGAATCAAGACTTCTTTGAGTCGTAAACACCAAGAACGCATTATTGAAGCATGTTTTGATTGGATGATTAACGACGAAAAAATTGCACCTAAGGCCTATGCTATGAATACCTTATTTCTTTTTGGAAATGATCATGATTGGGTACATCCTGAATTACGCATGATCATAGAGCGCGATTATCAAATGCAAAGCTCAGGTTTTAAAGCCAGAGCACGACAAATACTTAAAAAATTGAATAAAAATTCGTAATCCTAGATGGCAAATCGCCAATCAAATGCTTATCTTTGCGCCTTCTAAAACACACAACCAATGTCAATTTCATCTCTCAATGCTATCTCACCAATAGATGGCAGATATCGTAATAAAGTCGATAAACTAGCGCCCTATTTTTCTGAAGAAGCACTCATAAAATATCGCGTTTTGGTTGAAATTGAATATTTCATTGCATTATGTGAGCTCAAACTACCGCAACTCGCTGATATAGACTCTAAGGTGTTTGATGATTTAAGAGCCATTTATAAAGGCTTCACACCGAATGATGCACAAGCGATTAAGAAGATAGAAGCCATCACGAATCATGATGTAAAGGCTGTGGAGTATTTTATCAAAGAACAATTTGACAAGCTCCATCTTTCACAGTACAAGGAGTTTATACATTTTGGATTGACATCGCAAGACATCAATAATACCGCGATTCCTTTGAGTATAAAGGAAGCTATGAACGATGTCTATATACCAGAATATTTAGAGGTATTAGAAAAATTAAAGTCCTTAGCCGAAGAATGGAAGTCGATTCCTATGTTGGCAAGAACCCATGGACAACCTGCCTCTCCTACGCGATTAGGCAAGGAAATTCAAGTATTTGCAGTGCGGTTGGAAGAGCAATTCAATTTATTAAATGACATTCCAAGTGCTGCTAAATTTGGAGGAGCCACTGGAAATTTCAATGCGCATAAAGTCGCTTACCCAACTGTAGATTGGAAAGCTTTCGGAACCGAATTCGTGCAAACAAAATTAGGATTGCAACATTCGTTTCCAACCACTCAAATTGAGCATTATGACCATATGGCAGCCTTATTTGATGCCTTGAAACGTATCAATACCATCATTATAGATTTAGATCGTGATATTTGGACTTATGTCTCTATGGACTACTTCAAACAGAAAATTAAAAAAGGGGAAGTTGGTAGTAGCGCCATGCCACACAAAGTGAATCCTATAGATTTTGAAAATTCCGAAGGTAATTTAGGAATTGCCAATGCCATTTTTGAACACTTATCTGCAAAATTACCTATATCCAGATTACAACGTGATTTGACAGATAGTACAGTATTGCGAAATGTAGGTGTTCCTTTTGGCCACACATTAATTGGATTTAAATCGACGTTAAAAGGCTTGAACAAGTTATTACTGAATGAAAGTAAATTTGCACAAGATCTAGAAAATAATTGGGCTGTTGTTGCAGAGGCTATTCAAACCATCCTCAGACGTGAAGGTTATCCCAATCCATATGAAGCGTTAAAAGGGTTAACCCGAACCAATGACACAATCAACGAACAATCCATTTCAGAATTTATTGATACCTTAGCAGTCTCTGACGCCATAAAATCAGAATTAAAAGCCATCAGCCCAAGCAATTATACAGGCATTTAAATAGCATGAAAAAACCGACACGAAATACGTTGACCTTAATTTACTCAGGGCTCATAGTTGTTGGCTTTTTTATCGCTGGTGTCCTAGATATTTTAGATTATTTAATCGTAAAAGCCATTCTCTTTTTGGCATTCGCATTGCTGGCCGTATATCTAGTGATGATTATCTTGAAGGATTCTGAAAAAGAAAACCACCCTAAGTAGTCAGACCTAAGGTGGTTCATTAACATTAAATAAATATCTGTGATAAGCTTATTTAAAGAATTTACTTATTTGTTTTAATTGTCCTTGTTGAAAATCGCCTTCATCCAAAACAGATGACAATTTCATAATCTTATTGAAATTCATATCATCTCCTAAAATTCGTACTACGGCAAATCCCGTTTCCTCAGAGTTTCCAAAAAGTATAAATTCATCAACATCTTCACCATCACCTATACATTTGATGACAAATTTCCCTTCTGTAGAATTTCCACCACGCATTAATTCTTCATACTTAGGATCTTTAAGAATAGCTTGTACTTTTGCAATTTCCACTTCCATTTTAGAGGCATTGACACTGTCTTTTAAAAAAGCTAAAACACTTAATTTTTCAACAGATTCATAAGCTTCTTTTAACTCTTCAGACAACTGTTCCTCATTAATATTCAAGATACTCACAGGAACGTCCAAAGAGGTAAATCCCGGTGACAATTCATGATCAACATAATAGGACTGAAGCGTTAAATCTTGGTTGCAACTCTGTAAAGTCACAACCAAAATTAACAACTTGATTATAGTTTTGATTGATGTGTTCATAATCTAATTATTGCTTTTTACCAGCTTTTTTCAACTGCTCTCCACCAGGCATGTTCATTTGACTGGTCAACTTAGAGATTTGTCTTAAATCGATATCTCCAGTTAAGGATAATAATACCGTTTCTACTTCTCGCTTTTTACCATTGATAGTAATGTCCTGTCCATTAGTAAATTCCTTTAAACCATTCACGAACATTAAAAGTTCCTTTACATGATTCTCATCTTTACCTTCCTTTACATAAAAGTTAACGGTTTGGTCACCATCCTTAATACGCATCAACTCATCCAATTTTGAAGTTCTCAAATAACTGGTAACTGTTGCGTTCATATCTGCAGAAATTTTTTCATCACCTGTTGTAAAAACTTTCAAACCTGTGATATTCTTTGCCATATTGATATATTCTTGCGCTTCCGGATCGTCTACGTCTATATTCATTGTGGCCAACATGCTAAACATTTTTTGGTTCACAACTACGGACATCACACCTTTTTGATCTTCATATTTATCAAAAATTCCTTGGGCAAAACTTACTGATGATGTCAAAACGACTGCTAATATTACTACTAATTTCTTCATGATTTCTACTGTTTAAGTGTTTTTTTCTTTTTTACTAATTTGTTTGTTGATTTTGCAAATTCATTTACATGATTAACTTGCTCTGCACCTTTATTTAAATTGGATGATACAAGATCCAATGTATTCACGCTACTTGCTGCATCGTTAAAATTAATTGACAACATTGATAACGCTTGTTTGGTTTTTTGGTAAGTTTCCTGTTGTTCTTGTGGCAAATCTGCTACCGAAGAATAGGTCTCTCCTCCAAAAACCTGCGGGATAAAAATCCCTAACATTAGAACGATTACGGCTGCGACAGAAATCCATTGATAGATATAACTTTTTCTAGGTTTTAATGGAACGTCTTTGGTATAATGTTCTTGTTTTGTATTATTAAAGTATTGAAATAGAATTTTATAGGATTCTAAATGTGGTGCTACGTCATCTTGAGCAAAATAAGCTTTTAACTGCTGCTCTTCTTTTAGTGTCGTTTCACCATTATCATACTTTTCAAGTAATTTCTCTATACTATTTAATACCATAGCGATGTGTATTAGTTAATTTTTCTCTTATTGTTTTTCTTGCTCTGGATAAGGCCACTCTAATAGCTGTAGGGTTCATATCCACTACTTTCGCTATCTCATCAAACTCATAATCCTCAATATCTCTAAGCTGTAATATTATTTTTTGTTGTTCTGGTAATTCTTCAATTATTCGCGATACCCAGTCTACACTATCTTTGTTTTCAACTTCTTTTTGTAACGACGTGTTATTATCTTGATAATTACTGTGAACTATTTTCAAATTCTGTGCCTGTTTTGATTTGAGTCGGTCTAAACAGAAGTTTTTAGTCATCGTCATTGAAAATGCTTCCACATTTTTATAGTCACTTATTTTCTGTTTATTACGCCACAATTTCATTAAAATCTCTTGCGTTGCATCTTCAGCTTCCTCTTTGGAAACCAGAAGTCTTTTAGCTAGACGAAAGACTTTATCCTTAAAAGGCATCACTAATTTTATAAAATCAGTTTGTGTCATTGGTGGTTTGTTAGTTAGAAGCAGTTGATTATGCCGCTTTCTATTATTACGACGACTATGTATAAGTTTTGTTACACGATATTTTTAAAATTACAATAATGTCAGTAAATTTAGAGTTTAATAGGAGGTGCTTTCTGGCAGTTCCACGAGTTTTAAAAAAGAAAAAAGTATAGAAGTTATTCGGTTTTTGCTATGGTCCATATAAACTTCTGAAATGTTATATTAAAGAAAAATTACAAATGAAATTATTAAAATTAAGTGTCGTATGTCTTCTAACCCTTGTTATGACAAGTTGTTATGAGGATAGAGATGATAATACCATCTCTGCCAGTGAAATCAACGATTTCGTATGGAAAGGTATGAATGCCGTTTATCTCTATAAAGCTGAAATTCCTGATTTAGCCAATGATCGGTTTTCAACCAATGAAGAATATGCTAGTTACTTGAATAGTTACGGAACTCCCGAGGAATTGTTTGAAAGTTTAATCTATGAAAGAGAAACTGTCGATCGCTTTAGTGTTATCATTCCAGACTATATTGCTTTTGAACAATTACTGGCTGGAACCTCTAAAAGTAATGGCTTAGAATACAATTTCTACTTCAAGCCTGGAAGTGCAACGGAAGTGTTTGGAATCATTCGATTAGTGCTCAATAACAGTGTCGCGAGTGGTCTTGGCTTAGAACGCGGACAAATTTTTGATGCGGTCAATGGCACACCACTAACCCAAGACAACCTCAGTAGTTTATTAAACCAAGACTCATATACCCTGAATTTTGCAACCTATAACGACAACGGTACTGAAACCATTGACGATGATACGATAGATTCTACAACGGATAGTGTTCAGTTAACCAAGCAAACCTATACCGAAAATCCAGTGCACCAAACCAATATTTTAAATGTAGGTGGCACTAATGTTGGATATCTGGTTTACAATGCTTTTAACAATAATTTCAGCAACCAATTGAATGCTGCATTTGCCGAATTTCAAGCTAATAACGTTCAAGAACTCGTATTAGATCTCCGTTATAATCCTGGTGGCAGTGTTTTAACGGCATCTTATTTAGGGAGCTTGATCACAGGGCAATTTACTGGAAGTGTTTATTCTAAGTTAGTATATAACGATGACTTACAAGAATTGAATACTGATTTTAACTTTGTAGACAATATTAATAACACTGCCTTGAATAGTTTGAACTTAAATAAAGTATATGTTTTAACAACTTCCCGCTCTGCTTCAGCAAGCGAACTTGTTATTAATAGTTTAAGCGCCTATATTGACGTTGTTCAAATTGGTGATTTTACTACTGGAAAAACTCAGGCTTCTGTGACCATTTATGACTCTCCAGATTTATCTTCTCAAAACATCAATCCGAGTCATACCTATGCTATGCAACCATTAGTAGCAAATTCTATTAATGTCAATGATGTTGAAGTGCCTTCCAATGGTATTGCTCCAGATATTACTATTATAGAATCCCCTAGAAACTTTGGCACGTTAGGAGATGTTAATGAACCGCTTTTAGCTGCTGCCTTGGCCGATATTGAGGGCTTAGGACGTTTCACACAGCCACAAATAGAATTTAGACCGTTGATGACCACAGTGGATAAAAAGGTTCACGAAGAACGTTTGTACATAGACAACGACATGTATTTCAACAGACTAACTATCGAATAACATAAAAAAAGAGCCACACGGATGTGGCTCTTTTTCTTTACAGCTTAATCTGACAACCTAAAAGCACATTTCGACCTTTTGTAGTGTATCCATATAATTCTTGATAATCAGTATTTAGAATATTGCTCATATCTAAAAAGAAGGTCACTTTTTCATTGATTATCTTTTGACTAAAATAGATATTGAATAAACTGTAAGCATCCAATGACACAAAGTCGGTCATAAAGGTCTCATTATTGAAAAACGAATCATTACGTTGATCATTAAATTGGTAGCTCAATCGGAAATAAGTACGCTTATAAGTATAATCCATGGTCGCATTTACTTTGACTTCAGGAATTCTTAAATTTAAATCCTCTTCCACTTTGGTGTAGGCGCCATTAACTCTTAAATTCAAACGCTTTGCCATAGTGAGATCTGCTACCACCTCAATACCACTTGCTGTGAAATCGTTATTCGTATTCGCATATTGATATACAAATTGTCCTAAATCCACAAAGTCTACAAAATTTTTCTCATGCCTGTTGAAGTAGACCACACTCAAAGTTGCTTTCTTATCAAATTTTACTTCGGCTCCTATTTCTATTGTTCTGTTTTCCTCGGGTTGTAAGTCTGTATTTCCGTAGGTAGGTTCAAATAATTGGTACAGTGATGGTGCTATAAAAGCGGTGCTATAACTTGCCAAACCTTTTATGTATCCAAATTCAAACGCTTTTTTATAAGATGGATTCACACTGTACACCACGTGATTACCATAGATATTATGATGATGCCATCGCAATCCAGCGTTCACATTTAACCCAAAATCTGAAGCAAAGACAACATTAGCATAAGGGTCTATGGTTTTAAAAGTCGCTTGGTCTGAACTGATATCTTGAGACAAACTAGTACCACCAAATGGTATCGATGAACTCTCCATACTATTTTGCTGGGCATTCACACCTAGAACGACATAAAATGTATCTTTAAAATTATAACGGTTATACAAATCACCGATATAGCTCTTGGCATAAAATTCAGTTGGAAAACTAGATGATATCTCACGATGCGTTTCATTAAATGCCGCATTCAAAACAACACTCCCTTTATCGTAAGTGAACTCAGGAGATATACCTATACGGTGTTGTTCGGTAGTTGACAAATTATCAGCGTCCATAAGGCTAAACCCATCATCAAACTCGGCCTTGAACTTATCAAAACTAGCATAGCCTTGAAATTTTAAGTTATCAAAAAAGCGATACCCTAATTTTAAATAACCATTATGAGCGTTGTAAGCATCTGCTTCCGAGCCATTGACTACAGCAGATAATCCATTGGTATATTGGTGACCAAAACTCGCCAAATAATTCCAAGACGCAGTACCTCCATTAACCGACACACTATTCATGAAATGTTCTAAAGCATAATCGGTAACCGTTTGTGATTGATTTGATCCAATGGCTGTGTTGACGCTTACAGCTATCGGTCGCTTACTTGAATCCTTTAGTTTAATATTGATAACAGCAGTCGCGGCTCCAGAGCCATATAGGGTACTTGACGCTCCTTTTAAAATTTCGATATTCTCAACCTGGTCTACATTTAACAACCGTAAATCATAGTCATTTGCAATTTGTGAAGCATCTGTTACGGCAATACCATCAATAAGCACTAATACTTGTCGGTTGCGTCCACCACGAATAAAATAACTTAAATTTTGCCCTGCATGGCTCCTTGATCCATTAATTTCAATACCTACGGTATTATTGATAATCTCTGCCACAGTCTTACCTTGTAAATGTTGCAGCTCTTTTTGTGTAATTTTTGTAATCACCTTTCCTGAATTCTCTCGTTTCAATTTGAATTTAGAATCTGTCACTACAACTTCCTTTAGATGTTCCACTTCTAAGGAATCGGTTTGCTGCTGTGCAAAACCACATGTTGATATACCAAGAAATAGCATACCCAAAAACCTGTTTTTTTTGTGCATTATAATGTTTAAAATACTCGGAATAGCATGACTAATCACACCAAAACTTTTATCCCGAAAGTTTGACTTCTATGTTTGAATTTGGCAGGTCTCCTGACTTGCGTCTTGCTATTGGTCTTCCCGGAGTTATATTTCCAGTGACATTGAAGGTAATAACAAGCTGAATAGCTTACAGTTGCGGGAACAGTTCTGGATTTGCACCAGATTCCCTTTTAATCTACGAGGTTACGCCTAGTAGAACCTAAATTCATTGCAAAAATAGATGCTTTTTTAAACAGACACTTAAAAAACTTATTTTTTCTTACTTAATTTATAAACCAAATAAACAAATCCGATCAAAAAATGCCCCAAAATAAGGCCTCCTGCTATATATATTAGTACATTTGAACTATGATGCATCCGCATAAATTTTTAATCAAATTTAAAGACTTGACAACTTTCAAGGCGTTACAAATGTTACATAGGAACTACGTTTTCATCCTTTTTTTACCCTTCTTTGTATTCACCCATTGTAAAGGTGATAAATCAGAAAACAAAGACCTGACCGAGCTTGCTGCTCAAAACAACAATTCCTACGCTACAGGATTCAATGTAGAGCAACAATCTATCGGTAAAATTCTTAGCATTACGAATCCTTGGCCAAAATCCGATAAAAGTTATAAGTATTTATTACTGACCCAAGAAGAGGCTATAAAAAGCACCTTTAATAAAGAGGCGTATGACGGTATTATCACCGTTCCAGTAGAACGAATTGTGGTGACTTCCACAACACATATTCCAGCCTTAGAGCTTTTAGATGTTGAACACACCTTAGTTGGTTTTCCAGGCACAGATTATGTGTCATCAGAAAAAACGAGAGTTAGAATCGATAACCAAGCCATTCGAGAATTAGGGAAAAACGAAGGAATCAATACAGAAGTTCTATTGGAATTACAACCAGAACTGGTCGTTGCTTTTGGCGTAGATGGTACGAATAAAAGCATGGCAACGATAGAGAAAACAGGAATTCCAGTGATTTACAATGGTGATTGGGTTGAAGCTTCGCCATTAGCAAAAGCAGAATGGCTTAAGTTTTTTGGTGCATTGTACAACAAAGAAAAACAAGCTGACTCTATATTCCAACGAATAGAAGCCGATTATTTAAATGCCAAAGCCATAGCTGCGAAAGCCACCAATAAACCAACAGTACTTTGTGGAGCGATGTATAAGGATATTTGGTATTTACCGAGCGGTACGAGTCCGGAAGCGCAATTTCTAAAAGACGCGAACACCAACTATTTATGGCATACTACTGAAGAAGCAGGTAGCCTAGCACTTAGCTTTGAAGCTGTCTATGAAAAAGCTAAAGATGCCCAAATATGGTTGAGCCCTTCTTATTATGACAGTTACAAGGCCTTGGAAGCATCTAATGAGCATTACACCCAGTTTGATGCCTTTCAGAATAAGAATATCTTTACATTTTCTAACACGACTGGCGCAACAGGTGGTGTAACTTATTACGAGTTAGGGACAGCTAGGCCTGATCTCGTATTAAAAGATATGATTAAAATTTGCCATCCGCAATTGCTAACAAACTATGATACGACGTTTTTCAAACCTCTAAAATAATTGAAAACAACATACACATATACTTTTCTAATCCTCATTTTTATCACCTTGATATGCTTTTTAATGAATATTAGTTTGGGATCTGTTCAAATTCCTTTTACAGAAGTGGTAGGGAGCATTTTTGGACATTCAGAAAACAGTTCGTGGCAATACATTGTTCAAGACTATCGCCTGCCAAAAGCTATGACTGCAGTTTTAGTCGGTTCAGGATTAGGCATTGCAGGTCTCATCATGCAAACACTTTTTAGAAATCCTTTGGCTGGACCATTTGTTCTTGGCATTAGTTCTGGAGCTAGTTTGGGTGTGGCACTAATTATTTTGGGTTCTGGTTTGTTCGGTGGAATTTTTGCTGCTTTTTTAGCCTCTAAATGGAGTATCGTCATTGCGGCAAGTTTAGGTAGTTTTCTGGTGCTGTTAGCTGTTTTGGTGGTATCATCTAAAGTTAGAGACACGATGGCTATATTAATCATTGGATTGATGTTTGGGAGTATCACCGCTGCCGTGGTGAGTGTGCTTTCCTATTTCAGCTCTGCCGAACAATTACAACAGTATATTTTTTGGGGATTTGGAAGTTTGGGAAATTTGTCATGGCAAGAGCTCTTTATTTTCTTATGTATTTATCTTTTAGGACTCTTTTTATCCATTCGATCTATAAAAGCCTTAAATTCCTTTCTATTAGGTGAAAATTATGCAAAAAGTTTAGGATTGAATATAAAACAAAGCCGTTTGATGATCATCGCAGCAACTAGTTTATTGGCAGGAACTATAACAGTCTTTGCCGGACCGATAGCTTTTATTGGTTTAGCCATTCCACATATGACGCGGCAATTTTTTAACACCTCTGATCACAAAATTTTATTGCCAGCCGTGTTTTTGTTTGGTGCTATCGTCATGCTCGTTTGCGATAGTATCGCTCAGTTACCGGCAACTGACTACACGCTACCTATCAATGCTATAACATCACTAATAGGAGCTCCAGTTGTGGTTTGGTTACTGGTGAGACAACGAAAAATGATATTTTAAGGGTCATGACAGACAAGCACACACATAGCATTCTAGAGACCAAAAATCTTTGTATTGGCTACCCATCCAATAAGACTAAAAAGGTAATTGCCGAACATATTAATATTCAGCTGAAGGAAGGAGAACTTATTGGACTTGTAGGTGCCAATGGTATTGGTAAATCAACGATGCTGCGAACCTTAGCCAGTATTCAGCCTGCATTGAGTGGTGATATTTCTATCAATGGGAAATTATTGGGCACCTATACACCTATCACGCTAGCTAAAACCATGAGTTTGGTTTTAACGGAACAACTCATGTCCAAAAACCTGTCTGTTTTTGAATTGATTGCCTTAGGAAGACAGCCTTACACGAATTGGGTTGGCAACCTGACAGAAACGGATACCGTGATTGTTGAAAGCGCCATGGAGCAGACCAACATCACCGATTTAAAGCATCGAAAATGCTATGAATTAAGTGACGGTCAGTTTCAAAAAGTTTTGATTGCGCGTGCGTTGGCACAAGATACCGATTTAATTATTTTGGATGAACCCACAACACATCTTGACATGTATCATAAAGCCTATATTTTAAAACTACTACAACGATTAGCGCAAGATACGGGTAAAACCATCCTATTTTCCTCACACGAAATTGATTTGGCCATTCAGCTTTGTGATCGAATGGTTGTTATGACCAAAACAGGTGTGATTTCCGACACGCCATGTCACCTTATTGAACTAGGCGTTTTTGAAACACTGTTCCCTAAGGACTTAATTGGGTTTGATGATAAAACAGGAAGTTTTCGGGTAAAAAAATAAGTCGGTAGTTTTCAATGCCTGTTTTCAATCTTACAACCTTTTCCATTATCTTTGGTTAAATTTCAATAGTATACATGAACGACAACCTCATTCTTATTTTAGCAATCTTAATATCTGGTGGTTTGGGCGCCTATATTGGTATGCTCTTTATTAAGCTGAAAAGTAAAAGTGAACAGAGTACATTAGAAGAACGCCAACACCAAATGACCACGACCATCAATGAACTTAAACAACACCTGTCGCGTATAGAATCAGAACGTGACACTATAAGACAAGAAAAAGAATTTCTAAATACAGAACTCACAAGACGCAATACAGAATACGACAACCTTCAGCAACAAAACCTAAAGCGCGATCAAGAATTAGAAGAGCGTCAAGAACAATTGCGCAAGGACTTTGAATTGTTGGCCAATAAAATTCTCGATGAAAAATCTGAGAAATTCACCCTTCAGAATAAAGAAAATATTAAAAACATACTAAATCCTCTGCAAGAGAAGATTCAAGTATTTGAGAAAAAAGTTGAAGACACACAAAAGGAAAGTATTAGCATGCATTCGGCTCTGAAAGAGCAGCTACTTGGGTTAAAAGATCTCAATCAACAAATGACTAAGGAAGCTACCAATTTAACAAAAGCCTTAAAAGGCGATAGTAAAATGCAGGGGAATTGGGGCGAATTGGTATTAGAGCGTGTTTTAGAAAAGTCAGGATTGGAAAAAGATCGTGAATATTATGTACAACAAAGTTTTACGCTTCCAGATGGCACACGTGTCTTACCAGATGTGGTACTGCACTTACCTGACAGTAAAAAAATGATCATAGATAGTAAAGTATCGCTCACCGATTATGAGCGCTACGTGAATGCAGACGATGAGGACCGAGCCCTATTTTTAAAAGCCCATATCAATTCCATCAAAAAGCATGTGGATCAACTTTCGGAAAAAAATTATCAAGATTTGTACGATATAGAATCGCCAGATTTTGTCTTATTGTTTATTCCGATAGAACCTGCTTTCGCTGTGGCTATTAACGAGGATAATTCGCTGTACAACAAGGCTTTCGAACAAAATATTGTCATTGTAACACCTGCGACCTTATTGGCTACTTTACGTACCATTGACACCATGTGGAATAATGAAAAACAGCAACGAAATGCCATTGAAATTGCCAGACAAGCTGGCGCTTTATATGATAAATTTGAAGGATTGGTCAAAGATCTTACTGGTGTAGGTAAAAAGATGGATGATGCTAAAAAGGATTATTCGGCGGCCATGAATAAACTCGTGGACGGTAGAGGCAACCTCATCACCACCGTTGAAAAACTGAAAAAAATGGGTGCCAAGGCTAAAAAATCACTTCCTGAAGCGATTGTTAAGCGTGCGAAGGACCATCAATAATTTAAAAATGACTTATAAAACTGTTGACGCAACGCGGATTAGCATTTCCGAATTAATGCAACCCTCCCACTCCAATTTTGGCGGTAAGATTCATGGTGGCTACATTTTAAACCTCATGGATCAAATTGCGTTCGCTTGTGCCTCTAAACATTCAGAAACGTATTGCGTGACAGCTTCTGTAGACACGGTAGATTTTTTAAATCCAATTGAAATTGGTGAATTGGTAACCATGAAAGCCTCTATCAATTTTGTGGGTCGGACCTCTATGGTTGTTGGTATTCGCGTTGAATCTGAAAACATTAGAACAGGTAAAGTAAAGCACTGTAATTCCTCATACTTTACGATGGTTGCCAAGGATGCATCTGGGAATAGTGTCGAAGTTCCTGGCTTAATTGTTAATGACAACACTGAGGTCAAGCGTTTTTTAAAATCCATTAAGCGTAGTGAAACAAAGCGCTCAAGACAGCAAGAATTTGATCGCGCTGATTTTACACACATGGATTATCTTGACGATTTAAAACCTTACCGCGTAAAAGTGGAGCTTCCAGAAAATCATTAAAAATAAAAGCCACCAATAATTTGGTGGCTTCAATGATCATTTTAAGTGAATGCGCTTTATTGTTTGATAAAACGCTTCGTTTGAGAGATATCATCATTAGCGACTCTCACAATATAAATTCCAGTATTCCAATCACTGACATCTATAGAGATCGATGTTAAATTACTTAAGGTCGTATCTAATACTTTTTTGCCTAATAAATCAAATACACGTAATGTAGCATCTTCAATATTGCTAGGAATTGAGATATTTAAGCTAAGCGTAGCCGGATTAGGAGAAATTGAAAATTTTAAATTATCATTAATTTCTTCCACGCCTAAAAGCGTATCCCAAAATGCTACACCATAATCAGTAACTGTTCCAGTAAATTCATAAGGCGGACTCACATTGATAAAGGTTCCTGCGGTCCAAAAACCATTTTGAACTGCGAGGTTTTCTCGTCCGTTGCCACCACTTCCCCATTGCGTAAAATCAATCATATTTGCAGCCGTACCGAAACTCCCTGTTGGCAAATACAAACCTAGATCGGCTTGATCATCTAAGGCATTACCACCCGATAAAGCGACAGTTACAGAGACTTCAGCATTTGGCATCAATTGCAATGAACCACTTACTACCGTCATATTACTTAACGTTCCATATTTTATTTTGGAGCACAATCGGTAAGTAGAAATATCCAGCATCGACGCACCGAAATTCTTAATTGTTGCTCTTTCAGTAGCTGGATCTACTTCAACAATCCTGACTTGGGCGTTGAAAAAAGCAGTCGTTATTCCAAAAATGAATAACATTAAAAGGCTTATTCGTAAGTAATTTTTTTTCATAGAATTTACTTTAAAAATCTTAAATGCTTTTACAATTTAGTGATTTTTTTTAATTAGTTCTCAATTATTAACATAAAAATATGCCCATCAATAGCGTTGATGGGCATACTCATGTTTTAAAAAGAAATATTTTATTGCTTCACAAATCGTTTAGAAATTGTACCGTTATTACTTGAAATTCTTACAAGATATACTCCTGAATTCCATTTTGAGACGTCAATTGAAGAAACCATGGTATTTAATGATTTTGAATAGACTCTTTTCCCCAAAACATCGTAAACCGCCACAGTTGCATCCATAGATGATTGTGGAAGTTTGATATTGAGTTTAGAAGACGCAGGATTTGGTGAAATTTCAAAACCTATTTGATTGACTTCCGTCGTACCCAAAGTGGTTGATGCTGTGATATTATCAAGATCCATGGTTGCATCTATCGCGTCACCAATCCATCCTGGCGTTGTTCTACTAAGAATTCTCATAATGGTGACATCTCCTAAGGTAGCATTAATATCTGAACCTCCGAAGGGTGTAAACCCAGCAGGAGAAATTGGAATAGTTACTGACTGCCAACCAGAACCTGCAGGGACTACTACAGCATCCGTTGTACAAAAAATACCACCAGCACCATCAAATGCTACACGCACATGCAAATCATTGTCGGTCGCTCTAACGTCCATTTTTATCGCAACAACTCCTTGACTTGTATAGTTACCAGTCCAGTTGCCTGCTTGATTAATGATAATCATTTTACTTCCAGCTCCTCCTGGAGAACCCGTAGTTTCGTATCTCAAAAAGTTATCATCTACACCTGAAGGACCATCGGTAGCGACGTTAAAAGGTAAAGGCGGATTAGAAGCAAACCCACTTCCATTGATAATCCAACCCTGTACGGTACCATCCTCAAAATCATCAACCTGATTTGCTACCACTTGAGCAGTCATAACAAATGAGACCAACATAAAAGATAAAAAAAGTAGTTTTGTTTTCATAGCTTATAATTCATTTTCAAAAATTCCTTATCAAAAAGGTATCAATAATGATTCCATTTTAAATCTGACCTAAAATTTTTAGCTAAATTAATCATTTAGTGACAATTGAAGTCTACAGTTTAACGAAAATTTCAGACGTATACCTTTATAAACTTCCATGCTTCCACATCACAATAACAGCAGACTTTTAAACTTATTTGCTCAAATACATTTTACGTCGTGAGTACAAATTGTAAAAATCGTCATCTTTTAAACTATCAATAAACAAGATACTTTCACCTGTACTCTTCATTTCTGGCCCTAACTTCTTATTGACATTAGGAAATTTATTAAAAGAGAAAACAGGCTGTTTAATAGCATAGCCTTTTAAATGTGGTTTAAAATCAAAATCTGTCACCTTCTTTTCACCCAGCATCACTTTCGTCGCATAGTTGACATATGGTTCGCCATAGGCTTTCGCGATAAATGGTACTGTTCGAGACGCTCGCGGATTTGCTTCGATGATATAGACTTTATCATCTTTAATCGCAAACTGGATATTAATAAGTCCGACGGTTTTTAAAGCCAAGGCAATATTTTTTGTATGATCTTTAATTTGCTGCATCACAAACTCCCCTAAATTAAAAGGAGGCAATGTGGCATTACTATCACCAGAATGAATACCACATGGTTCGATGTGCTCCATAATTCCGATAATGTAAACATTTTCACCATCACAGATCGCATCAGCTTCTGCTTCAATGGCACCATCTAAATAGTGATCCAATAATAACTTGTTGTTTGGAATTTTACGTAATAAATCGACGACATGCTCTTCCAATTCCTGTTTATTAATCACAATTTTCATTCCTTGTCCGCCCAGTACATACGATGGTCTTACCAAGATTGGAAAATCAAGTTTATCTGCTACTGCAAGGGCTTCATCAGCTGTTTCAGCAACATCAAATTCTGGATAAGGAATATTATTTTCTTTTAAGATGTTAGAAAAACTTCCACGATCCTCAGCTAAATCTAAGGATTGGTAAGTGGTTCCTAAAATTTTAATACCATAGCGGTCTAATTTCTCAGCTAGTTTTAATGCCGTTTGACCACCTAACTGTACAATGACACCTTCCGGTTTTTCATGACGGATGATGTCATAAATATGTTCCCAAAACACGGGCTCAAAATACAGCTTATCGGCAATATCAAAATCGGTAGAGACCGTTTCAGGATTACAATTAATCATGATGGTTTCATAACCACATTCAGAAGCTGCTAAGACCCCATGAACACAGCAATAATCAAATTCAATTCCTTGACCAATACGGTTTGGTCCAGACCCAAGTACTATGATTTTCTTTTTATCAGTGACTTCACTTTCATTAGCTGGATGGATAGCACCATCTGAGGTTTCTACTTCATTTTCGAAAGTTGAATAGTAATATGGTGTTTGTGCTTTAAACTCGGCTGCACAGGTATCTACTAACTTGTAAACTCTATTGATATTTAACTCATCGCGTTTATTATACACTTGGCTTTCTAAACATTTAAGCATATGTGCGATTTGGCGATCTCCATATCCTTTTTGCTTTGCTTCAAGTAATAAGTCGCGTTCTATCGTATCAATAGTAAATGTTGAAATCTGCTTTTCGAGTTCATGTAATTCTTCGTATTGCTTTAAGAACCACATATCAATTTTCGTAATTTCATGAATTCTACTCAACGGAATTCCGATTTGGATAGCATCATAAATTGCGAATACACGATCCCAACTAGCATAGGTTAATTTCTCGATAATTTGCTGATAATTCGTATACCCCTTACCATCAGCACCAAGACCGTTACGTTTGATTTCTAAAGACTGAGTTGCTTTGTGCAAGGCTTCTTGGAACGAACGTCCGATAGCCATAACCTCACCAACCGCTTTCATTTGTAGACCCAATGTTCTATCAGATCCTTCGAATTTATCAAAATTCCATCTAGGTATTTTAACGACCACATAATCTAATGTTGGTTCAAATAATGCTGATGTGGATCCTGTAATTTGATTGCTTAGTTCATCGAGGTTGTAACCCGTAGCCAGTTTGGCAGCTACTTTAGCAATAGGATATCCTGTAGCTTTACTTGCCAAAGCAGAAGAACGGGATACTCTTGGATTAATTTCAATCGCAATAATATCTTCATTATCGTCCGGACTCACAGCAAATTGCACGTTACATCCACCCGCAAAATCACCGATACTGCGCATCATATGAATGGCCATGTCACGCATTTTTTGGAAGGTCTTATCAGATAAGGTCATTGCCGGAGCAACCGTAATGGAATCTCCTGTATGAATACCCATAGGATCCATATTCTCTATAGTACAGATAATGACGACATTATCATTTTTATCACGTAAAAGCTCTAATTCATATTCCTTCCAACCTATCAAAGCTTTGTCAATCATGACTTCATGGATAGGTGAAATTTCTAATCCTCTAGTCAATGACTCATCAAACTCCTTCTCATTATATACAATGGAGGCTCCGGCACCACCTAGAGTAAAAGACGCCCTTATACATAAAGGAAATCCAAATTCTTGGGCAATTTCTTTTCCTTTCAAAAAAGATGTAGCCGTTGCTTGAGGCGCCATTCCGATGCCAATCTTAAGCATCAATTCTCTAAACTTCTCTCGGTCTTCAGTGATATTAATGGCATCAATATCCACACCAATAATTTCTACGTTGAAGTCTTCCCATATGCCTTTTTCATCTGCTTCAATGCATAAATTCAAAGCCGTTTGCCCACCCATCGTTGGCAACACAGCATCAATTTGGGGGTGTTCCTTTAATATTTTAATGATAGACTTTGTCGTCAATGGTAATAAATAAACGTGATCTGCCATGGTAGGATCTGTCATGATCGTAGCAGGATTAGAGTTTATTAATATGGTTTCGATTCCGTCTTCTCTCAAAGATCTTAAGGCTTGTGTTCCGGAGTAATCAAACTCACAGGCTTGACCAATGATTATTGGACCTGAGCCAATGATAAGGATGGATTTTAACTTTTCGTTCTTTGGCATTTTTGTTATTTTAAGTGTTCAAAAATAGGTAACATATAGGTACAAAAAAAGGTGTTACACCTAAGCAACACCTTTAAAATATTAACAATTGTTAATCATTATCTTTTATGTCTAGTTTCAGATGATACAGACAATTTCTTTCTTCCTTTAGCTCTTCTACGTGCTAAAACTTTTCTTCCGTTCACAGAAGCCATTCTTTCTCTAAAACCGTGTTTATTTCTTCTTTTTCTTTTTGACGGTTGAAACGTTCTTTTTGGCATTGTCTTATATTTTTAAAAAACTTATCTCTTTATTTAGGGTTTCGAGCTGTCCTCAAAACTGCGTGCAAATATACAAAGAGTTTTTACTTTGCCAAACCTAAAATTAAATTTATTTTCATTTTTAGTCATCCCTTTCTTCTAATCCTATAAATATCGTCCTTTGAAGTTAAAATTTCAGGATATGACATGGAATTGCTAGCGACATATTGATAAAAAATTAGTTTCTTTGTAACCTCTAAAAATAATAGACGATGAAGTCCTTTTTAATAACGTTTTCCCTGGCTTTTTTGGCAACCATTCATTTGGTTTCTGGACAGGATAAATTATCATACCGATTGCAAGTTGGTGATAAATTCACTGTTCATCAAGTGGCCAAACAAGATATTGTACAAGAAATGAATGGCTCCAAACATGAAATGGAAAATCATGTTGAAGGCGATTATATTTTCACGGTGACAGGCGTTTCGGATAGTTTATACAATATCACCTTTAGGTTTGCACGATTTAAAATGTCATCGAACTCTAATCAATTAGGCACCATTATATCTATAGATACCGATAAACAGGTGACGGACGAAGATATTGAAGCTAAGTTATTTTCACAATTAATCACGGTAGATCTTCAAATGGAAATGTACAAAAGCGGTAAAATAAAATCAATTGAAGGTGCTGATCGTATGATTGATAAAATGGCAAGTGCTGCTGGTGATTTTGATGAATTTACGAAAGAATTGATCCGAGAATCGATGAGATCTGAATTCAGTAATGAAAGCTTAGCGAAAAGCTTTGAACAAATGACCTTTATCTATCCAACGGAATCTATTAAAAAAGGAGAATCGTGGACAAATACTTTTGAAGGAGAATTAAGCTCTCAAAATACATGGACCTTAGATGAGATGACTAAAAACAACATCCTTATTAGTGGAAAAAGTACCATAAAGTTTGTCAATGCAGACGCAGACTTAGAAATGAATTTAACTGGAGATATGACTAGTAATGTGGTGACATCTACGGATCATGGTTTTGTAAAATCGATGTCTAGCACATCAGTTGCAAAGGGACACTCTATTATGCATAATATGAATGATCTTAAAGTACCAACATCCATTACCTCTAATATAACTTACAAAATAGAAAAGCATGTTCAATAAAAACATAAAACTTGTCATTGCAGGTTTAATCATCGCCTACGCCATTTATCAATTTACAGAAGGCTACATTGGAAATGGTATTATGTTTATTTTATTATCCTTAATATTTGTATTTCTTTACTTTAAAAATGAGTTCATCCTTTTGGCGTTTCTTAAACTTAGAAAGCAAGATTTTGAAGGTGCTAAAAACTGGCTTAATAAAATAAAGAATCCGTCAAGTGCTTTGGTCAAAAAGCAAGAAGGTTACTACAATTACCTACATGGTATTATGGTGTCACAAAGTAATATGAATGAGGCTGAAAAGTATTTTAAAAAAGCTTTGAATTTGGGACTTTCCATGGATCATGATGTGGCCATGGCTAAATTGAATCTTGCGGGTATTGCTTTTAGTAAACGACGGCCAATGGAAGCCAAGCAACTTCTTGCGGAAGCACAGAAACTTGATAAACGAGGTATTCTTACGGAGCAAATCAAGATGATGAAAGATGGGATGAAACGTTCTCAAGGCCCTAAACAACACTATGGTAATCGCCATATGAGACGTCGCTAAACCAGCGAAACAACGTTCCTTTTGTCGATTTATTGTTCCATTTTCTTTCATTTCCCTAATAATTTGACGTTTCAACGACTATTTTAGCCCTTCTACATATGCGCTAATACATTTGTAATCAATTGTTAACCTACAAATAATTAGACATGCGAATTAGTTTAACCATTACCATGTTTGTATGTACGCTTTTAGTATTCCCTCAACAACAAAAGAGGTACTTCGACACCCAAATCGACAAACATTTAAGAGCTTATAATAGGCAATCTGAAACCGCCATTCAAAATGGGGATTCAGAACGTGCGGAGTTTTTATATGATTCTCTCTTCAATAATCATCTTAAATCGAGCTATCTTAGAGACTTTAAAATGAATAAAGTAAATGGTGGTCATTTTAATACAGCGAAATTAGATAGGCCTTTTTTATTGGTTACAAAATCTGCTTGGGAAAAAATCGATGAAGATGAGATCAAGGAAATTAATAGAATGTCTAAAATGTATAAAGGTCAAGTAGAGATTATTATACTTTTTTGGGATACGAAATTGAATGCCAAGGCACGATCTAAAGATTACAATTCCAACGTCACAATCACCTATATTGATGAGCGTGATAATGACGCTAATCATATTATAAGACCTTTTAAACATTCGTTTGGAGCGCCTGCATGTTTCTTCTTTTCAGAAACCAAGCAACTCATGAAAATTGATAGAAAGTTCGCGATTTCAAAGCCTGATGCGCATTCAGAAATTGCTTTTCATGTCATCCATGAAGATATTAAGAAGATGATATTTGAAGAGGGACCTACGCAAGAAGGCATGATAACAACACTTCAGTAGTTTACAATAAAGGTGCCCACAATCTACAGAAGGATTCTTTTAACTTAGAGAATTTAGAGCGTTGTTTCCACCTTTCAAAATCAATGATTTCACAATCGTCCAAATCTTTCAAAAATTGTTCTTTTAAAAGTAAGCTTTCTGATTCATCATAAATTAAAGCATTAATTTCAAAATTTATGTTGAAGCTGCGATTATCAAGGTTACACGTACCAATAGTACTGAAAACATTATCCACCACCATAGTTTTTGCGTGCACAAATCCTTTACAATATCTATAAACTTCGGCACCAGCCTCTAATAGTGGTTCTATAAATGAATTTGTAGCGTTTTCAGCAACCCAACTATCGGAAACCTTCGGAATAATGACCTTGACATCCACACCTATTTTGGAGGCAATTTGAAGCGCAGTAATAACCTGATCGTTGGGAATAAAGTAAGGTGTCGTAATATAAACATAACTTTCAGCATTGTTGATGGCCGTTAAAATAGCCTCCATAATGTTCGCCCAATCCGTGTCTGGTCCACTAGCTGCAATCTGAATAGCGACATCTTTCTCACAATCTACCTCAGGAAAATAACATGGCTTTATGTCTATGTCAACCTTATCATCAGTAACAAAATCCCAAGTGGTTAAGAAATGAAATTGCAATACCTTAACCGCTTCACCGTAAATTCTCAAATGCGTATCACGCCAATACCGCTTTGAAGTTTCCGTGTTGACATAATTATCAGATACATTGATACCGCCAACATAACCAATAACACCGTCTATTACCACAATTTTTCTGTGATTTCTGTAATTCGATTTTCCTGTGAGACTTGAAAAAACAACTGGCATAAACGGAAAATGTACCACGCCACTTTCATCGAGTTGTCGTTTCATTGCCGAAGACAATTTGCTACCTACATCATCATAGCTCATTTTGACTTCTACACCATTTCTTGCTTTTTCACATATGATGTCAAGCAATTCAGTGCCAATATCGTCATCTTTAATAACGTAATATTCTATATGAATATGGTCTTTAGCTTGTCTTAAATCTTCAAACAAACGTTTAAATTTCACCTCACCATTAAACAACACTTCTACCTCATTTCGTATGGTGAGTGGCGATCGCTCACTCGTTTTTAGAAGTTTCACTAGTTTTATTTTATCATCCAGTTTTTCATTGATGACTCTTAAGTCGCGCCCTTCCATTTTAAAACTCTGGCTAGCTTTTTGAATGACGTTTGAATTGACGATGTGTTTCCGATTAAAAATCTTGGACTTGCGATACTGCTGTCCGAATAAATAGTAGATGACTAAGCCAAAAAAAGGAAACAGTGCCAATACAATAATGTATGACACTGTTTTTGTAGGATTAATATTTTTAAGGAGTACTGTGGCAATTGCTGAAATTACCAGTAAATAGTTAATAATTATGACTATGGACCAGACGTGCTCCTTTACAAATGCTATCATCTATGGTTTTATCGTATAATATCCTTCTTTTGGGATGTCTATGTAATAAGTTTTGCGCGATGCATTGTTCAATTTTGGTTCGCGTAACCACGGATTGTGAATCTTCAATATTTTATAGTTGATACCAAAATTCTCTGCAAATTTTGTAAAATCAGTGACTACGGTATCCACCTTCACTTTATAGGTAGGCACATTTTGATACAGATCATCTGAGGTAAAATTGAAACCATACTTTTTAGGATGACTCAATATTTCTTTGAGAGCGACAATTCTAAACAAATAACGTCCCGTCTCTTCGCCGAGTAATAAATCATAATAATCTGATACACCTTGTTCTTCTAGTCGTCGAGAAACACCAGCGTTACCAGCATTGTATGCTGCTGCAGCCAAAGTCCAAGAGCCCAAGTCTTCTTTGGACTTTTTTAAGTACTTACAGGCAACTTCTGTCGCCATCTCCAAATGGTAGCGCTCATCTACATTAGAGTTCACTTCTAAGCCATTCTCGCGTCCTGTAGCTGGCATAATCTGCCAAACACCCTTCGCACCAGCTGGTGATACGGCATTAGTGAGTCCACTTTCTATGACGGCTAAATACTTAAAATCTTCTGGAATTCCATTCTTTTTCAGAATTGGTTCTATGATAGGAAAATACTTCTCTGCTCGCTTAAACATGAGAAGTCCGTTAGACTGCCAATAGGTATTGACTAGCAATTCTCTATCCATACGTTCAAAAATATCTGGATTATCGAGTGGCACAGGTTCACCAGCAAAATTTAAATCCTTTGGAACAGATAGGGCGTAAACATTATAATCGTTGACTTCTTTAGTTGGTTGTATTTCCGTAGAAGTTTCTGATTTGGTTTGATCTGACTGAACGGCAAAAATAAAAAGCCCAGACACGCAAATCAATCCAATAGCTGCTAATATATTTTTAATAATGGTCATAATTCTTTTTTTTATAAATGTATAAAATTAATCGCTTGCTTTCAAGTGCCTTGCAGGATTAGTTTTGGTAAATGTTCGTTAAACCATTTGAACTTATTTATGACCATAATGTGGGTTCCGCCTTTGATCACAATGCAATTTCCATTACATGAGTGTGGAAATACACGATCCTTATCGCCATGAATATAAATAGCGTTGTTCAATGGCGCATCTTGATCCCATTCGATGACCTGTTCAATGGCCCAATCCAAATAACGTTTATCATTTACAGATAAATACTTTCGATACAAATCCAGACGTTTTGTTACCGTTTCTCCAAAAGCATATTTTGCTAAAACATCAATATTGGCCACTAATTGAGTTGGTAATAGTTTATAGGCCTTTGTGAGTTTCATCAATTTCATGCGCTTAGGCAGTTCATGCTTCGATTTAACACTTGATACGACAATAAGCCTACGCACATTCATATGTTTACTCATCTCTTGAACCAAAATACCACCAAATGACACTCCGAGTAATACCACATTAGCCGCTTCAATCTTTTCAATCATCCGTTTGGCATAAGATTCTAAGGTCTCATTCTTATTGGGAATGAACCATTCGAGCCAATGGATTTTAAATTGAGCTTCTGGGAGTTTGATATGTTCAAAAATCGTAGGATTTGCCGCCATTCCTGGCATTAAATAAACATGTATAATTTCTTGCTGCATAAGTCTTTAAAACATACGGTTTTTAATATCTATGATATTTTTTGTAAATTTGCAACACAAAACTATGCAAAAGTATAGTTCCACCCTACCGACCATTGAATTAAATACAAAAAATTATGATTGATGCTGCTGAATTAACAGACAATGACTTCTTACGTCAATTCGAATTAAAAGTAGGTACTGAACTAGCAAAAATTGAGTATTCTTTACAAGACCGCAAAATTTTCTTAACAAAGCTTATTATTCCTGACGCTGTCACTGATGAAGATTTTCAAGAAGAATTCTTGACCTTGGTTTTTGAAAACATTTCTGAACGCAATATTAGTGTGGTTCCTACCAGTCCAGAAATCGCTAAATTTATTAGGCGTCATCGAAAATATAAGAAAATGTTGCCCGTAGGCATCAGAATATAGCTAGCATTTACCGCTATAAAAGCGGATTTTTTTTGCTTCTAGCTCAAACTTTCTTCGATAAATTCAAAACGTACGAGTCCGTCATCATCAATTTTTGTGAGAGCTACGTCTTGAAGTGTATTGACTAGTTCTGGATTCCAAGGTGATTTTACCTTCACGTAGTTTTCAGTAAAACCGTGAATATACCCTTCTTTATTTTCGCCTTCGAACAACACACTATGCCGACTACCTATTTGACTTTCATAAAAAGCTCTTCGCTTTTTGGCCGATAAGCCTCGTAGCATCTTACTGCGCTTTGCTCTTACTTTTTTAGGGACCACACCAGCCATATCAGCTGCCTTTGTATTGGCACGTTCTGAATACGTAAAGACATGTAAATAGGAAATATCAAGCTGACTTAAAAACTCATAGGTCTCTAAAAAGTGTTCGTCAGTTTCGCCAGGAAAACCAACAATCACATCCACACCAATACAAGCATTCGGCATGGTTTGTTTGATTTTTTCAACACGATCCATATACAGTTCCTTCATGTAACGACGTCGCATTAATTTAAGAATGGTGTTACTCCCGCTTTGTAAAGGAATATGAAAGTGCGGCACAAATGTTTTACTTTTTGAAACAAATTCAATGGTTTCATTTTTAAGCAGATTCGGTTCAATAGAAGATATTCTTAATCGTTCTATACCATCAACCTCATCTAGCGCTTCCACCAATTCGTAAAAGGTATGTTGGTGCTTTTTATTGCCAAACTCACCTTTACCATAATCGCCTATATTGACACCTGTTAATACAATTTCCTTAATATTTTTTTCTGAAATTTTCTTCGCATTTTGTAAGACATTCTCTAAGGTATCACTGCGTGAAATCCCACGTGCCAGCGGAATGGTACAATACGTACATTTATAATCACATCCGTCTTGCACTTTTAAAAAGGCTCTTGTTCGGTCTCCAAATGAATAACTACCTACATAAAAATCGGCTTCTTGAATTTCACAACTATGTACCTCACCCATATCATTCTTGGATAAATCATTGAGGTAATCTGTGATTTTGAATTTTTCCGTTGCTCCTAATACCAAGTCTACGCCTTCAACATCTGCTAGTTCCTGCGGCTTCAGTTGTGCATAGCAACCAACAGCGGCTACAAATGCTTCAGGATTGTTTTTTTGTGCTTGTTTGACAATCGACTTAAAGCGCTTGTCTGCATTTTCTGTAACGGAACAGGTGTTGATCACATAAATATCTGCACGTTCTTTAAAATCAACGCGTTCAAATCCTTCCGAAGAAAAATTCCGAGCAATCGTAGAAGTTTCAGAAAAATTGAGCTTACAACCCAAGGTGTAAAATGCGACTTTTTTATCCATATATCCCTATAGAGTTTCTGTGCGCACAGAAATCTAATTATATTTACTTGTTTATAATTTTAGAGTGTGCAAATTTACACAATTGTTCCATGTCTCACAATGTCTTAACAATCTCTATCGTTTATAAGCAATAATTTATAGAATATATGACGAAAGCTGAAGCTAGAATTCAAGAGGTGATTTCCTTTTTCAAAAATAAGGACACAGTTCTAGGGTACCGAAAATTAATGGATTGTGTGATGGATACCCAAAATTTAGATTTATATAGAAAAGTCATTGCGCTTACCGATTGGAAAGAACGACATCCAGATAAAACGACCGAATTTATTGATAAAGCCATGGCTATTCTAGAGGAAACTTCTAAAATTCAAATTGCTGAATATGACACCAATATTCCTATCGTCATAGGTAAAAACCTCACAAAAAGCTACGGTCGTCATCGCTTTAAGCTTGGTCCCATTTCATTAAAACTGAAAAAAGGAGAAGTGTATGGTTTGGTTGGTGAGAATGGCAATGGAAAAACGACACTTTTACGAGTTTTAGCAAAGGAAATTCAGTATCAAGGCGGACACCTAGAATTTCATTTTAAAAACGCCTATCATTCTGACTACGATTTGAGATCTCATTTAGTGTATATACCTCAGCGAACACAAAAGTGGTATGGTAGTTTAAAAGATAATCTCAAGTTTGTATTATCTAATTATAACATGTCACCTGAAGAAAATGAAACCAGAGTACTGATGATGATTGCGCGTTTCGGACTATGGAATTATAAGGACCTTAAATGGCATGAATTATCATCAGGCTATAAAATGCGATTCGAACTCGCTAGAACCCTTTTGCGACAACCAGAATTATTATTGTTAGATGAACCTTTAGCTAATCTCGATGTCTTAGCGCAACAAGTGATCCTTGAAGACTTAAAATCGGTGTGCAATTCTATTAACAATCCCATTGCTCTCATTTTAAGTTCCCAGCAATTATATGAGGTTGAAAAGATTTCTGATAAAGTGATTTATTTAAAAGATGGCCAATACAAGGATAATAAAGCGATCATTGAAGACGAAAACAACCAACTCATTATAGAAATAGATTGTGATGCCAAACGTGAGAACCTGTTAAAAATATTTGAAGACTTACATTTAGAAAAACTCATTTACAATGGTGGTATATATGTTGGATATTTTAACGAAACCACCACTTTCTCGCAAGTTTTAGAGGTTTTAGGAAAGCAACAAATAGAGGTTACCTATACCAGAAATATTACCAAATCAACGAGACGCTTCTTTGTATCATAACCGAATTTAAGATGAGAAAATTTATATATAACACCAATCAATATTTATTAGAGCGTTTCCCAACTATTTGGAATACGAGAATCGTTTGGATGCTCCTCATAGCGCTCACTCTGCATGTGATTTTCTTCGTATTTGGCTTCCTGACTTTAAGCAATGTGAAACTCATGCATGAGTATCGTATTAAAGACATATTTTTTGAAAATGGAACTGTTTTCTTGAATACCATTATTTCTTTGCTGCTCATTGTAGCGTGGCTCATTTATATGTTTAAAAACAACGCATTCAAAAATTTTTATCCCATGTCTGGAACAAAAATTTTTGGACAATTTATGGCCTATCTTGTCATTATTTTTAGTTGTACGACCTTCTTTTTATCCTATAATTACGGTATCAAGTCCTATATAGCAACAACCTATCCTTTAGCACAAACCAACAAACATATCGAGATTTCAAACGACGCAGCCATGTTTTTGTCTGAAAAAATTTCGACGTACACTTTAGATCAAAGACGGTATCCAAAACCCTTTTATGATTTGTATTGTGATGTCAGAACTAACCAGAATAAAGATAGTTTATACGCTTTAACATTTCTCAATCAAGAATACCGTTTCTATACACTCTCTACTAAAAAGATACCTATTGAAGAAACCTATACATTTGAAGATTCTAGCTTCCAAAATTATGTGTATTACAAAACAACAGACTCCTTACGTATTTATTACTACAAAGACAGTTTAGTGAACCCTGAGCCCTTCGTAAAATCAGCGAAACCAACGTATTACAATGCTTCCTTTACATTTTTTAAATCTAAAAACGACACCCTTGTTGAAGATGCCTATAGTATTGGCTATAATGATTATGATTATTCCTATGATTATACTTATTCTCCTGATTTTACTATACGACATCAATTAAGAAATAAACGAAACTACGAATTGCTTGAACGACAGGATAAAACTGAAATCAGTCATTTGTTGGAAGATTTTTTAACACTGTCGAACCTATACAAGATTGATCATAATTTAACAACTGAAGCATGGTTAGCATTGGTTTATCATCCTGAGAATTTTGAAGTTAAAAATTTCATTAGAACTGAACCTGCAGATCGTTTTGATGAAGACTACTCTAACATTGACGTCTATGATATTGAAAATTCTGATTTATCCCAATTAGACCTCTTCCATAGTAAGCACTTAACGGATTTCTATTATGACAATGATCAGCTCTTCAACGTCTTTCATAATATTGAAGATATAAAACAAAGCAATCCATTCATGGAGAGTATTCATTTTTTCATGTGGTTCAGTTTTTTCTTGAGTTGTATCATTTTAATGTTTAGAGTCACCGGATTAAAAGCGCTTTTATTTACCATAATCACTACGGGAGTACTCATGCTTTTTGTAACGCTATTAACTGTAGTGACATCCTATATACTACAAGGGCGTGGTGATAGCGAGACCTATTTCGCCATGTATTTAACCTTCCTATTGGGCAGTGTGATTTTAGCAATTCCGCTGTTCTTTCGTAAAGCGCTGAAAAAATTAATTGTAGGTATTTGTCTAAACATCACCATGGTTGGCTTTGGTACTTACATACTTTTGATCATTGGCATTATATCGATGCACCAATACGATTATTGTTCAGACCATTCTATAGATCAATATTCTGATGATTGTAGCAGCCTTATTACAAGTCTGGGTGTTAATTGGAGTTTTGTCATCTTTGGAATCAGTCTATTATTTTTATATTTCTATTCAAAAATCATTAAAAGCTGGAAGGCATTACCAGAAGGTTGATCTATGTTAAAACACACATTTCATTTTATATTTGCTCTAGGTTTCTTACTATTTTTTGCCTGCGGAAGTGATCGTCAAGAATCCAAAGATCATTTAGTTTTTAGGTATAATGAACATAAAAATATTGGGTCGTTGGATCCTGCATTTGCGAAGGACAATGCAGACATATGGGCTATTAACCAGTTATTTAATGGGTTGGTTCAGATGGATGAAAACCTCAATGTTCAACCCTGTATTGCTGAGAATTGGAGCATTTCCGAGGATGGCCTCACCTACACCTTTACCCTTCGAGATGATGTCTTCTTCCATAAACATGAACTTTTTGGAACACAGGGTACTCGAACTGTTACTGCTCAAGATTTCGAATACAGTTTTAACCGACTTTTAGATAAGAATGTTGCCTCACCAGGACGTTGGACACTCAATAAAGTGGCCGCGTTTAAAGCTTTGAATGACCGCACTTTTGAAATTAGATTGAAGCAACCTTTCCCTGTATTTTTAGGACTGCTAACCATGAAATACTGCTCTGTTGTTCCAAAGGAAATTGTATCACATTACAACACAGACTTTCGATCGCATCCCATAGGTACAGGACCTTTTAAATTTAAAGCTTGGGAAGAAAATCTAAAATTGGTGTTCCGCAAAAATGATAATTACTTTGAAACCGATGAGAATGGGAAAAAACTACCATACATGGAAGCGGTAGCCATTACTTTTTTACCTGATAAACAAAGTGAATTTCTACAATTTGCCCAAGGAAATATTGATTTTGTCTCGGGTCTAGATGCCTCTTACAAAGATGAGATTCTTACGGCAACAGGTCAGCTTCGTGAGCGTTATGCCAACTCGGTGAATATGATTCGTGGCCCTTATTTAAATACAGAATACCTGGCCTTCTTCATGGATTCTGATATTCCAGAAATACAGTCAACGTATTTAAGACAAGCGATTAATTTTGGTTTTGATAAGCAAAAAATGATGACCTACTTACGAAATGGCATCGGAATTCCAGCCAATGGTGGTTTTATTCCTAAAGGACTACCTGGTCATGATGCTTCTATCGGTTTTTCATTTCAACCAGAAAAGGCCAAAGCATTAGTAGCACAATTTAAAGCAGAAACTGGCATTAAAAGCCCAGAAATTACGATTACAACCACCAGTAACTACCTAAGTTTTTGTGAATATATCCAACGTGAATTGCAAAAAATAGGTATTACCGTAAATGTGGATGTGATTCCTGCGGCGACTTTAAAAGATGCGAAAGCCAATGGTAAATTAGATCTGTTTAGAGCGAGTTGGGTGGCCGATTATCCAGATGCTGAAAATTATTTATCGCTGTATTATAGCAAGAATTTTGCACCTAATGGTCCCAATTACACGCATTTTAAAAGTGAGATTTTTGATACCTGGTACAACAAAGCATTTACGATTACAGATACGAAAGAGCGTGAAACGCTTTATAGTAAAATGGATAGCTTAGTGATGTCTCAAACACCTGTAGTTCCTTTGTTTTATGATGAAGTCGTTCGTTTTACAGGCAAAAACGTTCAAGATTTAGGCATTAATCCGATTAACTTATTAGACTTGAAACGGGTGCGAAAAACTATTTCAGAGTAAAATAATAAATATCATCTTCCCCTTTACCCTTGGGTCTTCTTGAAGAAAAATAACCTGCTGTTTTATCAGCATTGATAATGTAACAGAAATCATCGCTCCTAGAGTTAATGGGACTTGGTAACAACTTTGGTTTTTCTGTCTCTGGATTAGCGTTTAAGTCATAACTATAAACATCTAATCCACCTACACCTCCTACTCGATCGGAAGCGAAATATAAGATGTTGTCTTGACTCACAAATGGAAACATGTCTTTACGAGGTGAATTAATAGTTTTTCCAAGATTTTCAACCTTACCATATTCACCATTCCCTAATATTTTAACCTTAAACAAATCTGTTTGGCCATGCGCACCGTCAGCGTTGGAAGTAAAATACATGGTAGAGCCATCTGGACTTAGAGCTGCATGACCATAATTATAACTCGGTTTACAAAATGGTAAAGCCTCAAAATTGGTCCAACCCCTTCCTTCGATGTATTCTCCACGTTGAATATTTAAATTAATTGATTTCACCTTGCGCTTATAAGATTTTCCACGCTTCATGAAATTGGTGGTAATGTACATGTATTTACCGTCGGGACTAAAAGCAGCGCTAGAGGTATTGAACACAAACTGCTCAGACTTATTAAATTGTTTTGGGTTGATGATTTCACCATCTTCGGTCATATCTCCTTCAAACATGGTAAAAATGAGTCGTTTATCTTGATCTCTTCTGGCTCTATTTCTATTATCCAGCATATAGGACGTATAATAGACCTTATCACCTTTATAAAACACAACACCGTATTGGCTTTTGTCATCATTAAGTTTGAGATTTTTGATGGTGTAGGTCTGTGCAACCGCAAACGTAGTTGCTAATAATAACATGATATTACAAATGAACTTCATATCGTATTTTGTTTTCAATTAACTTTTTCTCCAAGGTTTTGTGATTTCGAAGACATGTTCCAAAATCTTTTTATCTTCTTCTGAAAAGTGGATGTTGCGACGCTTCATCACTACTTCAGCAACTTCAAACGCTTTATTGGTGTTATAAGTCGTGAATCCTGAGTGGCCTCCCCAAGAAAAACTTGGCACGAAATTTCTCGGAAAACCGCTACCAAAGATATTGGCACTTACTCCAACAACTGTACCAGTATTAAACATCGTATTGATACCACATTTACTATGATCTCCCATCATTAAGCCGCAAAACTGCAAGCCCGTTTTCGCAAATCCCTCTTTTTGATAGTCCCAGAGTCTGACTTCAGCGTAATTATTTTTAAGATTAGAATTATTCGTATCTGCGCCTAAGTTACACCATTCGCCAATGACAGAATTACCCAAAAAGCCATCATGGCCTTTATTTGAAAAGCCAAAAATGACAGAATTATTGACTTCACCTCCTACTTTACTATGAGGACCTACCGTTGTTGGTCCATAAATTTTAGCACCTAATTTTAAAGTGGCATGTTCACATAACGCAAATGGTCCTCTAATAATACTCCCTTCCATTATTTCCGCATTGGCTCCAATATATATGGGTCCAGTACTCGCATTTAAGGTAGCGAACTCTAACTTGGCACCTTCCTCGATAAAAATGTTTTGAGCATTAATGACATTATTGGAATTAGGTATTGGTTGAGATGTTCTGTCGCGTGTCAATAACTCGAAATCGGCTTGTATCGCTTCACCGTTATTAGCAAAAATATCCCAAGTATGCTCAATTTTAAGCACCTCTTCATCATATTCAATAGCTTGATAGGTAGAAAAGTCAATTTCATCTTGACTATCTTTCGAATAAAAAGCAATGACGTCCTCACCTTGAAATACGGCTTGATTATCTTCTAATCCTTTAATGATTTCTACCAATTCTTGATTAGGTAAATACGAGGCATTAATCATCACATTCTCGTCCATTTCAACCATTGGGTATTTTTCAGCTAGAAAATCTTCAGTGAGCGTTGTTGTAGTAAATCCAAGAAACTGCTCCCACTTTTCTCTTATCGTCAAAATCCCTACCCTGATATCAGCTACAGGTCTTGTAAACGTAAACGGCAACAAATTTTGTCTTGATGGTCCGTCAAAAAGAATATAATTCATAATCGCATGTCAAGTTAGATGTTAAAAGTAAATCAATTATAGAAAACAAAAAAGCCTTCAAGGTAAATCCTGAAGGCTTTCAACTATATATTATGCTCTAAGCTTACTTTTTAAACTTAGCGTATTTGTTTTTGAATTTATCAATACGTCCTGCTGTATCAACTAATTTAGACTTACCTGTATAGTAAGGGTGAGATGTTCTAGAAATCTCCAATTTAACTACTGGATATTCAACACCATCAACATCAATTGTTTCACTAGTCTCAGCAGTAGATTTAGTTAAGAAAACGTCATCATTCGACATGTCTTTAAATGCTACTAATCTATAATTTTCTGGATGTATTCCTTTTTTCATCGCTCTAAACTTTAAATTCCTTAATATTTTGGAGGTGCAAATTTAAGTAAATTTTGTAAATTACCAATAAAATATTTCTTTTTTTATATCAGTCAATTTTGTAACAAATTTAAGCAAAAAGATACTAACCGATTAAATTAACTAAACAATCAACTCAAATTATGGAAAAATCATTAAAATCAATCGCCTCAAACTATGGGCTATATCTAGCTCTCATTCTATCCTGTTTCACGATCATAGGCTATGCCATCTATTTGGATCTTTTCACAAAATGGTGGTTGGGCATTATACAAATGTTATTGGTAATCGTGTTTGGAATTATATCTGCTTCAAAAGCACGTAGCAGTTTAGGTGGATTTATCTCCTTTAAAAACGCATTTACAGCTTATTTCATTACCATTGTAATCGGTATTACGATTAGCGCGTTACTTGGCATGATCATCTTCAATTTTGTTGACACGGAAGCTGCCGCTATTCTACAAGAAAAGATTATTGAATCTCAAATTTCTATGATGGAAAATTTTGGTGCACCTCAGGATGCTATCGATACTGCTAGACAACAACTAGAAGCTGAAGAGAATTTCTTTTCGATACCCAACGTCTTGAAATCAATTGTCTATCAACTTCTCGGATTTAGCATCGTTGGTTTAATTGTAGCATTGGTTATTAAGAAGAAAGATCCGAATGAAGCTTAAAAAAAATCAGTATTTTTGAAACATTAATTTTTCAAAATCGCTGCATGAATATATCAGTAGTCATACCGCTACTTAACGAACAAGAATCATTAACAGAATTACACGATTGGATTGCAAAAGTCATGCAGTCCAATCGTTTTTCTTATGAAATCATCTTTATTGATGATGGCAGTACAGATGACTCTTGGGCTACCATCATGCAATTATCGCAAAAAGATGCTAACGTCAAAGGAATTCGTTTTTTAAAAAACTTCGGAAAATCGCAAGCGTTGCATGCAGGCTTTGCAAAAGCAGAAGGTGATGTGGTGATTACCATGGATGCCGACTTACAAGATAATCCTGAAGAAATCCCAGAACTCTACAACATGATTGTCGTTGATAAATACGACTTAGTGTCTGGCTGGAAAAAAAAGCGTTATGATTCTGTTATTTCAAAAAACTTACCTTCTAAGTTATTTAATTGGGCAGCCAGAAAAACATCTGGTGTCAAACTTCATGATTTTAATTGCGGACTCAAAGCGTACAATAAAGCTGTTGTCAAAAATATCGATGTCAACGGTGAAATGCATCGCTATATCCCTGTGTTGGCCAAAAATGCAGGATTCACACAAATAGGTGAAAAAATAGTGAAGCATCAGGCTAGAAAATACGGTCAGACTAAGTTTGGAATGGATCGTTTTATCAATGGTTTTCTAGACCTCATTACCATTTGGTTTCTGTCGCGTTTCGGCAAACGTCCTATGCATTTATTTGGTGCTTTGGGTGTGATCATGTTTGCGATCGGTTTTGTATTTGCTTTGTATTTAGGGGTTGATAAGTTATTTCTTAATACCCAAGGACGATTAATTACACAGCGACCGCAATTCTTTATCGCACTCACCACGATGATTTTGGGAACACAATTTTTTGTGGCTGGATTTTTAGGTGAAATCATTCTGAGATCCAAACGGGATTCAAATCGCTATTTGATCAAGCAAGAACTTAATTTATAATACACACATTTAATACCAGCTTCGCAATTCAAAATTTTTGAATTGTGTACTTTTGCACTATAATTACGACTTATGACACATATTGAACCTCAACTAATGGCACGTGTTAACACTTGGTTGACACCTACTTTTGACCAAGAGACTCAAAATTATATCAAAGACCTAATTGAAAATAATCCAAAAGAACTCAAAGAGAGCTTTTACAAAGATCTTGAATTTGGAACTGGTGGTATGCGAGGTGTTATGGGTATTGGCACCAACCGCATCAATAAATTCACCTTGGGAAAAAACACCCAAGGACTTAGCAATTACTTGAAGACACAATTTCCTTCGGAAGCTATAAAAGTAGCCATTGCCTATGATTGTAGACATAATAGTCAATCGTTAGCTAAAGTGGTGGCCGATGTTTTTTCAGCAAATGAAATCCAAGTATTTCTTTTTGAAGATTTAAGACCAACGCCTGAGTTATCATTTGCACTCAAGCACCTCGATTGTCATTGTGGTATTGTACTAACCGCTTCGCACAATCCACCAGAATATAACGGTTACAAAGTCTATTGGCAAGATGGTGGACAATTAGTTCCGCCTCAAGATGCTGAAATTATTGCAGAAATCAATCGCTTAGATTATTCTGAAATCAACTTTGAAGAACGACCTAAAAACATCACTTATATTGGACAAGAAATTGACGATGTTTTTATTGAAGAATCCATAAAAAATGGAAGTTTCCAGACCTCTGAGGTTGCTAAAGCAAATCTAAATATTGTATTTACATCGTTACATGGAACGTCTATTACCGCAATTCCTGAGACTTTAAAGCGTGCAGGCTATTCAAATGTGCATATTGTTGAAGAACAACGTATTCCTAATGGCGATTTCCCTACCGTAAAATCACCAAATCCTGAAGAACCTGAGGCTTTAAAAATGGCTTTGGAGTTAGCGAAAAAAGTAAATGGTGATATTGTTATTGGAACGGATCCTGATTGTGACCGATTGGGTGTTGCTGTGAGAAACTTAGATGATGAACTCGTCATTTTAAATGGTAATCAAACCATGATATTAATGACCGATTTCCTATTAAAACAATGGAAGAAAGCTGGCAACATCAATGGGAATCAATTTGTAGGATCTACCATTGTCTCCACACCGATGATGTCTGTGCTGGCTAACGCCTATGATGTGGAATGTAAAATAGGATTGACTGGTTTCAAATGGATTGCAAAAATGATTAAAGATTTTCCAGATATGGACTTCATTGGTGGTGGTGAAGAAAGTTTTGGATTTATGGTGGGTGATTTCGTTAGAGATAAAGATGCGGTAACTTCGACACTTTTAGCGTGTGAAATTGCAGCACAAGCCAAAGCAAATGGTCAAACCATGTACGAATCATTGATTGATTTATATGTGACACACGGCTTTTATAAAGAACGTCTAGTATCCTTAACAAAAAAAGGCATTGAAGGTGCAGAAGAAATCAAACAAATGATGATAGACGCTAGGGAAAACCCCTTACAAGAAGTGAATGGCTCCAGAGTGATAAAGGTTGAAGACTATCAACTATCAATTACTAAAAATTTAGTGTCTGGTGACATATCTCCTATCGCTATTCCAAAATCGAATGTCCTCATCTATTACACGGAAGATGGTAGTAAAATTGCCTTACGACCAAGTGGGACAGAACCTAAAATAAAATTTTACATTAGCGTTAATACCACCTTAGACAATGTGGCAGCGTTTAAAACAACGGAACAGAAATTGGAATCTCGTATTGACGCCATTCTTAAAGACATGAAACTCACCTAATGAACTATCTCAAGAAAATATTTGTATATGCCGTGCCTTATAAGCGCTATGCGTTTTTAAACATTCTTTTCAACATACTCTATGCTCTTTTTGGTGCATTATCCTTTGTTGTTTTGATGCCCATGTTAAATATTTTATTCGGTGAGGATCAAAAAACTATTGAGAAGAAGCCCGTTCTGGACGGCTTTAAAAATATTGGTGAGTACTTCAAGGATTCACTGACCTATAGCGTACAGAATTTCGCAAAAGATGATCAACTCAAAGCATTGACTTTCGTTATTATTTTGGTTATTGTAGTGTTTTTACTGAAGAATATTTTTAATTATCTCGCCTTGTATTTTGGAACCTTCCTTCGGAATGGTATCCTCAAGGATTTAAGAGACACCCTCTACACCAAGACGGTTAATTTACCCATGAGTTTCTTTTCAGAAAAAAGAAAAGGCGATTTAATGGCTCGTGTTTCAAATGATGTGAATGAAGTACAAAATTCATTTTTATCAGTTTTAGAAATTATCGTGAGAGAGCCTTTAAGTGTTATTTTTTCCATTGTTATTATGTTAACAATAAGTGCAAAATTAACGCTGTTTGTCTTCGTATTTATACCCACTGCAGGTTATATTATCTCGGTCATCGCGAAACGTTTACGTCAACAATCCGCTGATGTACAACGCGAGCAAGGGACGTTTTTATCTATTCTAGAAGAAACCTTGAACGGATTAAAAATCATCAAAGGCTTTAATGCTGAACGATTATTCAATTCAAAATTTACGGATTCTACGAGACGTTACTTTAATTTCTCGAATAAGATGATGAACCGTCAAAACATTGCAACACCACTCAGCGAATTTCTCGGTATTGTAACTATTGCTTTTTTGTTGTGGTTTGGCGGTCGTATGGTGTTAATAGACAAAACCCTCTTAGCCTCATCATTTATCGCTTTTATGGGACTCGCTTATAACATCTTAACACCTATTAAGGCACTTAGTAAGGCTAATAATAATGTTAAACGAGGGAATGCTGCTGCGGAACGAGTTCTGGAAATCATTGAAACGATTAGCCCAATCGAAGATAAGGCGAATGCCATGACCAAGGAAGGATTTAACGCTGCTATTGAAATTAAAAACGTGTCCTTTAAATATGAAGATGATTTAGTTCTTAACAATTTCTCGGCGACATTGCATAAGGGAAAAAGTATCGCACTTGTAGGGCAATCTGGTAGTGGTAAATCGACCATAGCTAACCTTGTCACACGTTTCTATGATGTGAACGAGGGAAGTATTAATATTGACGGAGAAGACATCCGAGACCTCTCTAAGAGTTCCTTGAGAAGTCTTATCGGTCTCGTCACACAAGACTCGATTTTATTTAATGATACGGTCAAAAATAACATCCTTCTAGGAAAGCCTAATGCCACAGACGACGATGTTCTCGAAGCACTCAAAGTAGCCAATGCTTGGGAGTTCGTAAAGGACCTTCCTCATGGAATTGACACCAATATTGGTGATGGTGGTGGCAAACTTTCTGGCGGACAAAAACAGCGTTTGAGTATTGCAAGAGCTGTTCTGAAAAATCCCCCTATCATGATTCTAGACGAAGCCACTTCAGCATTAGATACAGAAAGTGAACGTTTGGTTCAAGTGGCACTTGAAAACATGATGAAGAACCGAACATCTTTAGTCATTGCTCACAGGTTATCGACTATCCAAAATGCCGATCAAATAATCGTAATGCAAAAAGGAGAAATTGCGGAACAAGGAACGCACAATGAACTGATTGCAAAAAATGGTGTTTATAAAAAACTCGTGGAAATGCAGAGTTTTGAATAGCTATTATTGTGATCGTACGAGCAAATAAGCATTTACAATCGTCATACCCGCTCCAAAATTTGACCAGCCATGCACGTGCACCTCATGTGCATTCGTACCCGCGTTAAATGTTTTCCATGGACTCGTAGCTACGCCTCCCGTTTGTGTAGATGAATAAGTCCAGGCATCTCCGAATACAATAGGAAAAGTCTCTGTTGTACCATCGTGAACACGTAATTGCAAGTTATTCGTTCCTGTAGCATTGATGTATCGTATAACCAACTTAATCTCTATATTTCCGGTAGCGTTATATATAGCTGGTTCCAATGCCCCATCCATATTAGGAACATCAGCTCCTGACAAAGAAGGGAGATTCTCACTGCTTCCAGAAAACAATGGTATCACAGATACTGGATTTAAATTATCGACCCAATTGACATTTCCAGTACCATCGGTTGCCATAATTTGTCCGTTAGTTCCTCTTGATGCAGGAAGGACATAAGTATTCGCTAAAGTGGTTCCAATGGAGACATTTCCTAAGAAAAAACCGGCATAGCTTCCAGATTTCAATGCTTCTGAATACAGTCCGAAATGGGTGCCTGGTGTGGTCGAATTTATAAAATTATAACTACCATAACGGTCGCCAGTTCCATTTGTTCCAATCAGTCGATTACTAACACCATACTGACTTCCAGAGCCACCACCCGATAAAGTATTTCTAACGCCATACTGACTAGAAGCGCCACCTGTGGCAGATATTTGATTAGTCACACCGCTCAATAATCCAGAATTATTTCCGTAAATAAGGTTTAATGTTCCCGTACTCGTACCAGAACCATTGGTAATATGGTTGGAGACACCAGTTTGGTTTCCAGGTCCAGAACCCAAAAGATTATAAACACCATAATGGGTATTACTTCCAGAATTAATGATTGTATTTCGTGTACCAACCTGTATTCCTGTACCAGTTCCAGCTAAAATATTATCGACACCAAAATGCTGAGCATTGCCACTGTTATTAATGGAATTGTACACGCCGAATTGTTCTCCAGATTTGTTACCAGTTATTAAATTGTAAACACCATAGTTCTCTCCTGTACCCGAACCAGCCAAACTCGAGTATAGTCCAAATTGCCCTGCCGAAGAATCTGAACTCATTAAATTTTGAAACCCGACATTTAAAGCTAAGTTATTCACTAAATAATTAGCGAAGCCATAGACTGTGCTCGATTGGTTCTGCATATCAACATAATGACCAATCATTTTTCCGGTGCCAGCATTGTTTCCTGTAAAAAACGTACCATTTACCGTTGTATTTGAATTGGCATTCAACTCCAAATTTATCATTCTTGAATTGGCTGTTTCGTAAATATCAAGTACGTAATCTGCGGTAGTTTTGCCAATGGCCAGATATCCTAATGTAAAGAGGTCATCATTAATATCATTTGGTGCAGTGGTGGTCCCTTCCTCATAAAAATCGCTATCATCAGTAGGCGTTTGCTGAATGGGCATCCATTGGAGTCCGTTGAAAAAATAAAAACCAACACCATTACCTCCTATAACGACAGCATTTGTATTCCAGACTAATAACCCAGTAGCAGGTGCATTTATTGGTGCTGTTGTGTTGGACACATTAACCAACGAAACCCTTGGTACCAACACGCCTTTATCATTTGCATCTATATCTAATAAGGAAGATGCATCCGGGTTGGTCGTACCAATACCTACTTGTGCATGACCTAATCCTAAGTAAAAAAAGACTATTGTAATGACGAAAAATCTCATCTTAAAACCATACTAAACAGTTAGTTACATCTAATATAATCGTTTATTTACTGATATAAAAATTTCACCTTTAAATAACCAAAAGAATAGACCAATGATTACCAAAAAGAAAAGGACACAAGTTTTGTGTCCTTTTCAGTTCTATTACCACATTTGGGGAAAATGGTAATAATTAAGTAGGTTAGGCTGAGACAAACATAAATCAAATTAATGTACTGTGCAAGAAAAATTTGCATTTCATCGTAATTTTTTTACACTTTGTCGATATTTTTTTTATTTAAACGTCTGTTTTACAGCACTTTAAATAATTTATTTTTTTTGATTAAACTTTCTGTAAATTAGAAGGTCTTAGTATAAAATGGAATTTATTGGATAGCGAACAGGAATTTATCAGCCGTTTATGTACTTCATCTACTAAAGATGCTGCCTTTAAAGAGCTTCTAGCAACTTATAAAGAGCGGCTCTATTGGCACATACGACATATTGTGAAAACCCATGATGATGCTGATGACGTTTTACAAAATACATTTATTAAAGTTTATAAAAACATTCATAATTTTAAAGGAGATAGTCAATTGTTTTCATGGATGTACCGCATCGCTACCAACGAGTCCTTGACTCATATTAAAAAAATTGCAAAACAACATCAAATCAATAATGAAGAAATACAACAGCACTTAGTAAATAAGTTACAAGCCGATGTATATTTCGAAGGTGATGCCATTCAATTGAAATTACAAAACGCCATTGCTACTTTACCTGAAAAACAACAATTAGTATTTAACATGAAATATTTTCAAGATTTAAAATACCGAGAGATGTCAGAAATATTAGAAACAAGTGAAGGTGCCTTGAAAGCCTCTTATCATATTGCTGTAAAAAAAATCGAAACGCTCTTAACCTCAGATTAAACTAAAACTAATTGTACAAGTCTAAGATATATGACACTTAAAAAGCTACATAAGAATTTAGGATTTAAAGTTCCGAAAGATTACTTCTCTCAAGTTGAAGAAAACATTCTGAACGATGTCCGATTGAAAGCTAAGGCAAAGGATTCAGGTTTTGGAATTCCAGAGTCGTATTTTGTCGAGGTGGAAACCGCTATTTTAAGTCATGTAAAACCCGATTCTAAAGTTATCACACTGAAATCGAAATCTGCGTGGTACTACATCGCTAGTATTGCTGCGTCCATAGTGTTAATATTTAGTATTTTTAACCACCAAAGTAGCACCAAAGAAATTTCAGTTGAAATGGTTGAAACGCATTTAGAAAATAGTGATTTAGACACTTATGAATTAGCGCAACTACTCACAGATGCTGATTTGCTTGAAGAAGATTTTGTCATTGTGGATGCCACTTATGATGAAGCGAATTTAGAAACCTATCTACTGAACAATGCAGATATTGAAATATTATTAGAATAAAACCTTATGAAAACATTTATCCCTATTCTCTTTTTACTCATGTCCGTTTCAACCTTGGCGCAACCGAGGGGAAAAATGAACGAGCGTATTCAAGCGCAAAAAATTGCGTTTATTACCGAGAGGCTCAGCTTAACACCAGAAGAAGCACAAAAGTTTTGGCCTATCTACAATGCTTTTGAAGAGAAAACTGAAAAAATTCGAACGGAAGATCTTAGAAGCATTAAAAAAACGATGTATCAGAATCCTGAGTTATCTGAAGCTGATGCCAACAAATTATTAAATCAATTGATGACCGCTGAAAATGACATGCATAATGCTAAGTTGCAATTAGTTCAAGACTTAAAAGATGTTATTTCATCTGAAAAAATTCTGCGCTTAAAGGCATCTGAAGAAGCTTTTAATCGAAAGCTTCTCGAAAAACTGCGGCAATTCAAGGAAAAGCGTAACAATTAAATTAGTAGCAAAATGCTAAAATGATGACAAGGTTCACCTGAAGGTCAGTTTCGAGATTCGTCCGTTTCCAGCGGCATAAGCAACACTATCATTTAAAAATCGAATCGTGTAAAACCCTTCATCACTGAAATGCGACCAGGTGTCTCCCGAATCACTTGAATAATCAATACCTTTGAAACCAATTGCTACTAACTGTTTTCCCTCACTATTCGGTACATATTGCACACAACTTCTATAACCCGGACTCGAATTTTCAGCTGCCAAATGCCAAGTTTTACCACCATCATTCGTCCTAATTTTATTAGCTGAACTGTCTGCAGGTTTTGTATAATCACCGCCAATGGCAAAACCCTGTAATGCATCGTAAAAATCTAAAGAATAAATACCTTCGGTAGGTTTCTCCTTAACAATGGGTGTATCAAAAACTTGCCAAGTGTGTCCCTTGTCATCAGAATAATAAATGCGTCCTGAAGTTGTGGCGACCCAAGTTTTATCCCCAACAATAGCAATATTAGTGTCACTAGCAGCAAAAGCCCCTTCTCCTTCGGATGCCTGCGGCAAATCATCACAATGCAATTTAGTCCATGTCTCACCTCCATCTCTCGTGATAATAACACTCAAGCAACCATCCATAGCATCGCCAATAGCGATACCTTCCTCATCATTCCAAAACTCCATAGCGTCGTAAAAGACCTTCGGGTGTGCTTCTCGATAAACGATTTTGTTCTTCTCTAAATCGGCATTCAACTTAAACACAAGCGCTGGGTTACCAATGGTAATTCCAAATCCTTGGTTTTGTCGTACTGCTAAAGCTCTAAAATTTAATTTAAGACTATCAGTGGATAAATTGATTTGATGATGATAAAACGGTCTTCCTTTTAAAGAATCTACATGATTAAACAATGTTGAATTCATTAGAATTCCCAATGAACCAGTCGATGAGAGATAAATGGGTCCAATAGAATCGACAATCTCCAAAGCTCTTATATTGAGGCCTTCATCTACGACCAAAGGCTCAATTTGCACTGAATTAAATGGTCTTTGATCTGGCATGGCTATTTCCATCATTTTATGACTTGCCAATCCTATGACCATAATAAGTCCCAAAAAAATAAAAGGAATTCGTTTCATAAGCATTGAATTTTCTTTAAAAATAGAAAAGCTCATCGAAATAAAAGCCAAACCCTGTAACAATTGATAATAAAATGTACCTTTGCATGCTTAATTTTTTATAATGCGTTTACACAGAAACTTATGCTTTGCAATTATTGATGGCTTAACACTCATCTTTAACGAAGGCAAATATGCAGACAAAGTCATCCAACAACTCCTTAAAAGGGATAAGCGTTGGGGAAGTAGAGATCGTGCATTTGTTGCAGAAACCACCTATGATATTGTACGTTGGAAACGCTTATATGCTGAAATAGCTGAAGTTAAAGAGCCTTTTGACAGAGACAATTTATGGCGCATATTTGCAGTATGGGCGACCTTAAGAGGAATTAAATTACCCGATTGGAAATATTTTGAAAATACACCTCAACGTAAAATCAAAGGACGTTTTGATGAATTATCGCAAACGCGAAAATTCAGGGAAGCTATTCCTGGGTGGTTGGACGCATTAGGCGTCAAAGAACTAGGAGAATCTATTTGGACTAAAGAAATTGCGGCCTTAAATGAGCAAGCCGATGTCATTCTACGAGTCAATACTCTCAAAACAACAAAGGAGCAACTACAATCTGCCTTATTTGATGATCATATAGAAACTGAAAGCATCAAAGGTTATCCCAATGCACTAAAGCTAAAAGAGCGCGCCAATGTTTTTCAAACAGACGCCTTTAAAAATGGTTGGTTTGAAGTACAAGATGCATCCTCACAATTAGTTGCCGAGTTTTTAGATGTGCAACCTGGAATGCGAGTTGTAGATGCCTGTGCAGGAGCTGGTGGTAAAGCGCTTCACATCGCCTCTCTCATGGAGAACAAAGGTCAAGTGATTGCTTTAGATATTTATGCCAATAAGTTGCACGAATTAAAACGTAGAGCCAAACGAAATGGTGCATTCAATATAGAAACCAGACCTATTGAATCCACAAAAACCGTAAAAAAACTCTATGACAAAGCGGACCGTGTTTTAATAGATGCGCCGTGTTCTGGTCTTGGAGTGCTAAGAAGAAACCCAGATGCTAAGTGGAAATTACAACCAGAATTCATCGAGGATATTAAGAAAACGCAACAAGAAATTATTCAGCAATATTCAAGGATAGTTAAAGATGGTGGTAAGCTAGTCTATGCAACTTGTTCTATACTTCCTTCTGAAAACAAGCATCAAGTTGACAGCTTCCTATCTTCTGAATGGGGAAAAGATTTTACCTTTGTAAAAGATAAATCCATTTTGTCGCATCAATCTGGCTATGATGGTTTCTATATGGCCTTATTAGAAAAGAAAAAATAATACCCAAATAAATGAAACAATTTTACACATTACTATCGGCATTTGTCACCACATTTGCATTTGCGCAATTAACACCTCCTTCTGAATTACAATCCTATTATGGAACAGAAATAAATACTACCGGATTAGCGCTTAAAACGGAATTAATTACTTTAACAGTTAATAATCACACCAATTTTTTAACGTATAGCGAAGTATGGGAAGCATTAAGAGAGACAGATTTGGATCCCACTAATGCTAATGATGTCCTACTTATTTATGGCTACAATGACTTCGATGGTGATATCACGACCGATCGCACCAGAGGTAAATTCCAAAATGGTGGTAATGTTGGTGATTGGAATCGCGAACACACCTACCCGCGCTCTCTAGGAAATCCAGACTTAGGTAGTTCAGGACCAGGTTCTGATGCACAAATGTTAAGACCAAGCGATGTTCAAAGAAACGGACAACGTGGCAATCAACCTTACGCAGATGGCACAGGTTTGGCCTCTGGCAATTCTAATGGTGGGTGGTATCCTGGCGACGAATGGAAAGGTGATTGTGCGCGTATCATCATGTACATGTACTTAAGATATGGTGATCAATGCTTACCTTCTGTTGTGGGTATTGGTAGCAGTGCAGCCACACCAGATGATATGATCGATTTATTTTTACAATGGAACGCTGAAGATCCTGTAGTCCCAGGTGGCATTGAAGATATCAGAAATAGTTACCACGCCAATACGTCAAACACGTACGCACAAGGCAATAGAAATCCTTTTATCGACAACCCATACTTAGCAACACTGATTTGGGGTGGCCCAGATGCTGAAAATAGATGGGAAAGCTTATCTGTCACTGATATTGTACAGCATACTGTGAAAGTGTTTCCTAATCCTGTGACTGGTAATGAAGTCACCATAGTGTCTAATTTAGATATCTTAGCTGAAGTATACGATGTTCTAGGTAAAAAAGTGACCATACAAAACTTGACTTCCCAACAAAAGAAACTTAATATTTCAGGCTTATCTAAAGGTGTTTATCTCATCAGGATGAATTCAACTCAAGGTAGTATCACAAAGAAATTGATCAAACAATAACTCAACTATTTTAAAAGCGACTTTCAGGTCGCTTTTTTTATGTTCAAAACCTAGTGAATAACTCCAAGCATTCAAATTAAAAAAATAGGCCAAACTTCTATTGAAAAAGCGTAAATTTGACCTTTCAAAACAAACAATAAAATCGACATAATGATTCATTTCTTCGGAAACCAAAACAGTAAAGTATTTGCTGTTCAAGCAACAAAAGAATTATCAACAGAAACCATCGCTAAATTGATATGGTTATTTGGCAACCAACCCAAAATAGAACAAGCATCATTGGATGCTTTTTTTGTTGGTCCGAGAGCCGCTATGATCACACCGTGGAGTACAAACGCAGTTGAAATTACTCAAAACATGGGAATCGATGGGATAGTACGTATTGAAGAATTTGAATCCTGCCAAGCAGATTTTAATGGCTACGACCCAATGATTTCAGAAAAATACAACGGTCTAAATCAAACTATTTTCACCATTGACATTCAACCTGAAGACATTCTGGAAATTGAAGACATTGCAGCTTACAATCAACAAGAAGGCTTGGCATTAAGTGATGAAGAAATAGCCTATTTGGAAGGTGTTTCAAAAAAAATTGGTCGACCCCTTACCGATTCTGAGGTTTTTGGTTTTTCACAAGTGAACAGTGAACACTGTCGTCATAAAATTTTTAACGGGACATTCATCATTGATGGAAAAGAACAGCCTACATCCCTGTTTAAAATGATAAAGGAGACCTCAAAGCAAAACCCTAATGATATCGTTTCTGCCTACAAGGATAATGTCGCATTTGTGAGAGGACCTAAAATAGAACAATTTGCACCTAAACGTCCTGACGTGCCCGATTTTTATGAGAAAAAAACTTTTGAATCGGTGATTTCCTTAAAAGCTGAAACGCATAATTTCCCAACAACTGTCGAGCCATTTAACGGTGCGGCTACGGGTTCTGGTGGTGAAATTAGAGATCGATTAGCTGGAGGCAAAGGGTCGCTACCTCTAGCAGGAACAGCAGTTTATATGACCTCCTATTCTCGATTGGAAGCTAATCGTCCGTGGGAACAACAATTCAAAGCCCGACCTTGGCTCTACCAAACACCAATGGACATCTTAATTAAAGCCAGTAATGGTGCTTCAGACTTCGGCAATAAATTTGGCCAACCGTTAATCTGTGGTTCGGTCCTCACCTTCGAAAATGAAGAAGATAACAGAAAGTTAGGTTACGATAAAGTGATCATGCAAGCTGGAGGTATTGGCTATGGCAAATTAGATCAAGCCATTAAAGATACTCCAGAAGCTGGTGATAAAATAGTAGTGCTTGGTGGCGAAAATTACCGAATTGGTATGGGTGGTGCTGCTGTATCAAGTGCAGATACTGGAGAATTTTCATCAGGTATTGAACTCAACGCAGTGCAACGGTCAAATCCAGAAATGCAGAAACGTGCAGCGAATGTAGTTCGTGGTATGGTAGAAAGTGATAACAATCATATCATCTCCATTCATGACCATGGCGCAGGAGGACACCTAAATTGTTTGAGTGAATTGATTGAAGATACTGGTGGATGTATTGACTTAGACAAACTACCTGTAGGTGACCCAACTTTATCAGACAAAGAAATCATCGGTAATGAATCTCAAGAACGTATGGGATTACTGATAGCAGAGAAGCATTTGGAGCATATTAGTAAAATTGCAGAACGGGAACGTTCACCTCTTTATACTGTTGGAAATGTCACTGATGATAAACATTTTTGTTTTAAATCTGAAACGAACGGTAATACACCAATGGATTTAGATTTAGAGGATATGTTTGGAAGTTCTCCAAAGACCATTATGAATGATATTACGGTTAATCGCAGCTATAAAAATTTAGAATACAATCCAGATCATTTCTATGACTACCTTGATCAAGTGCTGCAACTAGAAGCTGTAGCCTGTAAAGATTGGCTTACCAATAAAGTTGATCGCTGTGTTGGAGGAAAGGTTGCCAAACAGCAATGTGCTGGACCTTTACAACTGCCACTAAACAATCTTGGTGTGATGGCTTTAGATTACAACGGAAAGGAAGGGATTGCGACCGCAATCGGACACTCTCCTATTTCCGGATTAGTCAACCCAGAAGCAGGAAGTAGAAATAGTATCACAGAAGCCTTAACCAATATCATTTGGGCTCCCTTAAAAGACGGACTCAAAAGTGTTTCTTTATCTGCCAATTGGATGTGGCCATGTAAAAATGAAGGCGAAGATGCTCGACTGTACAAGGCTGTAAAGGCTGTTTCAGAGTTTTCAATAGATTTAGGAATCAATGTACCAACGGGAAAAGACTCCCTATCCATGAAGCAGAAATATGGCAATGAAGAGGTGATTTCTCCAGGTACTGTCATTATATCTGCAGCTGCAAATTGCAACAATATTAGAAATGTTGTAGAACCTGTATTTAAAAAACAAGGAGGCGACATCTATTACATCAATATCTCTCAAGATGCATATCACTTGGGTGGTAGTTCATTTGCACAAATTTTAAATAAAATTGGTAACGAAGTTCCAGATGTAAAAAATACCACTTATGTAAAAACGGTTTTTAATACCATACAAGCGCTGATAAAAAATGAGCAAATAATGGCTGGTCATGATGTGGCTTCTGGTGGTTTAATTACGACATTATTGGAGATGTGCTTTGCAGACACAAACTTGGGAGCAGAATTAGATCTTTCGGAGCTCAATGAAAAAGATTCTGTCAAGCTACTCTTTTCGGAAAATGCCGGAATTGTATTCCAATCTGCCGATGCTAGTATAGAACAAATCCTTAAAGATGCACAAATTAAATTTTCTAAAATAGGTAAGGTCACTCAAAGTGATGTTTTGAGCATTATTAACGATAACGAGGTGTTTACCATGACCGTATCAAGATTACGTGATATGTGGTATAAAACATCCTTCCTACTTGATCAAAAACAAACCGCTAACAACTTAGCTGAATTACGCTTCCACAACTACGTGAAGCAACCATTAAAATATCATTTCCCAAGTAACTTTACAGGTAAATTACCAACGATAGATACCAGTAAACCCAGACCAAAAGCAGCTATTTTACGAGAAAAAGGAAGTAATTCTGAACGTGAAATGGCGAATGCTATGTATCTCGCAGGTTTTGATGTAAAAGATGTACACATGACCGATTTAATCTCTGGTCGTGAAACCTTAGAGGATATTCAATTCCTTGGAGCTGTCGGAGGATTCTCCAATAGTGATGTTTTAGGTTCAGCGAAGGGATGGGCTGGTGCCATAAAATATAATACCAATGCTAACAAAGCCATTAAAAACTTTTTTCAGAGGGATGATACCTTATCTGTAGGCATCTGTAATGGCTGTCAATTGTTCATGGAATTAGAACTTATCAATCCGGAGCATGATGAACATGGTAAAATGCACCACAATGACTCTCATAAACATGAAAGTGCGTTTACTTCAGTGACGGTTCAAGAAAACAACTCGGTCATGTTATCGAGTTTAAAGAACACGACCTTGGGCGTTTGGATTAGTCATGGTGAAGGTAAATTTCATTTACCAAAAGCAGAAAGCAACTATGACATTGTGGCCAAGTATGGTTACGACAATTATCCAGCAAATCCGAATGGATCCGATTTTAACACAGCTATGTTGTGTGACAAAACCGGTCGTCATTTAGTGATGATGCCACATATCGAGCGTTCTACTTTCCCATGGAATTGGGCACATTATCCTGAAAACCGACAGGACGAAGTGTCACCATGGCTGGAGGCTTTTGTGAATGCAAGAAAATGGATTGAGAGAAAGAATGCTTAATTGATATATTCAGATACATAAAAAAGGCCAACTCAAATTATGAATTTTTAAGTTAGCCTTTATTTGTAATCAGTCGGGATGACAGGATTTGAACCTGCGACCTCACGGCCCCCAGCCGTGCGCGCTTACCGGACTGCGCCACATCCCGATACTAATTTCAAAAATATAATTGCATTTTTTATTGCCAGAGTCTTCTTAAAAAATCAAGTATATTTCTTATTTTGCAACGTTACTACTTTTTTATCACATACCCATGACAGACATAAAGAGACTTTTTGACTTTCCTTATTACCAACTAGAAGTTCATAACTTAGAAGCAGCATTAGTGACTAAATATGATGGTGAATGGAAAAAGACATCCACAAAAGAATACATCGAAAAGTCGAATGCTGTAAGTAGAGCCTTATTAAAATTAGGAATTCAAAAAGATGATAAGATTGCTGTCATATCCTCCACCAACAGAACGGAATGGAATATCATGGATATTGGTATTCTGCAAACTGGAGCACAAAACATTCCAATTTACCCGACCATCTGTGCGGAAGATTACGAATACGTACTCAACCACAGTGAATCTATTTACTGTTTTGTCTCGGATCAAGAAGTCTATGATAAAGTCAAAAAAGTACAAGCCAATACAAAATTGAAGGAAGTCTATTCCTTTAATCAGATAGACGGCTGTAAGCACTATTCAGAATTATTCGAATTAGGTAAAGATGAAAGTACACAGCCAGACGTTGAGAACCGAAAAGCAAAGGTCTCAGAAGATGATCTTGCGACTATTATTTATACGTCTGGTACAACTGGTAAGCCAAAAGGAGTCATGCTTACGCATAAGAATATTGTGAGTAATGCGCTGGATAGCATTCCGAGATTACCGCTCATTGATGGTGAAACACGAGTCCTGAGTTTTCTTCCAATCTGTCACATTTTTGAACGTGTACTCATCTATATTTACCAACATGCTGGTGCCAGTATTTATTTTGCCGAAGGTATCGATAAGATTGGTGATAACGCAAAAGAAATAAAACCGCATTTAATGAGTGTGGTTCCGAGATTATTAGAAAAGGTCTACGATAAAATTTACGCTAAAGGATCTGAGCTCACAGGCATTAAGAGTAAGCTCTTTCATTGGGCGATTGATCTTGGCGAGTCATGGCAACCATATAAGCAAAATGGGAGCTGGTACGAGTTCAAATTGGGAATCGCAAGAAAACTCATTTTTAGCAAATGGAAAGCTGCTCTAGGTGGAGAATTAACAACGATGGTTTCAGGAAGTGCACCACTCCAAGAACGGTTAACACGCGTGTTTTGTGCAGCTGGTATGCAAGTGATGGAAGGATATGGTCTCACTGAAACTTCACCAGTAGTTTCTGTAGGTATGTATGCTAACAAACATTTTAAATTAGGAACCGTAGGTAAACCTATAAGAAATGTCGAAGTTAAAATTGCAGAAGATGGTGAAATCCTTATTAAAGGTCCTAACGTCATGAAAGGTTATTATAAAGATCCTGAAAAGACGGCAAGTGTCATGACAGGCGATTTTTTCCATACTGGAGATAAAGGTGAAATTGACGCTGATGGTTTCCTTAAAATAACGGGTAGAAAGAAGGAAATGTTCAAAACCTCTGGTGGAAAATATGTAATTCCAACCCTCTTAGAAAATGAGCTTAAACAATCACGATTTATTGAACAGGTTATGGTTGTTGGTGAAGGTGAAAAAATGCCTGCCGCCATCATTCAGCCTAATTTTGAGTTTATTAGTGATTGGATTAAAAGAAAGCAGAAAAATATTGGTACTTCACCAAATGAAATTGCGGCTTCAGAAGAGGTCAAAGCTAGAATCCAGAAAGAAGTTGATGTTTGTAATAAGCACTTCGGCAAATGGGAACAAATAAAACGATTTGAACTCACGCCAGATGCCTGGTCCATAGATGGCGGTCACCTCACGCCTACCATGAAAATGAAACGCGATGTCATTAAAGGTATATATCAAGACCTCTACAACAACATTTATAGGGATTAAACCTGCAATAAATTACAGATCATATATTTTTTTAACTTTTTTAATCTAGCCTTGCGACCTGACAAGACTTATGAAATGTTCGGCCTAGACCTGGTCATTCGTGTGGCAATGACTACCATAACGGGTGCCTTTAGTGGCACCATTGCATGCAAAATATGTTAATTCCATGTCGCAAATTAAAATTAAAGGGTGTTTCATAGTGAAGCACCTTTTTCTTTTAACATCATAAAGTTTTAATAATTTATTATGCATGCATAGTATTTTTTATTATATTTGAATCTCACAATTTAAAAAAATGAAGGACAAGACTATTGATTACGTTTTGAGAACGACATGGCTGGCGGTCAATAAAATGTATAATGAAGAAGCTTCTCAATTTGGTACGACCATGGCAACTGGTTTTGCGCTGTTAAGTATCGATCCTGAAAATGGAACACCTTCCACTTCGCTTGGTCCAAAAATGGGCATGGAAGCTACTAGTTTATCCCGTACGCTCAAAACTATGGAAGAGAAAGGACTAATCATACGTAAACCGAATCCGGAAGATGGACGTGGCGTTCTTATACATCTCACGGCTTTTGGAAGAGAAAAAAGAGCCTACTCAAGAGAAAAAGTGCTAACCTTCAATGAAACCATTAAAAATAATGTTTCTGATGAAGAGCTCAACCATTTTTATAAAGTAGCAGAAATCATTAACAATATGATTTCAAACAAACAGATATACAACCAAAAAGAACACATTTTAAAATAAGATGAGTAAAAGAATAATTAAAAAAGTAGCCATTATAGGTTCTGGAATCATGGGAAGTGGGATCGCTTGCCATTTTGCCAATATAGGCGTCGATGTTTTATTATTAGACATCGTTCCCAGAGAATTAACCGATAAAGAAAAGGCCCAAGGATTAACACTAGAAGACCAAGTTGTTAGAAACCGTTTAGTCAATGATGCTTTAACGGCATCTATAAAATCCAAACCAGCGCCTCTGTATCATCCATCTTTTAAAAACCGTATTACAACTGGTAATTTAGAGGATGATATTGCTAAGGTAAAAGATGTTGATTGGATTATGGAGGTGGTCGTGGAACGTTTAGATATCAAACAGCAAGTGTTTGAAAAATTAGAACAACACCGAACACCTGGAACCATCATTTCATCTAACACTTCTGGTATTCCGATTAAATTTATGAATGAAGGTCGATCGGAAGATTTTCGCCAGCATTTCGCTGTTACACACTTCTTTAACCCGCCTCGCTATTTAAAACTTTTTGAGGTGGTACCTGGACCAGATTGTAAAGAAGAAGTCACAGATTTCCTAATGGAATATGGTGAAAAGTTTTTAGGAAAAACTTCGGTCTTAGCAAAAGATACACCAGCGTTCATTGGTAACCGAATTGGCATCTTTGGCATACAAAGTCTTTTTCATCAAGTGAAAGACATGGGACTTACTGTAGAAGAAGTCGATAAATTAACGGGTCCTGTTATCGGACGTCCTAAATCAGCCACTTTTAGAACCGTAGACGTGGTTGGATTGGACACCTTGGTTCATGTAGCTAATGGCATCTATGACAATTGCCCAAATGATGAAGCACATGACCTTTTCAAACTTCCAGACTTCATCAATACGATGATGGAAAATAAATGGCTCGGTAGTAAAACTGGACAAGGTTTTTATAAGAAATCAGTGAATGCTGACGGTAAAAAGGAAATTTTAGCCTTGGATTTAGACACGATGGAATATCGACCTTCTAAAAAAGCCAAGTTTGCCACTTTAGAATTGACAAAAACGATCGATAAACCAATTGACCGCTTTAAAGTGCTGATTGGAGGAAAAGATAAAGCAGGCGAATTTTACCGTAAGAATTTTGGTGCCATGTTCGCCTATGTACAAAATAGAATTCCAGAAATATCTGATGAATTATACCGTATAGACGATGCTATGAAAGCCGGTTTTGGTTGGGAAAATGGCCCTTTTGAAATTTGGGATGCCGTCGGTATCAAAAAGGGTATTGAACTCATGGAAGCACAAGGGTCTAAACCTGCTCAATGGATAACAGACATGCTTGAGAAAGGTGAAACCGCTTTTTACACCGTAAAAGATGGTGCGACTTACTATTATGATATCAGTGCGAAAGAACAAGTTAAAAAACCTGGTCAGGATAGCTATATCATTCTAGATAATATCAGAAAGTCTAATGAAGTTTTCAAAAACTCTGGTGTTGTTGTCGAAGATTTAGGCGATGGAATTCTCAATGTGGAATTTCAATCTAAAATGAATACAATTGGAGGTGATGTCCTTGCAGGATTAAACAAAGCTATCGATATCGCTGAAAAAGATTTTGCGGGTCTCGTTGTTGGTAATCAAGCAGCAAATTTTTCTGTAGGTGCTAATATTGGAATGATATTTATGATGGCTGCGGAACAAGAATATGATGAACTGAATATGGCCATCAAATATTTTCAGGACACCATGATGCGCATGCGCTATTCTGCAATTCCTACCATTTCAGCACCACACGGTATGACCTTGGGTGGTGGATGCGAATTATCTATGCATGCCGATAAAGTTGTTGCTGCTGCTGAAACTTACATCGGACTGGTGGAATTTGGCGTTGGTGTGATTCCAGGTGGTGGTGGTTCTAAGGAAATGGCCTTAAGAGCACAAGATACCTTCAAAAAAGGAGATGTGGAATTGAACACGCTTCAAGAGTATTTTTTAACGATTGGAATGGCCAAAGTAGCCACTTCTGCTTACGAAGCGTTTGATTTAGGCGTCCTTCAAAAAGGAAAAGATATCGTCGTAGTTAATAAAGATCGTCAAATCGCAACGGCGAAAGCACATGCTAAACTCATGGCAGATGCTGGCTATACGCAGCCTGTAAAACGTTCGGATATTAAAGTACTAGGTAAGCAGGCTTTAGGTATGTTCTTAGTAGGAACTGATGCCATGGAAGCTAGCCATTATATTAGTGAACACGACCAAAAAATTGCTAACAAATTAGCGTATGTAATGGCAGGAGGCGACCTCTCAGAACCAACTATGGTCAGCGAACAGTACTTATTAGATTTAGAGCGTGAAGCCTTTTTATCCCTTTGTACAGAACGCAAAACCTTGGAACGTATTCAGCACATGTTAAAAACAGGAAAACCATTAAGAAACTAGAACAATGAAACAAGCATATATAGTAAAAGCATATAGAACGGCTGTTGGAAAAGCACCAAAAGGTGTCTTCCGCTTTAAAAGAGCCGATGAGTTGGGTGCTGAAACCATCCAACACATGATGAAGGAATTACCAAATCTTGATGTTTCAAGAATTGATGATGTGATTGTAGGAAATGCCATGCCTGAGGGTTCTCAAGGCTTAAACATGGCACGATTTATTTCATTAATTGGATTAAATAGCGTGGATGTTCCCGGTGTTACCGTAAATCGCTTCTGTTCTTCGGGAATTGAAACGATTGGAATCGCTACAGCCAAAATTCAAGCAGGTATGGCGGATTGTATCATAGCAGGTGGCTCTGAAAGCATGAGCTCTGTCCCTATGACAGGTTTCAAACCAGAATTAAATTACGACACAGTAAAAGCGGGTCATGAAGAGTATTATTGGGGCATGGGAAACACCGCTGAAGCAGTTGCCAATCAATTTAATGTCTCTCGTGAAGACCAAGATGAATTTGCTTATAACTCACACATGAAAGCACTTAAGGCTCAAGCTGAAAATCGTTTTCAAGATCAAATTGTACCCATAAATGTCGAACAAATATATATCGACAGTAATGGTAAAAAAGCCTCAAAATCATACACCGTTACTAAGGACGAAGGACCTCGTAAAGGAACGAATATTGAAGCACTATCAAAATTACGTCCAGTATTCGCTCAAGGAGGTAGTGTGACGGCTGGTAACTCCTCGCAGATGAGTGATGGCGCGGCGTTTGTCATGGTCATGAGTGAAGATATGGTAAAGGAATTAGGCATTGAGCCTATTGCCAGATTAGTGAATTATGCAGCGGCTGGTGTAGAACCTAGAATTATGGGTATCGGACCAGTAAAAGCAATCCCGAAAGCTTTAAAACAAGCAGGATTAAAACAATCAGATTTAGAGCTGATAGAATTAAATGAAGCCTTTGCATCACAATCTCTAGCAGTTATACGCGAATTGGATCTGAATCCAGATATTATTAACGTCAATGGTGGCGCTATCGCTCTAGGTCATCCATTAGGATGCACAGGTGCTAAATTATCGGTTCAGCTCTTTGATGAAATGCGCAAACGGGATATGACTGGTAAATATGGTGCTGTCACGATGTGCGTTGGGACTGGCCAAGGTGCTTGTGGCATATTTGAATTTTTAAACTAAAAAAACTTAATACAACTATAACAAATGGAAGCAACTGAAAAAGATATCCTACGTGGAGGTCAGTTCTTGGTAAAAGAAACCAAATGCGAAGACGTGTTTACTCCTGAAGATTTTTCAGAAGAACAAAAAATGATGAAAGAAGCGGTCATGGAATTTAATGATCGTGAAATTATACCGCACAAAGCAAGATTTGAAGCTAAAGATTATGCCTTAACGGAGGAGTGCATGAAAAAAGCCGGTGAACTCGGGTTTCTTGGCGTCGCAGTCCCTGAAGCTTACGGCGGATTGGGAATGGGTTTTGTGTCTACGGTCCTAACCTGTGATTATATTTCTTCTGGAACCGGATCTTTCAGTACCGCTTTTGGTGCACATACAGGTATTGGTACCATGCCAATAACCCTCTATGGTACGGAAGAACAAAAACAAAAATACGTACCTAAATTAGCAACTGGCGAATGGTTTGGTGCTTATTGTCTAACGGAACCTGGAGCTGGTAGTGATGCAAACTCCGGAAAAACGACAGCGGAACTTTCTGCTGATGGTAAAAGCTATAAAATCAATGGACAAAAAATGTGGATTTCCAATGCTGGCTTCTGCAAGTTGTTTATTGTATTTGCACGTATTGAAAATGATAAAAACATCACAGGCTTTATTGTAGAAAATGATCCTGAAAATGGTATCACTCTGGGTGAAGAAGAGCACAAACTAGGTATTCGTGCGAGTTCAACGCGTCAAGTATTCTTTAACGATACGGTTGTACCAGTTGAGAACATGCTTTCTGAAAGAGGTAATGGCTTTAAAATTGCCATGAACGCTTTAAATGTAGGACGAATTAAACTCGCTGCAGCATGTTTAGATTCGCAAAGACGTATTACTTCAACAGCTGTTCAATATGCCAATGAACGTAAACAATTCAAAACAGCTATTTCAGATTTTGGTGCTATCAAAATGAAATTGGCTAAAATGGCGGCCGACGCCTACGCAGGAGAATCTGCGACCTATAGAGCTTCAAAAAATATTGAAGATCGCATTTCTATGCGTGAAGCTGCCGGAAATTCTCATCAAGAAGCAGAACTGAAGGGTGTAGAAGAATATGCTATAGAATGTTCTATATTAAAAGTTGCCGTGTCAGAAGATGTACAAAATTGTGCAGATGAAGGTATCCAAATTTTTGGTGGTATGGGATTCTCTGAAGAAACACCTATGGAAGCTGCTTGGAGAGATGCACGTATTGCACGTATTTATGAAGGTACCAATGAAATTAACCGCATGCTTTGCGTAGGCATGCTGGTTAAGAAAGCCATGAAAGGTCACGTGGATTTATTAGGACCTGCATCAAAAGTTCAAGAAGAACTCATGGGCATTCCGTCCTTCGAAACACCAGATTACTCGGAGTTGTTTTCAGAAGAAAAAGAAATGATCGCCAAAATGAAAAAGGTCTTTTTGATGGTCGCAGGAGGTGCTGTTCAAAAATTTGGAACTGAATTAGAAGAACACCAACAATTATTGATAGCTGCTGCGGATATTTTAATCGAAATCTATATGGCAGAATCCGCTATATTAAGAACCGAAAAGAATGCGAAGCGATTTGGCGAGGACGCTCAAAAAACACAAATTGCCATGTCTAAGTTATATTTATACAACGCAGTAAGCCTTATTGAAAAGAAAGGAAAAGAAAGTATTATTTCTTTTGCTGAAGGTGACGAGCAACGTATGATGTTGATGGGACTCAAACGTTTTACAAAGTATCAAAACTATCCAGATATCGTTGATTTGCGCAATGAGATTGCTGAGAAAGTGAAAGCAGAAAATAAATATTGTTTTTAAAATTTAGGCTAATTCAAATTTTCTAAACAACCATTGAAGCCAATCCACTAACGGGATTGGCTTTTTTTATTTTACTATCTTTAGAACATTAATCTCCTTAATCAAATGAAACAATACTTTTTAATTTTATGTTCTGTCGTTTGTTCCATTGGTTTTTCTCAATCCAATACCGAAGTTTTTTTATTCGACATAGAAACTATGGGTTCAAAAATTGCAGTGAAAAACGGAAAAAACTTGTCCAATAATGACGGTTACGACAACCAACCTTCATTCCTTGATGACCGCTATATTTTATTTGCTTCCACCAGAAATGGTCAAACAGATATCGCTAAATACGACACGAGATACGGCTCAAAATCGTGGCTCAATTTTACAGAAGGTGGAGAATACACCCCTTTAAAAGTGCCAAATAAGGATTTGGTGTCTGCCGTGCGATTAGATAAAGACGGGAAACAACGACTTTACGCCTACAACACGAGTAATGGTGAATCTACAGAACTCGTTCAGGATCTAGTTGTTGCATATTACACTTGGTTTGATGACCATACGATTGTTTCAGCAGTTATTGAAGGTGACGACTTAAACTTGTATGTCCATCTATTGAACGAACAAATTAACCGAAAATACGCTACGAAAGTGGGACGTTCAATTCATAGAATTCCTAATTCAAACTTAGTGAGTTTTATCTCTAAGGAAAATAACAACCAATGGCAAATAAAAGCTTTAGACCCTAAAACTGGTAAGATTGAAGTCATCGCGAATACTATTCCAGGTGTTGAGGATATCTGTTGGTTGAATAGTACCACGATACTATCAGGAAAAGAAAGTCGGTTATACAAACTCACCTTACAAAAGGATAACGATTGGAAGCTGGTTGCAGATTTGGCCGAAAATAACATCAGCAATATTACCCGATTAATTACAGAGAACAACACCTTATTATTAGCTGCTGAAATCCATAAAACATCAGCAACATCTGAAGAGACAGATTCAGACAATGTCACAACCGAAGCTAGTACTGTCGAAGCTATCGTGCAACAGCAGTTAGAAGCTTATAATGCGAGAGATATTGACGCGTTTATGGCTACTTACTCCAAGGACGTGAAATTATATGGTTTCCCTAATGAACTGCAAACAGATAGTTATGAAGCCATGCGAAAAAGTTATAGTAGTTGGTTCGAGAGCGCTCCAGATTTAAATGCTTTTATCAAAAAACGAATAGTCATTGGTAATAAAGTCATTGACGAAGAACAAGTAACTGCTAACGGCAAGATTTTTCATGCTGTTGCCATCTATGAAATTAACAATGGTAAAATATCGAAGGTCACTTTTATCCAATAATATGAATTTTATGAAATATGTAATTATTATTCTTGCACTCATTAGTTTTCGAGGTTTAGCACAAAATGGCACTCCAAATGAATCGATGGCTCCTACCTTGGAAAACATCAAATGGATTGCTGGCAATTGGAAAGGTGAAGCCTTTGGCGGACAGACTGAAGAGAACTGGAGCGAACCTTCTGGAGGCTCCATGATGGCCTGCTTCAAACTCATTAATGACGGAAAAGTTTCATTTTATGAAATTGAGATTATTCGGGAAATCGAGAACTCATTAGTCTTACAATTAAAGCACTTCGATAACGACTTGAGAGGCTGGGAAACAAAGAATGAAACCGTAGATTTTCCGCTTAAAAAAATCACAGCTACTCAGGTCATATTTGAAGGTATGAGTTTTGAACGCGTTAGTGACAATGAGATGAACGTGTATGTCGACATTAAAAATGAGACTGGAGACATTGAAATTGTAAAATTCAACTACAAAAAGTAATCCATGAATATAATCCGATTCCTATTCTTAGTTCCAATGCTCTTATGCGCCTGCAAAAAGAACGTGACGCAGGAAAATATGAGTCCGACAGAAACGCCTCAAAAAAAAGAACGGCAATTATTAAAGATCCATAAATCCTTATCACCTATAACGATTGATGGCATGGCAAATGAGGCCATTTGGCAGAAAAGTCAGTGGCATCCTATCGATCAAGTTTGGTTAGGTGATTCCTTGACTAATGAAGATTTTTCGGGACGCTACAAATTAAGCTGGTCTGATGAAGCTCTTTTCGTTCTAGCTGAAATTAAAGATGACTCGCTCGTCGATCACATTTCTGATCCGCTAGTGAGATGGTGGGACGATGATTGCTTAGAAATTTTTGTGGACCAAGACAATAGCGGTGGTGAACATCAATACAACCATAATGCCTTTGCTTATCATATTGCTTTGGACGGAAATGTCGTGGATATGTCAACAGAAAAACAGGGCAAACTTTATAACTCCCATGTAACATCAAAAAGACTCAGCGAAGGACATACAACCCTATGGGAAGTAAAGATGTCACTCTTTGATGACACCTATAGCGATACCACATCTAACGAACCTGTGTTACTCAAAGCTAATTCAAAAATTGGTTTTGCTATTGCCTACTGTGACAATGATACAAGTGATGAACGCGAACACTTTATAGGTTCCATTCCAGTTGAAGGTGACGACAAAAACCGAGGTTGGATTGATGCTAATATTTTTGGAACCCTCCTACTAGAAAATTGATGGTCAACCCATCGTATCTTTCACTTTTTCCTCTTCCGTAATTTTTGAAAGATTGATAGCAGTCTCAATTAATGCGAGGTGTGAATAAGCCTGTGGAAAATTACCCAACAAACGCTTTGTCTTAAAATCTATATCTTCACTAAACAAGCCCAAATGGTTACTATAGCTCAATAATTGATCAAAAAGCGCTTTTGCCTTTTGTTCCTCACCAATTTTAAAAAGACTATTAATAAACCAGAAGGTACATATGGTAAAAGACGAAGAAGGCAATCCAAAATCATCCTTATTTTTATAACGGTAAAGCAAGCCATCGTTACTCAACTCCTCTTCAATAGCTTTGACCGTACTAATATACTTAGGATCCTTGGCATCGATAAACCCATAAGGCTCCATTAGCAAAACAGAAGCATCTAAATCGGTAGAACCATAACTTTGTGTAAATGCAAGAACGTCGTCATTCCAAGCATTGTCCATAATGTCTTCCTTAATTTCGGCTTCAAGAGACAACCATTTATTGAGTTTATGTGTTTTTCCTAAAATTTCGGCCACCTTAATAGCTTTATCTACAGCTACCCAACACAGTACTTTAGAAAATGTAAAGTGACGATCTTCGGTTCTAAACTCCCAAATTCCTTTATCCGCCTCTTTCCAGTGCTTGTTAACTACCCAAACCACGCCCTTAGTTATGGCCCAAAGTTCTTCACCATTTTCGATATCAGTGCTAAAACGCACGAGTTGCTGATGAATCACATCCATTAAAATACCATAAATGTCATTTTGGCGCTGCGAATAAGCCGCATTTCCTATGCGAACTGGCTTCGAATTCATGTAGCCACTTAAATGTTCTAATTGTATTTCGGTGAGTTGTTTTTCACCATTAATGCCGTACATGATTTGCAGTTTTTCATCTTTATCTGGAATCAAATTCGTGATAAACCGCAAATACCGTTTTGCCATACGCTTATGACCTAGTTGCGACACTACTTTAATAACCATAGAGGCATCACGAATCCAACAAAAGCGATAATCCCAATTTCTAACTTCACCAATGGTTTCAGGAAGTGATGTTGTAGCCGCAGCAAGCACTGCGCCTGTTTTTTCGTAACTGAGCAGCTTCAAGGTCATGGCGCTTCTGGAAATCTCTTCATTGTATAAATTATACTTGGGCGTGCGTTCCATCCAATTTAACCAATACACTTTGGTACGTTCCAATTCTAAAGCCACTTTTCTTGTGTTGGGCACAAATAATTTTTCATTATATCCAAATTGGAAAAACCCGTCTTCTTTCAAACGAATTGGTTTGCCTTCCATCAGTTCTTCCTTATCAAAGCTCGTATACAAAAATAGCGTATCATATTTTTCCTTATCCGTCAAGCTTACCATAAAATCGGCTTTAGCATAGGTGGTCGTTTTACCTAGGGCATATTCCAATTTAGGATCATAAATCACGTTAATTTCTGGTGTTCCTTTAATATGTTTTAGATAGCGAACAACCTCTGGTGGCGCATAGTATTCTTTATTTTCCTTTTTATACCTCGGCATGAAATCATGGATTTCAAACGCATCATTTTCAGAAGTAAAACGCGTTATTAAAATACACGTGTTTTCTAGGTAAGATTGCGAAATTTCATAATCTGATGAAACTTCAAAATTAAATGAACCACCTTTCTTTTCATCTAATATTTTTGCAAAAACAGACGAAGAATCAAACTCTGGCAAGCAACACCAATCTAATGATCCTGTCTTGGATATGAGCGCTGCACTTCTACAATTTCCTATAATTCCGTAATCTAAATTATTAATCAAATCTTTTTTTTATATTAAAGGATTAGCAATCAATTTTTCTTAAATTAACAAAAATCCAACCGACAATCAAAAGTTTTCACATGAATAAAACAATAATTATTTCCAACCGACTTCCACTTCAAATAAAACTAGAAAATGACAAGCTTGAAGTTAAGCCAAGTGTGGGCGGATTGGCAACAGGATTAAAGTCGGTTCATAACGAAGGTAATAGTCTTTGGATTGGTTGGTCAGGCTTGACTGAGGAGGAATTAAATGAAGACCAAGCCAAAGAAGTCAAAGCTCTAGTCAAAAAAGCCAAATGTGATACCGTCTCATTAACTCAGGACGATCTGGATCATTTTTATTATGGGTTCAGCAATCGCACCCTTTGGCCACTATTCCATTATTTTATGGAATATACAGAGTTTGAAAATTCGTATTGGGAGTCTTATAAAACGGTTAATCAAAAATTTGCAGATGCCGTTCTTGAACATGTTGAAGATGGCGACACGGTATGGGTTCACGATTATCAATTGCTACTGTTACCTAAATTAATTAAAGACAAAAAGCCAAACACGACCATTGGTTTCTTCTTACATATTCCGTATCCTTCCTATGAAATATTCAGAACATTTCCTTGGCGCGAGGAGTTGCTCCACGGTATGTTAGGAGCTGATCTTATAGGATTTCATACCTATGATTATGAGCGTCATTTTTTGAGTTCAGTCAAGCGTATTTTGAGACTAGATGTTAAATTCAATGAAGTGACCTATCACGATCGCATCGTGAAAGTGGATTCATTTCCCATGGGTATTGACTACGACAAGTTCTATGATTCAGCTATCAAACAGAAAAACACCGAAAAGTCTGAATTACAAAAACGTTTGGATGACCATATGCAATCAAGTAGTGATGCACGAATGGTATTGTCCATTGATCGAATGGACTATACCAAGGGTATTCCCAATAGGATTCGAGCGTTTGAGTATTTCTTGAATAAATATCCAGAATATAAAGAAAAGGTACGTCTCATTATGCTCGCGGTTCCTTCTAGATCTAATGTTCCTCAATACCAACTTCTTAAACGTGAAACTGATGAATTAGTCGGACGTATTAATGGGCAGTTTGCAACAGTGAGTTGGACGCCTATTTGGTATTTTTATCGTTCTATGCCTTTTGAAAATCTTATTGATCTTTATACTTCTTCACATGTGGCGATGATTACGCCCGTTCGTGATGGAATGAATTTGGTGGCTAAGGAATATGTAGCGACTCGAACGGAACAAGATGGTGTTTTAATATTAAGTGAAATGGCAGGTGCTTCTAAAGAAATGAACGAAGCGATGTTGATTAATCCAAATAATTTTGAGCAGATTGCCGACACGCTGAAATACGCTTTAGAAATGCCCATTGAAGAGCAACAATCTCGAATGAAGATTCTTCAAAAACGCTTACGTCGCTACACTGTTGAGAAATGGGCAGAAGAATTTATGAAATCCTTGCATGCTACCAAAAATTTAGGGGCTGTCATTGTGGCGAAACGCCTCAATCAAACGATACAGACAGAAATGCTATCAAAATTTAAGTCGGCTAAACGTCGCTTATTTTTATTGGATTATGATGGAACATTAGCAGGATTTCAGGATAATCCAAAAGATGCCAGTCCTGATGCTCAGTTATATGAATTACTAGATCAGCTCCAATCAAATAGCAAGAATGATGTGGTGCTTATTAGTGGACGCGACCGAGAAACATTTACAGATTGGTTTGCTGATAAAGATTATAAATTGATCACAGATCACGGAGTATGGCTTAAAACACCCCAGAACGATTGGGAAGCCTTGGAACGACTGAAAAATGATTGGATGGATAATATCAAACCTATTTTAGAAACTTTTGTCGATCGTACGCCAGGAACATTCATTGAAACTAAAAAATACTCTTTAGCTTGGCACTATAGAAAAGCTGATCCTGAATTAGCACAAATCAGAACCATAGAAATTGATACGGTTTTAACAAGTTTGACTTCAAACAATGATTTATCTGTCTTAAAAGGTAACAAAGTCATTGAAATTAAGAGCAGTAGTGTCAACAAAGGGCGCGCTTCATCGCGACTCTTAACTAATGAAGATTATGATTTCATGTTTTGTATTGGAGACGACTGGACCGATGAATACATGTTTGAGGAACTCCCTGATTCTGCTTACACAGTAAAAGTTGGATTTAAAAAAACAAGTGCCAAGTATTATGTCAAAAATACAGATGAAGTCCGAGACGTTTTACATAAATTTATAGAATAAAATTACAATGATATGAGAGTCCTTTTTGCACTATTACTTTCAACAGTAGCCATTTCTGCACAAAACAATTTACAATTATACGATATCATAGATGCTGTGTCTGAAACACGTCTAAGAGCTGATGTTAAAACATTAGCAGATTTTGGAACGAGACACACCTTGAGCGATACGATTTCAGATACCAGAGGCATTGGAGCAGCAAGACGATGGATTAAAGGACAATTCGATAAAATATCGAATGCATGTGATGATTGTCTTGAGGTATTCTACCAAAAAGATCTCGTTAAAAAAGGAACCAATCAACGCATAGTAAACGATGTGATGGTGGTTAATGTGGTAGCGATTCAGCGCGGAACCAAGTATCCCAATCGTTATATTATTATGAGTGGTGATATAGATTCTAGAGTTTCAGATCCAAATAATTTCACATCAGATTCACCAGGTGCCAATGACAATGCTTCAGGAATGGCTGGAGCCATTGAAGCTGCAAGGGTATTATCTAAATATAAATTTGAAAGTAGTATCATCTATCTTGGACTGTCTGGCGAAGAGCAAGGCCTTTTTGGAGGTCAAGGCTTTGCCAAATATGCTCAAGAGCAGAACTGGGATATTATTGGTGTTCTCAACAACGATATGATTGGGAATATCGAGGGTGTTGATGGTGTTATTGACAATCGAACTTTCAGAATTTTTTCAGAGCCTGTACCACCAACTGAAACAGAACGTGAAAGACGTGCAAGACGGTTTTATGGTGGCGAAGTTGACGGTATTTCACGTCAATTGGCACGTTATGTTCATAAAACAGTTAAAACCTATATGCCTGAAATGAACCCAATGATGATTTACAGACTGGATCGATTTGGACGCGGAGGTCACCACAGACCTTTTAATGATCTTGGTTTTGCCGGTATCCGTATTATGGAAGCTCATGAAAACTATACACAACAACATCAAGATATAAGAACTGAAAATAATATAGCATATGGCGATACATTCGAACATGTCAACTTTGGTTATGCAAAAAAACTGACGGCTGTTAACGCCATCAACATGGCGAGTTTAGCTTGGGCACCTCCTTCACCAACAACTGTTGAAATAGGCGGTATAGTTGAACCATCTGTAAAATTAAAATGGGAGGCCGTGAAAGGCGCTAAGGGTTATAAAATATATTGGCGCGACACGACCTCTCCTACTTGGGATCACAGTAGATATGTAGGTAATGTGACTGAGTTTTTATTAGAGGGAATTGTAATTGACAATTACTATTTTGGTGTCGCTTCCGTTGGCGAGAATGGTTTTGAGAGCGTTGTGGTATTTCCTAACAAGATTATGAGATAGATGAAAAGGCTTTTAATTTGCTCGTTGGCCATTTTATTAGGTGTTTCTTGTTCAAAAAAAATCACCAAACCCAGTTATATTAAATTTCAGCAAACCAACGATTCGTTGCATGTAGTCTCAGAGAATCTATTGAAATGTCCTTACCAAATAGTGGCTCAAAAAGAAGGCAAATCGATGTCTGACACATTAGTCATTTTTCCAGAGGAAGAAAAGCGCCTTTTAAGCTTTTCAAAAAACACTATGGACACGCTCACGTTTCTTAAACAATACAAATTAAAAACCGCATATGGCAATTCAAAAATGTCAACGTATGACACGTTGCACCCTTATGAATTACCATTTCTCAAACATAAAGCCTATAAAATACTACAAGGCAATAGAACTAATTTCACGCATAATGGTAGGTTTTCTAGTTATGCTATAGATTTTCAAATGCCTATTGGAGATACTATTTGTGCAGCAAGAGATGGCTATGTTGTTGGTATAATACAACACCATAACAAACATGGCAATGACAAATCGTTTAGAGAATTTGCTAATTATTTAACGATTTATCATGACGATGGCACCTTCAGCCAATACGTGCATTTAAAACAAAACGGTGCATTAGTAACAAGAAATCAGCGTGTAAAAAAAGGAGAACCCATAGCCTTATCAGGTCATACAGGTTGGTCAACACAACCCCATTTACATTTCGCAGTATTTAAGGTTGAACCATTTGAATTTGTTTCCATACCATTCTACTTCAACGACACGTTTAGTACGAATCTTGAAAAAGGACGAATAATGTCTCACTAAATACAAAAAGGCTACCAAATATGGCAGCCTCTTCGATGACTTAAAATAAAAAACTAACTAATTAACTAAAATTTTCTTTGATTTGATACCGTTATCAGATCTTACGATAACCACATAAGTACCTGAAGTGATTTGGCTAGCGTTGATAGCAACCTCATTTTGTGTACTTGAAGTCGACGATTTATAAACAGCCTGACCTAATAAAGAGTAAACCTCTATGGATTCTATTTTTAAATTTGAGTGGTTCAATACTTTAATTTGGTCGTCAGAACGATTGAATAAAACATCCATGGATTGCTCTGCTGTTTGAAATTCATTTAAACTTAAGGTATCCGGTTCTGAAAACACAATTTCAAATCTGTTTAAATAAACACCTGCAGTTAAGTTCACGGCATAATCACCTTCCTTTAGACTATGGTATACACCTAAGTCAGTATCGTGAATAAATATTTTAAATGAACTTGGGATATTTTCTAATTTGTTAATGGAAATAACATTGACACCAGAAGTACTTGTATTCACACCAATTGGAAGCACTGTATCCTCATTCATATCATTAATCCCTTGATTGATAAATTTCCCAGCATCAATTAACCAATACATGTCATCAGCTTGTAAATTATCCATCGCCATATCAAACTCCTGATCATAACCTGAAGATGCATTCTCATCAGCAACGATATTGATTTGTCTCGTGTAGGTATTCGTAGAATTAAATTCTAATCGAATTTTCATTCTTAAATCGGCTTCATTAGGATCCGTGTCTGATACATTACTAGCAAAGAAGCTAGTAGTACTTAAGATTAGACATAAGGATAAAGCAGATAATTTCTTTAAAGTAAGCGTGTTAGAAATAGTAATTTTTCTCATAATAGTAGGTTTTTAATGGGTTTAAGCCATTGTTTAGTTAATTCTCTTTTAAATTGAATGTGTATCATCAAATGCTTTGATCATACGCTGAGGGAGAATACTTTACTATTAAGAAAAGTATGTTGGATTAAATAATGTTATTGTAAATAGTTGGAGACTATAGGTTCATTTATTTTATAGGCTTTGGGACCATTTGTCATTGTATAATAAACTTACAATGTCAATAACGGTTCAAAGATAGAGCGGTTACAATGGAGAAATTCTAAATTCTCGTTAACATGGAAAAAATAATCGATATCGGGATAAAACTGTCAAAAAACATCGATAAACAGCACAATTTGCGATTCCATCAATTTATAAACAGCTCATAAACAATTAGTTAAATGAAATCAGTTAGCCTAAGTGGTTAGATTCGATCACCAAACTGATTTAATCCTCATAAAAAAAAGACCACTCTAAAGAGCGGTCTTATTAGCTGATAGGATGTAACACTAATTCAAAATAATTTTTTGCGAGTAACTTCCGTCTTCAGTAGCTATTTGAACAATGTAAGTCCCAATACTAAGCGCATTGGTGTTTATTGTTAATTTACTGTCTGTGGTGATCTCATCTAATGTCAAAACTGATTGCCCGAGCATACTAAAAACCTCAACACCAGTAATCACTTTATTTTCAGGATTTGAAATGATGATGATGTCTTCTGAATTATCTGTATAAACAATGATATCATTTGCAGTTACTTGAGAGGTTTCAACACTCAAGGTATCTGAATTTGTAAAAACAATCTCGAAACGGTCTAGGTAAGTACCTGCAAGTAGGTCAACCTCATACGACCCATCTTTCAAATTATGGAATAAGCCTAATACATTGTCATGAATATAAATGGCCATGTCATTCGGTATATTCTCCAATTTGTCTATTGAAATTTTATTCAAACCATCACTATCCGTATTGATACCTAGCGGAAGTACTGTCTCTGTATTAATGGTATTTACACCTTGAATGACATATTTACCCTCGTTAATAAGCCAATACATATCGTCTGCTTGGTTATCATAGATTTCAGCATCATAACCCCAATCATAACCCATGGTTGCATTGTCATCGGCTGTAACCAAAATTTTTCGAGTGTATGTATTCACGGAGTTGAACTTTAGCCTTATTTTCATTCTAAGATCGGCTTCACTAGCATCGTTTCTGTGATTACTCTCAATGTCACTCGTGCGTATAAATGTTGAAGCACTATTATTTTCAGTAACAAAAACACGTTGGCTATTCTTAAACCTGACCGTTCCAGTATTTTCACCAACGACAAAAAATCCTTGACCTACTGGTATATATCTACCTGGTAGTTTTGAACCTACTGAAGCACTTTGATCAACATCTGCATCTGGAGTGGCATATGCAACTGCAGGAACGGCTCCGGCCAGATTATAAGTAGCATAACCGCCTTGATATTCTGACAACACATGCGATCCTCCACCCCAATGTTCCCAAAAATAAAGTGTTCCGGTAGTATTTCCTGGTGCATCAATCGTAGGTGCATTGTCTAAAATAAATTGATGAGCATCTATTGCCGAGGCATAAGGATTTCCAATCAGATAATCATTTCCTGCATTGAGCGGTAGTGTTATATCCCCATTATTGGGTTTTCCTTTGACGGTATAATTCTGCTCCAATGACATGTCTCCTAAAGTATTCGCAACCCCTTTCATTGTGAAACCTTCACCTGCCTTCAAGATTCCGGTGCTTCTCACATGTTGCCATGACGAGTAATCATCATCCGTTTGATTCGCAAATTTCCAAATCCAATAATCGGCAATTGTGATTGGTGACGTTGGACTCCCATCATAAGTGTTAGTCACAAAATTAATAGCTTGAGGCGCTGAGGCATTTGTACCGTCTTTAAATACGGCACTTACGCTATAATTTGTATTATTACTTGTTGTACTTGTAATACCAACTGGTGATGACCAATAGTTATAAGTATAAAGGTCTCTCGTTCCTTGTTGATCCTTTTCTAAAGCACCTGAACTCGTGATGTCTAAAGTACTTTCTTCAGATTGCACTAATTGGGACTCACCTTGTAAATCAATCGTACCATCAAGTTTTAAGTACCAAGAATTGAACAGTCCTGAATCGCCATTAATTTCTAACGATTTACCGCTATCAACAATGAGTCCTATGGTTCCGTGATTCTGATCTGTTTTAAGATCATCTGAAATTTTCACTATGGCACAAGCTGTATGTGCACCATCAATATCCCAAACGTCACCATGCAACCAGTTATCTTTGTCCTTCCAGTTCCCTGTGCCACCAGCCTTGGTCACGTATGGTAAAGGCGCTGTATAATCTTGATACGTTCGCATACCATGTAAATGACCATTCGTATTGGAATTGGAGGTATCAGTTGTTTGTCCGCTATCTAATATATCCATTTTATAATATAGAATGAGGTCACTCCAAAGTAAACCATCTATATCCTTCGGTATCACAACACCTCTCACTTTTCCGCCATTATTTTCGATTTCTTGATAAACTTGTCTTTGCAATTGATCGCTTGTCAAGGCTTTTCCGTAAACACGAGTTTCGTAGATAGAACCTTTAAAATAATTGTTGTCGTTGTAGGAGTTTCTACCAATTTCAAAATCATGGTCTGAATTCCAGGATGCTTGGTTATTAAGCGCTGTACCGTCTAATAGTAGGTATTCCCATACAAGGTCTCCATTAATAAACATTTGCACACTACCATTATTACCATCGTAAACTGCAGCTACATGGTACCACATATTTTTAGTGAATATGGGAGATGCATTACTAGGAGATGTCACAGAATTTGAAGAGGATCCATTTGTTTTAACAAATAACCTCAAACGGTTATTGTTATCCATATTAAGTTTAAAGTTACGTTGTCCCATAATCTCACCACCAGTCGCGTCAGCATCTAACTTAACCCAAGTCATCATAGTCACTTCCGATTTATTTCCTAAAAACGCGGATCTGTTGATGTAGTCATCTACACCATCAAAATCCAATGTAAGACTTTGCACATCACTAAAGGCAATTTCAAATCTATCGTTTACCGAAGATGTACTACCCACAGCATCCATAGACAATTCAAAAGTAATGGTTTGGAAAACGCCATTCAATCGAACACTTCCTGAGGCCGTTCCAGCAAGGGGTGGACCACATTCTGACGGCAACGACGTGTAAGTTTGTCCAGGGTCTCTTCCTAATGACGTACTAGTCACAACGAAATGCGAACCATTTCCAGATAATCGTGTAAAAGTAATTCCTGGAGTTACTATCGATACTAAAGTTGACGACGTTAGATTACTAACCTGGCCTCCTCCCAATCTATCAAAATGCATGACTGGGTTTTCAACGGCTTTACTAAAATTAAACGTTAAAAAAGCAGTGTTCGGAAAGGTATGTCTGATACTTAAAGACGGATTTCCAACAATGGTAGGATCGCTATAAGCACTATTGTTACAGCCCATACTATCATGTGTTTGAAAATCGTTCAAAGTGTAACTTGTACCGGAACCATAATTTGTGGCTGAAGCTGTGATATCTATGGCTCCAGCAGCCGTTGTCCATGTGGTAGAAGCACCTCCTCCATTGGCACTCCATACACCTGATTTTTGAGCGAATACTGCATTAGCATTGATTAAAACAATGGTCACTAAGCAGATGTTCTTGATAAAAGTAGCATTTAAAAAATGAGTAATTTTTTCCATAATAATACTTTTTTAATGACGTATGTGCCAATTAGTACATATCATCCCTTTTTAATTGATTGACTTTTAACTATCATTTGTGATTCTTAAAAATCACAATAGCATCATGAGGGAGAATACTTTGCTTACGCTGAAAAGTATTTTGGATTAATTTTGGTATTGAAATAGGTCTGAAAGATAGTTGACCCTAACATAAGCTCTGGATGCGAATTCTCGACATTCATTTAAACAGGTCAATAATTTCATAGGCTTGGGGCCATATTGCGTAAATTAAAACGCAACGTTATTTCAACAACAGGACAAATGTATTTAGGCCTATCGTGTTGAAAATCATAATATTGATAAAACCACCAATATATTCGATAAAAGACATGAAGTGGTAAATTTTTCCGATAAAGAACTTTTTTTATACTTTTAATCACACGAAGACAAGTCGTTTTTAACTTTCAAATTATTATGGAACTTTATTTTGAATCAGATCAGGAATGGCGCGCATGGCTGGAAAATAACCATGATAATTCTAGTGGTGTCTACCTTATTTTTTATAAGGTTGACCATCACAAAAACTCTATGCGATGGGAAGAAGCCGTAAAGGTCGCATTGTGTTATGGCTGGATTGACTCTACGGTAAAGAGTTTAGGAAACGGGAAACGACGCCAATATTTTTGTCAAAGAAAACCAAAAAGCGTCTGGAGTGCTCTAAACAAAACATACATCCAAGAACTTAAAAAAGCAAACTTGATGCATAAGCGAGGTCTCGAATCTATAGCGATAGCGAAAGCAAATGGCAGTTGGACTGCTTTAGATGACGTTGAAAATGGCGTTATTCCGAAGGACCTACAATTGGCATTTGACATGAATCCTGAAGCCTTTGAAAACTATAACAATTTCGCTCCTTCCTATAGAAAAGGATACCTCTATTGGTTAAATCAAGCAAAGCGAGAAACCACTAGAGAACGAAGAATTCAAGAAATAATTAATTGCTGTCACGAAAATATCAAAAGTCGGGATAACCGGTAATCTTTTATTAAATTTATAACATAGACGACGTTACATGTCAGACGAAATAACATCTTCAAAGAAAAAACGCTGGAAAATTAATTGGACTTCTGATAAAATCATGAGTACCTCAGCGCTGTTTATAAGTGTCATCTCTTTAATCGCATTGCTCTATCAATCCTATCTGGCTCGAGAGGATAACAAGCTCACGCAAATGCAGCAAAGTGCCAGTGTGCTTCCTTATTTAAATCAATGGCTTAGTGACTATAATGACACCTTTAAATTGGTTATCGGGAATAAAGGAGTAGGTCCAGCATTTATTACGAATGTTGACATTACAGTAGATAACTCCAAAAACTTTCAAAGTTCTAACGCTTTTTTTCAAGATATGCTTAAAACCTATCAACCATTAGACACCATTTCCTATCTACAAAGTGATTTGGTGAAAGGCTTTGTGTTACCTGCCAATGACGCGATAAGTGTTATTGAAGTTTATGGATCGGATAACATTACAGCGTTTAAGAAAGCCTTTAATGCTATGAATATTGTATTTAAAATTACTTATGAGGATGTTTACGGGACACAATGGCTTCTCACTAATGTAGAATCCAAGGACAATAGTGCAAACATCCCTATTTTAATCTCAAAAGACTAACTAAATACCATTAATAAAACTACCATAAGGATCTTTAAACTGAATACCTTCAGTGAATCGAAATTTATTCAATTGCTTAAATTCTACAAGCGCCCAAAGCACAAATTCCTTTACAAAATAACTATCCTCTTTACTGAGTTTCGGCTGATATTCGCCTAACAAATCATCTAATGGTGATACAGCATCGAGTAAAGCTTTATATTCCTTATTACGAAGATCGTCCAATATCTCAAACCCGTCTTGCTGATTAAAAAACCATGAAATAATATCATCGTAAGGTGTTTCTTCAGAATCTTTCTTGAGTTTTTCAATTTTTGGAAAAAATTCTACAAACAAGGCTTTCACAGCCTCACCAATCAAATTATACGCAACCATCGCAGCACCTTCTTGCTCACCTTCATAAACTAATTCTACCTTTCCTGTGATGGCTGGTATGATCCCAACAAAGTCACTTAAACGGATCGTCGTATTTTCATCTCCTGCCATTAAAGCACGACGTTCAGCGGTACTCAACAAATTTTCTAAAGCTGTGATACTCAAACGAGCACTCACACCACTTTTAGCATCTATATAATCACTTTCACGGGCCTCAAATACAATTTGCTCCAGCAAATCACGAGCTAAATCTGGGACTGCTACCGTGTCTATCTGACTTTCAACCAACTTGGCTTCTTGTTCTGTTATAAGTCGGGCCGTTTCAATATCTACCGGATAATGTGTCAAAATTTGACTCCCGATTCTATCCTTTAAAGGTGTCACGATACTACCTCTATTGGTATAGTCTTCAGGATTAGCAGTAAACAAAAATTGCACATCTAAAGGCAAACGTAATTTAAAACCACGTATTTGAATATCACCCTCTTGAAGAATATTAAATAGCGCCACTTGGATTCTCGCTTGAAGATCAGGTAATTCATTGATCACAAAAATACAACGGTTTGCTCTTGGAATCATACCATAATGAATCACACGATCATCAGCATAGCTCAATTTCAAATTTGCGGCTTTGATGGGATCAACGTCACCAATTAAATCGGCAACTGTCACATCTGGCGTTGCTAACTTTTCCGCAAATCGATCGCTTCTATGTAACCATGCAATAGGTGTATCATCTCCTTTTTCATCGATAAGTGTTTTGGCAAACCTAGAAATAGGTTGCAACGGATCATCATTTATTTCGGAACCTTCTACTATGGGAATGTAGTCATCTAACAAGTTCAACATTAAACGTGCTAATCGTGTTTTCGCTTGTCCGCGTAAACCCAGCAAATTAATATTATGCCTAGATAATATGGCGCGTTCCAATTCTGGAATTACCGTGTTTTCATAGCCATGAACCCCTTCAAAAGCAGTTTCCTTGTTTTTAATTTTGGCTATAAGGTTGTCTCTAAGTTCATCCTTTATAGATTTAGATTGATAAGCTTGTTTTTTTAATTCTCCTAAGGTATGTATCGTTTCTATTTTCATATATCTTAACCTCTAATTCTTTTTTTTCTATTTGTTTCATAATCTTCAAAAATCATTTCACCAAGTCCTTTTAAACCAGTATAAAAAGCTTTGCCTTGATTGGCATGCGTAAATTCTTGAACAAACTGCATCAGATAACGATCTTGCGCAATCATAAACGTGGTTATAGGAATATGAAGCTTTCTGGCTTGTTGCGCCATCGCATAGCACTTATTGGTAATGTAAGGATTGAGACCGTTACTGTCCTTGTAATACTCCCCATCTGGCAATCGCAAGCAGCTAGGTTTCCCATCGGTGATCATGAATATTTGCTTATTGGTGTTGCGCTTACGTCTCAGTAAATCCATTGCTAATTGTAGACCAGCTACAGTATTGGTATGATAAGGTCCCACTTTTAAATACGGTAAGTCTTTAATTTCAATTTGCCACGCATCATTTCCGAAGACAAGAATATCCAACGTGTCTTTTGGGTAACGTGTTGTAATCAATTCGGCTAAAGCCATAGCCACACGTTTCGCAGGTGTGATACGATCTTCACCATAAAGAATCATACTGTGACTTATATCAATCATGAGCACCGTACTCATTTGGGATTTGTGTAGTGTTTCCTCTACGACCAAATCATCTTCTGTGATATTGAAATCACCAATACCGTGATTAATTTGAGCGTTTCTTAAACTTTCAGTCATGGACACTTTATCCAAAGCATCTCCAAACTGATAGTTTCTAAAATCGCCAGTATGCTCATCACCTATTCCTGGGCTTTTACTTCGGTGATTTCCTTGTCCACTTCGTTTAATCTTTCCAAAGATATGCTCTAAAGCTTGTTGTCTAATAGCCCGTTCAGTTTTAGCCGTAATAGCCATACCTCCTTGACCATCAGGATCTAACTCTTCTTTGAGATAACCTTTCTTTTTAAGGTCTTCAATAAAATCATCTATGGTATATTCCGAAGTGGTTAATTCGTACTCTTTATCTAATTGCCTTAACCAATCTAAAGCCTCGTCCACATCTCCAGAGGTATGTGTGATTAACTCTTTGAAAATTTCAAAAAGCTTTTCAAATGGCGATTGATTAGGTGCTTCGTACGTCTTAAATACAAATCCCTTTCTAAAATCATTTTTCTGTTTCATAGCTCTATAAAAATAATGCTTTTTAAACTGAAAAATATTAAAGCATTACTAAAATTACTCTATGAGTTTTAAATTCTGAAGATTCTCAATTTTTATTTGCTTCCCTTGGGTAGATATCAGACCTTCTTTTTTAAATTGCGATAAAATTCTAATAGCAGACTCGGTTGCCGTTCCCACAATATTCGCATAATCTTCCCGCGACAAATTGATAGGTAAATAGCCATCCTTGTCTTGCCCGAAATTATCGTGAATGTATACCAAAACTTCGGCAAGTCGTTGCTTTACTGATTTCTGAGCCATATCCACCACCGAATTGTCTGAGGATTTTAATTCGTGAGCCATGTGCTGCAACATATCCATGGAAAACTTGGAATTATTTTCCAAGTCTGTCATGATTTCATTCTTCGGGATAAAGCAAACTTCCATGTCATTTAGAGCCACTGCACTTAAATTAGCAGTTTCATCACCAATTAAGGAACGCTGTCCCAGTAAATCTCCTTTCACGACGAGTTTCACAATTTGATCTTTGCCATTAGAACTCAGTTTTGATAATTTACATACACCGTCTTTAACGCAATAAACACCATTTACATTTTCACCTTCTTCAAAAATGATCTCACCTTTCTTAACAAATCTCGAGGTCTTACAACCAGAAATTCGCACCAATTCTTCTCTTGTTAATGCCCTTAAAGAATTAAATTGTCGAATAATGCATTGCTCACACTTGCTCATACCTGATATTTTGAAGTTCTGTAAAATTAACTAAAACATGACAAATATCATATTTAATACTTAGAAGTTTTGTGACTTTTGTTACAGGTATAAATGAGCAAATTAGTATGGAACAAACTACTTGTTTCCACTGCGGTGACAACTGTAATACGACCGTTATCGCATTCGACAATAAAAATTTCTGCTGTAATGGTTGTAAAACAGTGTATGAGATTTTCTCAGAAAATGATTTAACCTGCTATTACGATTTGGAGTCCGCACCAGGTGCTACTCCAAAAGAAATAGAAGGAAAGTATGATTTCCTTTCTCAAGAGAATATCATCGACAAACTCACTGAATTCAATGATGGCGATATACAAATTGCCACCTTGTACATTCCACATATTCATTGTAGTTCTTGTATCTGGATTTTAGAAAACCTTCATAAGTTACACTCAGATATTTCAGCATCACAGGTAAATTTCGGTAAGAAAACTGTTCGTATTACATACAATGCCAAGACCTACTCTCTCAAAGAGGTGGTCGTTCTATTGAGCTCAATAGGCTATGAACCTTATATTTCTTTGGATGATTTTAAAACCGGTCAAGAAAACATCAATAGAAGTCTTATTTACAAACTAGGTGTTGCAGGTTTTGCCTTCGGAAATGTGATGTTTCTGTCCTTTCCAGAATACTTTGAAGTGGGTGAATTCTGGTTAGAACAATACAAACATTTATTTCGATGGCTCATGTTTGCCTTTTCCATTCCGGTCGTTTTTTATGCTGGACAAGATTATTTCATCTCAGCTTTCAAAGGACTTCGCTCTAAAATATTAAATATCGATGTACCTATTGCCTTGGGAATTTCGGTGTTATTTATCAGAAGTACGGTAGACATTATCTTCGATTTGGGATCTGGATTTTTTGATAGCTTAACCGGACTTATTTTTTTCTTACTTCTAGGAAGATTTTTTCAACAGAAAACATACACCTACCTGTCATTTGAACGTGATTACAAATCCTATTTTCCTATCGCTATCACCAAAGTAAATTCTCACGGTGAGGAAACACCAATTCCTGTCTATGATATTGACAAAGGCGACAGGTTACTTATAAGAAATGAAGAATTAATACCCGTTGATGGTATCCTTATAAATGGCAAAGCACGCATCGATTACAGTTTTGTCACGGGAGAATCAGAAACCGTGCGTAAAGTGTCTGGTGACAAATTATATGCTGGTGGAAAGCAGACGTCTGGTAGTATTGAAATGGAAGCGTTAAAATCGGTAGAACAAAGTTATTTAACACAGTTATGGAGTAATGATGTATTTAATAAAAATAAAGAAGATGGTTTTACAACCCTCACCAACAACATCAGTAAACGCTTCACGATTGCCGTTTTGGCAATTGCTTTTGTTTCTACCACATATTGGCTATTTACGGATGCTACGAAAGCAATGAATGTATTCACTGCTGTGCTTATTATTGCGTGTCCGTGTGCCATTGCCTTATCTGCACCATTTACCTTCGGAAATTTACTTCGCATCTTCGGAAAGTTAAAATTCTATGTAAAAAATGCTTCCGTCATTGAACAACTAGCCCAAATCGATACCATTATTTTTGATAAAACTGGAACGATTACCTCAAATCAAAAAAGTAGGGCAAATTATGAAGGCATTGCCTTGAGTGCTTCGGAAGAACAACTATTAAAAAACACATTACGAGGCTCTAATCATCCACTCAGTAGAACGCTTTACGATATTCTTGATGAGCATCAGATTGTATCGCTCAATCATTTTGAAGAACATCTAGGAAAAGGTATTGAAGCCACCTATCATCAAGAGCATATTAAAATAGGGTCCGCCAGTTTTATCGGGAGCAATGAAGCGCCTGTATTAAACACTGCAGTACACGTGAGTACGAATAATCAATACAAGGGAAAATTTACCTTTTACAACAGCTATCGGAAAGGCTTATCGAAACTGTTCAATAAATTAAAAAAACAATATGATCTCGTCATATTATCGGGTGACAATGAAGGCGAATACGCAAATCTTAAAAAGTTACTTCCCGCCAAAACAAAACTGATTTTTAATCAAAAGCCCGATGACAAATTAGAATACATCAAATACCATCAAAGTGAAGGTGCCAAAGTATTAATGATTGGTGACGGACTAAATGATGCTGGTGCTCTTGCTCAAAGTAATGTCGGAATTGCGCTGTCAGAAAATGTGAATGTTTTTTCACCAGCATGTGATGCCATTTTAGATGCTTCCAAATTTCATCAATTACATAAATTTTTAAAAGCCTCTAAAAGTGCCATCCAGATTATAAAATGGAGTTTTGCCTTATCGTTTATCTATAACATGATCGGACTTTATTTTGCGGTTACAGGACAATTAGCACCAGTAATAGCAGCTATTTTAATGCCATTAAGCTCGATAAGTGTGGTCGTTTTTACAACCGTCGCTACCAATATTAAAGGTCGAAAAATAACGTGAATATGCGATATGTCAACTTCACATCTAAAATAATTTTTAAACATGATATAAGTCATGTTTTAAGAACCCGTTCAACTGTAATTTTGAACCATAACTTCTAATAGGTATGAGTGTTATATATATTTTATTGAGTATCAGCATTATTGTTGCTCTCGTGTTTTTCATTGCGTTTATAGCAGCTGTTCGACAAGGGCAATTTGATGACGGCTACACCCCTTCTGTTAGAATGCTTTTTGAAGACGAACTTGTAAAAGAGCAACCAAAACCATCTGTTAAAACAAAAAAGACCAATTAATTATTATGGAAGTTCAACAGTTTCATTACGATAACAAAATCGTTAAAAATTTCCTCTATGCAACGATGCTTTGGGGAGTGGTAGGAATGTTAGTAGGTCTACTACTGGCGTTTATGTTTTTATTCCCAAACATGATAGAAGACCTTTTTCCAGGTGGTGTTTCATGGTTGAGTTTCGGTCGCTTAAGACCTTTGCATACCAATGCTGTCATTTTTGCCTTTGTTGGCAACGCCATTTTTGCAGGTGTTTATTACTCCACACAACGTCTTTTAAAAACAAGAATGTTCAGTGACTTGTTAAGTAAAATCAATTTTTGGGGTTGGCAATTAATTATCGTAGGTGCGGCCATCACCCTTCCTTTAGGCTATACAACGTCCAAAGAATATGCCGAATTAGAATGGCCTTTTGATATTGCAATTGCTGTTATCTGGGTCGTTTTCGGGTGGAATTTAATCGCCACCATTTTAAAACGTCGTCAAAGACATTTGTATGTTGCTATTTGGTTTTACATTGCCACCTTTGTCACCGTAGCGGTACTTCATATTTTCAATAGTTTAGAACTGCCTGTAAGTGGTTTAAAAAGTTACTCTGTTTATGCTGGTGTTCAAGATGCCTTAGTACAATGGTGGTATGGTCATAATGCGGTGGCGTTTTTCTTGACGACGCCATTTTTAGGATTGATGTATTACTTCGTACCTAAAGCAGCTAACAGACCCGTATATTCTTACAGACTATCGATTGTACACTTCTGGTCGTTGATCTTCATTTATATTTGGGCAGGACCTCACCATTTATTGTACACCGCTCTCCCAGAATGGGCACAAAACCTCGGTGTGGCATTTTCAGTCATGCTATTGATGCCCTCTTGGGGAGGAATGATTAACGGACTTCTAACACTGCGCGGTGCATGGGATAAAGTAAGAACAGATCCTGTTTTAAAATTTATGGTAGTTGCCATCACAGGCTATGGCATGGCTACGTTCGAAGGTCCTATGCTTTCTGTTAAAAGCATGAATGCTATGGCCCATTTTACAGACTGGATTATTGCACACGTTCATGTTGGTGCACTCGCATGGAATGGCTTCCTTACTTTCGGAATGATTTACTATTTAGTTCCAAAATTATTCAAAACGAAATTGCACTCAACAGGTTTTGCTAACTTACATTTCTGGATTGGCACCTTAGGAATTATTTTCTATGCGCTTCCGATGTATGTTGCGGGATTTACACAATGGGCTATGTGGAAACAATTTAACCCAGATGGCACTTTAGTCTACGGTAATTTCCTTGAAACCGTAACAGAAATCATTCCAATGTACTGGATGAGAGCTATTGGTGGTACACTTTATATTGCAGGTATGCTCATTTTAGTAGTGAACGTTATTATCACCATTAGAAATGGTAGCAAAGTCACTGATGAATTAGCTGAAGCACCTGCATTAAAACGTGTTTCTAAGCGTCGAGTGGCTGGCGAAGGATGGCACACTTGGTTAGAGCGTAAACCTATTAAATTAACGATTTATGCTACAATCGCCATATTAATTGGAGGTGTTGTTCAAATTATTCCAACCCTTTTGGTTGAAGAAAACATCCCAACCATTTCAAGTGTGAAACCTTACACGCCTCTAGAATTGGAAGGACGGGATATTTATATAAGAGAAGGCTGTGTAGGATGTCATTCTCAAATGGTAAGACCTTTTAGAAATGAAGTCGAACGTTATGGTGAGTATTCAAAAGCTGGTGAATATGTTTATGATCATCCATTCCTTTGGGGCAGTAAACGAACAGGTCCAGACTTACATCGCGTTGGTGGTAAGTATTCAGATAATTGGCACTTAAATCACATGTATGATCCACAAAGCACCTCATCTGGTTCAATTATGCCAGCTTACAAATGGCTTATTAAAAACCAATTAGACAAGTCGCAAACAGAAGCCAAAATGCGAGCGATGGTATCCTTAGGTGTTCCTTATTCTGATCAAGATATCGAGAACGCACAACAAGCCATGACAGAACAGGGGACTCAAATAGAAAAGAACCTGTATTCAGATCCTGATTTCGCCTCTTCTTACGAAGCTGATAAAAAATCTGGTGGTGAGAACTTCGTTGAAATGCGTGATCGAGAAATCGTAGCCATCATAGCATATTTACAACGACTTGGCACAGATATTAAAGTTGAAGATTCAGAAGTAACAACGATTCAAAAACAATAAATCATGCTAAAATTTGTAAAACATCATATGGAAAGTATTACTGGTATAGAAATCTATCCATTAATTTCCTTACTTATATTTTTCAGTTTTTTCGTCATCCTTTTTTGGTGGGTCATCACTGCCAAAAAAGACTATATCAATACAGTGAGTCAAATCCCATTGGACAATCAAAACCAACAGCATCATGAAAACTAGAATCCCATCCTGGATAAGAGTACCAGTAGTATTCTTTATCATTTTCGCAATTACTGAAAACGTCATGGATTATGGCGACAAGTTTGCCTTCATTGAAGAACCGTTGGTAGCTTTATTTTTAGTACTAGTTTTTCTGATACTTGTAGCGATTGAAGGCATTGTAAGTGCCATCAATAACGTACTTTACCAAAGTTTAGATGACGCTGCGAAAACGCGTTATGAATCCAAATTAAATGAGCCGTCCAAACTCCTAAGTTGGTTAAAAACCACCTACACAAAATTAGTAGGTACAAAACCTATTGAAGAAGAACATGATTTAGTGCTCGATCACAATTATGATGGTATCAAAGAGCTTGATAATGATTTACCACCATGGTGGTTGTATGGATTTTATGCATCCATTGTTTTCGCCGCTATTTACCTCGCAAGATTCCATGTTTTTAATGGAGACAATCAATATGAAGAATTAGAAGCCGAAATAGCTCAAGCAGAAATTGAAATTGAAGCGTACAAAAAAACAGCTAAGGATTTAGTTGATTTCAATACGGTCACTGTATTGACGGATGCTAGTGATCTAAAAGAAGGACAGGTAATTTTTGAAACGAACTGTGTGGCTTGTCATAAAGCAGATGGTGGTGGTGGTATAGGCCCTAACCTAACAGACAAACACTGGATTTTAGGTGGTGGCATTAAAAACGTATTTAAAACTGTCGCAGAAGGCGGTCGTGATGGTAAGGGTATGATTGCTTGGAAACAAAGTTTAAAACCTTCAGAAATCGCACAAGTGGCGAGTTATGTATTACAGTTTCAGGGCACCACACCTGCCGAACCAAAGGCTGCAGAAGGTGATATTTGGACGAGTGAAGAAGCTCCCGCTGAAGACATTCCTACTGAAATGATGGAAGTTAAAACTGATTCAGTCATTACTATAGAAGAGTAACCATGATGGATACACCCAAAAATGAAAGTTTTAGAGATTCTATTGGCACGGTCAATGAGGATGGAAATCGTGCTTGGGTGTATCCAAAAAAGCCTAGTGGTCCTTATTACGAAAAGCGTAAAATTGTCAGTTATGTTTTACTGACCTTTCTTTTTGCTGCACCATTTATAAAAATAAATGGCAATCAATTTTTGATGTTTAATGTTCTTGAGCGTCGCTTCAATATTTTCGGCTTCCCTTTTTGGCCACAAGATTTTCACTTATTTGTGATATCAATGATTATTGGTGTGATATTCGTCACGCTCTTTACGGTTGGTTTTGGTCGTATCTTCTGTGGATGGATTTGTCCGCAAACTATTTTTATGGAAATGGTTTTCCGAAGAATAGAATATTGGATTGATGGTGATAGAAATAAACAGCGAAAATTAGACGAGCAGAAGTGGGATGCTGAAAAGATTCGTAAACGACTACTCAAATGGTTCCTATTTTTGGTTATCTCTTTCCTCATAGCAAACATATTTTTGGCGTATCTTATAGGAAGTGACAAACTCTTAAGATATGTCATTGACGGGCCGTTTGAACATTTGGGCACCTTGTTTCCTCTCATCATATTTACCGCCATATTTTATTTTGTATTTGCGTGGTTTCGAGAGCAAGTCTGCATCATCGCTTGTCCTTACGGGAGACTCCAAGGTGTACTTCTTGATAATAAATCTATCGTAGTCGCCTATGATCACAAAAGAGGTGAAGGTGAAAATGGGCGTAAAAAATTCAGAAAGAATGAGGATCGTGAAGCCTTAGGTCACGGTGATTGTATTGATTGCCTGCAATGTGTGCATGTGTGTCCTACAGGTATAGACATAAGAAATGGCACACAGTTAGAATGTGTGAACTGTACAGCCTGTATTGATGAATGTGATCATATTATGGAGAGCATTAATCTTCCGAAAGGGTTAATTCGGTATGCCAGTGAAGACAATATTGAAAAGAAAAAGAAATTTAAATTCACACCTCGACTTAAAGGATACACCGCAGTACTAGTTATTTTAATTGGTGTATTAACAGGAATGCTCCTATTGAGAAATGATGTTGAAGCAAGAATATTGAGGCTCCCAGGGCAACTTTATGAGCATAAAGGCGAAGCCATCATCAGCAATGTTTTTACCTATAAATTAGTAAACAAAACGACCGACAGCATTACTAATGTGAGCTTCAGATTGCGTAAATATAAAGGTGAAATCAAATTAGTATCTGCATCTGAAACAATCACGGTACCTGCACAAGGACTGGCAGAAGGAACTATGTTTATTGAAATCAACAAAAGCGAACTAAAAGGTGATCGGAATAAGCTTATGATTGACGTTTACAATGAGGATGACCTCATAGAAACAACAACTGTCAATTTTTTAGGACCGAGAAGTTATAATTAAACACTGAACATTATGAAATTTAATTGGGGAACAGGTATCGTACTAGCATTTATAGGCTTTATAGCCTTTATCATGTATTTTGTCATCAATATGAACACCCTGAAAAAATACGATACAGATTTAGTAGTAGAAGACTACTATAAGGAAGAACTTGCCTATCAAAATGAAATTAATAAAGAGAATAACGCCAAAACGCTTGAAAAGAATGTTTCATGGACACGTACCGAAAATGGTCTTGAAATAGCCTTTCCTGAAACCATGGATGCCAAAGAAATTACTGGAAATGTGTTCCTATATAGACCATCTAATAAACAATTAGACTTTGAAACAACGATTTCACTGTCCGATCACAATTTGCTCATACCTGACAAACGTTTGTTAGATGGTCGTTGGAACATTAAAGTGGATTGGCAATATAAAGGAAAATCATATCTCTTCAAAAAAGACATTGTTTACTAAGTCAACTAAATATGCTCTGGTCTGCAATCATATTCGGTTTATTAGGAAGCTTCCACTGTGTTGGGATGTGTGGACCAATTGCCTTTATGCTACCCGTAGACCGTCGTAATTCCACAAGAAAAATCACCCAAGTTTTTACCTATCATCTAGGGCGACTATTAGCATACAGTCTCATAGGATTCATTTTTGGACTGCTAGGAAAAGGCTTGTACATTTTTGGTCTGCAACAACAGCTGTCTATTGCCATCGGTTTATTGATAATTGTTGTCGTACTTATTCCTGTTCAGACGTTTAATAAATACAATCTTTCTAAACCCATCTACCGAGTTATTTCAAAAGTAAAAACATCGCTAGGTAAAGCCCTTAAAAAGAAAACAGCCGATACCTTTTTAACGATTGGTTTTCTTAATGGTTTTTTACCTTGTGGTTTGGTGTATATGGCCATCATTGCTTCGTTTGCCATAGAAAATGCTGTTCAAAGTAGCGTATACATGTTCCTATTCGGTGTGGGCACAATACCCTTAATGACTTCAGCTATCTATTTAGGCAAGTTTTTAAATGTAAGAGCCAAACAAGGTATACAAAGGGTCATTCCTGTTTTTGTCATCCTCATGGGACTTCTTTTTATTGTAAGAGGTTTAGGATTAGGCATCCCTTATCTATCTCCTACGCCCATTGTGGAAATGGCATCAAGTGCGATTGAATGTCATTAAAATAAGATTATTAATGATATAAGTCATAGTTTTTCGTGGTTGATCACTCTAACTTTAAGATTGAATTAAAACGAAAAATCATGAAAAAAAGAATGCCAGTTTCAACGATAATGACCAAGAATGTCATCACCTTAAATCTAAGCGACAATTTAGAGACTGCAGAGTCCTTATTTAAAAGCAACCATATCCGACATATTCCTGTCGTGAGTGGTGATCAAGTAACAGGAATGCTAAGCTATACCGATCTTTTAAGAATTAGTTTTGCCGATGCCGTAGACGAAAATGAACAGGAGGTAGATACCGTAGTTTATAACATGTTTACCATAGAGCAAGTCATGGCCAAAAATTTGGTAAGTGTTAATGCAAATACGACCATTAAAGAAGTTGCGGAAATTCTATCCAAAAAAGAGTTTCATGCACTCCCTGTTTTAGAAAACAATAAACTTGTGGGTATTGTAACGACCACAGACCTTATCAATTATTTACTAGAGCAATTCTAAGACAGTATTCACGCACATTAAATCCTAAAGTATGATCGATCATCTTTGGGATTTATTGTTATTCGACATCATTACAGCCATTTGATAAGGAATAGGTATCTTAGTACCAAGCGTAATTATTTCTACTGACCACATTATTATGAGCACACATATTGAAGCAAAACAAGGCGAGATTGCAGAAACGGTATTATTACCTGGTGATCCAATGAGAGCAAAATGGATTGCTGAAACCTTTTTTGATAATCCTAAGCTTTATAACGATGTTAGAGGCATGTTAGGTTACACAGGAACTTACAAAGGAAAGTTAGTTTCGGTTCAAGGTACTGGCATGGGAATTCCATCATGTTTAATTTATTGCAATGAACTCATCAATGATTATGGCGCAAAAAATTTGGTACGTGTTGGTTCGGCTGGCTCATATCAAAAACACGTCCATATCAGAGATATCGTTATTGCTATGGCTGCTTCTTCTACATCAGGCATTAATAATTCCAGATTCATAAATGCCGATTATGCACCAACCGCTAATTTTGAGTTGTTTATGAAAGCAGCTTCCTATGCGAAAGCAAATAACATACCTATCAAAGCGGGTAACATTTTATCATCTGATGAATTTTATGAAGATGATTATAATGCTTATAAAAAGTGGGCAGATTTTGGGGTTCTGTGTGTTGAAATGGAAACAGCAGGTTTATACACAGTAGCTGCAAAGCATCAGGTGAATGCCCTCTCAATTCTTACTATTTCTGACTCTTTGGTCACTAAGGAACATACCTCTAGTGATGAACGAGAGTCTACCTTTAATACCATGATTGAAATTGCCTTAAGTACGTTAGACTAATTTTTTCTATTGAAAAGACCTACATGAGGTAAACATATCCTCAGTTTTAACTTATTTGAGTTATTATCAAGACGTTTGTTTTAGTATCTTTAAAGCAACTAAACCAAAATCCGTAATGAAAAAACTATTGTTCTCGATGCTTCTACTAGCATCCCTCTCTCTTTTTTCCCAAGATATTTCCTTAGATCTTCTAAAAAACATGACACCAAGAAACATTGGCCCAGGCGGTATGTCTGGTCGTGTCACGGCCATTGATGTTGTTCATTCGAATCCTGATATTATGTATGTCGGTACGGCTTCAGGAGGCTTGTGGAAGAGTGAGTCTGGTGGAATCAAATGGTCTCCAATTTTTGATAATCAAGTGACAGCTTCCATTGGAGCAGTTGCTATTCAGCAATCCAATCCTAGTGTTATCTGGGTTGGCACAGGTGAAGGCAATCCAAGAAATAGTTTGAATGGTGGTTATGGTATATTCAAATCATTGGATGGTGGTAAAAGCTGGCATGCGATGGGTCTTGAAAAGACGAGACATATCCATAGGGTGATCATTGACCCTACAGACCCTAACACGGTATATGTTGCTGCAATTGGCTCTCCTTGGGGAGAACACCCAGAGCGAGGTGTGTTTAAAACAACCGATGGCGGACAAACATGGAACAAAATATTATTTGCAAATAACAAAACAGGCGCTGCAGACTTGGTCATGGACCCTAAAAACCCTAATAAATTGATAGCTGCCATGTGGGAACACAAACGGGAACCCTGGTTTTTCAATTCAGGTGGCGAAGGTTCTGGACTACACATCACTCATGATGGCGGTAAAACTTGGAAAAAAATAACAGATAAAGAAGGGTTTCCTAAAGGCCATCTGGGTCGTATAGGTGTGGCCATCGCTCCAGGCAAACCAAACATTGTGTACGCTTTGGTTGAAGCTAAAAAAAATGCCCTTTATAAAAGTGAAGACGGTGGATTTCAGTGGAAAAAAATAAACGACAAAAATGATATTGGCAATCGACCATTTTATTATTCAGAAATATATGTAGATCCTCAAAATGAAAATCGCGTATATTCTGTATTTACATACGTGAACGTCTCTGAAGATGGTGGTAAAAACTTTTCGCAACTCATGCCTGCATATGGCGTTTCTAATGGTGTGCATCCCGATCACCATGCTTGGTGGATTCATCCTGAAAATGGTAACTTTATGATCGATGGTAATGATGGTGGTATGAATATCACTAAAGATGGTGGTGATTCTTGGCGTTTTATAGGTAATTTACCGGTCGCACAGTTTTATCACATTGCCGTTGACAATGAAATTCCCTACAATGTCTATGGCGGAATGCAAGACAACGGCTCATGGCGAGGTCCAGCTTATGTCTGGAGAGATCAAGGTATTCGTAACAGCTATTGGCAGGAAATAAGCTTCGGAGATGGTTTTGATGTTGTTCCTGATAAAGACAACTCAAGGTTTGGCTGGTCGATGAGTCAACAAGGATATGTGAGCCGATACGATTGGCAAACAGGTAACAACTATTTGGTAAGACCAACACATCCAGACCCTGATATAGCTCTTCGATTTAATTGGAATTCTGCCATAAATTTGGACCCTTTTGATAATAGTACCTTGTACTTCGGAAGTCAATTTGTGCATAAATCAACAGATAAAGGTGATACATGGACGATTATCTCTCCTGACCTTACGACCAATGATCCCGAAAAACAAAAACAATCTGAAAGTGGCGGACTTACGATGGATGCCACTGGTGCAGAAAACCATACCACCATATTAGTCATAGAGCCTTCACCCTTAGAAAAAGATATGCTTTGGGTAGGTACGGATGATGGAAAAGTACATTATACCACTAATGGTGGTAACTCCTGGAATGATGTCTCAAAGAACCTCAAAGGTTTACCCGAAGGCAGTTGGATTGCCCAAATTAAGGCATCCAATAAACGCAAAGGAGAGGCATTATTAATTGCTAATGACTATCGTCGATTTAATTACACACCTTATGCCTATAGAACCACTGACTACGGAAAAACGTGGCAACGCATTGTGGACACCAATGATGTTGAGAGTTATACCTTATCTATTATTGAAGATCCATTAGAGTCTAATCTCTTATTTTTAGGAACGGATGACGGACTTTATATTTCATTCAATGCTGGAACAAACTGGCAAAAATGGACTAATGGTTTCCCGACAGTCTCGGTTAAAGATTTGGTAATTCATCCTAGGGAGCATGATTTGATTATAGGAACCTTCGGAAGAGCTGCATGGGTTTTAGATGATATTCGCCCGCTACGTGCTTTAGCTAAAGACAAACAATTGACTAATCAAAAATTAAAGTTATTTGAGCCTCCAGTGGCTTATCAAGCCGCATATCAGCAACCAACAGGCAGTCGCTTTGGAGGTGACGCTATGTATCATGGTGAAAATCGAGGCTATGGCGCGAGACTTTCTTATATGTTGAGCGTAGATCAAAAGGAAAACGCTTCAGAAGCCGATAAGGATGATGACAGTGACGCAATGGAAGATACTGATTCAGCAAAAGAAACAGCTGAAGTGAAGTGGGATTCTATCCACCTTCATATCTACGATGGCGATCGCCTAATTCGCTCCTTAAAAAGAAAAACTCCAGATAGCACTGGTATCCATCAATGGACGTGGTACATGGATGAGGCTGGAGCCGATCGTCCTTCTAAACGTCTGCGAAAAAGAGATTATGAACCGAGCGGTGTTTCGGTCAAACCTGGAAAGTATAAAGCTATCATGACCTATGGAGATCAAACTTCTGAAACCATGATAGACGTCAAGATGGACCCAAGAATAAATATGTCAATGGCGAATATTAATGCTGTTTATGAGCAATTGAAAGCACTCGAATCGATGCAGCAAACTACTGCAGATGCCGTCAAGCAATTGGTTGAAAGTAAGAACTTGGCTGAAGACTATCAAAAACGATTTAAAAAATTAGACAAAGATGGCTATAAAGATCAGATTAAAGCCTCGAAAGACATTGTAAAACAAATTGATAGTATACTCGACAGAATCTTTGGAAAAGAGGATAAACGTCAAGGAATCACAAGAAATCCAGAGGTCACTATTATGCAGCGATTTGGACTGGCAAGTGGCTATGTAAGTAGTAGACAAAACGGGATAACATCCACTGAGAACACGTTGATAAAAAATGCGAAAGAAGCGCTTCAAAGTGTCATAAATGACACCAACCAATTTTTTAATGACGACTGGCCAAAATACCGACAAACCATTGAAACTTCAGAGATGAGTCCTTTTAAGGATACTCAAACGTTTAAATTGGATTAAATACAATCAAAAACAACGAATTATGAAATCAAAACTCTTTATCATTTGCATATCTATGGTTATTTTTTCTTGTAAAGAAGACAAGAAAAATGACCTGGTAGAAACAAAAGACATTCAACAATACACCATTGAGCAGTTCATGGATAATGAAGCTGTAAGAGGTGGTAGTTTTTCACAGGACAATTCCAATTTATTAATAACCAGCAACCGCTCTGGAATTTACAATGTGTACACCATTCCAGTTAAAGGTGGTGAATTGACGGCTATCACGGCATCCGACAGCACGTCTTATTTTGCGAATTCTTATTTCCCTAGCGATAATAGGATGCTTTTAAGCGCTGACGGGAATGGCGATGAAATTAGTCATTTGTATGTTCGAGAATTAGATGGTTCTATCAAGGATATTACCCCAACCAAAGGTGCCAAATCTAATTTTTATGGCTGGTCGGATGATGACGCGTATTTATACTATGGTTCGAATCAAAGAGACCCAAAATATTTTGATGTTTATAAAATGTCCATTGCCGATTATTCATCGGAAATGCTCTATCAAAATAACGATGGCTTAGATTTCAGTGGCATGTCGAAAGATGAGAATTACATTGCTTTGACTAAAAGCCTGAATACGAACGACAGTGATTTGTTTTTATTCAATAGGAGTACCAAAGAAATGCAAAAGATTAATGATACTTCAAGTGCCAATTCGGCACAAGACTTTGCGCACGACGGTTCCAAATTTTACTATACCACAGATGATGGCGCGGAGTTTTCATATTTAATGTCGTATGATTTAGAAACACAAGAAAAGCAAAAAGTTCTCGAAAAATCATGGGATATTGTCGGTAGTGGTTTTACTTCTAAAGGCACTTACATGATTGTTTATGTCAATGAAGATGGAAAAAATGCTATTGAAGTCTTTAACAGTGACACGATGACCTCTATCGATTTACCAGCATTCGAAAACAAAAGTATCACAAGTGTTGGATTTAGCGACGATGAAACTTGGATGCGTATGTATGTAGGTGGCTCGGATGCCCCTTCAGATTTATACACCTATAATCTCGAAACCAAAGAGCAATATAAATTGACCAATGTTCTTAATTCGGCCATTGATCCAGATGATTTAGTAACAGCCAAAGTGGTGCGTTTTAAATCATTTGACGGTACCGAAATTCCGGCTATTTATTGGCTTCCTAAACAAGCATCTAAAGAAAACAAAGTGCCAGCAATGGTATGGGTACATGGAGGTCCTGGCGGACAAACACGACAAAATTATCGCGCCTTAGTGCAGTATATGGTCAACCATGGTTATGCGGTCTTAGCCGTTAACAATCGTGGCAGCAGTGGCTACGGAAAAACATTCTACCAAATGGATGATAAAAACCATGGAGAGAAAGACCTGCAAGATTGTGTTGAAGGAAAAAATTGGCTGGCAGAGCAAGCAGAAATTGATGGTGATAAAATTGGCATTATTGGTGGTTCTTATGGTGGTTACATGACGATGGCCGCACTCACCTACACACCTGAAGAATTTGATGTTGGCGTAAATATTTACGGTGTTACCAATTGGATACGTACCTTAAAAAGTATCCCTCCTTATTGGGAATCTTTTAGAGAATCTTTATATCTCGAACTTGGAGATCCGTATACTGCCGATTCTGTTAGGTTAAAAAGAATATCGCCATTATTTCACACCGATAAAGTTACTAAGCCACTGATAGTGTTGCAAGGCGCACAAGACCCTAGAGTCCTTCAGGTGGAATCCGATGAGATTGTTCAAGGCGTCCGAAAAAATGGTGTTCCTGTGGAATATGTCCTGTTTGAAGATGAAGGACATGGCTTCGTTAAAAAGGCCAATCAAATTGAGGCTTACAGTCGCATCTTAAAATTTCTGGACACCCATCTGAAAGAAGAAGGCAAACCTATTGATGGTGAAACACCTTCCACCGAAATTGACGTAGAGGAATCTGAGTAATCAAGGAACATGACACATACAACCTACCATCAAAAAAAGCTTGGGAACCATGGTCCCAAGCTTTTTATTTTTATTGATTGATTTAGACCTTACTATATTTTAAAAGTAATGACTGGTAAGGTGGAATGGTTCGCCACATCTTCTGAAACGCTACCTGTAAAGAAATGAGCCAATCCTTTTCTACCATGTGTTGGGACAGCAATCAAATCGGCACCTAATAGATTAGATGCATTTAAAATTCCTTTTTCTACGGTATAGTCAGACGTGTAATGTACATCATTCAACTTTCCTAAATCACCATCTGCCTTCTTCAGAAAATTAGCCACCTTAGACTCCATTTCTGCGGTACTATTAAACCCTTCACCAGGCACATTCACGTGTATGAGTTTGAGATTTCCAAAAAGTTTGGAAGCCTTTAAGTATGGCTCTACCATTTCATCTGAAAAATCACAAGCAAACGTTACCGTATCAAAATTTAAATTGCTAGGTTTTTGCTTTACTACTAATACTGGGATTTCAGAATAGCGAACAACTTTCTCTGTATTCGATCCTACAAAAATCTCAGATAAACCACTTGTTCCATGTGATCCCATCACAATCATATCAGCATCGTGTTCTTCGGCAACTTCAGCAACTTCACTAAAGACTTTAAAGTGTTTCACAATGGGTGTAACATTGATGTCTTGAAGAAAATCTTTGTCCAAAAATTCGTCAAATTTCTTTTCTGCTAATTTTAAGAAAAATACCATTTTCTCATTATGAGCATCGGTAGAATCCGTAACACGTCCTCTGTCAATTTCGAGCATGTGTAAAACGATAAGTTCTGCATTATTTCGTTTTGCCATAATTGCTGCAGTTTCCAAAGCATATTCAGAATATTCGGAAAAATCTACGGGTACTATTATCTTGTCCATGTTTTTATGTTTTAAATTTGAGTTCTTGAAAATACAAGTTATTGTATAAGTATGAAAATATTTTAAACGATTATTCGTTTAAACCGTCATTGAAAATAAACGTGTACTCGGCTGTTTGCGCTGTAATAAAACATCGAATGCCATACAAACATTACGCACATAAGGTTGACCTTTAGCCGTGACCTTTAAGCCATGTTTCTTAAATTCAACCAAACCATCTAAGGCCATTTCCTGCAATTTAAATACGACGTCTTTAAGCTCATCTATATATAATGTAGCTGTTGACCATTCAGTTTCAAAATGACACATTAAATTTAAAATGTGCTGTCTTACAACTAAATCTTCTCTATTAAGAATATGACCTCGGTATACAGGAATCATGTTCTGGTCTAACATGTGGTAATAGGCCTCTATGCCTTTAACATTTTGAGAAAACCCATACCAGCTATCACTAATTGATGAGACCCCTAAACCAATCATTGCTTGAGTTTTAGAGGCTGTGTAGCCCATAAAATTTCGGTGTAAGGTATGATCTTTCATCGCTTTAAACAAGGTATCCGATTCTAAAGCAAAATGATCCATCCCAATTTCATGATATCCCGTTAAACTTAATAGCGATTTTCCCAATTCATACTGTGCTCGTTTCACTTCACCTGAAGGCAAATCAGCATCCTTATAACCACGTTGACCATTCCCTTTTAACCAAGGGACATGCGCATAACTGTAAAAAGCAATCCGATCTGGCATCATCTTTTTAGTGATCTCTATGGTTTTAGCCACATGTGCTTCTGTTTGAAAAGGCAAACCAAAGATTATATCGTGACCAACGGATGTATAGCCAATATCTCTAGCAGTGTGTGTCGCTTCTTCAACATGTTCAATTGGTTGTATTCTATGTATAGCTTTTTGAACCGTCTCGTTATAATCCTGAACTCCAAAACTCACACGTCTGAAACCCAGATCATAGAGCGTTTGAAGATGTTCTCGTGTTGTATTATTAGGATGTCCTTCAAAACTAAACTCATGCTGTTTATCGATATTTGCACGTCTTAAAATTCCTTTAATTAAGAACTCTAAATTTTCTGGTGAGAAAAAAGTGGGTGTTCCACCTCCTATATGTAACTCCTTGATGTTTGGTCGACTAGGAAGCAAGTCACAATACAAACTCCATTCTTTTAAAACCGCTTTTATGTAAGGTAGCTCGACGTCATGTCGCTTGGTGATTCGTTTATTACAACCACAGAACGTGCACATGCTCTCGCAAAATGGCAAATGAATGTATAAACTAATACCTTCGCGCTCATTACTTTCTAAAAAAGAAGTGACAAGTGATGCTTTCCATTGTTTTAAGGAAAAAGAATTTGGATCCCAATAAGGAACCGTTGGATAACTCGTATAACGCGGACCAGCCACATTATACTTATTGACTAAAGAATTGCACATACCTAAACAATTTGATTCAAAATTAAGCCCTAGCAACCATTTAAAACATGATATAAATCATATCTCGAAAATTATATGAAAAATTTTCTATCAATTTAAATATTGATTATCTTTCAACATAAATAAAACATCTATTAAAATGAAACATGCAATTTTATACATTTCGATATTAGCATTAACCTTTAGCACAGCTTGTAAATCTGATAAAAAAGAAGAGTCTAAAGACGCTACGGAAATGACTACTGAAACAGAAGAAACCGTTACAACTCCAAAAACCACAAGTACAGAGGAGCCTGCCTATTATGCCGATAAGAAAAAACTTACCATGGCTCTTGAACCTAAGAGTGATAGTAAGGTCTCAGGAAATATTGTTTTTACTCAAGATAATGGCGCTGTTACGATGGTTGCGGTAATAAGTGGTCTATCGGAAGGAGAACATGCGATTCATATTCATGAAAAAGCAGACTGCTCCTCAGATGATGGTAAGTCTACAGGAGGTCATTGGAATCCAACAGGTGAACCACACGGAAAATGGGGAGATGACGCTGGTTACCACAAGGGAGATATTGGTAATTTAACAGCTGATGCCAATGGTCATGCTACTATCACAAAAGTTACCGACGAGTGGTGCATTGGTTGTGGCGATGATACTAAAGATATCCTTGGAAAGGCCATTATTGTGCATCAAGGTGTTGATGATTTCAAATCACAACCGTCAGGTGCTGCTGGCACACGCGTAAGCTGTGGTGGTATTATTCAATAAAACGCATATTTAATTCAAAAATGATATTCTACTATAATAGAATATCATAGATTTCGGTGAATCAATCGACTACAACTTTATGGAACTAGACCAGTTAATTACCAATTTTCAAAATAAGGACGAAAAAGCATTTGAAAAATTGTACAACATGTACAGTGACAGTATGCATGGCGTCATATATAACATTGTAAGAGACCATGATATCGCTGAGGAAGTCATGCAAGATGTGTTTATTAAAGCATGGCACAAAGCAGATTCTTATAATGCTAGTAAAGGCCGATTTTTTACGTGGATATTAAATATATCTAGAAACGCAGCCATTGATAAAACACGTTCCAAATCATTTAAGAACTCTGGCAAAAACCTTAATTCAGAATTTTTCGTAGATATTCTTGAGACCAGCGAAAGTCTTGATGACAAGACCGACGCTATCGGAATAAAAAAATTCGTCAATAAGCTAGCCAAAAAGTGTGTTGAAGTTATTGAGTTGCTTTACTTTAAGGGTTATACCCAAAAGGAAGCTTCAGAAACCTTGGAAATGCCCATAGGAACTATCAAGACGCGAAATAGAAATTGTATTAAGGAATTAAGAGAAATGGTATTAAATTAGAATGGATATTAGAGCATACATAGAATCTGGAATACTTGAACTATTTGTGGCAGGAAAACTTTCCGAAGCCGAAAATAAAGACGTTCAAGAAATGATGATAAAACATCCTGAAATTCTTCAGGAAGTTTTAGAAATCGAATCGGCTGTGATTAAATTATCAGCGGCCATGTCTCCAAAAGACAATAAGCATTTATTACAACTCATTAAAGACAAATTAAATTTTGACAATAATGATGTAAAAGTTGTTTCTATAGAAAAAGCGCGCTACAACTGGTTGACTTATACAGGTTGGGCTGCTGCATTAATTGTTGGAGCTGGCTTATTATGGACCATGAATCAAAATCAGCAATTAGAAACACAAGTATCAGACCTTGATATTGAAAACCTCTATTTAGAGAATCAAATTGAAAAGGCGAAATCTGATTTAGCGGTCAAAGAAAATTTGCTAAATGTATTGAGAGATCGAGATATCATCTCTGTTCCTTTAGGCGGACAAGGTGAATTTGCTGATTCTTATGCTAAGGTTTACTGGAATAAGGAGGACAATAGCATTTATTTAGATGCTCAAGGATTACCGAATGCGCCAGAAGGAAAAGTTTGGCAAGTGTGGTCGCTAACATTGAACCCGTTAACACCTACAAGTTTAGGTACTATTGACAATTTCAATGAAGATGCCAATAAGATATTTAATATTGAAAACGCTAATGAAAGTCAGGCCTTTGGTATCACCTTAGAGCCAGCAGGTGGTAGTGAATCACCAACGATGGAACAACTCTATACGCTAGGTGTTGTATCACAACCATAGATAATACAAACAAATAGTTACCAATAGAAAAGCATCAAAAATAATTTGATGCTTTTTTTTGCTCCTGTAAGAAGCGCTCATCTCAATCTTAATTCGGGAGTTTGCACCTACTTAAATCAAATTTTGCCAATGAGACTTGTGTATTTATGGAACTAAACGAGCTGTTAACTTACAATCTTGTTTAAAAGCTTTTTAATCCAATCGTTATTTTCAATTGCAACGCTAAATAGATATCCACTACAATAGGTTTCTACCATCAATTTTGCCTATTGAATCAATTGTCTGGAGTTGACATTTCAATAACGCCTCAATCAACGGCATTAGGGATTTCAAATTCTCTGTTAAGGGTTGATTTAACTTTCAAAAGTTTTATACCATAGAGCCTCTAAAAGATCTTGAATGATTCACTTTGAACTCAAATAGATATTGTCTTATCTGACTGCAAAAATTGACAACGAGACGCTGTTCTATTTGAAGATAGGTGATTTCAAGACGGTGTTCAGAAAGATCTCAACGACTATAATAAAACAAGAAAACACCTACTTACAGACTCGAAGTAGGTGCTTTCCACTAACAAAAAAACTCTAAAATACCATAACATAAGCCATGGTATGTCTTAAGTACCCTTAATCAATTTAATGTTAGTTCTAACCAAGTAATTCCCTCAAATTATTGGTAAAATCTTTAAAATCTATAACTGATACTTCCTTTGATGAAAAATGGTGTCCCAGGTGTAAAATGAATTTCTTCCACTGGTTGAGACTCATTTTGCAATCGTGATTCGGTGGCGAATTGCGTTTCATTCCATTCCACATCAAATATGTTTTCTAACACCAATCCTAAGGTGATATCTCCAAAACTATAATTGGCATTAAAATCGGTAACTAGGTAACCTTCAGCCACAATACTATTATCTTCATTGGCAGGTCTATCATCTATAAATCGATAGCGAATCCCACCGGAAAACCCCTTCAAATCTTTTACAGATAATCCTCCAGCTAAGGTTAAATTAGGCGCTAAAGGAATATAGTCTTCACCTTCAGGAGCTTCTAAACTTCTTGCTCTTGTTAAGGTCAAGTCATTATCTAAATACAACCAATCATTAAATTGATAACGAACACCAAAATCCAAACCGAATCGCTCGGTTTTTCCGCTAGGTTCCACAATTCCAGCATCTCCTACATACACAAATTCTTGCTCAAGAAACAGATACCATAAAGCGGTATTTACCACTAATTTTTTAGTTGGCTTCCAAATATCTCCAACATCTACACCATAAGCTCTTGGCAATATATCCTGACCTAAATTATTTACAACAACGCGTGTATCATTGGAATGAAACCCGATTCCTGATTTTACAAATAATTGTAAATTATCTTTAGCGTTGTAGAACATGTTAAGTTTCGGGCTTACGATTGTTTTAGTTTCGGATTGTAAATCGTAAGATGTCGCTAATTGATCTTCATATAGAAATTTGAAATAATCCAAACGTAAACCAGGTGCTAGCGAAAATTTTCCAAATTGAAATTCCGCATTAACGAACGCATCAAAATTTGTTTGATTAATATCACCCAACTGAATCACCTCTAAGGTTGTTTTTCTATTGAGCGTGTGTGATAATTCCACATCATCAACAATATCATGTCTGAAACCAACACCAGCGTTCAAGGTCATTTCGGTTCGTCCCAAGTAGGTGTTGTGTGTTAATTCAGTGTTCAAACCAAAAATCTGACGGTCTTCCTTTTGACGAATTTGATCACCATTAATAGGGTCTTCTAAAAAGAACGTAAAATTAGAATACAATTCAAAATCGTAATGACTATAAAACGCATTCGACGTGAAGGTTGTTTGATCAGATAATTGCTTACTAAAAGCCACATTGAAATTCGTTCGCTGCGTGTTTCCGCCTTCGGTATCATCAATAGCTCCAAATCGTGTAATATTCCCATTATCAACTTCTCTTTGTGGGATTTGTCCAGAGGCATCCCAACGACTTGTAAAATGAGAAGCTGTAATACTAAGCTTGTCATTTTCAGGGGAGAAATGCACATATTTCCCGAATAAATTGATACGATTAAAATTTTGCGGTGATTCAAACGGTCCATCGGTAGCGATATATTCTGCCGCGATGTAACCGTTTTGATTCTTTGAATTTTCCAATAAATTAAACAGTCCCAATGTTCGTAAAGAATTGAAATCACCAACAGATGTGGTTATTTGACTTTCTTTTAGATAATCCCTTGTCGAAAAAGCCACATAACCTGCTGTATTAAAATCGCCAACTTCGGCGTAATACGGTCCCTTGCCAAAGTCTATTTTATTAACGGTTTCTGGTATGACGAAATGAAGATCACTATAACCTTGACCATGGGCATGTGATACCATATTAACTGGCATACCATCCACAGATATCGATACGTCTGTTCCGTGATCAACGTCAAAACCTCGTAAAAATAATTGTTCTGCCTTTCCTCCTCCTGCATGCTGACCAATGATTAGTCCCGGTACTTTACGCAATACTTCTTGTGATGAGTTCACCGGACTTGTGTTTAAGTCTAATCTACTAATCGTACTAAGTGCGTTCAATTCTTCGGTGATCGTCATCTCTTCCAACTGAAAGGTTTTCTCCTCTAGTATGATTTCTAATGTGTTCTGAAAACTGCTAGCATCAAGCTTTATCGTTTTATTATGATATCCTAACAGACCTACTCTAATGGAATCCCCAACTTTAGAATCCCTTAAGACAAACACGCCATTTTCAGAGGTGTGTGCATGACTTTCAGAGTTCAAATTATAGACATATGCAGCTTCTAATGGCTGGTTCAGTTCGTTGAGAACAACCCCTTTTATTTGTTGAGCATAACTCGTCTGAAATCCTATTATCACAACTAATGGTAGCACCAGTTTCATGTAATGTTTCATGATTTCTGGTTTTACAATTGGTTAATTTTGGCTTCCATCGTAGGACCCAATTCATAAAGACTTGCCAATAGTTCCTTTTTCAACGGCTTTACATCATTTGTTCTTCCGTCAGCCTTATAGATTTCAGCGATATGATATAAGGTGGCTGGCTCATAGGTTTTATTGATGACATGTGCGTCTACAATTTCTATGGCTTTTTCTATATTGCCATTGTTAAAGTAAGCCCATGCTAACAAATCATACGATTGTGGTGTAGGCCTATGTGCTACTTCACTTTTGGCAATAGTGATAGCCTGATCTAATGCCATGTTCTCATCGGTATACAATAACACATTGTAAGCGTTGTACATAGCACCATATGCCTTGTTTTTTACCGCCTTCTTATAAAGGTTTAGTTGTTCCTCTTGCAATTCTTGATTGCCCATATAATCGGCAATTTCAGCTTTTAACAAATAGTAATCAGGTGCTTGATAAGTCTCAGTAACCGTATTTAAAATACGAAGTGCTTCTTTCGGATTTTTTTCATGTGAATAAACAATCCAAGCAATCCCCTTTTTGGCGTAAGCATCATTAGGATCCAATTCTAAGGCTTTTAAAAAATGTGCATAAGATTTTTCTATAGCACCTGCGTGACCGTAAAAATCAGCAATGTTTGTGTAAGACCATTGTTTTAAATCCTTTAAATTGGAGGACTCTGCAATTGCCATAGCCTGCTCCATATATTTGATAGCTGCGTCTAGATTTCCTTTGTGATCACTCCATTTAGCCAATCTAATGAGATAATCAAAATCGCTAAAATTTTCGAAAGTGTTCAGGTATGCTTGTGCTTTATCATAATTTCCTAATTCTAAGTGCACATCAAAAAGCATTTTACGAGTTTCCTGAATGCGTTCACCAAGGGCTTCCGCTTTTTCAAGATGCTCTAGAGCTTCTTTAAATTTATGTTGAGAGATGTAATTATAAGCAAGACTTTTGAGGTATGAAGGATTGTTATAATGGGTGATCTCGTTCACCTTTAACAATTCTTCTTCGGCTTTTTTAAGGTAGGTAATATCACCCGTCGCAGAGAAATAAGAAGTATAAGTGGCTGCTAATTTTCCGATGTAGGGAAACTGATTTGGTGCAGCTTCCAATTTTTTCGACCAAAAGCGTTCGTTCTGGCTTGCTAGATCTAAAGTTTCCTGATTGGAAGCCATAAGATAAGCATTGTAATCGTCTGTGTTTGTAACTTGAAAATTGTCGGTATGGTTGCAGTTAGTAAAGAGAACTGCTACAAATACGACATAAACAAATATGTATTTAGCGTTCATGATTTATAGTTTTTTATATTTTAGAGCTTTGTATTGAAAACTCTGAAACAGGCTTGTTAGTGACCTGTTTCAGAGGTGTTTTATTCTACCAAGGTGAGGCTAGGTAAGGAAATGATGATAAAAATGGTTTATCATTAGCATCCACATTATCATCTGTTAATCCAGGGTTAGCAGATCCATCTGGTCCACCGAAGATTAACAATAATTCTGTGGAAATCACGTCATCTGCCAAAGCACGACCTGTTAATACATTGGTTCCGTCAAAGAATGTGGTTGTTCCTGTTAAAGAAACTGTTAACACATCTGTAGCAAGAGCTCCTGTAAAAGTTGGAGCGTCCATTCCTAAGGCATTAGTTGTATAACCTGGGTTAAGCGCTAACAATTTATTTTCAAATTTAGTTTGAAATGCTGCTCCTTGATTGGAAGGCACTGTGGTGTTAAACGTATTCTTATCCATCATATCCACAAAAACGGTGTTGATAGCTGGTCTAGCCATTTGGTCTTCTTGAACATAAGTTCCTGAAAAGTTTGGCAGAATTGGACCCGTAGTTCCATTATCATCATCGCTACTGCAATTGAATGCAGACACTGATACAATCACAGCGATAGCCATTAATTTTATATTATTGAGTTTCATATTTTTAAAATTTATTGTGTTAATTGAATTCTTGAAGTTTATTGAAAAACCCCTTGTTTATTGTTTTCTTTTAGTTTCTACCCACATGTTCACAGAATCACCTGTACCTAACATTGTTTTTGGTACTTCAACCACTACAGAAAGCACATTTGTTCCTGCGAAGGTATCGGTTCCTGGATCGTTAAACATGGTAGCGTCTCCAGCAATAATTTCACCGTAACGCGAAAAATCCATAAAGAAAGGATCATCTCTCGGACCTGCAAAAAAGCTCATTCCACTATTCGTTTCAACAATGGCATTGGTACCATATGGTGTAATAGCCACCGTATTAAAACCACCTGCGGTCATAATAGTACTATTCAACCCTGTTTGCGTTGGTGCATACGGACCAAAGAAATACATCACACCATCTCTTGGTGTTGCCTGAATAACTAAATCCTCTACAGCATCACCATCATTGTCGATGTTGAACTCGATCATAACGTTTTCATCAAATGCTGCTGCTGCCGTATTTCCTGGACTCAACAAACCTTGTACGTTTGCTACAAACACAAGATTATCTTGGTCTTGCCCCTGAAAAGCATAAATGTCTGTGATATCACTTGTACCACCTGCTACAGCTGGCGCATCAATGTGATCTGCCGCTATCGCGAAAAAGCCAGCAATCGTTAAAACTGCTGCGCCAATTAAAATTTTAGATTTTTTCATAATAAATGAGATTTTTGTTAATTATTTATTTGTCTCTGCTCACACTTACGCAATTATCAGGATAAGGGTTTTGTTAAAATTTTGTTAATGAAATAAAATCGTCGATTTTTCAGAGAAAAAATTAACTTTGTACACTCTTAAATATGATCACATGAACCCATCAACTAGTGGTTGGATTGACAAATTCTGTTCGCAGATTTCAAAAGCACATCGCCAATTGGAGAATTACGATGAATTATATGCGCAACTAAAAGAGAATGGGTTTATTTATGGTGTCAATATTGACATTTCCGATAAAATCGAAAAAATCCATACCTACTCTGAAGATGAATTGGCTAAAATCAATCTTCTAACGGGTCTATATCATATCTATCTTTTTCATAGAAAAAAATTTAGAACGGAAGATTTCATAACCGATCTTCTCAATTTCTACATCGCCTTAGAAGTTTCAGACCTTAGTTTATGGGACAAGCTATTTATTGGTAATAGCAAGCATTCCATGTTAGAGCGTTTGATACATGATCGTATCCAAATAGATGACAACCTGCTTACTCGAAATTTCAATAAATCGATTACCAACTCCCTACTTCATGTTGATATTCTCACCTTCGATCAATTTTTAGAAAGAGAAATAGAGCCTAAATCTTATGCTGCGAATCTCGAAAGCATCATCATTGGAACCTTGTATCAATCCTTAAATTCAAAAAGTAAAATCACAGAATACGACAAGGAAATCATTGATATTATCGAAACTTCAACCTCATATATTGATGATGAAGAATTGGATGTGGAGGATTTAATTTACGATATCAAATATGATATTACAGACCACGAGAAAAAATACCTGATTGATTTGATGTGCCTCTCTATTTGGGATGACGAAATTCTGGAGAAATCTGAATATCAGTTTTTAAAACAGCTTGTAAAACGTTTGGATCTTGACATTTCAGAAATTCAAGATTCGATTCTTTCGGTATCTAAATTTCATGTTGAACACAAAAAGGAAGTTTTATTATTTCAACAAACCAATCCCATTTCTAATTTCTATGAAAATTCTTCACAATTAGTAAATAAATTAATTAGAAGAAATAGCAAGCGCTTAGTCAAGGAGGTGAACCAGAGTAAAGAGTTGATGCGTTTAATTAGTAAATCTACAACTACCGATTTAAGCAAAGAAGAGCAAAAGCAACTTCAAGCACAATTACTAGACATTCTAAAAACAATACCAAGTTTAGCCATCTTTATGTTACCAGGTGGTGCCATTTTACTACCTATTTTCGCGAAATTAATACCTAATATGTTACCTTCAGCATTTGACGATAACCGTATCGAAGACTAATTATTGTTTTATAAATTTAAAATCAGCGGTACCTTTTTGCGATTGAAAATGCAAAAAATACAAGCCAGATTTTAATTGATTTACTGGAATCGCCAAAGCCATATCATTCGAAATTTCCAAGGACATCACCTGTCGTCCAGAAATATCGATAACAGAATAGTCCCCTTGGAAAGGTTTGTCAAAATCCACGTAAAACGTGTCACTCACTGGATTTGGATAGGTCGATATCCCTTTTAAAAGTAAGGAATTGGTGGCTAATGTTGCGGATGACGAAGCTGCACTAACCACCGTGTTATTCAACACACCGTCTATCGAATAAGCGGTAATTTTGAACCAAACCTCATCACCTTCAGTTAAATTTGAACCATCCCATAAATATGTAGTTTCAGTAAGGCCTGTAACAATGGTATTAAATGTATTTTGATTGTCAATACTATAAGCTAAATCATAGAAAATAGGACGGCCGTCATCTGGATTTTCTAAGTTCCATGAAATAGGCAAACCCGTATCATAAACACCTGATACTGGTGATGTTATTGTAACGTCAGGATGCTCATAATCATGTAACAATTCAGCAAAACCGATACCTGTTACAGGACTACCGTTCACTGTACCAGTAATAGAAGTAGCACCTTCAAAGAATCTAAAGGGCAACTGAACTTCAGTATTATCATGCAAGGTTGTAATAATTAAGTCTAAATTATTGGTATCGGAAGTTAGGCGCCATTGCTGCGAATAGCATCGTTGCAAATCTGGCATCCAATTGAAAGCCAAGCGCTCTATTTCGAAATCATCGGTTGTATATTGCGTTGTTTCATCGACATAAGCAGACAATATTTTGTATTTATCTGTGTCTGGAATCAATCGATCTGAAGTAAAAATATTCCAAAGATTTAAATCCATACCATTGGATAACTGCATACTAAACCACTCATATTTTTCACCAGTCAAAGGATTAAAATTCCCATATTGACGGTCGATCCAACCTGTTCCTACAACTGCTTCCGTCGTGCCATTAAAAGTTAAAGTCCCTGTCACAGCATTCATTGTTTGGGAGAAATAATACGTGTAGTTGGTAGCGCCTTGTTCTAAAAATCCATCATCACCTAAAATCAGAGGTCGTTTAAGAGTTTCAAAATCTAAATCCAAACCTGCGTTAGTTGTTAAAGCGAACAGCTCATATTCAAAAGGAATGTCATTATTGGCAATATCCTTTTTATTCTGCCAAGATTCTGTACCAGCTAAAAACACATTCGCTACTAAATCAAAACTAGTGGTCGAAAGCGTTGTATAGTTTAGAGGTTTGACATCTTGAAGAAATGTTCCAGTAGCATCATCCGTAATATTTAAGATTCTAAATCCGTCAAATCCCGATTGTGGATAATGAAAAAAGGTATACATGTAACTGTAGCTTTTACCCGTAGTCTGACCCACCAAGTGTCCAGCTGTATACCACCATTCTATAGGTTCCGTTACATGACGTCCTTCATCTTGAGGGAAAGTAATTAATCCATCAGGTGCGTAAGGATAAGTCTTCCAATCTTGAGCTGACGTCAAAAAGCCCATTAGGGAAATGACTAGTAAAAATTTGAATTTAAGTTTCATATTACCAGATTTTACTAGTGAAACTATCAGATTATAGGTATTCGATACAAAAAAATCTGTTTACTAACCAATTTTTGGGATTTATGTCACAAATACGTCACTAAAGAGGCTGAATTACCTTTGAAAATCTCAATACAAATGGACTTTAAAATTCGAAAATATAAGATGTTGCTAGTCAAGCCAATCCTTAAAATCCTTAACGCGTTCACGTGCCACGATCACCTCTTGCTCTTTAAATGTGTGGAGTTTTATTTGCAATCTAGAATTAGTATAGGTCAACATATCTTGAATGGCATTGACATTCACAATATATTTGCGGCTAATTCTAAAAAATTTATGTGGTTCTAATTCGTCTTCTAGTTGTTCCAAAGTAGTATCCAATAAGTAATTTCGACCTTCAGAAGTGTAGACATAAGTCCCTTTATTCTCGCTGTAAAAACATTCGATATCATCAATATTAATGAGTTTTAAATGTTGTCCAACTTTTACAGAAAATCGTTGTTTGTATTCCCGTTCAATAGGGTTGACCAGCAATTTCTTAATATCATTAAAGTCTAAAGTCACTGTTTGCTGCTTGGGTGTTCTGTTTTTATACTTAGCCACTGCTTTGGCCAAATCATCCTCATCTATTGGTTTTAGCAGATAGTCAATACTATTTAACTTAAAAGCTTGCAGTGCGTATTCATCATAAGCCGTTGTAAAAATCACGGCAGATTTGATATCGATGGTTTCAAAAATTTCGAATGAAAGACCGTCACTGAGTTGAATATCCAAAAAAATGAGATCTGGATGCTCGTTATTTTGAAACCAATGAATGGCTTCCTCTACGGAATGCAACATGGTATCAGTGTCTAATTTCAATTCTAATAGCATTCGTTTTAAGCGTCGTGCAGATGGTTTTTCGTCTTCTATAATAATAACTTTCATGGTGTACGTATCTAATCTTAGGTTTTCAAAAAATAGGGATTGAATTATTCCCAATGCTTGTTTTCTTTGTCCATAAACTCTTTAATCTTTCGCTGTTCCCAATTTTTTCCAAAAAAAACGTCAGGACCAAAAACGCCGAGGAAGTGAAATAACAGTCCAATTCCCCAAAAAAATGCGGTAGAGAATGTGGCAAAACTCCAAAATGTACCACCATTTATTACAATTAAAGTGATGATAAAAATGTTCACAATGACATAAGAGGCTAGATGCCAATAAAATCCGACAATCTTTTTAACTTTTTCTTTGGCACGTCTGTAGGCCTCTTCTCTTGCGAACTTTTCCTGATGGCTATCTTCCGCATCTCTATAGGGTTCTATATCATATGGTTTCATACTATTCTGTTTTTAATTCCAACGTTGTTTTTCTTCTTCTTGCATAAATTGTTCGATCTTCCTTTTCTCCCAATTTCTACCAAAGGCACCATTATTAACAAACACTTTAAACGCCTGAAAGCAAAGACCGATACCCCAACCAAACATTGGGAACCAAAACCATTGAAACTGCCAATACGTTCTGTAATTAATAAAAATTAAAAATGGAATGACCACAAAATAAGATGCTAAGCTATAGTAAAAAGCTTTTAACTCCTCGACGTAGTTTCGCGCGCGCACATAACTATCGTCAAATTTTGATTTAGATTCTATAGGTCTCATAATTGTTACTTGTTTTGTAAGCATTGGAATTGCGACGGCAAAACTGTTTGCTTGTTGATTGATTTGTACTGTTTTTTTTGTAAGCAATCTATAGCGTTGCTTAATGTTTTCTAATCCCACACCACTGCTCTTTTTGACGATTTGCTTGGGTTGCAAATTATTCTCGACAACTAAGCTATCTCCAGATTCATAAATTTTAATATGTAAGGGTTTGTTACTCGTTACCATATTGTGTTTGACGGCATTCTCTAGCAATAACTGAAGTGACAGCGGCACTACTTTAGACTCTGGATTGGATGCTTTTTCAGGAATTTCAAAAATGATACTATCCTCAAATCGCATTTTTAAAAGGGACATGTAAGTGCGTGCAAAATCTAATTCCTCGTCAACCGTTATCAGTTCTTTACTTTTTTGCTCCAGCACGTACCGATACACTTTTGATAAGGACGTTGTAAACTGTTGTGCATTTTTGGGGTTTTCCTCAATTAAGCTTGTAAGCACATTTAAGCTATTGAACAAAAAGTGTGGGTCCAATTGGTTTTTTAAGGCATCGAATTTAGCACTCGCTGCTCCTGCTATGACCTTTTGCTCTTTTAGTTTATTTTTCTGATAGCGATTATAGAAAAATATGATGTGAAATACCGAAACAATGGGAAAAGTCACCCATAATCCAAACGAATAATTATTCCATGTTTCATTTGCAATAAAGGTGTCAAAAGGCATCCCATAAATCAGCACTTCAACAATCATCCTCAATATAAATAGGTCTATAAGCGTAATTACCAGAGCTCCAAGGGCACCCAAAAGAATTCGTTTAATGGTATCTCCTTTTTTCCAACGCCGCTTTTCCATGATATCGAAAAAGTACATATTAGTATAACCAATAACGAAGGAATACAACTGGTAGAGCATGAAATCAACTAAGAAATCATTCACCGAATCGAATTGAAAGTTTCCAGAAAAAAGATGTCCAATAACGAACACAACGCATCCGATAAAAAAGGTGATGACAATATTTTTAGTTGATTTGACCATAATGACTTATTCTTTACAGGATTTTACCACTTGTTCTGCTCTCTCTTTACCCCAATTTGGATGAAATTCACTTGCAGGCTTAAAGTTAGCAAAAAGTTCTATGGATTTTTCGATAGACGCACAATATGGTGTTGTGTCTTGTCCGAAATAACGAGCACTACCCATGGCCCATTCTGCTTTTCCAAAAACTACCCGTGGATTTTCAGGTGCTAATTGATATGCCTTGTTATAGAGCTCGGCAATTTTCCCTGAATATTTCATACCGTATTTCATGCCGTCAAAAGCTACCCAGTTGGTTAAGACATAGGCCTGTAGTACTAAGATTTCAGGATTATCACTACTGATAGCCATGGCACTATTAATATGCTCCTGAGCCTTGTCTAATTGAACTTTTAACAGCTGTTCATCTTTAATATTCCAACTCTTGTTACTATTCATTAAGGCAATATAATAATGAGGTAACCATTTGTCGGTTTCAGCATTGGCAATGCGCTCAAACATATTTTCAGCTTCATCATTTTTGTTTTGCCCCCAAAGTTCAAAAGCTTTTTGCATGCCATTTTCATAATTCCCTTGTGCAAACGTCATCGTTTGACTCAAAAGGAAAAAGATAAAAATTTTAGTAAGTGTGTTCATAATTTCTACATATTGATTGTTGGGTCAAATATCTGAAGGACTGTTTTGCTTTTAAAAAATTAATCACCGAATTGTATTTTTTGAATGACGAACTGTAATTATTAAAAAAAAGAGTAACTTATTACTATACTTTCCTACTTATCATGTATCAAAACAATCATAAAAAACACGACACGATGAAAAACTTAGTATTTATTTCAACATTATTCTTTTTTGTTTTTGGCCTGAATGCCCAGGACAAGCGGTTGAAAGGCATAGAAAAAGAGCTAAACAAAGTGCTAGAATACACCAATAGCCCAGGCTTCGCAGTAGCTGTAGTTGAAGGTAATAATGTTGTTTATGCCAAAGGTTTTGGTTATAGGGATTACGAAAATAAAGTCCCTGTAGATGCTAATACCTTATTTGCAATTGGTTCAACATCGAAGGCATTTACCTCTGCCATTTTGGGCATTTTACGTGACAAAGACGAACTGTCTTTCGATGATAATCCGAGAAAGTTTATACCTGAGCTTGAGTTTTATAATGATGATATGAATGACCACTTGATTATAAAAGATCTTATGCGACACAGTAGTGGACTCCCGAGACATGACGGTTCTTGGTACTTTTTCCCATCTCACGATAAAGATAGTCTCATTCAACGTTTGAAATATCATGAGCCTTTCACAGGAATCAGACAACAGTGGTATTACAATAACTTTGGCTTTTTAATACAAGGGGTGATAGCTGAAAAAATAACTGGTAAAAGCTGGGAGGAAACTATCAATGATTATTTCTTTGAGCCTCTAAATATGAATAGATCAAATACTTCCATCGCAGAAATGAAATCCAGTTCTAATGCTGCTTTCGGTTATCAATTAAAAGAAAACGATGTTATCAGTAAAATGGATTACTATGATATTGCTGGTATGTCTCCAGCAGGAAGTATTAATAGTAGTGTCAATGATATGTCCAAATGGTTAATTACTTGGATTAACGATGGTAAGTATAATGAACAAGACATCATCCCAGAAAATTATATCAACGAAGCCATGAGTTCGCAAATGATCGTTGGAGGGAACATTCCAGATGATGAATTTCCAGATATTCATTTTGCAAACTATGGTTATGGCTGGATGTTGCAGTCTTATAAAGGTCATTACCGTGTTGAGCATGGCGGAAACATCGATGGTTTTTCCGCCAATGTCGCTTTTTTTCCAAGTGACAAGGTGGGCATCGTAGTTTTGGCAAATCAAAATGGATCGGCAGTACCCTCGTTAGTGCGAAACATCATGGCAGATCGAATGATTGGTGCTGAAAAAACTGATTGGGCTGAACGATACAAGGAACGATTAGACAAAGGCAAAAAAGAACAAGAAGAAGCTAAAAAAGAATCGTCATCTTCAAAGGTCAAAAATACTAAGCCTTCACATATCAACTTAGACTACACAGGTTCTTATAATAATGATGGCTACGGAACGTTTGATATCTATGTTGAAAATGATTCGTTGTTTTCGAAAATCAATAATGATAAGGTGTATTTGCACCATTTTCATTATGATGTTTTTGAACTTGTTGATGTCGTTGAAAACAAAGTAGATACCACACAATATGGTAATGCTATAAAAGTGAACTTTAGCACCAATGATGCTGGTGATATTTCTGATGCTAAAATTAAAATTGAACCAACTTTAGAGGCTATAACATTCAAAAGAACACCAAAAACAATTGATGTCGATTCTAAAACTTTGGAATTATATCCAGGTGATTATGAATTAGCTGGCACCACTATTAAAGTCTACATTAAAGAAGACATACTCTACCTTTTTGTACCTGGCCAACCCGAATATGAGTTGATAGCCACAGATACTCATAAATTTTCATTTAAGACACTGGAAGGATTTAAAGTTGAGTTTATTGAAGCAGACAATGGTGACATTATAGAACTAAAAGCGATCCAACCTAACGGTGCCTTCATCGCAAAAAAGAAATAATGACGACATAAAAACAGATTAAAAAAACACTTCTTGGGAAGTGTTTTTTTAATCTATTTCAGCTAGTACTTTATCGGTCGCCCACTGTATGGCAGTTTCAAGATTATTGAACCTTTTAATTTTTTTATGGAAGAACAAGTTTTCAATGACGACATTGAGAATACTACTTTGCGTGTAACCCACCACTCCATAAGCTTTTAACTCATAACTATTCTTAAAAAAATTAAGCCAATCGTTTGGTTTTACCGAATATGAATGGATACGGTGTGAAATGTATACAAGATCACTACCATCAGTATTTAAGTAAGTGGTCACATCATTAACAATTTGTTTCGCATGATCTTCCCATGTAAAAGTTATACCATCGTTAATTTCAGAAACAACGAAACGCTTAAAAACATAAACATGACCGAAAGAATATTCGAATTCCTTCAAAATGTTCTCATAATAAATAGTATCTCTCAGGCGTAACATATAAACAAGTTAAGAAATAATGTTTAAAAGCAAAGTGTTTTACAAGTTTTCCGCAAGCGATTATTCTTAAGCAATTAAGAGACAAGTCAATGGTAAAACAAAAAAAGAAGCACCAATTAACATGGTGCTTCTGAATCATTATTGAAAGGTGATTTTATTTCACATCCATCAATTCTACATCAAACACTAACGTTGCGTTAGGAGGAATAACGCCACCAGCGCCAGCGGAACCATAGGCTAAATCACTCGGGATGACCAATCGCGCTTTATCACCAACATTTAGTAAACAGATCCCTTCATCCCAGCCTGGAATTACCTGACCTACACCTACTTGAAAATCTAATGGTGCATTACGTTTGTAAGAAGAATCGAATACTGTACCATCGGCTAATTGTCCTTTATAATGTACAGAGACCATTTTGCCAGCTTCAGCTGGTTTTCCATCTCCCTTTTGTATGATTTTATAACGCAACCCGCTTTTGGTTTCTTCAAATCCTGCTACTAATTTATCTAATTCAGCACGAGCGGCTTCACGTTCTGCTGCTACTCTCTTTTCTCGTGCTCCTTCAAAAGTTCTGAATGCCTCAACAGCATTAAAGTTTTCAGCTTCGGTACCTACTCTTACTATTTCTAAAGTTTCAATTTCATCACCTTGAGCGATCGCATCAACAACATCTTGCCCTTCGATAACTTTTCCAAATACGGTATGGTTATTATCCAACCATGGTGTCTCAACATGTGTAATAAAGAATTGACTACCATTAGTCCCTGGTCCTGCATTAGCCATGGACAATACACCAGGACCATCATGCTTCAAATCAGGATGGAATTCATCATCAAATTTATAACCTGGATTTCCGGTTCCAGTGCCTTGAGGACATCCGCCTTGAATCATAAAATCTGGAATGACTCTATGAAATTTTAAGCCATCATAATAAGGGGTTCCCTGAGGTTTAACGGCATTTTCTAAATTTCCTTCAGCTAATGCCACGAAATTACCTACGGTTCCTGGTGTTTTTTGATATTCTAAAGCGACTAATATGTCACCTTTATTGGTGTTGAATTTTGCGTATAATCCGTCTTGCATGGTGTTTTATTTTATTTAGTTTGCAAAGATAGGAAACTCAAAGATAAGAGCGAAGTTTGTTTGCGTATTTGGAATTCGCGAGACTTAAGGTTAGATTTGTCGAAACGTTGAACCTATGAATTTTATCACCAAACTCAAAGCCGCATTTGGAAATCCTGCAGCCATGCAAAAAACTCATGTCGATAATCACACGGAAGCTATTATTAACGATATCGAACATCAACCCTTTGCCTTGTCCGATGACAATGTCTTGTATGCTGGTCTCAATGAACTAGGTGGTTATTTCTTTTTTCAAACGGTCATAGTTGGGACATTCCATACGAAGACAAAAAATGGCGCCACTTTAAAACTTATTGGTAATGATTTTGAATTACTTTTAAATTCAGATATGATGGAATTGGAATCAGACCATTCCAATGTTTCTAATCGCAGTATTTCTAAAATAGATTTTCAGCTTGAAGAAATTGATGTTGTCAAAATCGACAAATCCAAGATTGAGCAACTCATTCTAAATTGCAAAAAGGATACAATTACTTTTGAGAGGTACCACGGTGATGAAGAAGAATAACTTAATTAGCGACTTCACTGATAAATTTGATACGGTATAGGCGTAATTCCTCATCATCATAATCTCCGTCAAACTCCTCTATAGCGACATCAATTTTATCCGTTTCAGACTCCATAAAATAATCGTGGATTTCCTCTTGTTGATCTTCATCCAAAATTTCATCCAACCAATAGTCGATGTTCAGTTTGGTACCAGAATAGACAATAGCCTCCATTTCTTTGATGAAATCCGGCATAGACATGCCTTTGGAAGATGCGATATCTGTTAATGGTAGTTTTCGATCAACATTTTGAATGATATATAATTTGATAGCTGAATTTGACCCAGTACTTTTTACGACGAAATCGTCTGGACGAGCGATGTCGTTATCCTCGACATATTTTGCTATCAGGTCTATAAAATCCTGACCGTATTTTTTAGCTTTTCCATCACCAACGCCATGCACATTACTTAATTCTTCAAGTGAGATTGGGTATTTTAAAGCCATATCTTCCAAGGATGGATCCTGAAATATCACAAAAGGTGGCACACCGAGGCTTTGCGCATTCTTTTTACGTAAATCCTTGAGCATTTTCATCAAGGTTTCATCTGCAACACCACCGCCACCTTTTGCTGCGGTCACGATCGCATCGTCAGACTCCTCATCAAACACGTGATCCTCCGTCATCATAAAGGATTCAGGCGATTTTATATAGTCTTTACCTTCTTTTGATAATCGCAATACACCATAGGTCTCTATATCTTTCTTGAGATAGCCAGCCACCAATAATTGTCGGATCAGCGCCATCCAGTAGCGTTTGTCTTTATCCTTTCCAATGCCAAAAAATGGCTGGGCATCCGTTTTGTGTGACGCAATGAGTGCGTTGGTTTTACCCACCAAAACTTGTACTAAGTCTTTTGATTTATATTTTTCATTGGTTTGCTGCACTGTCTTTAACAATGTCAGCACTTGATCTTGTGCCTCGTGTTGCTTTTTAGGGTTACGAACATTATCGTCCATATCACCTCCTTCACCCGTTTCATTGTCAAATTCCTCACCAAAATAATGTAAAATGAATTTTCTTCTTGAAATAGAGCTCTCCGCAAAAGCCACAACCTCCTGTAAAAGCGCGTGTCCAATTTCTTGTTCAGCCACGGGTTTTCCTGACATAAATTTCTCTAGCTTCTCTATGTCCTTGTAGGCGTAATAAGCGAGGCAATGTCCTTCACCACCATCACGACCTGCTCGTCCCGTTTCTTGATAGTAACTTTCAATACTCTTAGGAATATCATGATGAACTACAAACCGCACATCTGGCTTGTCAATTCCCATTCCGAAGGCTATGGTGGCCACAACCACATCACAATCTTCCATAAGGAACATATCTTGATGCTTTACTCTCGTTTTTGGATCTAAGCCTGCGTGATAAGGAACGGCCTTGATACCGTTGACTTGTAATACTTGAGCTAATTCTTCTACACGTTTACGACTCAAACAATAAACAATACCAGATTTACCCTCATTTTTCTTTATAAATCTAATGATATCAGCATCAACATTTTTAGTTTTAGGACGTATTTCATAATAGAGGTTTGGTCTATTAAAGGACGCTTTAAACGTTTTAGCATTCTGAATGTCCAAACTCTTCAAAATATCCTCTTGAACTTTAGGAGTTGCTGTTGCGGTTAATCCAATGATCGGAATATTTTCACCAATACGCTTGATAATATGTCTTAAATTTCGGTATTCTGGTCTAAAATCGTGTCCCCATTCACTGATACAGTGCGCTTCGTCAACTGCCATAAATGAAATCGTTACAGACCTTAAAAACTCGACATGCTCTTCTTTTGTTAAAGATTCTGGTGCGACGTATAATAACTTGGTCACACCATTTTTAATATCTTCTTTAACACGTTTGACTTCCGTTTTATTAAGTGAAGAATTTAAAACATGCGCTACGCCTTCCTCGTTGGAAACGCCTCTTATAGCGTCCACCTGATTTTTCATCAAAGCAATAAGCGGTGAAACAATAATCGCAGTTCCTTCTTTTATTAGTGCGGGCAATTGGTAACACAAAGATTTCCCACCACCTGTTGGCATAATAACAAATACATCCTCACCTGCAACAACACTTTTTATAACACTCTCTTGAAGTCCTTTAAATTTTGTAAAACCGAAGTATTGTTTAAGAGCAGAATGTATATCAATTTCTTTTATACTCATTAATCCCTATTAGTATTTTTGATACATTTGCACAAGACTAAAGATAACAATTTCTTTAAACCCATCAAACTCAAAAAAAATTAATTTTGAACAGTAAACAATCCATTCTCGATACGGCAAAAAAAACCATAGATTTAGAGAGAGATGCCATTGCTAATTTGAGTGCACTTTTAACCGATGACTTTGCTGAAGCAGTCTCTTTGATGTATGAATCTAAAGGTCGAATTATTATAACAGGAATTGGAAAAAGCGCCATTATTGCTAATAAAATTGTGGCCACTTTAAACTCTACAGGAACACCTGCTGTTTTTATGCATGCCGCAGATGCTATACATGGTGATTTAGGCTTGATTTTAGAAGATGATGTTGTCATCTGTATCTCTAAGAGTGGAAATACGCCTGAGATTAAGGTATTGGTGCCTTTGATAAAGAATGCCCATAATAAAATGATAGCGATCACCGGTAATGATCAATCATTTTTAGCCCAACAATCGGATTATGTTCTCAACACCTTTGTAGAACAAGAGGCTTGTCCGAACAATCTTGCACCTACCACCAGCACCACTGCTCAATTAGTGATGGGAGATGCCTTGGCCGTTTGTTTATTAGAATTAAGAGGGTTTTCTAGTAAGGATTTTGCGAAATACCATCCAGGAGGAGCGCTTGGTAAACGCTTATATTTGCGGGTTAGTGACTTGTCCTCAATAAATCAAAAACCTGCTGTAGCACTCACAACATCTGCCAAAGAGGTTATTGTTGAAATTTCGGAAAAAATGCTTGGTGTTACAGCTGTTGTTGATCAAGATAAAATAGTTGGTATCATCACTGATGGTGATTTAAGGCGAATGCTATCTAAAAGTAACGAATTCATACATTTAACAGCGAAGGACATCATGAGTGAAAACCCTAAGCGTATCGATGAAAATGCCATGGCTATAGATGCTATGGAACTCATGGAAGCCAATGGAATTTCACAATTACTAGTTGAAAAAGACGGCAATTATGCAGGCGTTATCCATATTCATGATTTGATAAAAGAAGGGATCATATAATGGCAAAAAAGAACACAGACGACATGTCATTTTTAGACCATCTTGAAGATTTGAGATGGCACTTGATTAGAATTTGCTTGGGTGTATTGATAAGTGCTACAGTAGCCTTTATCTTTAGTAGATCCATTTTTAAATATATTATTTTAGCACCTAAACAAATGGATTTTCCCACGTATAAGTGGTTATGCAAAGCTTCGGAATATATTGGTATCAATGACACCACGTTTTGTGCTGCTGAATTTCCATTTATCATCCAAAGTAGAGAAATGTCTGGTCAGTTTTCTGCAGATATTTGGACTTCCATTTATGCTGGATTTGTGATTGCTTTTCCTTATGTCATTTACCAATTCTGGAGTTTTATAAGTCCAGGCTTGCATCCAGGAGAGCGAAAACATTCACGAGGTTTTATTATCATCACCTCCATACTCTTTTTTATTGGAGTGCTTTTTGGCTATTACATTGTCACACCATTATCGATAAACTTTTTGGCGAACTACAGTGTGAGTCCGGAGATTTCAAATGAATTCGATATCAGTTCATACATCGCACTCATCCGATCCTCTGCCCTAGCATCTGGATTTGTATTCGAACTGCCAATTATCATTTATTTTCTAACTAAAATAGGATTGGTCACGCCTCAAGGCATGAAAAAATACAGGAAATTTGCCTTGGTCATTGTATTGATTTTATCGGCAATTATCACGCCTCCAGATTTAGCGAGCCAGATTATTGTGGCAATTCCTATATTGGTTCTCTACCAAGTCAGTATTTACATTTCAAAAGTTGTGATTAAAAAACAAAATAAAAAACAAAACGCCCATGTCTGATATCGTTTCTGAATTTAATGCCTATCGTTCTAAAATGAACGAGGCCATCTTGGCTGATAATAACAAAGTTATTAAGCGTATCTTCAATCTTGACACCAATGCTTTTACAGAAGGTGCCTTAGACAAAAAGACCAAAGAGTTATTGGGACTGGTCGCATCTATGGTATTAAGATGTGACGACTGTGTGAAGTATCATTTAGAAGCCAGTTATAAAGCTGGCCTAAGCAAGGAAGAAGTTGTTGAAGCGCTCAGTATTGCGAACCTTATTGGCGGTACTATCGTTATTCCGCATTTAAGAAGAGCCTATGAATACTGGGATGCCTTAGAAAACGAGCGTTAAACTTTTAATAAACTAAAATATAAGTCTTTTGGATTTTATTATTTTAGCAGCCATCAACGTCAGTAATGAAAAGATTAAGAGCCGATAATTTAATGAAGTCCTACAACGGACGAAAAGTGGTTAAGGATGTTTCTTTGGAAGTTAACCAAGGAGAAATCGTTGGACTTCTTGGTCCGAATGGTGCCGGAAAAACAACGTCTTTTTATATGATTGTTGGACTTATCAAACCGAATGGTGGTTCTATCTTTCTAGATGGCACCAACATTACTAGCTACCCGATGTACAAACGCGCCCAAAACGGCATTGGTTATTTAGCACAGGAAGCTTCCGTATTTCGAAAGTTGAGTATTGAAGATAACATATTGAGTGTCCTCCAAATGACAAAGCTTAGTAAAAAAGCGCAACAAAATAAGATGGAGTCTCTGATTGAAGAATTTAGTTTAGGGCATATTAGAAAAAATCGTGGTGATTTATTATCTGGAGGTGAGCGACGTCGTACCGAAATTGCAAGGGCTCTGGCTACAGATCCTGATTTTATTTTGTTGGATGAACCATTTGCTGGCGTAGATCCCGTTGCTGTTGAAGACATTCAAAGAATTGTTGCGCAACTTAAAAAGAAAAATATTGGTATTCTTATTACCGATCACAACGTTCAAGAAACACTTGCCATTACAGACAGGACTTATTTGATGTTTGAAGGAAGTATTCTTAAAGCGGGTGAACCCGAAGAGCTAGCCAGTGATGAAATGGTCCGAAAAGTATATCTCGGTCAGAACTTCGAGCTAAGAAAGAAGAAGTTACACTTTTAAATCCGAGTTGGTGACACCTGCAACGATCAATAGTACACCAATTATTGATACCATCACAGCACCTAAGTAAAGCTTATACCTCCTATCCAATCGTTCTATCTTAACACTTGAAAAACGAAACAGCATTGCTGCAATGACCAATGCCATTATTCCCGACAAGACATAAAAAAGTGCCATGACATCTTTTACTTCTTAACAGCTTCTGCCTGCAACTTTGATTTTCGCTCTTGTTCAGCCAATAGCTTTTTTTGATAACGGCTCTGCACCACATCAACAATCACTAATACAGCTAACACAAAATAAAACGTTGTTTTACTCATTGGTACAATCTCATTTCCGAAGAGCTTTATATGCGCTAAATGACCACCTTCTGTCACTAACATAATACCCACAATAAACAAAATAAAGAGTCCTAAAACCTCATACATTCTATTTTTTGCTAAAAAGGTAGAAATTCTATCCGCCAATAGGAGCATCAATAAACCGCTAAGCACGATGGCAATGGCCATGACAATAAAAGCAGTCGTCTTATTTTCAATATCATTCGTTAAACCTATAGCGGCCAAAATAGAATCAAAGGAAAAGACCAAGTTCATTATCACGATACTTGTGATTACAGCGTTTGCAGATTTGATCCGTTTGCCATTGGTATTAGCCACATCATGAGTCAAATCATGGTTAGAGATCATATGCCATATTTCCTTAATAGCCGTGTAAATTATAAATCCGCCTCCAGCAAGGACAATCAAACTATGACCGTTGAACGCAACATCCACAATATCATCAATCTTACCTGTCAAAAATGAAAACGGTTCTTGAAAGAAATCAATAATCGATACCAAAACGAATAACAGTACGATTCTTAAAGCAATTGCGATCAAAATACCTACTTTCCGAACGCGTTTTTGATCAGATTCTGGTGCCTTTTTGGATTCTAATGAAATATAGAGTAGGTTATCAAATCCTAATACCGCTTGGAGTAACACAAGCATGAGTAATGTAAAAATGACTTCTAACATAAATCGTTACGCTTTTGTAGTTAAATTATCAATGAGTGAAATTAAAATATAGATCAAGATGATCAAAGGAATGGCTGTAAAGTGCAAAATTAGCAATAGTGTTAATGCCAAGGCCAGCAAAATATACCTGTATTTATTCTTATTGAAACTAAAATCCTTGAATTTGAGTGCCAATAATTTAATGTTTGAATTTAATAAATAGCAACTAAGGCAAGTCAAAAAGATCAGAAACCACTGATTGAGAATTATTGCAGTCACCCAGTTTTGATGCTGAAATTCAATAATTAAAGGTAATGACATGATGAGTAAGGCATTCGCAGGTGTTGGTAGCCCTTTGAAATACGTTTGTTGTTCATCATCAATATTAAATTTTGCCAATCGGTAGCCAGAGGCTAATGTGATAAAGAGTCCTACAAAAGCCACGATTGGAATGTAATGATCTAACGGCGCATTCCATTCTTCAACGGTGGCAATTTCCGGTGCATCACTACTGAGTAACAGCAATTTGTACATCACAATTCCGGGCACCAATCCACTCGTCACCATGTCTGCCAAAGAATCTAATTGCACACCTAATTCACTTTGTACATGTAATTTTCTGGCCAACAAGCCATCAAAAAAATCAAAAAATATTCCTAGAAACACAAAGATAGCTGCGTATATAAAATTATTATGAACAGCAAAGATGGCGGCTATACTTCCGCAGAGCAAATTCAGGAGTGTTACAAAATTAGGAATGAATTTTTTTATAGCCATTTGAAAGATTTCTGTAAAAATAGGAAACTATTTACGACTAATGCAAGTCTCATACAATATCTACCCTCTTTTGAAGTTTAATAGGTGAAAAATATTGTGCATCTTTGTAAAAATTTTTGCTATTGAAAAAATATATATTCATTGTTTCGACTTTGATGACTTTTTTTTGTTCTGCTCAAACCAAATATTCTAATGAATTTTTGAATATAGGTGTGGATGCAGCAGCACTCGGTATGAGCAATAGTGTGGTCTCACATACTGCAGACGTGAATTCGGGTTATTGGAATCCAGCTGGATTGGTACACTTAGAAGACAATCAACTAGCCTTATTACATTCAAGTTATTTTGCCAATATTGCTAATTACAATTATATCGCTTTCGCTAAACCATTAGATGACAGAAGCACTGTTGGCTTATCCTTAATTCGATTCGGAGTTGATGACATCCTTGACACCACACAGCTCATTGATGATCAAGGCAACATCAATTACGACCGTATCAGTTTATTCTCTACAGCCGATTACGCACTCACGTTTTCATATGCTCGAAAGTTAGCTTTGGACGGTTTTAGTTATGGTGTTAATGCTAAAGTTGTACGTCGAATTATCGGTGATTTTGCCAATTCTTGGGGATTTGGATTGGATGCTGGTATTCAATTTGAATCCAAAAACAATTGGAAATTTGGTGTGATGGCGCGTGATATCACGACGACTTTCAATGCTTGGTCTTTCGACGAAGATAAACTTGCCGATATCCAAAATGCTATAGAAGGTCAAAATCAAACCGTCCCTGAAAGTACGGAACTCACAATTCCGAAGCTTCAAATTGGCATGTCCAAAAAATTTATTTTTCATTACGATTATTCCTTGTTAGCATCTTTCGACTTAAATCTGCGTTTTGAACAAAATAATGATATCATCTCCACCTCTTTTGCCAGTGTAAATCCTGCTTTGGGATTTGAGTTCGGTTATACCGACTTAGTATTTCTGAGAGGTGGCGTTGGAAACTTTCAAAATGAATTACAACTCGACAATTCTGAAGACCTCACATTTCAACCAAGCCTTGGTTTAGGATTTAAATACAGAGGCATTCAAATTGATTATGCCTTTACAGATATTGGTGACCAAAGTGCTGCTTTGTATTCCAACGTCTTTTCGTTAAAAGTCGATTTTAGTATCTTTAGATAGTGAAGAACATATTACTAGCCTTACTTACCGGAATATTATTGGCAATTGGATGGCCAACTTACGGGTTTCCAATGTTCTTGTTCTTCGGGTTTGTCCCACTGTTATTCGCTGAAAAACAATTGAGAACATCCGAACTCAAAAGGCAAGGACTCCGTGTGTTCGGACTGGCATATCTTGCTTTTTTCGTTTGGAATGTCACAACCACAAGTTGGTTGCGACATGCTAGTTTATTTGGAGCTAGTTTTGCCGTATTTGTCAACACAGGTTTGATGGCATTATTGATATTATTTTATCACAAATATGCTAAACGACAGACACAAAACAGAGCCTTGCTATTTTTAGTGACCTTATGGATTAGTTTTGAAAAGCTTCATTTGTTATGGGAATTTTCTTGGCCATGGCTCAACCTAGGCAATGGCTTTTCTGAATATACAAATTGGGTGCAATGGTATGAATACACAGGTACTTTTGGAGGCACCTTGTGGGTATGGATTCTCAATGTTGTTCTTTTTAAAGGCCTTTTATTATATCGTAAGGATCGTTCTAAATTAAAGCCTATAATTTTCACAACTGCCGGCTGCCTGCTTATCCCAATTATTGTGTCTTTCGTGATTTTAAAGACCTACAAACACGACGGCAAAACGGTGAATGTGATTGCCTTACAACCAAATATTGATCCCTATTCTGAAAAATATAATATGACGAATATTAAATTTTTGGAATTATTTAAAGAACTATCGAATGCAAAGATTACGGATTCCACAGATTTTATTATTGCTCCGGAAACGTTTTTTGCAGAAAGCACGCCTTTAAATCAATTTGATAATTCGCTGTTAAAACACCGATTGCAAAGCTATGCTCGAGAACATTCTAATGTCAATATTATAGCAGGCATATCGTTTATAGATTGGTTTCACGACAAATCTAGGATAAGAAAAGAAACGAATACCTATAAATTCAGACCAGACACTTGGTACGACGATTACAATTCGGCCATACTCATCAATACCTTAGATAGCATACCGCAGTACAACAAATCTAAATTAGTTGTAGGTGTTGAGAACTTTCCTTACCAAAGCATTCTCAAACCCATTATAGGTGATGCCATGATTGACCTTGGTGGTACCATTGCAATGAAAACCACACAAGATTATCGGAGCGTGTTTTCGTCATCTAACGAAGAATTTCAGGCAGCTCCTATTATTTGTTACGAATCTGTTTATGGTGAATTTGTTACTGGTTATGTGAGAAACGGTGCGAATTTTTTAGCGATTGTCACCAATGACGCTTGGTGGAATGAAACACAAGGTCACAAACAGCATTTAAGTTATGCAAAATTGAGAGCGGTTGAAACAAGGCGCGATATTGTGAGGAGTGCTAACACCGGAATTTCGGCAATAATTAATGCGAAAGGGGAAATTACAGATCAATTAGCATACAACGAAAAAGGCGCGCTTTCTGGTCAACTTACTACAAACGAGCAAATGACTTTTTATGTTTTAGCTGGCGATTATATCGCTAGAATCAGTTTTTTTATTTTGATCTTTATTTTCTTAATAGGATTCTTCAGAAGACCGAGAACCACACTTTAAGTGCTTATTGACCTCTATAATACAAAATTGTACTTAAGGTTTTTACAACAATATTGATATCTAGAAAAACACTTCTGTGCTTGATATAGTACAAGTCGTATTGCAATTTGGTAAGACTATCATCAACTGAAGAACCATATCTTGTATTGACTTGCGCCCAACCAGTCAATCCAGGTTTTACGATATGTCGGGTTTCATAAAACGGAATAATTCTAGACAATTCATTTACAAAAAATGGCCGTTCGGGACGCGGACCAATAATACTCATATCACCACGTAAGACATTAATAAACTGCGGAAATTCATCAATTCTTGACCGTCTTAAAAACATCCCGAATTTGGTGATTCTGGTGTCATTCTTCTGTGCCCATTTTGCACCACCCTCTTCAGCGTTCACCACCATACTTCTTAATTTTACAATCTGAAAAAGTTTGCCGTTTTGTCCAACGCGCTCCTGAAAATAGAAAATAGGTCCTTTATTGGCTATGGCATTTCCGAGTATTATCAACGGTAATAGGCAGACACCTATGATTAAACCAAGAATAGAAAAAATGATATCAAAACCTCTTTGGAAGGTTAGATACAAGGTGTTCTGATTGCTTCTACTAAATGGAAAATATTTGTAAAAATCCTTTCCTACGAATTGAATAGGAACTCTATACGTGATTTCCTCGAATACTTGAGTATACTCACGAATCGTAAAACCTTTATCTAATAATGCGATAAGGTCGTGATAAATTTCTGGTGTTATCGTTTCAGAATTATAACTAGCTACTAAGATTTCTGAAATCTTTTCCTCTCTAATGACATCTAATAACTTTGAAGGCTCGAATTCTCTTAACCCTCTAAATTTAATCGGTGAATCTACTTCTGGTTCTGAGTTGATAAATCCTACTATCTTATAATTAGGATCCGATTGATTCAGTGGTTTAATGATATTCTCGATATTGGATATTTCACCTACCAATAGTACTTTCTTATAAAATCTAGGTGTAGATATAAATGCAATATAGGCCCATCTCCAAAAAAAGATCATGACTATAAACACCAAATAAAAATATAGAATCTGTAGTCGTTGTTCTGGAAGAAAAGGCGTTAACACAGGGGTTAACAAGTAAAATAAGACCGTAGTAGAGGCTGTTAATACAATATTTCTAAAGGTCACATCCAATTTACTGGATTTTTGCAAATCGTAAATTTCAAAAATAGTACCAAAAACGGTCATATAAAAGGCCAAAACAATCAATGGACTAGCATTATCACGTTCAATGGTGAGGTAGTCGTAATCTAGAGTCGTTTGAAGAATATACAGTCCTAAAAAAACGACACAGATATCCATGATTCTCAAAAGAATCTTACGTTCAGAAATTTCGAAATGAATATCTTTTTTAAGGCTCATTGGCTTGTTCGGGATCTTGTGTAAATATAATAAGTTATATCATTTTTTAAGAAAAATCATGGTTTAAGATATGTATCCATAAGGGTTTTATATGTTTCCAATCTAATTTTTCTGCCTGATTTCGGGCTGCACTGATCATCGCTTGACGGCTTTCGGAATTTTGCAGGACACCTAAGATGGCATTCGTCATTCCTTCAACATTTTCAGGTTCTACAAGAAGTCCGGTTTGCTGATCTTCTATTAAATAAGGGATGCCACCGACATTAGTTGAAACTATTGGAAAGCCCAAAGCCATAGCCTCTACTACTGATAATGGCATGTTATCAAAATTGGTGGTATTTAAAAATACATTGTAATCTTTTGATAATGCCACCCAATCCTCTTTCGACAATTTACCTGTAAATTTTACACTTAATTTGAGAGTCTCAGCCAACGCCATCACCTCCTTGAGACTTCCATCACTATCCGGTCCAACCATACAAAGTTCTGCATTTTTATAAGTCTTTTTAAGCTGATTAAGAACTTTGACAGCCATACTGGGATTATAGATTTTTGAAAAGGACCGAACCCACAACAATTTTGGCACCACATACGCCTTTTGTTCAAAAGGGTACTTCTTAATTTCAATAGTGTTGGGAATATGTATGAGATTATCAATACCGAAATCCTCAAAAGCACGTTTTATATACAAGGAAGGCGCCACATTAAAATGCGCATTTTCAAAAAGTGACCGAGACTTTTTTGGATGCGATTGTAATCGGGTTGGTAAATTACCTCCATGTAAAATCGTGATATACGGTAATTTTAGATACTGGCATAAGTGACCGATTATCCAAGCGTAATAGAAGTTTTGAGTGCTATAAGTATCAATCAGAACAGCATCGGTTGATTTAGCATGAATGACACATGAGAAGACCATGTCAATTAACCGTCTCAGCTTATTGGTTCTTGAAGAAGCATAGCGTACCGAATAGCCTTCCTTTTCCAATAAAGGACCCAAGACTTGTATTCCAGATGGATTAGACTTGCGGTTCTTTAAGTTGTTTCCTATGTAAAGGATGTTTTTCATTAACGACATTCAAAAGACACAATGCATATATAAAAGCTGGTGCAGCTAAACGCATGGATGAGTGATTTATAGTTAGAAACCAAAAGGTTAAAAATGCATAGAAAAAATAGTTCCGTTTGTTAAAGGATCGTAATTCGAGTGGTTTGAAAATTAAAATAATTAAAATGATAACACCTAACATCCCATGTTCAGCTAGAGTTCTTCCAAACTCGCTATGAGACACGACACCTTGCCCTTCATCTTCAATACGCTGATCTTTCGCACGACTCGATCCAATACCAAAAAAGGGATTGGAAATAAACCCTTCTAATTCTTCTTGTAACAATTCGGATCGACCCGTTGTAATATCTTCTTTTTGCTTGCCTAAATGATCTTTATTAGCATATCGTAAATCAATATAACCATCGGTTTGATTTGAACTGATCACCCAAGTCATAAGCATACTGAAGGCAAATACCATTGACAAAATGAGGACCTGATTTTTTTTTCTTTTAGAAATTACAGAAAAATAGATCAACACAAAGGCAACTATTGTAAGAAGCGCGGTAATGACTCCTCCTCGACTGAACGTCACAATAGCTCGGAATGATATACCGCAAAGAATAATGATATTAACAATTTTTAATCCTAAACTCGTCGATTTCGTAAACAACCTCACTGCTACAAGAAACATTCCCAATCCCAAAATAGTAGAAACCTGATTGGCTCCCCAACCACCAGAGGCGGCTCTATTAGATCCTGTTCCAGATAGTACATCTCTAACACTAGGATTATAAAGAAAAATATAAACCGTATTCGCAACAATAGGTAACAATATGTACAGCAGTATCCTATGAAGCTGCTTCATTGTGATCCGCCGTTCATAACAAAACAAAGCTGCCACTCCCAGGCATACGGGACCACTTAACACAAAAGCTATATTGGTTCTAAAATTGGCATCAAAACTGAGGGTCGTTGAGGCCACAAAAATAGAGGGTATCAGCAACATGAGATACATAAAATACGGATAACCTCTACCTGATATCCCTTTATAAAACATGCCCATAATCATAAATAATATCACCAAATACTTACCAGCCTCATAGGAAATAGAACCTCTGGTCATCCGCAGTAATATTTCAGCTCCAACAAAATAAGCGCAAGCTTTGAGAACTTCAAAGCTTTTCAACTCATTCGGTGACAACACAATTTTATATAGGAAATAGAGTAATGCTGAAAAAAAATAAACCTTTGAAAGGCTTTCATTAAAATAAATAAGCGCCCCAATACCTATGTGAAAAACAACGGCAGTGATATAAGTAAGGTTTGTTTTCAAGAACTTAGTTTGGTTTATGGAACGTTAACGTCTCAATAAAAGTATTCTGTATTACATTGAATAACTTTGTCATTTCAACCCTCAAATATCAAAAAATTTTTCGATAATCATCCAAGGGGAAGCGATAATGATAACTTTTTCCGAGAAGATATAGCATAAAATGAACAACAAAGATCGGTGTTCTTGGAGGCGTTCGGTTCAAATAGTAATCGTAAGTTTTGTTTGAGTAATTACAAATGAGAAACGGTACATTCTCTGGATTTAAGTAATTTTTTTTAATATTCTTTTTATTGGTCTCCTTTTCGTGATTGAAGGACTTGTATGAAATAGGATGGTTTTTTCTATTTAATTGATATAATTCCACTACAGATAACGGTTCATCCTTGCCGTTGTAAAAAAGAATACCGTTAGAGACGTCTATTAACACCCATTTATTGAGTTCTTTTACAAATACCTCATTAAATGAATGGCCGCCATAAGATTTATCGAAAGGTGCCCTAGTATTTCCCCATTCTCTAACCTCGATATTATTTAAAACACAAAAATTATTAAATACTTGCGCCATATCGCTACAAACACCACCTTCTCCAGACAACATAATCTTTAGTGCTTCTGTGCTGGATTCACTGAGACCTCTACCGCCTTTAATGTGATTCTGCAACCATCTACTTAAATGTTTAATAAGTTCGAGGTCAGAATTAAAATCACAATCTTCAAATATCTGGCTATTCACCGTTTTATAATATGCTGGTATGTCTGTCTTTCTATTAACTCTATTATAAGAATAGTTTTGAATATCTTCAATACTAGAGTTTTTAGACAGTAATTTAAACCGTGCTATATATAGAAATGGATGACGTTTAAAAAACCAGGATATCTTTTTTAAAATCATTTAAAACGATTAAATTAATAGCAAGTGCTAAATGTAATTTTTTTTTTAGACCTATTAAACTTTTTTTATTAAATAAAGGACTCAAAACCAATATTTAAAGCAATTATTCCCTCTTAAATAAAGAGAATAACAACTAAGTATGCTGGATCAATTCCTCATTAATGCGCTTATTATAATACGAGTAGGTAAATTTATACTGTTCCAGATTTTGGGTGGAAATCATGTTAGCATATTGGGTATCAGACAAATTTAACATTTTTTTTATCTTAACCATAAGCTCCGCTTTTGTAATAGGAAAGAACAAAAAGCCATTCTCGCCATCTTTAATATAATGTGCCATAGCAGAGATATTTGAAACAATTGGTAAACAGCCATAATTCATAGCTTCAGAGACTACCTTTGGAAAGCCTTCAGACGCTGATGGTAATATAATAGCATGGCACTTCTTATAGATATCATGTACCACTTCTCTACTAATATGACCGTGAAAAATAAAATTTAATGTGCTGTTTTTTACCATAGTCATGCAGGCTTCACGAAAAATGCCATCTCCCACAATATGAATATCATTTATACGGGATTGCTCTTCAGGACTTAATTGCAATAATGATTCAATCATTAAAGCAATTCCTTTCTCTATCTCTAGTCTTCCAACGAAACACATATTCATCTGAGATAAGTTATGACGCTTTTGAAGACGTATGCTGTCACCTTCGGCTACTTCTTTAAGTGTCAAACACGGATTCTCAAATGTCAAACAATGGGTTGGTTGATCTGGCCATTGACCATTAATAGTCACAGGACGCTTTTGTGTTTTCAATAGCCAACGCTGAAAGCGATATGCTAGCGGTGCCTTTTCCTGTTTCCAATTTCCAGCGTATTTAAACCAGCCTTGTTTGGAGCAACAAAAAATTAAATATGGAATCACATAAACGCCAATTCCCGTGGGAGCTCTAAACTGAAAATAATCGGTGTGCTTTAAAGCCTTTCTAACAGTTTTCAGCACTTTCGGAGCGTTTAGTACCAAACGAAACTTATCTTTAGCTTTCGTGCCACCTAAGGCTGGAAGCTCCAAAAGTTTCACTCTATCAGATGTATACGGTAATGCACTAGGAGGTGCAGGAACTTTATGCAACATCGCCACATGAATGATCTCATCAAAAATATCAAGCAAATGATTAATCTCGGTCACCGTAGATCCTAATCCAACAATTTGACCGTCGTCTGTGAGGTAATGCTCTGTATGAGATATGATGGTTAGTTTGCTCATGCTATTAAATTATCATACTGCTTTATAATCATTGACCAATCATGTTCGGCAGCCCATTGTCTCGCTTTTGCACTGTAGTGAGATCTATTAGAGAGTATTTGCTCTAAGGCTTTTAAAACTTCTGTACTATTATCGTAAGTTACTAATTCCCCAGATTGCCCCTCATTAATCGCATCTTCAATGCCACAATTTTTAGATCCAATAGCAGGTACTCCCAAAGCATTCGCCTCCAAGACGGCAATTCCAAATCCTTCCACATCGCCAGTGCTCGTTTCCGAACTTAGCATTAAAAACACATCAGATGCCTTTACCATTTGCTGCAGTACTTTCTGGCTTACTTCGCCGTGGAATGTCACATGAGATTCCACATTTAAGGACTGCGCCAAATTCATAAAACTACGAGCCTCAGAGGGTATTCCGATACAGTGATAATGCAATTCAGGAAATGTTTTAATCAGTATTGGAAGGTGATTAATCACGTTGGCCTGACCTTTCCTTGAACTAACACGCCCAACGGTTGTGAGAACTGGTTGGCCACTTATAGATATATTAGATAATTGGTTTTCGTTCCAATCAGATAAATCTATGCCGTTTGGTATCACCTTTACATCCTTTTCCAAATGAGACACCAATGCTTTAGTATAATTAGAAACGGCAACAATGTCATGCATTTTTTTCAGAGACCAATCTATGGATTTCCTTAGAAAAACAGATTTAAAATTCACTTCACTTCCATGGATCACTGCGAGTGTTTTTACAGAACTAAAATATTGTAATATGGCCACATTCCATAGAGAAAATTTACCTGTTGCAATAACGACGTCTGTATGTTTTAATCCTTGGTATGTTTTTAATAGACGGTTGACATACATGATAGGACGAAAAGAGCGTCGTTTTATACGAACCACTCTAAACGCTTGGTTTTGGTCAAATTGAAATTCTTCGTGACCATTTTTTGAGCGTTGATCAGTAATGACAACAACAAGGTAGTTCAACCCATGAAGATAACGTGCCAAATTATAGGCATGATTTCCGATACCGCCTGGCTGCGGAGGAAATTCTGAAGCTACAATGAGCATATGTTTTTGATTGCTTTTCACTCCAAAGATTTGATTAAAGGTCCTTCTTGAATTTTAGCACTCGCTATATGCCAAGACCTCAAAACTTGATAAAGAACCAATGGTAATATCAATACCGTTACTAAGACTCCCAATAATTGAAGCGGCTTATTTTTTTTGAACTGATAGGGAAACACAGATAACGGGACTGTTCGTAATAATGCTAATTTTGCTGACTTGTTCCCAAAATAGCGTCTGTAAAAATAGAGAACACTAGGAACAGGTCTGGGCGAAAAAAAGTTGGAAGGCCTAAAAGCATCCCAACTCCCCATTTCACGTAAGCCTCCAGAACCTGCCTTGACATCAACACATGATGCCAATGGATTAGAGATACTTTTAATGTTATTCAGGTACACTCGCATGCCAAACTCGCCATCTCCCATTCTTTGTTTTTCAAATTGCCTATCAAACAAACCTGTTTTTTTAAAAACGGATTTGTGCAACATGGCATTACCGGTTGCAAACTGCGTGGATCTCGCAAAAAACGAACGCTCTAAAGGTATTTGTGCACCTTCAGGATAGAAAACACCTGCTGAAACTTGAGCTTTAAAAAAATCGATACATTTTAAATGCGACGACAACCAATTAGGCGCTATCAATACATCGTCTTCCGAAAGCGCAATCCATTCACTCTGAGCATTTTGAATAGCAGTATTTCTCGCTAACCACAGCGCCTTCTCTTCCTGCCTAATTAATTGAATATCAAGTTGAAAGTCATCGTAAAAAGAGGCATCAAATGGCTCTGATTGATCAACTACTATGACGTCAAAATTCGTATAATCCTGTTGCTCTAAATTATTTAAAATAGCTTTTAAATAGTCGTAACGGTTTAATGTCGGAATAACCACGCTGATTTTGGGCGCTTCTAAAAGTAATTCTGACTGAAACGCCTCATAAGCCTTATCATAGAATTTTTTAGATGAAATAGGGACTCGTGAAACGTTTCTCGTTTGAAACCAAGCGCTTACTTCTTTAAAAGGGTTATGCAAGGTTATCAACCGCATCATCAACACATAAAACACCCAAGCATGATGAAAATTCTTCCGAAGAAAACGGTAATTATCTCGAAGTGGCAATTTAGTAAAATCCTGATAGGTTGGTGCATCTCCAATATAACCACTTTGAATCGCTTGCCAAGATAAATCATATGCAATGGCTAAGTCGGTTTGATAATCCTTATCTTCCTTTAATTTACCCAAAATTTCAGCCGGAAGCGCTTCTACTACTGGAAATACCGATGCCTCAGTTTTTCGGTATAACTGAAAATAATGTGTTGGTTGCAAATATTTGAGTAAACAGAATAACATCAAATGGTTTTTGGTAGTGCTGCGTTCTGATCAATGCCTTTTAAATATTCTGGATAAGGTCGTGATTTTGGTAATAATAGCAGGTGACATTTACCTCGATTTTTTGTGACTTCGGAAGCAGTAATTTTTTCACCAGTTTTAAGATACCAAACGTTGTAGTTCTCTTCGTTGCACCAATTGATAATAAGTTGTGTCGCATCTTCCATCGACAAATCTTGCTCATGATGCATTTCTACAAAAAAGGCGCATTGTGATTTTTTAGCTAATAATCGTGCGCCTTCCATGACCATGGTCTCGGCGCCTTCAACATCAATCTTTACAAGGTCAGGCAACACATGATTCTGTGAAAATAAATCATCTAAGGTGACGGTCTTAACTTCTAAAAATGAATTTCTGGAAGCCGCAGTTACGGCATGAGAAGCATACATACTTCCAGCTTCACCAGCACCAACCGTATAAAATTTGACCGTTGAATTTGTAGAATTGCCAACAAAAGCAGACACATAATTCACACGATTGCCAAGAAGGTTTATGATAATATTTTGTGCCGCATTTTTGAGAGCCATAGGATTTGGGTCTACCAAAATCATTTGTTTATCAGGGTCCTGTATCAATGCTAATAGTGCTGTATAGCCTGTATTACAACCAATATCATATATGACTGAATGATCTTTACATAAATGAAACCACCATGCATCATCTTGATCTTCTTTTTCTCGTAAGGTTCCTTCGAGCAAGCGAAGTGGTACACCACAGAGTACCTTATTAACATAGACACCATCTGTTGGGTTCAGTCTGTGCAACAATTTTTTGAGTACTTTCTTTAAACGCATTGGGTCAGCAACTAATTTTTGTGAATGTTACAATATTAATCATTACTAGCTTAACGGCATATTCCTATCTGTAAAAGTTAACAAACTTCTGATGCTGTTGATCCAGATTAAACTCTTGATTGACACGTTGCATTGCACGAGTTCTTATTTGTTGTTTCTCTTCTTCTGTCATCTGTTGTACCTCAATAATTTTGGCCGCTAACAGTGCTGGTTGTCGCTTCTCAATAACCCAACCTGTCTCTTCATGTATGACATTTTCACTCAATCCTTCGGCATTAGACACCAAACATAAAAGCCCCATTGCCTGGGCTTCCAATACGGCATTACAAAAGCCCTCTTGAATGCTGTATTGTAGATACATATCTGCTTGTGACAAATGACGCTTCACCGCTTCATGTGACAATTTACCTGTAAAAGTGACATATTCTAAAACACCTAATTGATGCGCTGCGAAAACTAATCGTTCTTTTTCAATTCCAGTGCCAATAATCGTATACTGAAAATCAACACCTGCCTCTTTTAAATGGGATAAGGCCTCTATCGTATATTCCAAGCCTTTTTTCCAATGCAATCGAGAAACGGTCACCAATTCTAACCTCTTTGTATGCCTGCGTTTTTCATCCGACTTAAAAAAATTAACATCAATGGCAGGTGTTATCACCTCTATCTGGTCTTGTCTAATGTGATGGTCGAGTAAGGTGGTTTTCATTTCTTCAGAAAGCACATGGTATTTCACTGCTTTTTGAAAAAGTATGTCGTAACAACCCTTGTGCACCAAAGGCGATAAATACAAGTCAAACCCTCTAAAACTAACCGCCATTTTAGCTTGCATGGCCTCAGCCACATTCTCTCGTTCTGTGGCTAGCATACCGAAACCAAAATGTAACCAATCGACGTGTTTCTGAAATAAAAACTGACTTAACACAAGGTGCTTGAGTCGCCTTTTTAAAGAAATCCCATCCCTTTTATCAAGTTGATAAAGTCTGTAACTGCGTTTGGGGTTTAAGAAAATGGCTTTCGAAAACTCACCCAATGTGTTTACTAGGGTTTTAAAAATCCCACTTCCGAAGTTTTTAGCGTAAATGACATCACAAGGTATGTCCCCATCATTTTTTTCATGGTATAACACAAATAGCACAACGTCGAAACCATTCTCCTGTAAACCCATAATTTTATTTCTAAAAAAGGTTTCAGAATACTTAGGAACCGTGTATAAAACAAGTCCGACTGTTATTTTTTTATTCATGCTTCTTCCATTCCATTAGAATAAACTTTGATAAAGTGCTTGCATATCTGCTATCAATTGCGATTCATTATGTTGTTCCAAAACGGTTTGATGCCCCAAATCAATCATCTCTTGTTTGCGTTCTTCAGACATGTTTTGAATGTCTAAAATTTTAGCTGCGATGGCCTCAGGATCACGAATGGGCACTAAACATCCATTAACACCATCCTTAATCACTTCTGCCATGCCTCCACAGTTGGTCGACAACACCAAGGTTTTTAAGGCTAGAGCTTCTAAAACAACATTAGCAATACCTTCCTCAACGCTTGGAAGCAATAAGACATCTGCTTGTTGAATCGCTTTCTTTACTTCAGAAAAAGGCAGTTGATCCATAAGACTTACCTGTTTACTAAGGTTCAAATCATGTATTTGATAGGCCAATTCAATATCATGTGCGCCACCAATAATCTTGTACTGGTAGTTGAGATGACTGCGATTTAGTAAGCTGCAAGCGTCCAAAGCATAAACATAACCTTTCTTCCAATGTGGCCTGCCAATTGAAATGATATGTAAGCAATCTTTGTCATTGGAAGTATTATTCACCTGAGGTGCTACTAAATTTAAACCGCTATAAATCACCGTAATTTTTTCTTTATCTGCACCATATTTTTCTGCTTCTTTAGCAATAGCTTTAGAAACGGCATGAAACGCGTCAACTTTAGGAAAGCAAGCTCTATAGGTTGCTGCCAACGCTTGATCGGCTATAGGAGAGTAATTGATGTGTGCCCCTCTCAGGCTTAAGACTAGTTTCATATCAAACGCTTTCACCCAGACCCAATCGTTAATTCCTTTGGCCCATTGCAAATGAAAAACATCTGGGTGGTGCCAAATAACTGGATAATATTTAACCAGATTCTGTAAGGTATACCTATTATCTTTTTTAAGAATAGTATCTAATTTTTTCTTGTCCTTAAATTTAAAAAGTGTCAATAATAACAGGTATTTGACCAAGTAGGCCACTTTAAAAACTCGCCTATTTCTATAGGCGTGAACACGTACAGCACCTTGATATGTGACCGTCTTTTTCTTAAAGCCAAAAAGATGAACGACATGCTTGTGCTGAGACAGCCCACGGATGAGACGCTCTATAAACGTCGTACTTGGAATATCTCCAGAATAAATGGCTATTTTCAAGGGTTTCATCATTGGCTGTTGCTAGCAAGTTGTATTAAGTCTTGGGCAAATTGTTTGCTAGTGGTTTCTCGCCCTTCAGAATTAACATGTAATTCATCATAAAATAGTGCGTTTGTTTGGATGAGATGACTATGATTAATGACTTTATAGTCTGGGTTATCAACCAAAATATTTCTATGCAACATTGGCGACACATAACAAATGAGTTCGATATTATTTTTTCTACATAACTCCTGAATTTTTTCCAAGTAATTGTTTTTGAATTTCAAATGGGTATCCGTTCGCTTTTCCACCTTTTGGTCTTGTCTTTGCACTTTTGGATAGGTGTAATTTCCCTGAGTATCAAAGCGGTTATGCTTTTCTGGAGATATTAAACTGACAATGGATGGGTAAAACAATTCCGCATTATAATACCCAACACCTAACATAGGCAACCATTTTGATGTATATGATAGATTAGCTTCCATTCCAGAAAAGGATTGATAATACCTTGAAACATAATCCCGATTTACATAAGGCATAAACCGATAATCGTTATCACTTAGGTCATCTTTTGCGATATCATAACCCATGGGATTGGGAGCCAACACACAGTACTTCGTAGTTTTTCCTTCAGCTAAAAAATGTTGCAGCATGAGGTATTGACTCGCAATGGCGGTATCATCAATAGATAAATTAACACCGTTGACACCAAGAACCGAATCGATCACCTTCGTATTCAATGTTGTCAGACCTGTACTTGCACCAATGATGATATAATCAAAATCGTCTGCAACCACTTCATTCACGAGATAAGACGGTTTATAAAAAGAGGATTGCCTCAAAGCATATAAGCATCCAGCAGAAATCATCGCTGCTAATATCACAAACGATAAGATGATTAAGCTTATTCTTTTCAAAAACGTATTCATATTTAAAACTGAAAGTATATAAAATCTGACGGGTTTTTAAACACACCCATAAAACAAATTAATAGACAAATACTTATGGCACTCCAGGTTGATAAAGTTACTTCTTTCTTATTATTTTGAACGGCTCTAAGTTCAAATAATAGCAAAATCAAAACGCTCAACAGAATGATAAGACTAAACAATAGCGATTTCGAGGACTTCACAAACAATGCTATCGACGTACCATTAAAACTTAAGATTTCCATGATGAAGTTATAAGCTATAGTCACGGTGTCTGCTCTAAAAAACACCCAAGCCAAGGTCACAAGAATAAAAGTGACCAATACTTGCGGTATTTGCTTCATCTGTAAGTGTGTCTCATTCGTATGCTTCCGATTCACATGAAACAACAGTAAGGGTAAAAATAAAAGTGCGTGAATCAATCCCCAAATTATGAAGGTCCAATTCGCACCATGCCAAAATCCACTGATTAAAAAAACGATTAAGACATTCCGAAGCTGTTGACGCTTCGAACCCTTTGATCCACCAAGAGGAATATAAAGATAATCTCGAAACCACGTAGATAACGAGATATGCCAACGTCGCCAAAATTCTGCAATGTCTCTGGAAAAGTATGGAAACGAAAAATTGGTCATCAATGAAAAGCCAAACAAACGAGAGACACCAATGGCGATATCACTGTAGCCTGAAAAATCCCCGTAGATTTGAAATCCAAACAACACTGCTCCTAGTAATAATTCCATAGACGAAAAATGACCGCTACCATCAAAAATCTGATTGACAAAAAAGGCACAATTATCGGCAATAACCACTTTTTTAAATAATCCCCAAACAATCAAATAAAAACCACTTAGCGCAAATTTCGCATCGAAGTTTCGCCTGATCGCAAACTGCGGTAATAAGTGTGATGCACGTTCTATGGGTCCAGCCACCAACTGTGGAAAGAATGACACGAAGGCAGCAAATTGTATAAGACTGCTTGTAGGACTTATTTTTTTCCTGTAAACATCAATCGTATAACTTAAGGTTTGGAAAGTATAAAATGAAATTCCTACTGGTAAAATAATGTGAAGCGTTGATGCTTCCATATGAATGCCAACTGATTGCCAAGCCTCCAGCCAACTTTCAATGAAAAAATTAAAGTATTTAAAAAAGGCCAACATCCCTAAATTAAATACCAAACTAATCATAAGTAATTGCCGTCGGAAAGCCTTGCTTTGTGCTTTTTTGAGCTGTTTCGCTACAACATAATCCACCAGCGTACTTAAAATTATAAGCAGCAAAAATCTGTAATCCCACCAGGCGTAGAAGACATAACTTGCAATGACAATAAAGGCATTTTGAAAATCTAATTTCCCTTTTAAGACAAACCAGTATACAACAAATACAATGGGTAGAAATATTGCAAATTCGAATGAATTAAATAGCATAATTTTGGTTAGGACAATTCGAGGAACAAGTTAATTATATTTTATGATATGAGGTGCATGTCTTTTTACCGAAACGACAGACTGAGTTATTAGCTAAACATCAAAATAATCTAAGAGTCCTAGTTTCACAGTTTCATCGAGATGTCTGAACATAATCGGATGGGTACAAGTTGGTTTTGAATACAGCTAATAAATGCTTTATGGCAGACATTTCAGAATTAGTCAAACTCAAATGCGATACCTCTTTTCTCATGATGCTGCTTTGCGGATGTGTTTTCGATGATGGTGTTTTATAATAGTGTTCGAGATGCTTTATGGGTTCTAATTCAAATTCATCACATAGCTGTTTAAACGCATCAATATCTGCAATCAATTCTTCATATTTAATGACTACAGACTTTTCTTTATAAGGTTCTAAGACCTCCAATGGGATGACATTCTCAATACACCAGCGTAAACAAAGGATTTCTATCGCTTTCAGTGATTTATAATTTGTAATGTCATAGTTAAATTGCTCTTTAATTAGAGCGACTAATTGCTGCTGCGACACAAAGTGGTCGAGATCATACAGCCAAGGAAATTTCACGCGTTGTTGTGATTGTATGACATCATACGGATTACGAATCAAATGAATCACAGGGATTTTAAAATGTTCATTCACGTATTTCGCCAATAAATTACCACGAACAAACTTTATGATAAATTTTTTGGGCAGGAACGGCCATAAGTGTCGCTTAAAAGTCCGATTGCTATTTTGGGCAATCCAATCACAATCCACTTTATTGCCAAAAACCCGTTGCAAATACGTATGTGCTTCTTCACGACCCTTTTGAGACGCGATCCATTGGTCACATAGTAAGTAACCGCGTTTTGTTCGGGTTTCCTGCTCTGGCTCAAAAAGCATCCGGTAGCGATGCTGTCTGGCTATTGTTTCACTCAACCAACTGGTACCGCTTCTTGCGGTGCCTACAATAACAATATGCTTATTAAATGTTGCCATTAATTCTTTAACTCCTGATATAATAATTCATGTGCCTCAACAAAGGCTTCCACCGTATAATGAGCGACACAATAATCACGTAGTGATGTTCCCAATTGCGCTCTTTTTTCACGCGTCATTTTTTGAATGCTAAGGATGCGTTCTGTAAGCTGCTGAACATTACCAGGTTCAAACAGTAACTCTTTAAAATCTCGAAGCACATAGTTGATCCCAGAAATATCAGAACCTAATAAGGGGATACCCATACTCATGGCTTCCACTAAGGCCATTGGCATGCCTTCTTTTCGCCCTTGATCTAAGGTTGGTATCACATAAAGATCTGAATGAGCCATGTCTGGCCTAACGTCTATTTTTTTTCCTAAAAAATGTACTTGTTTCTCCAATTGTAATTCTCGCACTAAGGCTTTCAATTTTTCAGCATATTCATTGGTATCATCACCCAGCACATCCAGTTGAATATCGGTGTCGTTTATGTCGTTTAGAGCCTTTATCAAGATCTCTATCCCTTTAACCGGAACAAGGTTTGCCACGGTTATGATTTTAAACGTTTCCGGCGTGTGATTCACTTCTGCGAATGTAGCACTCGGACTATAATAATCGGTATCTAATCCCAATGGTATTAATTGTTGTTGCTGCTTATTTGGAAAATAATGACGCATTTCATCATTAATAGTGATGATATAATCTGCTAACCGACTTTTAATCTTCCAATGTCGGCTTTCAAATCCCATGGCCTTTTTAGTATAAATCCATTTAACTCCCGCAAATTTGGCCGCCAATGCTTCCGTCCAATCACTACTCCATTGCCATGAATGTATGATATCATATTGCTGTTCCTTAAAAAATCTCGAGATTTTTTTTACACGTGAAAACAGATTGTAATACGGTCTGTAATTTGTTTTGGTTTCTATAATATGAATCGGGAGATTCAAAGACTGAACGGTTTTAAATAATTCGCCAGTATCAGCTTCACAGGCAATTTCCACATCAAATTTGGAAGCATCTAAACCCTTGGCAAGATCATAAACGACTTTGCCACTGCCTGCCGTATCAAAATTAGGAATCGTAAAAAGCACACGAATCTTTTTATTCATGATCTAGATTTCGAATTACTTTAGCTGGATTTCCTGCTACCACAGAATAAGAAGGTACGTCTTTAACAACCACAGAACCTGCACCAATGGTCACATGGTCACCAATGTTGATATTTCCAATGATAACAACATTAGCACCTACCGTTACGTGGCTTCCAATCGTAGGCAATAACGAATTGTCATTTCGTTTATTCCCAATGGTGAGACTGTTTCTAAATTGAAAATTCTCTCCTATGGATTTTGCATTAATAACCGTTGCAAATGGATGGTGACAAATTAATCCACCGCCAATTTTTGTACTCATAAAAATTTTCGTCTGAAAATCTCTGGTAAACAAATAACGCCATCTATAATGAGGTAAATTCGCTCTCCAGAAAAATATAAAAGCAAATTCTGGATAATACAACATGACGTGTTTGAATTGATCCTTCAGCAGATCAGAACCAACCGTACAATTTTTCATGGTAATGGTTCGCTCAATATCCTTTGCCACGAGTTGATTACCAACCACATATTTACGATATAGCTGACTGATAAGAATTCTTCTAAAAATGTGCTTGATGTACCTCATCATATTGGGAACTCCGTAAGTAAAATTATATTTTTTTTACAATATAAGGTACTAAATAATAACCATAAAACTTAATCACATAGGAATATGGTAAAACCGTCAAAATATTTAAGTAGGAACGGATGACCAAGGGTAATTTTATACCCTGCAATTCAGCGATCAATTTATTGCGTAAGGCGCGACGTTTCTTATAAGGTTTGGTGTAATACAACTGTTTACCCATAGCTTGAAACAACTGACTAAACAACAACTTTTTGAAGGTTTCATCATGCTGATGTTCTAAATGAAACGGCACATGTTCATGGATGAGTCTTGGCCATATCATGAATGCTCTCGGCATTTTGCGCTTCGATTGTTCTATTGTAGAATCTGGATGTTTGAAATAAAGGTACACGTACATATCCAAGAACGCAATGTCACAGGTCATGCCCAATTTGATATCCAAGGCTGTATCCTCATTATTCTTTATAGCTTCATTATACATGCCAATTTTGGAAAACACACGTTTACGATACAAAAATCCTGGTGGTCCAACTACTGTTTTCAAACTTGAAAACCACAAATGTCCCCAATAGGGCTTCTCCTTTAATATCACCTTTCCTGTCGTGTCTTCAGGTTGTTCAGTTTTATCAATTCCTACATCAGATTTGACCATTCTTCCAAAAACAGCATCCAAGCGCTCATTTTGCACTAAGACATTGATCATGGTATTCAAGGCATTCGGATAAATTTCATCATCCACGTCAAAGACATAAATATAATCACCTTTGGCCTTTGTAATACCTAAATTTCTCGCAGGTGCCGCTCCTTGTTTTTTCTGAATATATAACTTGACGCGCTCATCCTTTGCCACATAAGTCTCAATATGTTTGACGGAATCATCCGTAGAATTATTATCTACATAAATAATTTCAAAATCATCCACATTTTGACCTATGATAGAATTGTAGGATTTCTGAATAAACTCAGCGCCATTATAAACCGGAATAACAACAGATAAGGTCATAAATTAAAAGGCGTTTTTATTTTGATTCCAGACGGATAATGTCAATAACATACTCAAGGCATGGGAATAAGCAACGGCATCCTCTGTTTTGAATTTTTCAAGCGCCGTTTCCACAATCGCTTTGGGCACTAATTCATTAAAACCATCAGATAATATAAAACGTTTGAGTTCGGCTTCGTTATCCTTACCCAAAAATTGCAGCTCCCAATTTCGCTGAATAAACGGATTTCCTAACCAGGCATTCACGCTCCTTTTGAGCTTGCTTTTTACTCTAAAAGGCAAATTATATGGGCTTCTATTCTTATGATAATTTAAAATGTTGAACGGCCTATTCTCATGCCAAGTTATGGAAGCTAGGGTTTTATGCTGTTTCAAATGTGCCAGCTGTAATTTCCGATCGGCTAAATGTGTTTCTGGGGTTCGACAGACAAATTGACAAACTTGATCATCATAGAATGGTAGAGTTATAGGATGGGCTGCCTTAAAAATACTCAAGTTGGTGGTGGTCCATCGATGCGCCCATTGCGTGGTTTTAAACGCCCTTACCTTCGCACTAACATGATCAATTTGAATCTTTGATAAGGCCGTTTCAATGCGCGAGATTAAATAGCTTTTAAAATCACCATCCAATGCCCAAGTGTCCCACAATTGATTAGCCAATTCTAATCCTGATTTTTTTACCATTTTCTTAAACAGTAACGGAACAATATCATGCTGCTGCGTCCCTTCTGGAGCACCACGATCAAAAAAAACATCGCCCCAATGCCCTAAAGAAAAAACGCCTTCATACTGTTTCAATGCTTTTAAAACAGCCATTTGTCTTGGATGCGTAAACTCCGAATAACACTGATTTATTTTTGAAAGTTCAGAAATTTGATCCCACAAATACCCTTTCTGGATGGTAAAAGATTGAAATCCAAAACCACAAACCTCAGCAATTTGTTTACTGATCTTATGCTCTGGATAACCACCTTGAAAGCTATAGCTATAACTGTGAACCTCATTATCCAAGTCTTTTAAAAACAAGGCTTGCGACCGGCTATCCAATCCGCCAGACAAAGGCAATATCACATCCTTGTCTCCTATTTGCGATTTGATAGTTGACGTCATTAATTGTATATAGGCTTCTAGAGTGTCTTCAAATGAGCTATCTTCTGGCTCGTAACTCCAATGAAACCATGGCTTCTTGTCTACAAAAAAGCCGTTATCATCCATGTGGTATATATGACCAGGCGATAAACATTTTTGATCTTTCCAGTAAGTATCATCATCCATAAAAAACCCTGTGGCTATAAAAACACAGATGGCTTCAAGATGCATTTGATGTTCCTTTTGAAGCTTAACAAATTGATGTTCTGTAGGTAATATGGCTGTTTGAATCGTTTTCATAAAATGATGCTCAATATAGCAATATTTAAAAGTATGACCTTATTATTTCTGAAAGAAATTACATGTCATTCACATGAATCGAACGCCACTTTTGCCAAGCATACAAATGCCAAACACCCCAAACGTCTTCATGCTTTTTCGCATAAAAGTCTCTTACAAAGTTCTTAAAAAACGATTCGTCAAAAATGTCATTGCCATAAAAAGGACGCTCCAAGGTGTGATGGATGACGTCGTCTTTTAATTGATGGTGTAACCACTCTAACAGTGGCACCGAGAATCCCATCTTTTTCTGATTGATAATGCTTTTTGGTACCTTACGAGATAAGGCTTGTTTGAGTTCTTTTTTAAGATCTGAAGGCTTTTCTAAGACACCTGGCAATTGCCATGCATAGTCAATACTTGCCTTATCTAGAAATGGGACACGAACTTCCAAACTGTGTTTCATGCTGGCGCGATCTACCTTCACAAGCACCCGTTGTAAATGCGCGTAAAATTCGTTATATCGCAATTCATAAAGTAGTTCCTGTTTTGAGTGATTTTTAAATCGGTATAATTTTTTAATCGCATCAGAATGCTCTGTATGTTTAAAGGCCTTGTCTAATACCATCGCTGGCACATGCCTTTGTTTATTCATTATAAACGCATCTAAACTTTTAAAATAAGGTGCCCAAGTTTTTGTAATACCCAAAGTATTTGTGATTTTCGCGAGCGATTTTCGGATGAGCAATGGCATTTTAAACCACAGCCGCTTATCTAAAACATCTAACATTCTCGGATACCCGAAGAATAATTCGTCACCACCATCTCCTGAGAGCATGACGGTGTGGTATTTTTTGGCTTCCTTGGTGATCACATATGTTGGAATACTGGAATAATCACCAAAAGGTTCCGAATACGCATGAAAATGAACTTCCACTTCCTTCAGCAGGTCTGAAGCCTTTACTGAAATGATGTGTTGTTTGATACCGAGATGATCTGCATAAGATTTAGCAACGTCGCTTTCGTTTAAATTGGGATGATCTACTTTTAAGGTAAAGGCCTCGATGTCATCCTTTTCGCCTTTCGCAAAAGCACTAATTAACGGACTATCAATACCACCACTTAAAAATGTAGCGACCGACACATCACTTACCAATTGCCGTTTAATTACCGACGTTAATACCTCATCTACTGTAGCCTTTGACCCAGAGGACGCCTGTACTTGACTGGGAGGATACGCTTTGATGAGCTCATGGGTTTTTGTGCCATCAGTAGTGATGGTTATAAGTTCACCAGGTGTGACTTGATAGATATTTTTATAGATGGTATTTGGAGCTTGCATATAGCCAAACCCGAAGTAGTCCTTTACAGCTTCTGGCCATAACGCCAGTTGCGATGCCAACCACTCGTGCTTATAAACTTGATCAAATTGAGAGGCAACAACACAGCCAAACTCAGAAAGCCCATAGAACAACGGTTTGATTCCTGCAAAATCACGCGCTAAATAAACGCGGTTGTCCACCGTATCGTAAATAGCAATGGCAAACATCCCGTTGAGTTGAGCGACGGTTTCCTTAACGCCTAATATATCCAGTAAACTCACAAGTACTTCAGAATCTGATGTAGATCGTAAGGCTTGAAGATTATAAGTGGCCTCTAAATCTTTGTAGTTGTAAATTTCACCATTAAAGACCATGTGATAACGGCTGGAAGGACTTCGTTTCGGTTGATTTCCTTTTTCAGATATATCTAAAATAGCCAACCTGTTAAATCCTAATTGGTATTGTGGCTCACTTACAATTTCCGTAGCGTCTGGCCCTCGATGCTTTGATAGCGCCAAGAGGTTCTTAAAGTGCGCATGAGACGTAATGGCATGAGACGCAAAGCAAAATTCACCTAATAAGCCGCACATAATTAGTTTTTTTCAAAAATAGCGACTATTGATGACGAGAAAAAACGTGAAGGATGTTTTTCTAAATAGGCATTACCAATCTTTTTAAAAAAGCGACGATGTATTTGATAAATGACTTTCTGAATGAACGTCAGTTTTTGATGAACACCAAATGGAAACCCACCAAAATAACTGAGATAATTTATTTTTAAATCGTTGCGTTCCGCAAAATCTCTAAAGACTTTTAAGCGCATCGATTTTAAATTGTGAATGGTTAGATTTTGATAATCTACGAGGTATTTATAGAACTTGATATAGCCTCGCATGTTTGGAATCATCACCAATAATTTAGCATCATCTTTCATATAGGGCACATGATGATCCAAAATGCTATCAAAATTCTCAAAATGTTCAATAAAACCATTGGAAAGCACATAATCGTAAGTCGATTCCGGTTGGTACTGCGTAAAATCCTCTTGTAGGATGTGGTAGGTATCTACTCCCATCAACTTAAAAGTTGCCTCCAATTGCGTATAATCTGAATTGTAATCCAAGCTGGTAGGCACCAACTGGTAACGTTGCGCCAAATAACCTAAATAGCGTCCGGGAAATCCACCTATTTCAATAATGGTTTGCTCCTTATCCTTTCGCGTGATAAATTGTTCCCAATACATGTCGTACCTAGAACATACCGCTTCAATATGCGCCTTATCGGCATGGTTGTTTTTATAATAGGATTCCCAGTAACTTTGTGTGGTTAGTTTGTCGTTCAAGGCGTCGGTTGTTTGGTCATGTATTAAGAAAACTATCTAAAAAATAAAGATACAAAATAGAATCCTTCTCTGGGATTGGCGATTACAATCTTGATCATCAATTGCCATTTTTTCCAAAATCCAGGACAATGGTTTCTCATCAATTTCAAATAGCGTTTTTTTTCGGCGTTTCGGATCGTCACCCAATCCTGTTTTGAAAAGCGCTCTTTTCCCCAAAGTTTCAGCGCCTGTATCACTTTTTTATAACGTTGGTATTGTTCAAAAGGCTCTGTTGTGACAATATTTGACGTGTTCTCTGGATGCCTTCTCACTAGCGCTAACACATCATCCAAGGCATAAAACTCATAGTAATAACTCACGCGCAAATAAAACTCCCAATCTTCAAAAATTCTAATAGACTCATTAAAATTTCCAACTTTGTCAAACACCTCACGTTTTAGAATGGGTGTGATAGCCGTCGTTCTATTTTTTAGGAGCATATTTTCAAAAACCTGTCCGTGATTTAAACGCTTATGCGATTGCACGCGACCTGTCCGTTCACCATCGGCTTCAACATATTCAAAATTACAAGTCACGAGGGCTATTTCAGGATGCTGATGGAAGATGGCCATTTGTGTTTCCAATTTGTGTTCCAACCAAAAATCATCATCATCACAAAAAGCGATAAAGGCACCTTTACTTTGCTTCAAACCGAAATTTCTACAGCCATTTGGGCCTTTCAAGTGATCTGAAGACCTTTGAACATATTTAAAACGCTTGTCTTTTTCAGTGTAGGCCTTTAGGACTTCCGAAGTAGCATCCGTACTGCCATCATCAACCACCAAACATTCCCAATGCTCATAAGTTTGTGCTTTCATACTATCCAATGTTTCAAGTACGAGATGCGCACGATTGAAGGTGGGAATAATAATAGAAACTAAGGGTTGTGTCATAGCCTAAAAATGAGATTCCTGTAATTTTTCGTTAGGCACCCAAGATCTTATAAATTGATAATGCTGCCTTCTTTCGCGATGCGAAAAAAGCACCAGTTTAAAATCCCTGAAATAGGCCTTAGCGGCTTCCTTTTCTCTATAATTTCCAAAGCCTAACTTATACATTTTTTTTAGGAATTGCTGTTTCAATTTCTGTTGCATAGTTTTCCATTTGGAAGGTGATTTTCCTTGTAATACCAGCCTGTAGGTATGAATCACAAAATTTGAGTAGGCCATGGCCTTACGGAGTCTTGACAAATACGACAAATTTAGGCGACCGCTTGCCATAAAATGCTTGAATTTCAGTTCATCATCATACCAAATACGATAGCCGAGCAAGCGTAAAGCGTAACAATATTCGGTATCACCTCCAGAACTCAAGGCGTTCCCTTTTCTGCAGCTTAAAAGATGTTCAAAACCCAAGGTTTTTAATTCTAACCAATGTGATTTTCGAACCATCATACCTGCTCCATACAAATAGCCTTCCTTTTCCGTGATATCTCCAGAATTAGGCGATTGTTTACCAACGGCATAGAAATTAGCATAGGTATCGAACCAAGGTGGTGCTTCCTTTTCAAAAACCGCTTCGCTACAACCACCAATAGCACCAATATCAGGATGTGTTTGCATGGTATCATAAGCGCGTTGCACATAATCGGCATCCAACCAATTATCATCATCACAAATCAACAAACACTCGTAATTGGCGTGTTCATAAGCCAAATCTTGCGCATAGGATTTCCCAGGAATAGGTTGTGACAACGATCTGTAAGTGATCTTGTCATTACCATGAGTATCCCACCAGTTATCGGCAAAAGCTTTGGTTCCATCGGTACTGGCATTATCCACCAAAATAAGCTCACAAGGCATGCTTAGCTTTTGTTTTGCCAAATGCTCTAAGGTTGGTGGTAGCAAGTGCTTACCATTATAGGTACACAAGGTAATGGAAACGCCTTTTTTTAATGCCATTGGCTATTGCTTGGTTTTTAAATGAGTGGATGGCGCATGCATGTCACTCAGTAATTCTCGATACCTATTTTTTAACAAATAGGTTCTTAGTTTCGTACTCTTACCCAGCAAAAATAACAGATAGAATTTAAAATAGTCTATGGCGCTTATAAAAGGTTTTAAATCGGACTCAAAAAATAAACTGACGGGTCGCCATAAGTGCCCTTGTCGCAAATTAAAAGCTATGAATCGTCTCAATAACAATTTCCGCATGGCTTTTTGAACGGGTTCTGAAATGCGTTGTTGTTGTAGTTGATGTACGATGCCCTTAATAGCTTGCTCCACGGCTTCGGCATATTCTGAATTTTGGTGTTTACTTGCAATACCCGATTGGGTCATATAACGGTAATAATTATCTGGGGTTTCCGATATGCATACGTTTGGAGCTGCCAGTAACGCTCTACAATGAAGCTCCCAATCTTGCCACGCTTTTAAGCGTTCATCCCAAATTCCGAAGGATTCAAAAAAGGACCTCGACCAGGTCACACCATTGGTTTGCCAAGGCATATCGGTATTTAAAAATCGTACAAGCGCTTGTTCATTCGACATGCGTTCAGGTAGGCTATTCCATAAAAGGTCGGAATCACCGGGTTGCGACTTAAAAACTAAGGTTGGATGGATACAGCAATCGTAGGCATCACGCTGTAAACAGGCTTGACGATTTGCCAAGGCCTCAGCCATTAATTGATCATCGGAATCTAAAAAAATCACATAATCGCCTTTAGAGTTCTCAAAGCCATAATTTCTAGCAGCATTCCCACCTTTGGGACGTGTGATAGGACGATGATACAAGGTGATATTGGCATGTCGAGACGCATAACTCTCTACAATACTGACCGTCTTATCAGTACTTCCATCATCTACAACGAGACATTCCCAAGCGGTATAGGTTTGCTGAAGCACACTTTCTAAGGTGTCACTGATATAAGCCTCACGATTGTAAACAGGAATAATAATGGAAATAAGTGGTGTCTTCAATATCGTTTGGGTTTATGTCGCTACAGCTTCCAGTAAGGTATTTAAAACATGGATATGTCTTTCGAGCGTATAATGCGTTAGGATGTGCTTCTTTCCGTTGGCTCCCATTTGCTTGGCTTTTTCTATATCGTCTAAAACATCAGCCATATACTGTGCCATGGTAGCCACATCTTGTTCTTCACAAAGTAATCCTGTTTCACCATGAACAATCACATCTGGAATCCCAGCATGACGGGTGGATATAACAGGAAGACCAGCCACACTCGCTTCTAATATTGCTAACGGTGTACCTTCCATATCTCCTGAACTTGCTGTAATGGAATGCTGGACATAAGCGATGGAGGTTTCCAATAGCTCGCGGTACGCTTCTGGTGTGATGACCCCTAAAAACTGAACTTGATTTTCTAGCTTAAAATGTGTTACTAAATTTTGACAAGCATTCAATAGTTCACCTTGGCCTGCCATCAGTAATTGTGCTTCGGGAAAACGATGCGCGATTTTCTGAAAGGCCATAATGGTAAAATAAGGCGCTTTTTTATCGGTAAACCGTCCAACAAATACCAATTGCTGTTTGGTGAATTTAGGGCTTACAGATTCGAATGCCGTTTGCGGTCCGTAGACATTATAAACCAACTTGTCTTTAGGACATCCCAAATGGCGGAGCATGTCTTCCATACGTTTGGAAACCGCAATCACTTTAGATGCGTGTTGAAAGACCTCTTGATAGCGATTGGTGTTTTCAATCACTTGATGTACACTGGCATCATAGCCATGAAAATGGACGACAAAAGGGATGTTTAAGGCTGTAAGCACCGGTAATAATTGATGTGCGTGCGTGCCGTATTCAATGAGGATGACCTCAATCTTGTTTCGGTCTAGCGACTGCAAAAGGCGTTGGGTAGCGAGCCATTTATTCGATTTATTTAAAAGTTTTTTCTTTAGACGCAACGCCAGGTCCTTTGTGTTTGAAACCAAAGACGTTTCACCCTCTAACTGCATTTGGTGTAAAGCGCCATAATAATAGAAGACCTCACCTTTTAGATACAATTTATGGGCTTGAATAAATGTTTCTGAATAGGGATTTCTGTTCGGCGAAAAAATGGCTATTTTCATAAGCAGCTTAAGTTAGTTTTCGCTTGATCTTCTTTAAGGTCTTAACTACAGAATTATCTTCTTTTTGCAATTCAAAATCTAAGCCTAATCGGGAATTTACACGTGATATTCTTTCATTTATGCTTTCAACCTTTGAATGTCGTACTTTAATTTCACCTCTAACCTCTTGATATTGAGGTTTAATTTCAATAATAGTATAAAAATAATCATTGGTCTTCCATATCGTTTGATATTCAAAAAATATCACTTCACCGTCTATATCTTTCGCTAATTTTGCGATGTCATTGATATCAACATCTTCATCTACAGGTTGTAATCCCGCTGGATTATGCTCTCTTAGGAAATCTTGATGAAATTTTGAAGGACAAGCTAAAATTAAACGACCATTTAAGTTAAGACAGTTCTTTATGGCATCATGAAATTTATCTCTATCAGAAATTGGTATATGCTCATAAACATCAATCAAAACAATAGCATCGAACTGTCCTTCTGGAAAGGTTCTAGTTAAGTCTATGCTTTTAAAGATTAAGTTTTCCTCCGTCCCAAACAACTTCTCCGCAGTTTCAATTAAAACAGGACTTAAATCAACACCCAAAACTTTTGTAGAAGAAAAAGTTCGAGCAAATTCGTAAGAGCTCCACCCAAGACCACATCCAATGTCTAAGATATTTTTAGATTGATCGGGTATATAAGCACTAAGAATTTCAATAGCTTTAACTATTCTCTTATTGCCAAACACATAATCATTGATAAGTTTTTTATCAAATTTGTTATAAAATTCAAGTGATTCTTGCATTAAATTTTAATTTGAAATTCTGGATAATAAGATACCAATTGATGGATTTTATCCAACTGACTCTTACTAAAGTCATATTTAACTCGCTTGGTATCTTTGTTATATCTCAATGTATCTTTTTTATCGTAAGATTTTTTAAGTCCTTCCGTAATAAGCGCTTCATCAAAGTCTAAATTATAGAACTCCAAAATTCTCCTAATTGTACTTTCATTGTTGTCAACAAATTCTTGATAATCCAATTCGAAAATATCTAGTTCATTTTTCGCTATTTCCAGTTGCCATGAAGTTAAAAAATTTATATACCAAGGCACGACTAAATCTATTAAAAAATCAAACTGTTTTTCAATATCCCAATCTTTAAAATCTCTTGCTACAGTAAACATGAACCATTGATCATTTTCATTCAAAATGTGATTGTAAAATGATTTCAATGAAGATGTTATATCTCTATACAGAAACACAATTTTAATTTGATGTTCAACAAAATAAAGCCTGTTTGAATCATTAGGCTTAATATGTAATTGCGTAACTGTATTCTTGTTGAGACTTGATAAAAAAACGCCTGGATCTAAATTATGATCATTAGTTCCACGTACAGGTTGAAATTGAATGAAATCAAAATTTGTCGTATTAACTAAAGCATTGGCTAAAAAAGTACTTCCCGACTTCGGAAGACATGCAATAAACACGTGTTCTTTTTTAACTTTATTTCTAGAAACAAGATAATTATAATACGATTTTAAAGAAACTCGGTTTAAAATTATTTCTTTTATTATGCTTTTCACTAATAACTAATTTTTTAATTGATTAACTGATTTTTGCTTCTAAAATTGCAGAAGGTTTTATTCTGTTCAGATGACCAACTTGATAAAAGTCCCCTTGTAATACTTGTAAATAAAATGCCATTTCAATTCGATCAACATGATTGGATTCGTTGGTCGATGACTCCGATAACAAAACAGTTGCGTTGTAATTTCCACCTCGCAATGAAAATTTATCAAAGACAACATCTATGTATCCTCTTGAAATATACGAGTTTATCGAGACACGCATTTCATCGGTTGCTAACATCGCTTTAATCGTATTATCGCTATCCTTAAAAGATAAGGCTAAGACCAAATCATTTTCAATTTCTTCGCGAATAGAATAATGTAGTCGCAGTTTTAAATATTCTCCTGAAATTACACTATCATAAAGCTTCTCTTCTAAATCTAAAAACTCAACGTGAGACAAAATAGCCTTTCCATTGCCACTTCTATCTTTTCGATCTATTAAATCTAAACTACTTTGGGTTTTATTTTTTTCGAGATAAAGTCCTACAGCATCATTTGTTTCTCCTTCAAAAACCACAGTTCCATGCTCGAGGACAATAGCTCTCGTACATAAACTTTTTACGGCCGCCATGTTATGACTTACAAATAATACCGTGCGTCCTTCACCTTGACTGATATCTTGCATTTTGCCAACAGCCTTTTTTTGAAACTCGGCATCTCCCACCGCTAATACCTCATCAATCACCAGTATATCTGGTTCTAAAAAGGCAGCCACGGCAAAGGCCAATCTTACACGCATACCCGAACTGTACCGTTTTACAGGTGTATCTACATAACGCTCGCAACCACTAAAACTGATAATCTCTTGTTCCTTCGATTTAATTTCAGACTTGGTCATTCCTAGAATGGCACCGTTTAAATAGATATTTTCCCTACCTGTTAATTCCGGATGAAATCCAGTTCCTACTTCCAGTAAAGAAGCAATACGACCCTTCGTTTTGATCTCGCCTGTGGTAGGTGTGGTAACTCTTGACAATATTTTTAAAAGGGTCGATTTTCCTGCACCATTTTTACCGATAATCCCTAAAACCTCGCCGCGTTTTACCTCAAAATTAATATCTTGAAGTGCCCAAACATAATCACTGTCGCTCGATGTACTTCTATCATTTACTTCCCCAATTTTTAAGAAGGGATCTTCCTTACCTCTTAGCTTACACCACCAACGCTTTAAATCGTCACTAATGGTTCCTGTACCAATGACGCCTAATCGGTATTGCTTGCTGATATTTGATACTTTTAAAATGGTGCTTGACATATTATACCGTATCTACAAAGGTTTTTTCCGTTCGATTAAATATGATGATTCCCAATAAAAGGACGACCAATGTGATGCCAACTGTATAGAGAATGCCAAAGGATGCGACCTTGCCTTCTCCTAACAACATCAATCTCGAGGTTTCAACAATATAGGCCAACGGATTGTATTCTACTAACCACGCGACTTTTGGGAATTTTTCGCGCATAAGTGCCAACGGATACATTACTGCAGACAAATACATGAGTAATTGTATCCCGAAGTCTAGTAAAAATTTTAGATCTCTGTACTTGGTCACCATGGAAGAAATAATCATTCCCAATCCCAAGCCTAACAAGCCCATTAATAATACCACGAATGGGAAATACACAATACTGTTGTCAAACTGTACCTGAGCATCTTGAAGGACATAGTAGACATAAAAGCCGATAAATATGAGCAATTGAATAGCGAATTTCACCAAATTGGAAATAATAATTGATAAGGGCAATATCATTCTAGGAAAATAGACCTTACTAAAAATGGCTTCGTTCTTTTTAAAAGTATCTGAGGTCGCCGTTAAACAGGTTTTGAAATAATTCCAAATAGATATTCCTGCCAAGTTGAATAAAAATGGCGGGACGCTTCCTGTATCAATATTGGCAACTTTATTAAAAATAAGTGTAAATGTAAGTGCCGTAAACAATGGCTGAATCAAATACCATAACGGTCCTAAAATGGTTTGCTTATAAACCGTAACCACATCACGCTTAACGAAAAGAAACAACAAATCTCTATACCGCCAAATTTCCTTAAAATTAAAATCAATCAATTTTCGTTTTGAGGAAATCGTATATAACCACGCATCTTCAGTTTCAGTGTTCAATAGTCTAGCTTTTGATTTGGCTAATATAAGAAATCAAGAACAGAATTTGAACCTCTTGTTATTGAGAAAAAAGCCTATTTGACTATTTTTTTAATTTCAAATTTTATGGGTAATGATATTCTTGAGTTCAGCGAAAGCGAAAACATCACGATTCATTTTAAACCTTAGGCTTTTTTACCAACAACAATCGTGGACAATCCTGCACGGTTAAGTAGTACTTTATCAATGACTTTAAACATGGGCACGAAGGTATTGTAGAGTGCCATTTGTCCGCTAGGAATGGTCTCCTTTTTAAGTAAGCTCCCAGTGACATACCAGCCAAAAATACCTATAAAATTGAAGTATTGTTTATGAATGATTTTAAAATGATTCTTTTGAAAGACCTCACGCAACAAGGGTATAGTATAGCGCCTGTAATGCCCTAATTCCTTATCAAAGCCATTGTACAGTTTTTGATAGGATGGCACCAAAACAATGAGTTGTCCTCCTTGCTTTAATAACTTCTTACAATTCGCTACGGCCAGCACATCGTCATAAATATGCTCAATCACATTAAGCGCAAATACGGTATCATATTGGCCCAAGTGTTTTGCAAACTTTTGATCAAAATTGGGATCGGTCAAATCCATGACTTCCGTTCCTAAAAAGCATGGATGTTGTTTAAAGGTAGCTTCTAAGGTCTTACAGTAGCCTTTTCGAATATCTGTTAATAGAATTTCGAATTGATCTTGCATAAAAAAGCGAGAAATATTCCCGATGCCACTCCCTATTTCAAGGACCTTTCCTCGACAATACGGTTTGATGGTTTGGTACATCCATTGATTAAACTTGTCGGCCTTGGCAATCACTTCCAGTGTTGAGGCACCTACCTCGTCTTGCTCTTCAAATTTTAGCTCGCCTGGCACAACCTTGTTTTCCATGCTATTTAGAAAATAGATTATACTTGAAAATACACCAAATGGCTCTTACGCCATCTTTCCAACCAATTTTTTTCCCCTCTTCGTAGGTTCTTCCGTAGTAAGAAATACCTACTTCATAAATTCTGATTTTCTTTATTCTTGAAACTTTAGCCGTGACTTCAGGTTCAAATCCAAAGCGCTGTTCCTTCAACTGAATACTTTGAATGATATCCGTTTTGAATAGCTTATAACAGGTTTCCATATCGGTAATATTGATATTGGTAAACATATTGGAAAGCGTCGTTAAAAACTTATTCCCTATGGTATGCCAAAAGAAGAGCACGCGATGTGGATTGCCACCAATAAACCGCGATCCGTAGACCACATCTGCCGCACCACTCAACATAGGTTTGAGCAGTAAATTATACTCGTTTGGATCGTATTCTAAATCGGCATCCTGAATGATTAAATAGTGACCCGTAGCCTCTTTAATACCCGTATGTAATGCCGCACCTTTGCCTTTATTTTTGTCGTGGACCAATAATTTTAAGGGGAAATTGGGATGTGCTTCTTGGTATTTTAAAATGGCGGACTGGGTATCGTCACTCGAGCAATCGTCCACAATGAGCACTTCCTTCTCTAAATCGCCATCCAATGTTACTTTCCGAACCAAATCCAAGATAAGATGCACTGTATCTTGTTCGTTATATACAGGAATGACAATAGAAAGCGTTGTTTTCATATGTTGACCATCTAGGAACTAAAAGCTTGGCTACAAATTAATCATTTATTGATTAAAATAATCCCAAGTAATTTTTAGACCTTGCTTTACAGTGTATTGTGGTGTGTAATTCAACAATTCTTCAGCTTTAGAAATATCTGCTAAAGAATCTCGAACGTCACCTTGTCGTGGTGGTCCATGTACGGCTTCCACCTCAGAATTTGCTGATTCTTTTAAAGAATTCCACAAGTAATTAATACTGATACGTTCGCCACAAGCCACATTGAACACTTCATTTTTAGCCTTTTCAGACGCGAAAAATCCGCGTATATTCGCTTGAACCGCATTATCGACAAAGGTAAAATCCCTAGTTTGCTCACCATCACCATTTATTTTTGGTGATGTTTGGTCTTTTAAGGCTTGCATAAACAATGGAATTACGGCAGCATAGGCTCCATCAGGACTTTGCTTTGGACCAAAGACATTGAAATATCTCAAGCCAATCACATCGGTATCGTATGTTTTTCCGAAGACATCGGCATACAACTCATTAACGTACTTTGTGACAGCGTATGGTGATAAAGGTTTACCTATCTGAGGCTCTACTTTTGGCAAACTTTTACTATCGCCATAAGTTGAACTCGATGCGGCATACACCATGCGCTTCACTGAAGCTGATTCCTTTAAGGCAATCATCATATTTAAAAACCCAGTAATGTTTACATCGTTCGTGGTTGCCGGATCATTGATAGAGCGTGGCACAGAACCTAAAGCCGCCTGATGAGAGACATAGTCGATGTCTTTCATCGCATTTTTACAGGTTTGTAAGTCCCTAATATCACCTTCTAGCAATTCAAAAGCTGGGTTGTCGTGAAACTCTTCGAGATTCTTGCGATGTCCGTTCGAAAAGTTGTCCAGCACACGGACTTTTTTAGCATTATATTTCAGTAAGTATTCAACGATATTCGATCCAATAAATCCGCCACCACCTGTAATGAGAAATGACAGTTCGCTTAAATCTTGGTTGTGGTATTGTTTGTCGTACATTATAATCTAGCGTCTACAGTATGTTTAGGAAGTAAGGATTTCACGTCAAAGATCACACCGATATCCGATTTTAAACTCTGAAGATCCATTTTCAAGAATTCTTTGTGTGACACGGCTAAAACAATCGCATCATAATCGTGCTTTAATTGGGCTGCGTCGTCAAGTAAATCAAAACCGTACTCGTGTTTCACTTCTTCCTTAGAAGCCCAAGGGTCATACACATCCACATTCACATTATACGTTTCGAATTCCTCGATAATGTCAATAACTCTTGAGTTTCTAATATCAGGGCAATTTTCTTTAAAGGTAATTCCAAGTACGAGTACATTAGAATCTTTAATTCTCGCGCCTTTTTTTATCATCATTTTCACGGTCTCTTGCGCCACATAACCTCCCATACTGTCGTTCATTTTTCGACCAGCTAATATGATTTCTGGGTTATAGCCAGACTCGATGGCTTTTTGTGCTAAATAATAAGGATCAACACCAATGCAGTGACCACCAACAAGGCCAGGAGAAAAATTTATAAAGTTCCATTTGGTGCCAGCAGCTTCCAAGACGGCTTTGGTATCGATGTCTAGTAATCTAAATATTTTAGACAATTCGTTCACAAAGGCAATATTGATGTCACGCTGGGAGTTCTCTATCACTTTAGCAGCTTCTGCCACTTTAATTGAAGGGGCTGAGTGTGTACCTGCCACAATAATCGATTTATACAAATCGTCTACCACTTTCGCTATTTCTGGTGTGGAGCCAGACGTGACCTTTAAAATTTTAGTCACCGTATGTTTCTTGTCACCTGGATTGATACGTTCAGGCGAGTAACCAGCATAAAAATCTGTATTGAAGGTCAAGCCAGAGTTTTTCTCTAGAATAGGCACACAAATATCTTCAGTAACACCAGGATACACCGTAGATTCGTAAATCACGATATCGTCTTTTTTAAGCACTTTAGCAACACTTTCACTCGCTTTAATCAATGGCGTAAAAACCGGTCGTTTTAACTCATCGGTTGGCGTTGGTACGGTCACTATATACACATTAGAATTGGCGGTATCATCCGTTTGATTTGAAATAAACAAGCCTTTCTCTGCATTGGGATTTGTAGTTAACACCGATTTCAAATGATCATCTTCAACCTCTAAGGTTTTATCAACCCCAGATTTCAGTTCATTTATGCGTTTTTCATTAATATCAAATCCGATGACCATATACTTCTTAGCGAACTCAACAGCTAGGGGCAATCCTACATAGCCAAGACCTAAAATGGTTATTTTTTTATCAGTATTCATTTTCAGTTAAGTATAGATTTTAAAATAAAGTTCAAATCTAAAGAAAAACTCCAATTCTGAACGTATTTTTTATTGATTTCAACCTTATCAGGCCAAATAATCGTCCTATTGTAGGTTTCAGGGTCAAGTTGCTTGGAGAGGAGCGTTTCTTCATCTTTATATTTTAAGGTGGCAGGTCCTGTAATTCCTGGTTTCACCTTTAATATGATTCGATCTTCACCTTTTAAGGTATCAGCAAATCCTGGTAAATCTGGTCTTGGACCTACAAAACTCATATCGCCAATCAAGACATTCCACAATTGTGGTAGTTCATCTAGTTTTGAATTTCTAAAGAATTGCCCTAGGCGTGTCGCACTTTTATTTAAATGTCCAAGTTGGTGTTTCTCGGCTTTTAAGGTTCGAAGTTTGTAAATTCTAAAAAGGCGACCGTGTTGGCCCACCCTTAATTGTGAAAATACACCATATTTACGGGTATCGATGCTTGCCATCATAATCAAAAGAATTATGGGAATTACAAAGATTGGCAACAATAGTATTGCTAATGCCATATCAAAAAGGCGTTTGACCAAAAGTTGGTTTGCCGTGATCAAACTAGATCCGTTTAAAGAAACGTCCGATACGTTTAAAAATAGTATCGTTATCACGCTCATGGTAGGCATTTCCATAAACCCCATAACCGTAGCCGTAGCCATAGCCATAACCGTAGCCATAACCGTAATTATGATTGGTTTTATGTTTATAGAAATTGAGCACGAAACTGATATTCTTAACTTCACCCGTACGATATTTCGCATTAATCAATGCTAACATCCCTTTCTTCGTGTAATCTAAACGCACCATAAAAATGGTCGCATCGGCATATTGTGTCAATTCTAAAGCATCGGTCACTAAGCCAAGAGGTGGTGTATCCAAAACAATCATATCGTATTCTTGTCGTAGCTTCGCTATCAAGAGTTTCATTTGATCGCTCATTAATAATTCCGATGGGTTGGGTGGCACAGGACCTGAAGGCACAATATCTAGGTTCTCAATATGCGACTGGTATTTTACGTCTTCAAAAGTGTTTTCACCAATGAGATAGTTGACAACACCTTTATCGTTTTCAATATTAAAATCACCAAATATTTTAGGCTTTCGTAAATCCAGTCCAAGCAGAATGGTTTTTTTACCAGATAAGGCATACACGGTAGAAATGTTAATAGAACAAAAGGTTTTCCCTTCACCACTTACCGACGAGGTAATCATCAAGGTTTTACCTTCTGTCTTACCCATCTTTTTGTAGATAAATTGTAAGCTCGATCGAATGGATCTAAAAGATTCTGCAACGGCTGATTTTGGTTTTTCAAATACAATTAAATTGTTTTTGTAATTGTATTTCCCAATCAGACCTAAGATTGGAATTTTTGATAATTGCTCTATTTCATCAGAACCATGAATGGTGTTATCTAATAAAAAGATGACAAAAATTAAGAACATCGGCACAAAAAAGCCCATCATCACAGCCATCATATAATTTAATGACTTGTTGGGACCAATGAGTCCACCTCCAATATCCTTCGCTTCATCAATCACTGTGATATCTGATATGTTCGCGGCTTTAACAATAGCTGCTTCACTGCGCTTTTCTTGATAGACATCGTAAGCCTCTTGACTGATATCCAATTTCCTTTGAATTTTTAAAAATTCTTGTTGGTCTTCGGGCAAGTCGGTGAGCTTCGCCTCTAAATTGGCTATATTTCGATTAATCGTATTGAGTTGTATCCCAATGGTTCTCTTGGTAGCATCAATGGTTTCTAAGAGGACGTTCTTTTCAGAATCGATTTGGTTATCAATATCCTTGAACAATACCGATCCTTCTTTGGTCGTGTATTCCAGATTTTGACGTTCAGCCGCCAGAGCAATAATTTTAGAAACACTATTTAAAATATTGCCTTCCTCAATTCCTACAGATGTTGGTGCGGCAATTTTAGTATAATCGGTTTTGGTATTCAGGTAGGTTTCTAGATTATTGAGGTAATTCAACTTCGCCTGTTCTTCTTCTTTCGCTAAATCGTATCCACGTAACTGACCAGAAATTTGAGCAATTTCAGCCGTCACATCAAACACTTTATTCTTTTTTCTGAATTCATTCATCTCATCGGTCACGTCCTTAAGATTCAAGTCCACGGCTTGTAGTGTGCTATCGATAAAGCGAATCGTATTAGTCGCGTAGAGGTTTTTTCGTTCTAATTCTGTCCGACTCAAAATATCAGAAGTGGCATTTAGAAAGTCTACAATCTTCGCTTTATTGTTTCCTGCTAATTGCAGTCGCAATACGGAAGAGGCTTCAGAAAATGGATTGATGATAATCCTTTCTTTATAATTATTGACAACAATATCAAAATTTTTAAATTCGATAAAATACTCAGATCCTGGCTTTACCCTTAAATTGGGCTTTACATTCAAAACCCCATTGATAAAAGGCAGATTCACCTCATCGCCGTTTTTGAATTTTTTTGAATAAGGACCTGTAGGCACTTGAGCATTAGACAGGGATTTATCACTGTACTTTTGGGTTCGCACACCAGACCCTTCAAAATTGGTGAATACTTCAAATTCGTTATTGTCCAAAAACCGAATACCAATGGGTCTGTTTAAGGCTTGAAATTTCGTAAGGTCTGGACTAAACTCAAAAGGTGCACGTTTATAAATATCTACTTTTCGGTATTTGCCTTCTTGCAGATAGGACATGTAAAACTTTAATGAATCCACCACCTTTTCGTTATGACTTCGGGTTTTGATGGCTGTAATAATCTTTCCTACCTTTCCTGAAACACCTCCCCAATTAAACGAAATACTCGTATTAGCCGTAAAGAATGGATTTTGGTCATTTTCGATAGAAATTAATGAGTCCAGTTTGTAGACATTTTGTTTTCTAACATTGATGAGATAAGCAACAATCAAAGCTACGCCTACACACAATAAGACAAATTTCCATAAGTTCAGCGCCTTAAATAGATAACCTTTAAAATCAAAGGCGATTCTACTAGACTCCATGTTTTCTATTTCATGATCTTCAACGTAAGCCATAGGTTATCGATTTAGCAATAAAACAGTTGTCGTAATGATTCCAAGTACTGATACGAGGGTCTGTACCGTTTCTCGACCGTTGTTCCCAAAGCCCCACGTTTTTTGTTTGATGGGTTTTACATAAATGATATCGTTGGGCTGAATGTAGTAATACGGAGAATTCAAGACCTCTCGATCGGTCAAATCTAAAGCATGTATTTGCTGCCCTTGCGGATATTGCCTGATAATCTGTACTTCTTTCATATTACCTGTTGTAGGAATGTCCCCTGCATTGGCAATCGCTTCAAATATATTGACCCGTTCTTTAAAGATAATTTTTGTTCCTGGACTTCCTATTTCACCACTAGCCGTATAACTTAAACCAGCCAACTTCACGGTTACAAAAATATTGGCGGTCGTTTTAAATTGCTCATCCAATAATTTGGTCTCAATCATTTTCTCTATCTCCTCTGTAGTATATCCCAAAACATTTATTTCTCCTAAGGTTGGGATTCTAATATTTCCGTGTACATCCACGGTAAACCCATCAAAATAAGCACGCTCAGCACTACTGGCATTTAAATTTTCATCACCTGCCGGATTTAAGATGGATACGGTCTCTTGGTCTAAAGCCTTCACTCTTACGTTTAAAATGTCATTTATTTGAACACGATAAGGTTTTTGTTGCTCCACCATCACCTGAGTAGAATCTGTTGCTGTGTTTTTATTCTGGAGATACACAATATCTTTATGTGGGATACAGGAAGTAGATATGATACATAGCAATAATCCTGTGAGCAATACTAGTCTCTTCATTGTAACGTTGCTTGTTGCTTCACAAATATAGCTTATCACTATTAATATCAAAACTATTCATCATTTTTTTGAGCGTCTCCTAACCTTCTTTAAATTTAATATCGCTTACTTTGTAAAAAAATTGTTTTGAATTACCTCACTGTAGAGAACATATCAAAATCTTATGGCGAACTAGAGCTCTTCAGAGATCTCTCCTTTAGTATTCATAAAGATGACAAAATTGCCTTTGTAGCAAAAAATGGGAGTGGCAAAACTTCGATTCTGAATATTTTATCTGGTGATGACACACCCGATTCAGGACAAGTGATTATGCGCAACGGATTGCGTGTGTCTTTTTTATCCCAGTCACCAAAGTTCGATCCCAATCTTACATTAAATCAGACTATTTTTAACTCGGAATCACCGCAGTTAAAAATTATAGAAAATTATGAAAGAGCCCTTCAAAATCCTGAAGATACAGAAGCCTATCAAAAGGCCTTTGAGCAAATGGACATTCATAATGCTTGGGAATTTGAATTACAATTTAAACAGATACTTTCACAATTAAAACTAGACAACCTCGAGCAGAAAATCAACACCATGTCTGGAGGGCAGCTCAAACGTTTGGCCTTAGCCGAAGCACTCATAAGCAATCCTGATTTATTAGTTCTCGATGAACCTACCAACCACTTGGACCTAGAAATGATTGAGTGGTTAGAACAGTATTTTGCCAAAGCGCAGTTAACGTTGTTCATGGTGACACACGACCGGTATTTTTTAGAGCGTGTTTGTAATGAAATCATTGAGTTGGACCATGGCAAACTCTACACCTATAAAGGGAATTACTCCTATTATCTTGAAAATAAAGAAGCGCGTATTGCCCAAGACGAGGTAGAAACCAATAAGGCGAAACAGTTATTTAAGAAAGAACTAGACTGGATGCGTCGTCAACCTAAAGCGCGTACCACAAAATCTAAATCTCGAATTGACGATTTTTCAGAGATTAAAAAACGGGCACACCAGCGTCGTAAAGATCATCAAGTGCAGCTAGAAATTAATATGGAACGCTTGGGAAGTAAGATTGTAGAATTCCATAATGTGTCGAAAGCCTTCAAAGACAAGGTTATTTTAGATGGTTTTGAGTATGTTTTTAAACGTGGTGAACGTATCGGAATTATAGGAAAGAACGGCACAGGGAAAACCACCTTCCTCAATATGCTTACCCGTAGCTTAGAGCCGGATACCGGAAAAATAATCATTGGTGATACGGTGAAATTTGGATATTACACGCAAGGTGGAATCTCTGTGAAGCCCGAACAAAAAGTCATTGATGTGATCAAGGCTTTCGGTGAATTTATACCCTTAACTAAAGGGCGACAAATTAGCGCGAAACAATTGCTGGAACGTTTTTTATTTGATGGTAAAAAGCAACATGATTATGTAGAAAAATTAAGTGGTGGTGAACAAAAGCGACTTTATCTCTGTACGGTATTGATCCAAAACCCAAATTTTCTGATTTTAGATGAACCTACCAACGATTTGGATATTGTAACCTTGAACGTTCTCGAGGAATTCCTACTTGATTTTCCTGGCTGCTTGCTCGTTGTTTCTCACGACCGTTACTTTATGGACAAGATTGTGGATCACTTGTTTGTATTTAAAGGCAAAGGCGAGGTACAAGATTTTCCTGGCAACTATTCCGATTATCGCGACTATGCCTCTAATTTACCTAGCGAAACAACGCCTGAAGTTCCCACCGACATTTCAGAGGAAAAAGAAGCGCAAAACAAGGCACAAAAATTGTCTTATAACGAACAAAAAGAATACAAAAATTTGGAGAGTAAGATTCGTTCTTTAGAGTTGGACAAAAAAGCATTGGAGGAAAAGTTCACAGATACGTCGTTAACTCAAGATGCCATTAACGACCTCTCCTTAAAGTTGCAAAAAATTATCGATGAGATTGAAACGAAGGAACTTCGTTGGTTTGAATTATCGGAAAAGTTTGAATCCTAAACATGTTTCAAATTTTAGAATACATAACATTTTTATTCAAATCTTCCAATCAACATGGTGTGCATTCGCCTTTTGTCTATGACCTAGTCACTCAATGTTTCTATGACAAAACCAATTATCCTGACTATCAACAATTAAAAGCTTACCGAAGTAGCTTACTAAAAAATAAACAACGCATCCATATTACTGATTTCGGTTCGGGTTCCAGAGTGTTCAAATCTAACGAAAGACAAGTTGCCCATATGGCTAAAACGTCTGGAACCACACTAAAACGCGCTCAGCTTCTTTACAGACTCGTTCGTTATTTCGAACCGAATACCTCCTTAGAATTAGGTACCAACTTAGGCATTGGAACACAAGCTATGGCTTTGGGATCTCAACAGAACCAGGTGACTACTATAGAAGGTTGCCCGAACACGGCTGCCCTAGCAGAACACTATTTAAAACAATTTCAAACACCTAATGTCACCATCAACATGGGCACCTTTGAAGCCGTTCTCCAGCAACTCGACCATAGCGTTTTCGACCTGATTTTTGTGGATGGTCATCACGATAAAGAGGCGACACTTTCCTATTTTGAGCTTTTGCTCAATCATGTTCATAATGATTCCGTAGTCATCTTCGACGATATTCATTGGTCCAAAGACATGGTATCTGCATGGGAATGCATCAAACAACACCCAAAAGTCTCCGTAACGGTAGACAGCTTTTTCTGGGGTTTTGTTTTTTTCAGAAAAGAACAGGCTAAGGAAAATTTCATTATTAGATTGTAACACCAAGCACGATTTAGCGTCATATTGTTTATATTGCATTCACATCAATTAAACCCAACGTTGTAATGAGTAACGTCATTGAAATTAGAGACATCATTCGTGATTTTCAACTCGGACAAGAGACCGTCCATGTATTAAAAGGTATTGATTTAGATATCGAAAAAGGCGATTATGTGGCCATTATGGGACCTTCAGGCTCAGGAAAATCGACGCTCATGAACCTTCTGGGTTGTTTAGACACACCAACGGCTGGGACCTATGTACTCAACGGCCAAGATGTGAGTCAAATGAGTGATGACGAGTTGGCTGAAATTCGAAATACTGAAATTGGCTTTGTGTTTCAAACCTTTAATTTATTACCTAGAACAACCGCTTTAGATAATGTGGCTCTACCGATGGTTTACGCTGGCAAATCTAAATCTGAACGTAATGAACGTGCTGCTGAGGTACTCACCGATGTAGGATTAGCAGACCGTATGGATCACAAACCTAATCAGCTTTCAGGAGGGCAACGACAGCGTGTTGCGGTAGGTCGCGCATTGGTGAATCGACCGTCCATTATTCTCGCTGATGAGCCTACAGGAAATTTGGATTCCAAAACTGGGCATGAGATTATGGCTTTATTTGATGCCATTCACAAAGCTGGAAACACGGTGATTATGGTCACCCATGAAGAAGATATTGCAGCGCATGCGAGTCGCGTCATTAGACTTCGAGATGGTATCATTGAAAGTGATACCAGAAATTAAAGAAATTATGTTACTTTACATCATCCTTATCGTATTGATTTTGGCCTTTGTGGGTGGTGTGCTTAAATCTAAAAGATCGCATTACAAAGACCGATACGAGCGTAAAAAAAATCGGCGCACACTAAATTAGCAGCTATGATTTATATCATTGGTATTTTAGCGTTTCTGTATATGCTTATTCGTCTTTTATCCAAACGGCAACAACGGCATAGACATTTGAAGCGCAAACGCTCCATGTTTGACAAGAGCCGATTCGATCGGTAATTAATTTTACGATTCTTTTTCACTTTTAAATGCTAAGACGTAACTTGCGTCTATGAAGATTTACACCAAAACAGGAGATAAAGGAACCACAGCCTTATTTGGAGGCACCAGAGTTCCGAAGCACCATATCCGTATTGATAGCTACGGAACCGTAGATGAACTCAATTCCCATATCGGACTGATTAGAGACCAGGACATAAATGTCCATTACAAGGACATCCTCATCAATATTCAAGATAAATTATTCACAGTTGGTGCCATATTGGCTACCGATCCAGAGAAAGCGACGCTGAAGAATGGTAAGGAGCGACTTAATATCCCTAAAATTTCCGATGACGATATTGCCCTTTTGGAACAGGAAATGGATCGTATGAATGAGGAATTACCACCCATGACACATTTTGTGCTACCTGGAGGCCATCAAACTGTGTCATTCTGTCACATTGCACGCTGTGTCTGCCGTAGAGCGGAACGATTGGCGAGTGCTCTCAATGATTTGGAACCCTTTCAACCCGAAAGCTTAGTCTATCTCAACCGACTTTCTGACTACCTGTTTGTATTGGCACGGAAATTGACTTATGACTTGCAAGCCGAAGAAGTAAAATGGATTCCGAAAAAAGAATCCTAAAGTACCACTTTGCGGAATAAGTTATCAGTTCTACTTGGCTTAAAATCAGTTAAAATTAAACGTTCTTTAAATTATTTTTTAATTAATTCATTTTTTTCTTGACTTTATGAACTATAATTTTATTTTTGCAAAAAAATAAACCTATAACAAATGTATTGGACATTAGAATTAGCATCCTATTTAAGTGATGCACCTTGGCCAGCAACGAAAGACGAATTAATTGACTACGCTATTAGAACAGGAGCTCCTCTGGAAGTTGTTGAAAATCTACAAGCGATAGAAGACGAAGGCGACTCTTACGATTCCATCGAAGAAATCTGGTCTGATTACCCGACCGATGAAGATTATCTCTGGAACGAAGATGAATATTAAATTGTACTGTAATACCATTACAGCAAATACAAAATAAACGTTAAAAAGTCTCATCAAGAGACTTTTTTTGTGCCTAATCTTCGTTAGAAACTAACACAAATCTTATCTTTGATATGGCAAATTTCGAAGATAAAACACGCTTTACAGCGTTCTAAATAACATAAATAAACACCAATGAGTTTTTTAAATTCAGTATTAAAAGTATTTGTAGGAGACAAAGCCAAACAAGATGTGAAGGCGCTATCTCCTATTGTAGAAAAAGTAAAGGCCTTTGAAAGTGCCTTGGAGCAGTTGTCGCATGATGAACTAAGAGCAAAAACTGACGAATTCAGACAAAAAATCGCTGAGGCCAGGCAGCCTCTAAAAGAAAAAATAGATCAATTACTATTAGATGCCGAAGCAACCGACGATATTGACCATCGCGAGGACATTTATCTTGAGATTGACAAAATAGAAGATGAGGTTTACGAAGCTACTGAAGCCGTTCTTAATGATATCATGGCGGAAGCTTTTGCCGTGGTAAAAGAAACGGCGAAGCGTTTTGTTCATAACACGGAAATAACTGTAACGGCAAATGAGTTCGACCGTATGGTTTCTGGTGGAAAAGACTACGTGACCTTACAGGACGATAAAGCTGTTTGGTCAAATTCTTGGGATGCGGCTGGGAAGCCAATTACTTGGGATATGATTCATTATGATGTTCAGCTTATTGGTGGTGCGGCGATGCACCAAGGAAAAATTGCTGAAATGCAAACTGGTGAAGGTAAGACCTTAGTAGCCACATTGCCTGTCTATTTAAATGCCTTGGCAGGAAAAGGTGTGCATCTCGTCACTGTAAATGATTACTTAGCAAAACGTGATAGTGCCTGGATGGCGCCAATTTTTGAGTTCCATGGCATGAGTGTCGATTGTATTGACTATCACCAACCCAATTCAGAAGCACGTCGTAAAGCATATAAAGCTGATATCACCTACGGAACAAACAACGAGTTTGGTTTTGATTACCTAAGGGATAATATGGCGCATTCGCCAGATGATTTAGTCCAGCGTCCGCACCACTATGCGATTGTGGATGAGGTCGATTCCGTTTTAGTTGATGATGCACGAACACCTTTGATTATCTCCGGACCTATTCCTCAAGGTGATCGTCACGAATTTGTTGAATTAAAACCAAAGGTTGACGATATTGTTAGTGTACAACGCAAGTATTTGACAGGTGTTTTAGCAGAAGCTAAAAAATTAATTGCCGAAGGCGACACCAAAGAAGGTGGCTTCCAATTGTTGCGTGTTTATAGAGGTATGCCAAAGAATAAGGCATTAATCAAGTTCTTGAGTGAAGAAGGCGTTAAACAATTGCTTCAGAAAACTGAAAACTTCTACATGCAAGATAATAATAGAGAGATGCCAAAAATTGATGCAGAACTTTATTATGTCATTGAAGAAAAAAATAATCAAGTTGAACTCACCGATAAAGGTGTCGATTACCTTTCTGGTAAAGACCAACCTGATTTCTTTGTGATGCCAGAAATTGGTGTGGAAATAGCTAAAATTGAGTCACAAGGCTTATCCAAAGAAGAAGAAGCTGAAGCCAAAGAAGAATTGTTTAGAGATTTCGGTATCAAATCGGAACGTATCCATACCTTAAATCAATTATTAAAAGCTTACGCTTTATTTGAAAAAGACATTCAATATGTCGTGATGGATAATAAAGTGATGATTGTAGATGAGCAAACGGGTCGTATTATGGATGGACGTCGTTATAGCGATGGTCTGCACCAAGCGATAGAAGCCAAGGAAAATGTAAAAATTGAAGATGCCACGCAAACCTTTGCTACAGTGACGCTTCAGAATTATTTCAGAATGTATCGCAAACTCTCTGGTATGACAGGTACAGCAGTTACAGAAGCTGGTGAGTTTTGGGAAATTTACAAATTGGATGTGGTTGAAATTCCAACCAACAGACCTATCGCACGTGATGACAGAGAGGATTTGGTGTATAAGACCAAACGTGAAAAATACAATGCGGTTATTGACGAAGTGACCAAATTATCACAAGCTGGCAGACCAGTTCTTATTGGTACAACATCTGTAGAAATTTCAGAATTGCTCGGAAAAATGTTGAGTATTCGCAAAGTACCGCATAATGTACTGAACGCGAAATTACATAAGAAAGAGGCTGATATTGTTGCTGAAGCTGGACAACCAGGACAGGTAACTATTGCCACAAACATGGCAGGTCGTGGTACAGATATTAAACTAACGGATGCCGTAAAAGAAGCTGGTGGTTTAGCCATCGTTGGTACAGAACGCCATGATTCACGTCGTGTTGACAGACAGTTACGTGGTCGTGCTGGTCGTCAAGGAGATCCAGGTAGTTCACAGTTTTATGTGTCATTGGAAGATAACTTGATGCGTCTTTTTGGTAGTGAACGTATTGCTAAGATGATGGATAAAATGGGTCTTCAGGAAGGTGAAGTAATTCAGCATTCTATGATTTCCAAGTCCATTGAGCGTGCTCAGAAAAAAGTTGAAGAAAACCAGTTTGGTGTTCGTAAGCGATTATTAGAATATGATGATGTGATGAACGCACAACGTGAAGTGGTTTACAAACGTCGTCGTCATGCCTTACATGGAGAGCGTTTACGTGTAGATTTAGCCAACATGATTTATGACACTTCGGAAGGTATTGCTACGACAAATAAAGAGGCGAGCGATTATAAGAATTTCGAATTTGAATTGATTCGTTACTTCTCTATGAGTTCTCCAATTTCCGAAGCGGAATTCGATAAGTTATCTACTCAAGACATTGCAGGTAAAGTTTACAAAGCGGCATTTGAACATTACAAAGAAAAAATGCGTCGCAATGCTGAATTGGCATTTCCGGTTATTGAAAGTGTGTATGAAAATCAACGTGATAAGTACAAAAGAATCGTGGTGCCATTTACGGATGGTGTCAAAAGTCTTCAGGTTGTAACCGATTTAGAAAAAGCTTACGAATCGAAAGGCACACAGTTGATCAACGATTTTGAGAAAAATATCACCTTGGCTATTGTGGATGATGCTTGGAAAACCCATTTGAGAAAAATGGACGAATTAAAGCAGTCGGTGCAATTAGCCGTTCACGAACAAAAAGATCCTTTATTGATTTATAAGTTTGAGGCCTTTGAATTATTCAAAGAAATGATTGACCAAGTGAATAAAGATGTGATTTCTTTCCTATTTAAGGGCGAGTTACCAACGGAAACACAAGATACAATTAGAGAAGCTAAAGCTAGAAAGCGAGAAAAGCTTCAAACGCAAAAGGATGAAATCCCGAATATGGATGAGCGTGCGGCTCAAAGTCGAGCAGCAGGTCAAAATACACAGCGTCAACCAGAGGTTGTGGAAACGATTGTTCGTGATAAACCAAAAATTGGACGTAATGATCGTGTCACCATTAAACATGTGATGAGTGGTGAAAATAAAGTGGTTAAATACAAACAAGCAGAACCCTTAATTGCAAAAGGCGAATGGGTTTTGATTGAAGATTAAATTCATTACTACCTATATAAAAGTAGCCCAAGTTGTTAAACGACTTGGGTTTTTTATGTTTTAAGACGCAGCAGTAAGTTTGGATCAGGACAATTGTTTTTATAAAACGCCAAATTAATTTTAGAGCAAACACCAGGATAATCCCCATCATGGTCTTGTAAATCTTTTATGATTTGAAAATGCAAATGTGGTGCATAATCACCATTCACGCTGGCGTCACCTAACGTCGCTATTTGTGCTCCTTGTTGAAATTGTTGTCCCACACTTAAACCTTGGATAGAAGCCAAACTCAAATGGCCGTATAAGGTGTAAAATTCCATACTATCAATCTTGTGCTTCAAAATAATCGTGGGTCCATAATCACCGTAATTGGTATTATTTTTAAAGCTGTGAACCTCGCCATTTAATGGTGCGTAAACTGGTGATTCCTCAGCTAGCCATAAATCGAGACCCAAATGGATATTGCGCTCAGTTTGCGGATTGGCGTTCTTAAAATAACGGCTACGTTGGTAGATATTACGGGTTTCCAAATAGCCGCCATAAGCAACGGTTGCCTGATGTTTTTGTTTATGCTCATTGATATAAGCCTCTAAAATTTCCGAAGAAGACACATCTAAAGCTGCCAATTCGGAATTCGACTGAGACAAATCCAATGGAACAAATTCAGATTCGGGAATAGAAGGCTCCAAAACACCAGCTTTAGGTAATGAATTTAAAACAGCTTCCAGTGACTCTCTAACCATAGTGTTTACTCTTGAAATTTATAGGCAATTTCCAAGGCTTCTACTTTGTCTTGAGCATATTGCAGCGTGCTATCCATTTCTATGCACTTTCGGTAATTCTTCAAGGCGTTTAACGTATCCCCATTTCTAACCAAAGCATCGGCATAGCTATCGTAAGTATTGGCGGAATTTGGGAATTCTTTGGTGTTTAGTTTAAATATGGCAAGTGCATCATCGATTCGATTTTCATTAAGCAATTGATATCCCAATTGATTAAGATCCTCCTCAAAATCCTCGTAATGTAATGTGTCTGTTTTTACTTGGTGATAATGTGAAATGGCTTTGTTTACATCTTCTTTAAAAATAAGTTTCGCCATCTCGTTATGAATTCGATTCTTAGGTAATTCATAGTTACCTCCTGCTCTTATAGTTGCAATACCGGTTAAAATATCACTGTAATAATTAGTGGTGTTGTTTGTTAACATAATAAAACCGCTTTTAGTTTCCACTTCATTGAATAAGAATGTTCCAAAGCCAACCCATCCACCTGAATGAAAAACGGTTTGCGGTTTCGAGGTGTCATCTTCAATAAACCAACCAAAACCGTATTCTGTAACTTCACCATTATTCAAAGTTCCAGGTGTCCAAGCTTCATCTAAATAGTCTTTTGAAATAATGGTGTGATTCACTAATGCCATATTCCATTTATACAAATCGTCAAGGGTGGAATAAATACCTCCATCACCTCTCACATCATTGACAATATCGTAATCGTTTAGTTCTAAATCTTCTTGATTTAGTTTTTTTCTATAGCCAAACACGCGATTAGGCATATTTGGGTCTGCTTGCTGTTGATACTTGTATAGTGTGGTATTTGTCATCCCTAAAGGCTCTGTTATTTGCTCCTTTAGAAATGTTCTAAAATGTTGTCCTGATACTTTTTCTACGATGGATGCTAGCACCATATAACCTGTGTTGCTATACTCCCATTTGTCACCAGGTTGAAAATCAAGTGGTGGATCTACCCGATAAAATTCTTTAAGAATTTCGTCATTGCCTAATATATAAGTTTTAGTCGTGTCTGATTTTACAAAATTTTCAGCAATTAAACGCTCGTAATCAGTGAGACCAGATGTGTGATATAATAGGTGACGAATGGTGATATTATCATATGGAAAATCGGTTAGAATGGTTTGTACATTCTGATCGTAATCTAATTTTTCGGCTTCTTTTAGCTTCATAATCGCCATTCCCGTAAACTGTTTGCTAACGGATGCTAACCTGAACTGATCGTCTAGACTTAAAGAATCTATAGGATTGATGGATCGTAATCCTCGTGAGCTTTTAAAAATAACTTTACCTTGATCATAAACTAGGATATTTCCAGTCGCAATTCCTAAACTATCCATATCACTGATAAAATGAGCATAAGTATCGGTGATTTCATTTGCTGAGATAGTGGCTTTGGTATCGCTTTTACATGAAAAAAAGCATGCCGAAATAAGACATACTAGTGCAAGTTGTTTGAAGGATGACATACGATTTAGTTTAAGTAGTTCTATGTCATAAATGTAATCTTTTAATTCTTAAGTACCACATCACTAAATTTAGCATTCAGGACAATGGTTTTTCCAGAGCTCAAATTATTTGGCGTGTGATCGATGGTTTTTTGAGTCGTTAATTCATTATTTAACTTTGAGCGATTGCCTTTAAAATAAACACTACAAGCGGTATTTGGTAACTTAATCACTGCTTCACTATTTTCCAATATGATATTTAAATGTGTGAACGTTTCTGCAATATTGGCTATGGATAGATCTCCAAAACTACCATCAATAATGGCATTATCAGTCAGGTTATCTATGTACATATCTGAAGAGTTACTATTGAGTCTCAAACGCTCAACAGTTTTCAGATGTGCCTCTTCGACATATTTCAAATGAAGTTCACCATCACTCCATAACGTCACATTCACTGGTGAATAAGACACATTGATGGAAGTCTCACTTCCATCAATGTGATTAGCTACTAAAGTCGCATGCGATATATCGGCTTTTAGGTTATTAATGACCGAAGACATCTTTAATTCACCATGTCTTACATTCAAATTCAATTTAGCGCCTTTAGGCATTTTGATCTTTATGGTTTTTTTCACCTTATCTCCGCGAAGTTCTAAACGCTTGACATTATGCTCACGACGTTTTTCATGTACTTTTTGGCGTTCTTCCATACGTTTAGCAATTTCCTCTTGGCGCTTAACTATTTCCTTATCGCGCTTAGCCATTTGCTTATCACGTTCTGCTATATGTTTTTCACGTTCTGCCAATCGTAACTCCATCACCTTAGCTCGTTCTTCCATTTGCTTACCGTATTTTTCGCCCCAAGCTTCCATCTTTTTGGACCACTCACCATCAAACCTTTCAGCAAACTCATCGCCCCAAGCCTCCATTTTTTTACTGTATTCTTCGCCAAATTGCTTACCGAATTTTTCACCCCAAGCTTCCATTTTTCGCTCATAGGCCGTAAAATCCATTTTCGCCATTTCACGTGCCCATTTTTTCATTTTCTCTTTGTATTCGGCACCGTACTTTTGCTCATAGTCTTTGCTCCATTTTTCCAAATAAGCTTCACCGCCTTTTTTATAAGCTTCTGTGTCAAAGCTCACGTTATTAACACCTTCAGGCAGTTCAGGAAGTTCCGGCATCTCTGGCATCTCTGGCATTTCCATACGTGCTATTTCAGGCATTTCAGGCATTTCTGGCATCTCTGGCATGTCCCCTAAATCCAAATCATGAATAATCATCATGGGTTCGAAATCCAATTCGATATTACCCAATTGGTCTTCCCATGAACCATGTAAACCGCCTTCTGAAGAAATACTTACCCGACTTCCTGAGCCTTCAACTTTTAAACGCCAGTCTTTCAAGGCCTTTTCAAGTGCTTCTTGAGACAATTTCTCACCTTCAATATAGGCTTCAACTTCTAAGGTTTTCTTATTCCAAGTGTCAATTTCAATTTGCACAAAACTGGTATTTAAATCGATGTTCACATCTTTGGTCACATCTATGCTCTTGGACAACTTGGTTAATTTCTGCTGAGCAGCAACACTCAAAGTGACGCCAAAAAGCATGACTACTACTAATTTTAATTTTGTTTTCATTGGTTTAATGTGTTTACTCTAATCACTGGTGATAATACTATGATGTCATAGTGAATCCAGATCATTTTTGTTTATACTTTGCTGGCTTCTTCTGAAGCGTTTAAATCATGTAATTGTTCTTTAAGACGATATAATAAGTTCAATCGAAGTTTGAGATTATCAATCAGTGCGCTTACGGTCAATTCATTTGGACCGTTTTCGGTAAGCTCTAACGACAATTTCTTGTATTCTTGATTCAATTCTCCCAATCGGATGACATACCCATCAAATAGCTCTTTATTATCTGGTGTCAATTTCACTTTAGACAATTCCAAATTAATATGCGCTAGATAATAATCTTCAACCTTTTTTAAGTCGGGAGAAATATCTCCCAAAGATTTGAGCTGTTGCTCCTTCACATGACTATCTGTATCTGCAATGCTTTCAGTGCTATCTCCAACAGGCTTCTGAAAAACATGATAGATCCCATATCCCAAACCTAATAGCAATAGGAAACTTGCCGCTATTTGCCACATTTGGAACCGCCATCCCACAGGTTTAGCTATTGGAATGGCCTGGTCTAATTTATTAAGAAACCGCTCTTCATGGCCTTCAGTCATGTGCAATGTGGATTGCTTGTCTTTTTCTTTGAATAAGTCTCTAAGATCTTGTGCCATTTTTTATGGGTATTAATAGTTCTTTTAATTTCGATTTACCTCTTGATAACTGTGTCCTAGAAGCGACCTCAGTGATATTTAATATGTCTGAGATTTCTTGATGATCGTATCCTTCCACCAAATAAAGCATCACAACATAGCGATATTTATCTGGCAATCGTTCAATCGCCTCCTTTACTGCGTGCACGGTTATCGTGTCATCTACCAACCATTCGTTGTCATAGTCATCATCAACTACTTTGAGGTGCACCTCGTCTAATTCTTGCAAATGCTGTTTCTTAGACTTTAAGCAATCGATGGCTTTATTAACAACGATACGTTTTAACCAAGCTCCAAAAGTGACCTCAGCGCGATACTGATTGAGTTTTGCAAAGGCTTTTATAAAGGCTTCCTGTACGATATCTTCAGCTTCCATGGAATCCTTGACAAAACGCATAGCTACCGTATACATCCCATCGCAATATTGGTTGTATAATTTTAGCTGAGCAGTTCGATCATTCTGCTTGCATTGCTCAATAATGTCTATTTGAACGGTATTCAAATGTCTTTTGGTTTGGTTGTGTTCATTATAAAGACGACACAAAAAAGGAAGTGTTGCAAAAAATAAACGATTTTCATAAATTAATAAGAAAAATTGATATCTCACCGTTATTAATTTAGCTTTTCATTTATCTTTGAATTTAAATTAGTTACAATTTTATTGCTATGAACACGTTTTTAAAACGCCTACTGATTGTACTCACCGTGGTTGCTGTTGGCCTATTTCTTTACTCCTATTTTGTTGAAGATATTTTTTCAAAACGATTAAGCCCTAAGGATACCGTAGAGTTTAAACTCAACGATTTGGAGCTAGAAGTCTTTTACAATAGACCCTTTAAAAAAAATCGAGAAATCTTCGGAGCTTTAGTGCCTTACGAAAAGGTCTGGAGAACAGGTGCGAATGAAGCGACAACATTTGAAACTAATAAAAACTTATTGATCAAAGGACTCTATCTTCCTAAAGGAAAATATACCTTATGGACGGTTCCTGGTGACTCTTCTTGGAATGTGATTTTTAATACCAAACAATATAAATGGGGTGTTGATGAAGAAATGCAACCGATGTGGGATCCTAACTATGATTTATTGGAAATTGATGTTCCTGTAGAACAACTTGATACTGTTGTTGAGCAATTCACCATAGCATTTGATAACACGACAGATAACCTTAAACTGACCATGGCTTGGGATAACATAAAAATTGCTGTACCTTTAAATGTAGTAAAAGACAAAAACTAGAAGCACTTGTCTAAGCGATCAAAATCTTCAGCCATACATGAAAATGAAGGGGTTTCTCCATCAGATATCACCAACACGGCTTCTATTCAAAATATTAAAAACAAACGCAAGTCTCAACCTGATTCAAAAACTTTAGTTTCAGACATCTTAAAAGGTAATATTACAGCGCTAAGCAGAGCGATTACACTTATAGAAAGTGCCAATCCGAAACACCAAGAAAAAGCCAACGAGATTATCAATAAGTGTTTAGCACATGCCAATCAATCGGTGCGTATTGGGATTACGGGTGTTCCTGGCGTTGGTAAAAGCACCTTTATAGAAGCTTTGGGCTTACATTTAACCAACATGGATAGAAAAGTGGCTGTCTTGGCTGTAGATCCAAGTAGCAGTTTAAGTAAAGGCAGTATTTTAGGTGACAAAACTCGCATGGAGGATTTAGTTAAAAGCGATAGTGCCTTTATTAGGCCTTCTCCTTCCGGCACCTCCTTAGGTGGTGTTGCCAGAAAAACACGTGAGACTATTATTTTGTGCGAAGCTGCAGGATTTGACACCATAATTATTGAAACTGTCGGTGTTGGTCAAAGTGAAACAGCCGTGCACAGTATGGTAGATTTCTTTTTATTACTTAAAATTGCAGGTGCTGGTGACGAATTACAAGGTATTAAACGTGGCATTATTGAAATGGCAGATACGATTGCCATCAACAAAGCAGATGGCGACAATCTTAAAGCTGCCAAATTAGCCAAAGTAGAATTTAATAGAGCGTTACATCTGTATCCTGAAAAAGATTCAAAATGGCAACCTAAAGTAGTGCTTTGTAGCGCTTTGGAACGACATGGGATTTCAGACATATGGGAAGTAATTTCGTCTTATATCGAACATACAAAAACGACCAACTATTTTGAAAGCCATCGTAGGGAACAGAATAAGTTTTGGTTACTTCAAACCATCGAAGAGCGATTGAAGTCGGATTTTTTCAATAAACCCATCATTAAATCAGAACTCAACAAGCAATTGTCTCTCATTGAAAAAGGTCAAACAACTCCCTTTATGGCTGCAGATTATTTGTTGCAATTACCCTAAATAAAAGATTAAAAATTTTCCTTGTACCATTCCACCTGCTTTTCTACCGCTTGCAATAAGGTGGTTTGAGGATTATAATTTAGCAATTTTCTCGCCTTATCTATGTTCGCTTTGGTTCGATTTTGATCTCCAGGACGTTTTGGAATGACGTTAATTGCGATAGACCTTCCTAGTACCTTTTCAACCGCTTCGATCCCTTCTTGAGTGGTGTGTTCTACTTCGGTACCTAAATTAATGATCTCGCCATTGACTTTTTCTTCATTGCCAATGACACTCACAATACCATCAACGATATCACCAACATAGGTAAAGCTCCGTAGGTGTTTGTCGCTCCCTTCAAACAATGGAAACGCCTTTCCTTCCAATCCTAAGGCAATAAGCTTGGTATACATTTTCTCAGGACGCTCTCTTGGCCCAATCACAGAATATAGTCGTAATGAGCAAGCCTTCATTTGCTGTTCTCTGCTCTTTTGAAGTACCAACTGTTCCGCAGCTAATTTGGTCACACCGTAATAAGACGCTGGTTTTGGAGCTACATCTTCTGGAAAGGTTGCTTCTAATCCGTAAATTGATGATGTCCCAATATTGACAAATAATTTTAAGTCGCCACAAGACAAGGCAAAATCTACCAAATTCTTTGTTGCGATCACGTTATTTGAAAAATAATCTTCAAAAGTAGAAGTTTGTGAAATACCTGGTTGTGCCGCAAAATGAATGATGTACTCTATATCGTTTGGTAAGCTATCGACGAAGCTAGCATCGCGTAAATCCAGATTTAAAACTTCGATACCCTTATCTGTCAAAGCTTTAGCGTTTAACTGTTTCAATGCTAAACTGTAGTAGTCATTAAAATTATCTAATGCGATGACCTGATGTCCCAGACCATGCAAACGTTCAGCAGTGTGAGAGCCAATAAAACCGACAGCGCCAGTAATGAGTATTTTCATTGATAAAATTTGAATTCAAAAATAACAATTTTTAAATCAAACACATTAACCGAAAAGCGGATAAAAGAATATTTTTGTCTTAACATTGTTAAATCATGACATACCAATTTACCATTATCGTACCGATTTTTAATGAAGAGGACAACTTAGTTCGATTAGGTAAAGCATTGAATGCGTATGTAAATATCGCGAGCTTAACAACCAAAATAGTTTTAATTAACGACGGATCCACAGACCATAGTCAACAGTTCATTGAACAGCTTTGTTCCGAATATGCGCATTTTGAATTTCTTGAATTTAGTAGTAATCAAGGTTTAAGTACGGCATTGAAAGCTGGTTTTGATTATTGTAGCAGTGAACTTATAGGTTATATCGATGCTGATTTACAAACCGCACCTGAAGATTTTGAATTGTTACTGCCGTATCTTTCCACTTACGATTTAGTGACGGGAATACGTGTTGACAGGCATGATGGACTTATCAAAAATTGGTCTTCCAAAATTGCCAACGCCATCCGAAGATTCTTTACTCAAGATGGTATGGATGATACCGGTTGCCCTCTAAAAGTCATCAAAACTGACCATGCTAAAAACATTCCAATGTTTAAGGGATTACACCGTTTTCTTCCTGCCATGATTTTACTTCAAAATGGCACCATCAAGCAAGTCCCTGTGCGACATTTTCCAAGAACAGCTGGAAACTCTAAATTTGGTTTTAGAAATCGGCTTCTAGCATCTTTAAGTGATTGTTTTGCCTACGCATGGATGAAACGAAAAAGCATTCATTACGACATCAAGAACAAAAGCAGATAGGTAGTTAACGTAACTGAAATCGCGATTGCAGGTATTTATCTAATTTATAAAATCCTAATCCTGAAAGTCCGCCAAACAACATGCCACTTAGTACATCCAATGGATAATGCGCTCCTACATAAATGCGACTATATCCCATGGCAAAAGCCCAAATAATTAAAAGGAAAATAAGATACTTGAATTTACTTCTCAACATCAATCCAACAAAAATGGCCAATGCCATAGAATTGCTGGAATGCCCAGAAAAATAACCAAACTTTCCGCCACAGTGAGATCGCACTAATCGCATATATTCTGCCACACCGTCTTCATAACAAGGTCGAAACCGACCAATGCCCGATTTGAATAAATTTGTCACTTGGTCTGTGAAAGATATCATGAGAGCAACCACTACTAATGTTAGAACAAACATTTTTGTGTTCAGTCGCTTATACATGAGATATCCCAAAACGGCGTAAAATGGAATCCAATTTAACTTGTATGTGTATGCTAGCCAGAATCCATCCCAATTCGGATTCCCTAACCCATTTAAAAATAAAAATAACTCTTGATCGTATTTAACTAATTCTTCTAACATTATTCGTCATATCTAGCCACTTCCCGATCATAAAAATCGGTTGCTGCCTGTATTAAGTTTTCGGCTTCTTTTTCAATTTCTTTTTGATCATGCTCATCAAATTCTTCAAACCACTCCACCTCATCATCTTCCAAATTGATTATAAATCTAGGAAAATCTGTATGAATCACAAAGATGGCATTAGGATGATCCGTGTTATCGCCGAGAATAAATTTTGGTAGTTCCATGTTTGTTTAGTGCTTAGTATTTGACAAAATTAACTTTTTCGTTAGATAATCAAATCTTATATATAATAATATTGCAGCCGTAGTTAAGCCAGCCAATAGACCCAACCAAATACCAAAACTGCCATAGGCATCAGACTTTCCTAAAAAATAACTCACAGGAAATCCTATGAGCCAATAAGAGATAAAGGTGATGATTGTGGGAATTTTTACGTCTTGCAAGCCTCTTAATGCGCCTAATACCACCACTTGAATACTATCACTTATTTGAAAAATAGCTGCAGCTATCATTAATTTGGCAGCGATGGAAACCACTTCGGTATTGTCTAATAAATTTTTGGAGTCGTCAAAATCGACATACAATTTTGGCAGCTCATTATGAAATATAAAGAATATAGCTCCAAAACAAATGGCTAATAAAATCGCTAATAAAAACAAAGAAAATGCGATCCGTCTTAATTCAAAATATTGGTGCAACCCCTTTTGATTTCCTACCCTAATCATAGAAGCCACACTTAAACCCATAGCCACCATAAATGTCATGGATGATAAGTTTAAAGCGATTTGATTCGCTGCTTGAGGATTCTTGCCTAATAAACCACTTAACCAAATTGCTGCTGTAAAAATAGCGACTTCAAAAAACATTTGCATTGCACTCGGCGTTCCAAGTCCTATAATCTTTTTCAGCATTAATTTATCAAGAATAAAGAATTTAATTTGCGTTACAAATGCCTTGGATTTCTCTTTCTTAGTCAATAACCACCACAGATGTGCTACCATTACAAATCGTGAAACTAAGGTTCCGTAGGCAGCACCTACAATGCCTAATTCAGGACATCCAAATTTTCCAAAAATCAGCATATAGTTGAGAACAACATTAAAGATATTGGCCAAAATTGTGGCATACATTGGGTATCTGGTCATTGATAAACCATCACTAAATTGTTTGAATGCCTGAAAAACAATGAGCGGAATGAGCGAAAATGCCACTAGGTTTAAATAGGGCAATGCCAATTCTACTACTTCTACTGGCTGCTTCATGACATATAATAATGGTTTCGCGACGAATACCGATAAGAACAAAAGGATGCCCAATACCGTACAAAGAAATAACCCGTGTTTGAAAGAGGACTTGCCATTAGCGAAATGATGCGCCGAATCAGCCTCTGCTACTAATGGTGTTATCGCTGTAGAAAAACCAATCCCTATCGACATGGCAATAAACATAAAGCTATTACCTAAGGACACTGCAGCTAATTCTGCTGTTCCTAATTGACCCACCATAATATTATCGATAAAACTCACAAAAGTGTGTCCCAACATTCCCAAGATGACAGGAGCTGCCAACTTGAAATTATAATTAAATTCTTTGGTAAATTGTGATAGCATCAACGGGAATTAGTATTGAGAATTCAAAGTTAATTGATTTCTATGGCCTGCAAAATACGCGCTACGACTTTCCTTAAAATAAAATTCAATGATTTGATTATTAAAAAGTTATAAACGTTAATTGTTAATAAGTTACCTAATTAAAACAATTGTAACATAGACTATTCTCTTATTTTTATAGCCATAAATACCATATTGTAGTAGGTTTGGTATTTGGGGTAGAAACTTTTTTAGCTATTATTTTAGAGGGATTTAAAAATTTTGTTGTTAAAAAACGTTTCAGGCAAAAAGAGGCTCAGCCTCTTTTTGTTATTTAGGGCTATCATGAATGAACAAAATTTTTAAATAAGCTAGGATCTTAATTTTGTAATTTGGTAGGAAAGTTTCCTGATGAGATCATTAATAATTCTCTCCCTTTTATTACCCGCTTTATTTTTTCACAATCAGAGCAACCAACCGTTAGACCATTTTTAAAGACGATTGTTTCCAAATTTCCAAACGTGAGAGATATGGCGATGTCTACAAAGAAGGACGAGGTTATTTTTTCAGCACAAAGTGTGATGGGTAAAATTCAGCTTTAGACACTGCCAAATGGTACGAGGGTAATTGGACATCAGAACAAGTTTTTAAATCAGTTTTAAGCAAGAAGACGCTACTTGGAGCTAAGTCAAAAACATGGGACTAAAAGTCAATTCAAATAAAATGGATTATTGCCCCTTTGTGAATACGAAGTCTTAAACCTTATTTTTTACAAGTAAAAGGATCAACGTATTGAAGGCTTTTGAAACGCCTTTAGATATTGAAAGTTTATTGGAAATATTTGATTCCTATGACAATGGATCGAGTAGATTGTACCAAGTTGATATTTCTGGTTTTCTCAATTAAAGACGGCGACCCAACCATTCTCTAAATTTATAAGCAGTAGGTAATGGATCTTTTAAAAAAGCCTTGACCTCAGTATAATCCATTAAAAATTTCGTATTGAATATAAATGACGGCCTTCGCTTGATAGATTTCAAAACACCTTTAAGTCTCATATAAGGAATTGCATCAAAATCCGTATCAGGAATAACCCCATTGATGGCTAATTGAATTGCTAAGTGTGGAAAGTTAACACCTGCTCTTTCTGAAGCTTCAACACTGCCCCAAAAACGAGCGTTAATCTCAATCAATTTATAATCCTGGGCTAATTCGTCGTAACGCAAATCTAAATGTGCAACACCCGACCAATTGAGCTTAGACATGATATTTGATACCACTTTAAGAACCTCTTCATTCTTTATAAAATCGAAGCCTAATTGTGGCGCAAAAGCACTATGTCCTTTTAGATTCCCTTTTTGTACCGTATGTGTCAAGATGTTTCCATTGAGACACAAAACACTACAATCTATATCATAACCTTCAATATACTCTTGGATAAACAAGGCTGATTTACTGCGCTTTGGAAACTTATCTTTGCTAGAGATTTTTTTAATACCATCACCACCCTTTTCATTCAAGGGTTTTATTAAGACTGGAAACGTCGCCTCGAGCAGAAATGTCTTCCGCTCTTCTTCATTAGAAACATAAAAAGATCTCGGATGCGAAATTTGATGTTTTAAGGCAAAATCACTCAATCGTTTTTTGTTTGTAGCAATCTCAAAAGCCTCTAAACTTGGTAATGGAATAATCTTAGCAGAAGGATTTAGTAAGGCTTCGTGTTTGATAAAAAAAGAAATCTCATGTTCTGCAATTGGCACAACAATATCGATAGATTTTGAAGCAATTTCAGCATTTACTAATTGCAACCATTGCTCATCATCACCTCTTTTTAAAAAATTAAAAGCAGCCGTATATCGAGAATATTTGGTGGCTGCGCGTTTTTTATGAGCAAGTACAAAAATCTTGTAGTCTTCAACCTGCGATAAACACCTAATCACAGACAAAGCCCAAGTACTATTACCATCTGGCACCAAAACATGAAGTCTTGAGCTCATATATTCTCTCTAAGCAATTAATTATTAGGTTCTCAAATATAGTATATTAAAATGAAATTTGATTTGCTGAAATTTTCGCTTCCTCAAATTCTTGGATCATATCGGACACGATTTTCGCAGCGGGTTTGATATCATGAATTAAACCTGCTATTTGACCAATTTCTAATTCACCATCTTCCAAATCACCTTCAAACATGCCGCGCTTTGCACGTGCCCTTCCTAATAATTCCTTCAGTGCTTCGATGCTTGGACCCGACTTATAGAGTTCTTGCACTTCATTAAAGAATTTATTTTTAACCAATCTTACTGGTGCTAATTCCTTTAGAGTCAATTGTGTATCACCTTCTTTAGCATCAACAACAACCTTCTTAAAAGCTTGATGCGCAGAAGACTCTTCACTTGCCACAAAGCGACTTCCCACTTGTACCGCATCTGCTCCCAAAATCATAACCGCTAGCATAATTCGTCCAGTCGCAATACCGCCTGCCGCAATAAGCGGAATATCTAATTGCTCTTTGACCATAGGGATTAACGTTAATGTGGTGGTTTCTTCTCTTCCATTATGACCTCCAGCTTCAAAACCTTCAGCTACTACCGCATCTACACCTGCTTCTTGCGCTTTCAGTGCAAATTTCACACTGCTCACTACATGGACAACAGTCACACCACGTTCCTTGAGCCAAGCAGTCCATGTTTTTGGATTCCCAGCAGAAGTAAAAACAATCTTAACACCTTCCTCTACGATGATGTTCATGATTTCTTCAATATTTGGATATAACATTGGAACGTTGACACCAAAGGGTTTATCGGTAGCTTTTTTACATTTTTGAATATGTTCTCGTAAGACATCAGGATACATCGAACCTGCGCCAATTAAACCTAGTGCTCCAGCATTACTAGCGGCTGAAGCCAATCGCCAACCACTATTCCATATCATGCCAGCTTGAATGATTGGATATTCAATTTGGAACAATTCCGTTATTTTGTTTGTCATGTTATGATTTGATGAGTTTATAGGTTTTTATTGTTTCACCAGATTGAAAATTCAAAATATACATCCCAGGTGCCATCGCAGACGTATCCAAAGACGTAGAAGATTCTGTAATATTCTGTTCCAATACCTTTTTACCTAGAATATCAAAAACTCTAAGTACAGTGACATCATTTAAGGTTGGAATTTGTACGTTGAGAATGTCGTTAACAGGATTTGGAAAAACCTTAAATTGAAGGTATGTCACCTCTTGTAAAGACAAGCCGATATTTAATGCAAGCTGAAAATCAGGAATACCGTAACCTATCAAATAATCAGGTGTCGTGTATTGGGATGCCGACATTCGGACATAATTTTTTATATCTTCATTAGTGGCATTTGGCAAGGCTTGCCATAAAGACGCAATTCCGCCAGCCACAATTGGCGAACTAAAAGAAGTCCCATTATTGCTGACAATGGTGTTTGAAGCATTTACGACAGCGGCTGCCGCGCCTTGAGCGGCCACATCTGGTTTTTGAGTTGTCTGAAATGCACTTCCTTGCGAGCTGAAAGCCACATAATCACCATTAGCATCAACTGCAGCGATACTTAGAACACCAGTACCATCGGCAGGCGCACCAACACCAGCCGTTCCTGAATTTCCTGCGGAAGTCACTACCAAAATGCCTTTTTCATTGGCAATATTTGCGCCTCGAGTAATAAATGTCGTGTTACCGTCTAAATCGGCATCTGTATGTGAATAATTTGGATTATCATACGTTTTGTATCCTAATGAAGTATTAATTAAGTGAACTCCCAAGCTATCGGAACGTTCAGCAGCTTCCACCCAGTAAGCTTCTTCTACAGGTGTTTCCGAGGCTACATCTTCTGTTCTGAATAAATAATAAGACGCATCAGGAGCCGTTCCTACAAACTGATCTTGAATAAAACCAGCCATATCACTCAACACTTTCGTACCATGGTCATTCCCTGTGAAGGCATAGACATTATCTGTTCTATCCACAAAATCATAACCATCCAACAAATCATTATTATCTCTTAACCTCTGAAATGCACCCATGGTATCAACGTTTGAAAAACCAGAGTCTAGTACTGCTACAATCACCCCTTCTCCTGTATAATCATCAAGATGAAGGGCATCCACATTAATCATTGTAACTTGGTTTTGTGTATCGCCATAATTAAATGTGACGGCTGCCTCTTCTACTGAAAATTTGTCGTCAATAGTGCCTACTCTGGAATTGGAATTTAAACTATTGTCTGCAAATTCCACAGACGCCACAAAGTCAAAGTCGGTTACCAAGGCATTAATAGCTTCTTCCGTGCCTCTCACATACACCGCATTCATCCATTTGGATTTGGCAAATACAGTGACACCCGTTTCAGGCGCTTTTAACTGTGAGATGTAATTTTCATTAACAGGGACATCACGAGCATCAATCGCTATGCCTTGGGCATTTTTTCTATCAATGGCTTGTTGCGTTAGAATTGAAATGGGATTATTAATTGACGACTGGACATTTTCCTTATCGCTAAAAAACACCCACGCATCTTGTTGCGCATAGGCATTAAATTGACATAAAATAACAAAAAACAGCAGGACTTTTTTCATAACAATAGGACATTAAGAATTATAATTTTCAGTCTGATAATCTGAAAAAGAATAACTTTTCTTTACTGCAATTTAAGAAATTACTCCCGAACCTACTAATTCGTCATCGAGATACCAAGCCACGAATTGACCTTCTGTAATAGCCGATTGCAGCTTCTCAAATTCAACATATAAGCCACGATCTACTTTATAAAGTGTTGCCTTTTCTAATGGTTGCCTGTATCTAATACGTGCTTTAACCACCATCGATTCGTCGATAGCTAATTGTAAGTCTTCACGTACCCAATGCAATTCATCATCATTCACAAAAAGGACTCGTTTTAAAAGACCAGGATGGTTTTTTCCTTGTCCGGTGTAAATCACATTATCGATAACATCTGTATCAATAACAAAAAGAGGCTCCACAGTACCACCCACTGCAAGACCTTTACGCTGTCCTTTCGTAAAATAGTGGGCACCTTGATGGTGACCTACTACATTCCCATCTGCTGGAATATAGCGATCTTTCTCACTTAGATATTGCAGTTCTTGAATTTTAGATTCGAAATCTGGAAGTGCCCTCGTATACCTAGTATGCGCTTTTGGAATCTCTACGATCACACCTTCTTTTGGTTTGAGTTTTTGTTGTAGAAATTCTGGGAGCCGCACTTTACCAATAAAGCAGAGACCTTGTGAATCCTTCTTATCAGCCGTTACTAAATCCAATTTGGCAGCGATGTCCCGAACTTCTGGTTTGGTTAGTTCCCCTATTGGAAAAAGCGCTTTGGATAATTGTTGTTGGGACAGCTGGCATAAAAAATACGATTGATCTTTGTTTGAATCAACTCCAGATAACAACTGATAGACCAATTTACCATCCTTTTCAATAGTTCCTTTTCTACAATAATGACCTGTTGCTACAAAATCGGCACCTAAATCAAGTGCAATTTTCATAAAAACATCAAACTTAATCTCCCTGTTACATAAGACATCAGGGTTTGGAGTTCTACCCTTCTGGTATTCATCAAACATATAGTCGACTATACGTTCTTTATACTGCTCACTTAAATCAATAGTTTGAAAAGGAATACCGAGCTTATCGGCTACCAACATAGCATCATTACTATCGTCCAACCACGGACATTCATCAGAAATGGTCACAGAATCATCGTGCCAATTCTTCATAAAAAGCCCTATAACCTCGTAGCCTTGTTCTTTTAATAAATAAGCTGCGACGCTTGAGTCTACACCTCCTGAAAGTCCTACTATTACTCTTTGCATGATGCAAAATTAAGAAATAAAAACAGCAACATAACGCTAGTTACCATTCTAAATACATATGATATGTATTGATTTAAGCTATTGCTTTTTCGGGTTTTTGCTACGCTTTGTATGATCTTTAGTTTCCACCAACTTACCATCTTCATAATAACTCCAAACACCATGTTTTAAATTGTTTCTGTAAAGTCCCTCTGCTTTAATGTTACCTTCAGCATCGAAATACTTCGTGATACCATTTAACTCATCATTTTTATAGAGGAATCTTTTTAAAACTGTGCCATTCTCAGCATACCATATAGATTCACCATCTAGCATACCATTTATATAATGAGATTTTTCGGCGGTGTTTCCATTAGGGTAGAATACTTGTCGTTCTCCTTCCAATTTACCTTGGTCATTATAATACTCAATGGTCATGATGGCATCCGATTTGTTATGATAATAAATCCATTTACCATAATATAGCTTTCCTATCATTTGACCTTCACTTATGAGTTTTCCTGTAGATGACAAAAATTTAACGGCCACCTGATTTGAGTTCGGATTAAATACTTTCGTAGCACTTAAGACACTCTTACCTCCTTTTAACGTGTAAAACTTAAACGTACCAACTTCTTTGCCGTGGTCAAATTCGCCTTCATACCGAAGCTCTTTCGTTTTATCGAAGTATTTTCGCCATACGCCATGACGGTTTCCATCCTTATCAAATTGATTAACAATATTTTGAGCATTCAAACCTAAAGTAAATACTGTTAAAATATATATAAAAATAAAGGGTTTTTTCATTTTTTGTTTAATGATTTAGTAATTTTATTAAACAGACTAATTATTTATTAATAAATGTTGAACAATAAAAACTCAAAAAAATGAAAATTATTTCAAAAACCTTTAAATTAATCCCAGTATTTTTACTCATCTTCTCTCTTTATGGATGCAGTAGCGATGATGATTCAGGAACAATTGTTCCAACGCCTTTAAACATTGTAGAACTAGCAAGTGCTAATCCAAATTTAAGTAGTTTGGTTGCTGCACTCCAAGCCGCTGATGGTGATTTAGTGACCACCTTAAGTGGTAGTGGTCCATACACAGTTTTAGCGCCTACTAATGATGCTTTTGATGCATTCTTAGGAGATAATGAATTACAAGACATCCCTACGGATGTGTTAAGACAAGTACTTTTAAATCATGTTATTTCTGCTGATTTATCAGCAGCAGATCTAGCCGGTTTAGGTTCTGGTTACACAAACACCAATGCTACTGGTGCTGGTGGACAAAATATTAGTATTTATTTTGACACTTCAAGTGGTGGTGTTGATTTCAATGGTGTGTCTTCCGTAGTTCCTGGTGGTGCAGATATTGATGCTTCCAACGGTACAATTCATGTGGTTGATGCTGTAATAGGATTACCGAGTATTGTGGATCACGCTTCTGCTAATAATGACTTAAGTAGTCTGGTGGCCGCTTTAAGTGCTGCTGATTTAGTAGGTGCGGTAAGTGGAGACAGTCCATTAACAATTTTAGCACCAAACAACACGGCATTCAATACGTTCCTAGATGGAAGTTCATTAGGTGATGTACCAGCCGATGTATTAACCAATTTATTATTGAATCACGTGATTACAGGAGCTGTACCATCTAGTACACTTACTAATGCTGGATCAGGATATACAAAAACCAATGCTGTAGGACCAGAAGATTTAGCAATGACAGCTAACAATTTGAGTCTTTATTATGACACGTCTGATGGTGTACGTTTTAATGATGTTTCGTCTGTAGCACAAGCTGATATCGTTGCGACCAACGGAATTATTCACGTCGTAGATGCGGTGATTGACATTCCATCTATCGTAACTTTTGCCACAGCTGACCCTAATTTCTCTACGTTGGTAACAGCGTTAACCGACTTAACACCTGGAACTGATTTCGTTGCGACCTTATCAACTCCAAACGGTACGAGTCCTGCGCCATTTACAGTATTCGCACCAGTTAATTCTGCCTTCGATGCTTTAGCTGAAATTCCAGCCGAAGATGTACTAACTCAAGTATTATTACACCATGTTTTGGGAGATGCTAATGTGACTTCAGAAAACTTAACAGATGGTACATCGCCAACAATGTTAAATGGTCAGTCAATTACTATCAACTTACCAGGTTCCGCAGGAAATATTGCAGATATTACTGATGGTGCCGGAAACACTGGAATTGGTGTTATTGCCGTTGATGTACAAGCTGGGAATGGCGTCATTCACGTTTTAGACACAGTGATGTTACCTGCTAATGATTAATCATATAGATATTCATTTGGATTGATTAATAGCATCCTTTTTTAAATGAATATTTTGAAAGAGTCTTTAGAATTTTTCTAGAGACTCTTTTTAATTTCAATAGATAGAAGTTTACAAAAAAAAGCCTTCCGATTGGAAGGCTTTTTAAATGCTATAAGCATAAGTTATTTTTTACGTCTTTGTTGCGCTTGTTTTTGCTGTTCTGCTTGCTCCATCATCTCTGCCATTTTCTTTTGAAATTTATTCTGCTTTTTAGGCTTCTTCTTATTCTCCTGAATTTGAGCATGAATTTTGTCTTCATCCAAAATATAGTTCTTGATAACAAGCATGATACCAATACTAATCAGGTTAGAAATAAAATAGTATAAACTTAAACCGGAAGCATATTGATTAAAGAAGACCAGCATTAATAATGGAGAGAAGTATATCATGTACTTCATCATCTTAGCCATATCTGGCATTCCCTCTTGCGTAGGTTGTGACGCCATTTGTTGACCGGTTGTCATTTTCATATAAAAGAAAATGGCGATGGCCGCTAATATTGGAAACAAACTTACGTGATCTCCATAAAAAGGAATTGTAAATGGTAATTCTGCAATCACGTCATAGGATGACAAATCATCCGCCCAAAGGAAGCTTTTTTGACGCAATGCAAATGCCGTAGGGAAGAACATAAATAAGGCATAAAACACTGGCAATTGTATCAATCCTGGCAAACATCCAGCCAAAGGACTGGCACCAGCCTTATTTTGTAAGGCCATCGTTTCTTGTTGCGCCTTCATTTTATTGTCCTTATGCTTTTCTCTAATCGCATCCAATTCTGGCTTTAAGACCCGCATCTTAGCTTGCGACAAAAATTGTTTATACTGTACAAAGGACATTAATAATTTAATTAGGATTGTCATGACAATAATAGCAATCCCATAAGGCAAGAATGAACTCAAGAAGCTAAAGAGCGGGATAAACAATGATTTGTTAATCCACCCAAAAATACCCCAACCAAAAGGAATACTTTCCTCTAAGTCATAATCGTAAGCTTTTAAAACTTTACTATCTGTAGGACCAAAGTAAAACTTAAAGTTATTATTCGCTTCACCATTCGTAAAAGTAAGTGGCAATTTTGAAGCAAATTCCTTAGTGTAAATAGTGTCAATCTCTTCATCTTCCACAAGTGTTTTAGAAGCGATAGTTGCCTTTTTAAATGGTTGATCTGCGACTAATATCGAACTAAAAAAGTGTTGTCTATAAGACAGCCAACGCGCGTCTTCAATAATTTCTTCATCGTCTCCAGCTTGTGCCAATTTGTCTATTTTATCACCTTCATACATGTAAGTTAATCGCGTGTAGCGGTTTTCATAGGTGATACTCTGATCATGACGATAGGTTTTCAGCGCCCAATCCAAATCAATATTCTGCGAGGAATTAATCACATTATTCAAGCCTTTAGATCGGATTGAAAAATCTATCATATAATCATCAGGTTTCAACTCATAACGATACTCCAAAAACTGAGATTCAGACACTTTCAGTTTCATCGAAACCACCGTGTTTTCTCCATTTTTAGTAACAGACGGTTGAAAGTATTGATCATTCGTATTTAAAATTCGATTATCAGTCGTTGGAAAATTAATATTGAACTGCTCATTACCATCTTGTATCAAGGCAATCGGTACAGAGTCATAATCCACAAATTTTTTCAGAATGACTTCGGAAAGAAAACCACCTTTATTACTGAATTTTAAATCAAATACATTCGTTTGAACTGAGGTTTGCGTATCCGTTGCGGAAGGTAAAGTTGCCGCGAAGGCAAAAGCACCCAATTTATTTTTGAGCATTTCATACTTGAGTGAATCGCCAACATTGAGATTTGAGAAGTCTTCAGATGTGGTCACTTTAGTGTCGGTAGTCGCTTCTTTTTCGTTATTTTTTGCTTCTTCTGCCGCCTTTAATTGCTCTTGTTTTTCTTGTTCGGCAAGCTCCTCAGGAGTTGGCGTGTTTTGCCACATCATAAAGAGTAATATTCCGAAGATAAGAACGAATCCTATGATGGATTTGATATCTAATTTTTTTTCTTCCATGGGTAAAATTTAGTTGCTCCTTTGCTTAGGAGAGGATAGCTATTGCTTAACAAAAAGCTAACCAATATTAGTTTTGTGCCATACTGACACTATTGTTCTTGGTTTTAAAATTCAAAGCAGCTTTCACGAAAGCAACAAAAAGGGGATGTGGATTCGCTACGGTGCTCTTATATTCTGGATGATACTGAACACCAACAAACCAATTGTGAGATGGAATTTCAATAATTTCCACTAAGCCTGTTTCAGGATTAAGACCAGTCGCCTTCATTCCTGCCTCCTCAATTTGAGATTTATAAGCATTGTTAAATTCGTAACGATGTCTATGACGTTCTTTTATAGTATGCGACTGATACACCTTACTCGCAATACTGTCATTGGCTATGTCACAATCCCAAGCGCCTAATCGCATGGTACCACCTTTATCAACAATATCTTTCTGCGATGCCATTAAATCAATTACAGGATGTGCTGTTGTGTCATCCATTTCAGTGGAATTAGCCTCTTTTAAGCCCAATACATTCCTTGAATATTCGATGACTGCCATTTGCATGCCCAAGCAAATTCCCAAGAATGGAATATTGTGTTCTCTCACATACTTGACCGCTTCAATTTTTCCTTCAATACCACGCTCTCCAAAACCTGGAGCAACTAAAACACCATGTAAATGTTTCAATTTTTTTGCTGCGTTTTTAGAAGTCAAGTGTTCGGAATGAATGGATTCTATATGCACTTTGACTTCATTCTCTGCTCCTGCATGAATGAATGCTTCTAATATGGATTTATAAGAATCTTGTAATTCTACATATTTCCCTATCAAACCGATAGTCACTTCACCGATGGGGTTTTTATGGCGATCAAGAAATTGATTCCATTGGGTTAGGTCTGGCTCTGAGCTATCTAGTCCTAATTTTTTAAGAACAACCGTATCTAAACCTTGATCCAACATCAAATTAGGCACATCATAAATTGTTGACGCATCTATAGACTGAATTACGGCTTCTGGTCTAACATTACAAAATTTTGCTAGCTTATCTCTTAAATCCTCGGGTAATTCATGTTCTGTTCTGCAAACCAAGACGTCTGCCATAACACCACTTTCCATTAAGGTTTTAACGCTATGCTGTGTTGGCTTGGTTTTCAATTCGCCTGCAGCTGATAAATAGGGAATCAACGTGAGGTGGATCACAATAGCATTGCTCTCTCCAAGTTCCCATTTTAATTGTCTAACAGCTTCTACATAGGGTAAAGACTCAATATCACCAACCGTTCCTCCTATTTCTGTAATAACGATATCATAATCACCAGATTTCCCTAAAATTTGTACACGATGCTTAATTTCATCTGTTATATGAGGTATAACCTGCACGGTTTTTCCTAAGAATTCACCACGACGTTCCTTTTCAATGACACTTTGATAAATGCGTCCAGTAGTTACGTTATTAGATTGACTTGTTGGGACATTTAAGAAGCGTTCGTAATGGCCTAAATCCAAATCCGTTTCAGCACCATCATCTGTTACGTAACACTCACCGTGCTCATAAGGATTTAAGGTTCCTGGATCTACATTAATGTATGGATCTAATTTTTGGATGGTAGTTCTATAACCTTGAGCCTGAAGTAATTTTGCTAAAGAAGCAGCAATAATTCCTTTCCCTAAAGAGGAAGTCACACCTCCAGTTACAAAAATATATTTAGTAGTTGTCATGTTGCGCTGTTAAACGCAGGCAAATTTACAAAATTTAAATAGTTATTGTTGTATCAATTTAGTGTTTAATTATCAACATCTCGAATGCTTACTTTTGAAAGGCGTTAAGCATCTATAATACGAAAGACCGAATATGATTAACCTAATAAAACGTTTTGATTCTCCAATTGTTTTATAGGTCTTCTTCTAATGGCTTCAATTTGCTTGCTATACAATTGATATAGCGTGTCTGTTACTACAGCCGACCTTTTAACATTGGAAAGACTACTGAGATAAACACCGTCAATATTTAGACATTCTCTAATAACCATTTCGTCATCTTTGCGCGTCATTATGGACTTTAATTCAGCCATTAATTTCATCATGCGCAGTTGCATTTTTGATATGGATATCGGTTCAATTCCCATCGTTTCCAAATGTATTTGAACTTCCAAAATAAAATCATCAATACTTTTTATTTTGGTTGTCAACCATTTTTGAATGTACGGGTTTTCCGTTTGCTGTTGTAAGTGTCGATAAGCCTGCTTTGCTTTGATACTCGTCATAAGTATTTTCTGAAGCGTTTCAGAACCCACTGTATAGGTTATTGATGTTTTCATAAGATAGGACTTTAAGCCAAGGGCTGAAGTAATTAGTCGTGCTAAATTCCTACAATTTTTAACAATTCATGTGTCCTATCACATTTAAAATTAATCCAATTCAACTTGAAACTATAAGCATAGAAAACAGATCACCAATATGTTACGATTACAGAGATGCATCACTAAGACACACTTGTCATTGAGGATATCGCTTTTGAATATCACGTATCAAATACTCCAATCCATTTAATTTGAGCTCATATACTTGCGTGAGCATAGCTCCTAATTGACCTTTCGGAAATCCCTTATTGTGATACCAAACGATATAATATTCAGGTAAGTCAATCAGATATCGTCCTTCATATTTACCGAAAGGCATCTTGGTATGAGCTAATTTAATTAGAAAATCCTTATCTGGTTGCAGCATCCTATTGTGAGCGATACGCTCTAAACTTTTGAAGTTCAGCACTCACAAAGGCCTTCCATTTTGCTTGTTGCTCCTTATGGATGGAGTTTTCACTTTGCGTATCGTAGTCGTATTGCATTTGCGCTAAATTGATATTCGCACGTTCATGTAATGCACGCAATTCACTTTTAATTCGGTTGGAGACTTTTAGCTTAGAGATCTCATATCGCAACATCCTTACATGCAATTCTGTAATATCAAAATGAAGTTGTTCATGGGCTAAAATATGATCATTGCCTTTTTCCTTTACATACCAAGACTTTTTAGGATAAAAATGTGCACTTACATCTGCTTCAAAGCTCAAGACCATATTCTCACGTTCTTTTACTGAAAACGAAAATGTGATGCCTGACGCTGTCACAGCAACAGCATCTGAACCTGGATCCACAGGTCCTTGAAAATCTTCCCATGTTAATTTTTCAGAAGCCTTCCACGAAATAGTCTCTTCCTTATCTGAAGACACATTCAGACAATATAATACGATAATTAAGAAGCGTAATATCATTGCGATTTATTTCGAATTAAACACCTAAATTTTCAGATGAATAGGTGTTAAAAGTAACGTGGTAAAAACCTGAATATTGTGTCGTTCTATTTTAAAAAAACAGAATTGAAATCACCCATTATCAATCTCTTACCTATAAAAAAGTGAACGACTTGAGTTCGATTATTTTGCCTCTACAATGGTAAGGTTGTCGTACTTAACCACATAAACGGCTTCATTATAATAACCACCAAAAAGCTTTTTAGAATATCGAAATTTATTTTCAACATATTCGGTCTCAATGGTACTGTTCGAGGTCTTATACAAATCATCACCACTCGCCAAACGTAAAAGCAAGTCCATGGTTAGATCAAATCCTCTCACCGCATAACGGTTTGGGCTCACATTGTAAATTCTTCGGTAAGTTCTAATAAAAGCATTATCTGCTGTTGCAATATCAGTGGTTTTATTCACCGATGGGTAATGAAATTTCAGATTTGATAAGTGGTAATTAGAAATTTCTCTTCCTTCAAACGCTCTATTTTTATTAGTAGTCATAAGAATGATTTCTTTACGAGCATCATTCAAGCCATTAATCATACTTATAACATTTGAGGCAAACCCTTCATTATCTGTTTCCAAAAAGACAATATTATTTCCATTTTGAAAAACATTCACTAAATCATTCTGATATATAAAATACGCCTCTTCACCCTTCTTATTTTTTCTAGAGTAGATTTGCTTAGCTGAAGGGAAATCACCTTTTAATTTATCACTTATATTTTTATGCTTGGAATCGGCAATAATGACGATGTGCTTCTGTACAGAATCTTTTTTTACATAATTCACGATGGTTTCTACTAATAATTCACTCGAAGGCACCGTTTGAAATACATTATCGTAGAGATTCTCTGGCATCGAATAAGGCGACACTATAGGCACATTATCTTTCTTCAGTGATGCAGCGACACGATCGAAGTTTTTCGGTAACAGTGGTCCAACGACCACATCATATTCTGAAAAATCATTAGATGACAATATTTCAGAAATTTGAGAAGGTTGATTTCGTGTATCAAACACCTTCAGGTGTGTCGATATCCCTAAACGCTTTGCTGAGTCAATCGCTATTAATGCACCAGCGTGGAAATCTAAAGAGACTGAAAGCAAACGATCTGTTCTAATTTTTTTCTTCGCCTCTTCAATAGAATCCACATCAATTCTATTGGTTCTATAAGGCAGCATCAATGCGATTTTTTTGGTATTTAAATTAGTAAGCTCTTTCGACAAATCAGTATTTGCGATATCCTTTACTACATAATCCGTTTTCACATTCGCAGGCACTCGCAACACCATTCCCAATTTAAGTCCACTTTCTTTTAATCCAGGATTTAAAGATTCTAGTTCCTCTTGGGTGACACCTAGTTTTCTATTAAGTGCCATGTAGCCTTCACTTTTCAGAACCGTATAATAGTTGTACGTTTCTTCTACCGTCTTTTCTTCATTATTACTAATATTAGGAACGTTAACCTCTTGACCTGGCTGCAAGACCTCACCTAAATTAGGATTGAGCGCTTCTAACTCTGGTACGGTTATCCCAAACTTATAGGCCACGCGCCATTTACCTTCTTTTGGTAGTACCTTATATTTTTTGATGGTATTCGTTAGTGACACTTGACTCACGATGGTTTTAAACTTCGGAATCTTTATTTTATCACCTTTTCTTAAATTTTCAGAATATAAATACTTGTTGTACTTCTTAATATCCTCAATGGCCACACTGTATTTTTGGGAAATACTAAAAAGTGTTTCCTTGCGTTTGACCTTGTGAGTTTTAAAACTGACCACTTCTTTTACAGGCTCTGTTGGCGCTTCATTTTTAACTTTCGTATCTGGAATAATCAATACTGTGTTATCATCCAAAGCTGTTTTTGCATCTGGATTCAATGCATAAATATCGAAAGGTGTGACCATGTACATTTTGGCAATACTTTCGATGGTTTCACCTTTTTTTACTTTATGAGTCTTGTAACCTTGCGCTATAGCAGTGGCAGAGTACAAGAGAACAATAATAACAACAACGAGTTTTTTCATTTATATGTAATTTAATCCTGTAGGTAGTTTACTCCCACTCAATAGTTGCTGGTGGTTTGGAACTGATATCGTAAACCACCCTATTGACACCTTTCACTTTATTTATAATTTCATTTGAAGTTTTTTGTAAAAACTCATACGGAAGATTTACCCAATCGGCAGTCATTCCATCCGTACTTTCTACGGCTCTCAATGCCACACATTTCTCATAGGTACGCTCATCTCCCATCACTCCTACACTGTTTACTGGCAACAACATAGCTCCCGCTTGCCAAACTTTATCGTATAAATTCCATGAACGCAGGTTATTAATAAAAATAGCATCTACCTCCTGTAATATACGAACTTTCTCAGGAGTTAGATCACCGAGGATACGAATGGCGAGTCCTGGTCCAGGAAAAGGATGGCGGCCAAGCAATTGAGTATCCATATTCATGGAAGCACCAACACGTCTTACCTCATCTTTAAACAAGGCTTTCAGTGGTTCTACCACTTTCAGCTTCATAAAATCGGGAAGACCACCAACATTATGATGACTTTTTATGGTCGCACTCGGACCACCAGTTGCCGAAACACTTTCAATGACATCTGGATAAATAGTCCCTTGTGCCAGCCATTTAACATTCGATATATCATTTGCTTCATCATCAAAAACTTCAATGAACACGCGGCCTATGGTTTTTCGTTTTTCTTCTGGGTCGCTCTTTCCTGCTAAGGCATCCAAAAAGCGTGCCGAAGCATCAACACCCTTCACATTGAGTCCCATACCTTCGTATTGATGCAATACATCTTCAAACTCATTTTTTCGTAACAAACCGTTATTCACAAAAATACAATACAAATTCTCGCCAATCGCCTTATGCAAGAGCATGGCTGCCACCGAAGAATCTACACCACCCGATAATCCTAAAACCACTTTATCATTACCAAGTTTTGCTTTTAAGTCATTAACGGTTTCTTCAACAAAAGATTGTGGTGTCCAATCTTGTTCAATTTCAGCGATTTTAATCAAAAAATTATGCAATAATTGATGGCCATCCGTAGAATGATACACCTCTGGATGAAATTGAATCGCATAGGTCGTCTCGCCTTCAATTTTATAGGCCGCATTTTCAACATCACTAGTACTAGCAAGTAAAACGCCTCCTGTTGGTAATTTCTTGATGGTATCACTATGACTCATCCACACTTGGCTGCCTTCATGGATATTCTCAAAAAAATCTTCATCTGATTTTACATAGGCCAAGTTGGCTCTTCCGTACTCCCTCGTATTGGATTCTGCAACCTCTCCACCAGAGAAATGTGCCAAATATTGTGCGCCATAACAAACGGCCAACATTGGTTTTTTTCCTCGGAAATTGGACAAGTCAGGATGAAGTACCTCTTCGCCTCTTACAGAATTAGGACTTCCTGATAAAATCACGGCTTTGAAGCTGTCTGAATCGTTTGGAATTTTATTGAATGGATGAATTTCGCAATAGATATTTAACTCTCTTACGCGACGCGCAATCAACTGAGTGTATTGCGAACCGAAATCTAAAATAAGGACTTTGTTGTGTTGCATGTGCAAAAGTAATGATTGATTTTAAATTGACGATTTACTCTTTATGAATTTTTGATTTTTTTTTAACTACCTTTAATGCAAATGGTTATAAAGAATTACATATTAACACCTTGTGTTTTAACACTTTTATTTTCCATAACGCTAAGTTGTAGTGACGACTCAAAATCTTCAAACAGCATTCAACCACAGTTAATGGTAGAAGATTTCACTACTTCTATTGATGAACTTCCCTTGGCTGGTGGCGATTTTCTTGGAACTTTAGTGAGTAATAAGTCCGTGAATTTTAATATCACAAGTCAAACGCCTCAAGGTGCTTTGACTGTGGACACTTCATCTGGAGCTATTTTTATAGCGAATCCTACGTTGTTCGATTATGAAATTAATACGGTCATACAAGCAACGGTAGAAGCAGAAATTTCTGAAGAAACGGCCATATCAACCATTACCATCAACATCAACAATTTAGATGACATTGAATTTTATTTAACCAATTCTAAACAAAGCTATATAGACGCTGCAGCCACCGATTGGGTTTTGATTACGGAAGATGAATATCATACGCTTGCCACGAGTTTGAAGGAGGTTAGCAAAATAGCAACATCAGATGCTTATTTCGATTTAAATGAAACTATTTTTGGAGCAAATGCACCTGCAACTTGGGCGCATGACAATGGTGTAACAATTCCTAATAACAGTTACGTATTTGCATTAAAATATTACTCCTTTGATGACAATGCGACTGGTGCAAAAGTGAAACAATCGGAAGTCAGTGTTTCTGATGGCTATAGTGATTTAGGAAATACTTTGCCGACACATAATAGTGGCACACATTATTTTGTAATGAAAGGTAATAGCTCTGCAACTTCAGCTACGGGTTATTTGGCTATTTATTCTCCTGTGTCTATTGGATTCAAACCGTTTCCAGAGAGTATGTACGTAGGAGAACCTGGTGATGTTAATTCATTTGATAATATTGATCTCAGTAATTCTATAATTATGTATCAAGGACTGAGTACCACACTTAAGCAATGGGACTAGCTAAATTAAGAACCATTGTATACTAATTAAACAAGCACTATAATGCTTACTAATAAAATATGAGATTTTGCAATGTTGTACCCCTTTTGTCCTACCTTATTCTCTTGAGCTATTTCCATTAATACTATCTTTATGTTGTTAGAAAACAGCCTTATGAAGAGATCAAAGAAAATCAGTTTCGTTTTACTACTAGTTACAAGTGTTTTTTATGCTCAAAATGAACAGCAGATTGACAGTTTAAAAAACGTGATTCAAACTACAAAAGTAGATAGTGTCAAAGCTTTAAATCATTTAAAGATTGCTCAGTTATCAATGAACAGCAATCCTGATGCGACTAAAAACAATCTTTTGATTGCTGAAGACTTATACAAAAAAAGCGCAAGTCTTAGGGGTTTAGCAAATTTAAATAGTGTTAAAGCTCAATACATGTTCACGCAAAACAAGTATGACTCTGCGATGGCTTATGTTGAAAGTGCAGGCAATCTTTTCTACAGAAATGGTGATAGTGTCAAAGGTGCTACAATTAAGTCCAACTTGGCTAATATCGTTAGAATGCTTACCAGTGATTATGATCGAATTCAGTCTATTTATGATGAAATTGAGCCTATAGCCTACAAGTACCAGGACACTTCTTTGATAGCCATTGTATTATCGGGAAAATCTGATATTGCTCTGCATAAAGGTCATCGGAATATTGCCATTGCACTTACCAAAGAGGTCATTAAGCTAAAAGAAGCTCAAAACGATTCGATGAGGCTTCCGCAAGAATATTTTAGAATTGGAAAAATTTATCAGGAATTGTTCGATTTTGAAGCATCTATCTCCAATTTAGATGAGGGCATTACTATTGCCAAAGCGACAAGCAATTTACGAATGATGCCAGATTTACTTCGATTAAAAGGAACATCACAGATCAAACTCAAACAATTTGAAGTTGCTAAAAAAAGTCTTGAGGAAGCATTATCTATTTCAAAAACCATCAATAGTAAAACGAATGAATTGCAAGCGCTCATCCGATTAGGTCTTCTGGAAGTTGATCGTGAAAATTTCGAAAAGGCCGATGATTATGTGAATCAGGCTCAATCCATGATGACGCTTACCAATACCTTCAGTGTTGATTATAACTACAATTTAATTAAAGGACGTATTAGTTTAGGGCAAAAACAGTACAGAACTGCTATTGACTATTTCCAGAACTGTGTTGATTTAGCAGAAAAAAATGAATCTTTGGTCAATTTGAGTTTTTCTAAAAAGTTTCAATCCCTAGCCATGGAAAAACTGGGTGACTATAAAAACGCGCTGGCACTTTATAAAGAAAGTAGTGACGCAAAAGACTCCCTAACCTCACAATTAAGGACTGCATTAGCCATTGAGCAAAAGATTATTTTTGAAACTGAACAAAAAGAGAAAGCCATAGCACTTCAGAAAAAAGACATTGAAATTTTAAAACAAAAAGAACAAGCAGGAAAGCTTCGCAACAACATTCTAATAATTGCTATTCTTAGTCTTCTTATCATAGCCTCATTACTGTTTTATGCTATCAGACAAAAGATGAAGAAAAATAAAGTCATTAGGGAAAACTTAAATAAAGATCTTGAATATAAAACCAAAGAATTAACAACGCACGCCTTACATCTAGCAAAGAAAAATGAAGTTCTGAACGATTTAAAAGAAAAAGCTAAGGTATTCAAAGCCGATACCAATGCTGATCCTGGATATCAAATGCTGATACAGACCATTAATTTTGATCTACAAGATGATAATAATTGGGAAAATTTCAGGAAATATTTTGAAGAAGTCCATAAAGATTTCAATGCCAATGCACAAAAAAAATATCCTAATATTACGCCTAATGACTTGCGCTTAATGGCTTTATTAAAAATGAACTTGTCCTCGAAAGAGATCGCCAATATTTTAAATATCTCTAGTGATGGTATTAAAAAAGCCAGACAACGACTTCGTAAGAAAATGGGCATCAATCCTAATGACTCTTTAGAAGCTATCGTGATTGCCATTTAGATAAAAACTTAAAACTAAAACCTTTTAAAACACCTGTAAACACAGGTGTTTTTTTATGTACCCCTTTTGTACCCAAGCCTTTTTTTGATACTGATAATCAGTCCTATATGTTTGTTCCGTCATTAGTTTGACAATAACCGTTTTTGTGGTGTGCTTGTTCGAAAAGACTGCAGACTTTCTTCGGGCAAGTCACACACAAAACGATATAATAAACCACAAAAATCAATGTATTATGAAATCTTTTAAAACGATCTTGTTACTTGTTACTATTAACTTCATGATCTCCTGTTCAAAAGAAGAGCCAACTTCAGACCCTCAAAACCCAGGTAACAGCGAGCTCATAGAATCACCTGGACAAATAACTGAGGAAGACTTTGAATCCTTTGCTGGCGAAATAGGACTTATCTTGAACGCAAGACCTTTAGTACGTAAAGGTTATAAGCCTACTCAAGTTTCACTTACTATTCTCGCTAATTCTGGTGATTTTTCGCAAACAGTCCCTATTGAAGAACATACCTTTATGGGACAACTCAAAATTCCTTTGGAAGGCCTAAGTGATGCTGCCAAAACTGAACTGACCAGTGGTGTGCAAGTTACAGCAGAATACAAAGATGAAAATGGGACCACCATTTTTACTGAACCAGCGTTTACATATTCTTTACAGTCTAATCCTAATGCCAGGACTGCGAATGCAACAACGCTTTCGGAAACACCTGAGAACCAAACTTTAAGTTTTAATCAAAACAGCTCCTATTACATTCAACGTATGAATGCCGATGGTAGTGGAAACAGTTTTGCGTGGAGACACCTACCAGGAACAACCTATAATGATCTTATTACGGCGAACAACACAGAATTTAATGGGAATGAACCAGATCGCGGATTTACCTTTATTCCAATTCCTGGTGAAGTCAACACCTTTGCCATTCGTCATACAGCATCATTACGCTATATAAAGGTAGCACCAGTATTTATCAATACCATTCCTTTTGCCGTTCATAATGCTCCAGTGTTATCTAACAATACCTCATTGACTGTCATTCAAAATTTATCTGATTATAATTCATTTAAGTTTCGTTTTGAGCAAGCTGAAAATGATACCTATATTATCACATCATTAGGTGCTGGACCCAATGGCTTAGCTATAAAACAAGTTGAAGAGTATGGACTAACGGTAGATCCAATGGTGAATGCTAATCAATCTGAAGAGAGATTTTGGCGTGTGATATCGACTGGTATCGAATGGAATGTTACTACAATCGGCACCTCGTTTTTAGAACCAGTACTGCCAAAACCAGAATTTGGCATTCAATACAACAGTGTATTAACCAATTGTGGAAGTGGCGCCCTGACTCAAACCGTAAATTCTGAAATTACAGAAACCTTAACCACTACTGCTGGTCTCGAAGAATCGCTTTCTATGAGCACTTCAAATGACATTAGTGTTACGGCTGGAGTAAACGTAGAATTTTCAGCAGAACTCTTTGGCGTTGGCACTACTGTAAATGCCAGTTTGGAATCCACTTATTCGCATTCATGGTCTGCAACAGAAACAAGTAGCAGCTGGCAAGTTGAAAACAACACAACTCAGATTTCACTTTTTACCTCGCGAGAAGTCATTGTACCTTCTGGAAGTGCCTCTTTAGTTTACGATGTTCAACAATTTTATCCTGAAACTAAAGTGAATTTCGTACAACGTTTACGTGTAGAAGGCACAGATAACGGACAACCACTTACGGGTAATGAGATAAGGACCTTATTCTATTTAACAAATTTTACTGGCGTTATTACTGATATTGAACCAAACTCAATTGTTGTGACCCTTAAAGGGACCATAACCTTAGACAAAATCGTTAAATCTGAAAGTAATGTCCAAGACGTTCCAGCAAATTGTAATTAATATGATAAAAAGCAAGTGCGTGAAAATCGCACTTGCTTTTTGAAACTACAGAAGATTATGAAAACTTTCGTTACATATAGCCTTCTCCTCGTTTTAGGTTTAGGTTTACAAGCGCAAAACACCATACTCAGTGAAGATTTTGAAGGCAGCTCATTCCCTCCAGAAGGTTGGGCAACTTTTAGAGATCTTGACGACAATGATCCTAATCACAATTGGACAGAAAGCTACAATGGCCTGAATGCTACGAAATGTGCTTTTAGTAGGTATTCCGATATTGGCACATTACCATCAGAATCATGGTTAGTGACCTCGCAAATTGATTTGACAAATTCAACAAATGCTATCTTAACATTTTTCAGCCGAGAAGAATATGGTGACACTTGGGTTTCACAATACGATATAAGAATATCAACTAATTCTCAAACGACCCATTCAGATTTTAGCACAGTTATAACTTTTGGTGAGTTTAATCCATTAAATTATGAGGAAATCACGGTAGATCTTTCGGCCTACGACGGACAACAAATATACATTGCTTTTGTGCATGTGGACGAATACCAAGACGATTGGCGCGTGGATGCTATTGAAGTCACAGGCACCATTGTGTGTGATATTAACAATGTATCAGATTCCAATAATAATTTTGGAATTGATGGCACAACACGACTCTATGCCCAAGAGTTTGTCCCTCCTTGCTATGGCACTCTCAATACGTTTCAGTTTTATGTCTATGTCATTCCTTCAATAGAACAGCTATTAGCAGCTGGCACTTTTAACATTTATGAAGGTGATCTTGCTAGTGGGACTATTATTCATAGTCAAGATTTTGATGATATGATCCCTGTTGGTGCTGATGGTGTTCTACAATTTGGTATAAATGGTAACCTAGCTTTACAAGCCAATCAAATGTACACCTTTGAGTTTCCTGTAACTTCGCTTTCCATAGAAAGTATGCCACCAGAATCATATCCACTAGGGAATGCTTATATTGACGGAAATCCCTCAACTTTCGCTGACTTCAAATTTAGCACTAGCATGACGGAAGAATCTCTACATGCCTCTACAATTCAAGAATCACTTGAAATAGCGATATATCCTAATCCAACTTCAGATTACATTTCTATTTCCAATATGAAAACCACGGAAACATATAGCATATATAATGTTTTGGGAAAAGTAGTGTCCTCTGGATATCTATTTGAAAACAGGCCAATTTCAGTGGAACACTTAGAAAAGGGTATCTACTTTTTGAAACTAGAGCACTATAAAACATTCAAATTTATTAAAACATAACACTTTTAAAGTTTAGTTTACAAAAAAGCAAATCGAAAGATGTGCTTTTTTTTTATAAGGTAAGAATAGAGAATGTGCCTTCTAAAGGTTTCAATTCTCTAACTAATTTCTGAATAAATGAACTACCGTACTCTAGATAGAATTCCGAAAAATTCATTTGACGTTCTTGTAAACTTTGATTTGGGAACAAGGTATCTTGGAGTAAAGTGACACGTTCTAAATGGTCTTTCAGTTTTCGTTTTTGTGCTTTTAACAACCGCTTTTCCAAATGCTCTAAACCTTTAATTTGCTTACGTTCTTGAGCTGCCACAGCACCTATAAACGATTTATCAGTTTCATTTGCCAGCTCGTACAAATCTTTAAACTGTTGCTTCAAATGCTCTTTTTGAGGTGTAAAATCTATTGAAATATCTGAAATTTGCTTTGTAACTTTCGACCTTAGTTCACTTTGCTTCAAAAACAAGTCCCTGACGCTTACGCCCAATTTATCTAATTTTTCCTGTTGTTTATCAGTTATTAACAAGACAGAATTCCGAAGTAATAACATTGGAAAAACCACGTTTTGTGATTCAAAGTTCGACTTCAATTGTAACCAATAGGCCAATTCACCGCCTCCACCTATATAACATAAATTTGGCAAGATGACTTCCTGAAATAAGGGTCGCATAATCACATTCGGACTGAAGCGTTCTGGGTGCTCCGAAAGTTCTCTTTTAATGTCATTTTGGTTCCAAGAAATGTCGGTATTTAGGACCTGATACACACCATCTATCTCAACAATACGCTCTCTTACACCTTCTGTGATGTAAAACAAGTTAATTTTCCTTGGATTCACTTGAATTTTATAATTTCCGTCTAAAGCATTTAATTCTTCGTTGGATTGAGAGACCTTATCATAAGACGTTTGCGCCACTAATTCTTCCTCCATATAAGGCACAAATAAACGCTTCAACTGAGCATCATTACCATCCACTATGACCAATCCGTAATCTTTAAACAATTCATTGACCAAATAACGCATGGCATCAGTCAAATTAACATGTTCTAAATAAGCTTTTTGATATAATTCTTTAAGTTCAGAAGCATTGGTGGTCGTATTCAACTGTTTAGCAAATGCCTGATAGACTTGATCTAAACCGTCTAAATTTAAGGCTCCAACAGCACCAGAAGCGTCTCTAGCCCATTGTACTTTTTGTCCACGAAAATTAAAATAATTAATCTCCTCAAAATCATGATCTTCTGTGGCCATCCAATACATGGGCACAAAATTATAATTCGGGTAAGTTGTTTTTAACTGCTCACACAAATTGATTGTGGAGATGATTTTGTAGAAAAAATAAAGCGGTCCTGTAAAAAGGTTCAATTGGTGTCCTGTAGTTATCGTGAAGGTGTTGGACTCCCCTAATGAATCAATATTCAGCTTAGTCGCGTCAGAAATACTTATTTCCTTGTATTGTGCATGTAAAGACTGAACTAAAACTTGTCTAGATTCTAGCGTAAATTGAGATGCCTTTTCTTCAATCTGGGATTCAAAATTATCAAGTTTTGGGAATCGATTATAAAAAGGCGCTAAAGCCTCATGTTGATCGAGATAATCGCAAATTAATTCAGAAAAATAATTAGTGTCCCTAAAGGAAATACAATCGGTTGGCATAGTAAAGATTCAATTCTTTTGTAAAGATAAACTTCTTCATTTTTTTTAAGTCCTAAATTTTAGTTAATTCATATGTCCTTCCTATCTTTACTCCTAATCATATTCAAAAGCGTTTTTCCATGAAAATATCCTTAGCGTTTATCATCTCCATATTCACAGTAGTTTCTGCAGTGGCACAACTGAAATCGCCATCAGAGTTTTTAGGCTACGAATTAGGTTCGAAATTTACGAGACACCATGAAGTTATCGACTATTTCAATCATGTTGCATACGAAAAATCCAATCAGGTTCAACTAGAAATCTATGGAACAACCAATGAAAGACGACCTTTAATTTTAACGTATATTTCCTCTGAAGCTAATATAAATAATCTTGAAACAATTAGACAGAACAACCTCAGAAATGCAGGTGTTTTAAACGGAAAAGGGACTCAAAGTGATATCGCGATTGTTTGGTTAAGTTACAATGTACATGGCAATGAAGCTTCAAGTACTGAAGCCGCTATGAATACAATTTATAAACTCTTAACGGAAAAGGCGTCTTATTTAGAAAACACCGTAGTTATCATAGATCCTTGTATTAATCCCGATGGTCGCGATCGTTATGTCAATTGGTACCACGAGACGGCAAGTGTGCCATACGACATTGACCAACAAGCCAGTGAACACCATGAGCCATGGCCAGGTGGACGACCAAATCATTATTTATTTGATCTCAACAGAGATTGGGCATGGGCCACACAGGTGGAATCAGCATCACGTTTAAAAGTTTATAATAAATGGTTGCCGCATATTCATGTCGATTTTCATGAACAAGGCATCAATGAGCCGTACTATTTCGCGCCTGCCGCCGAACCTTTTCACGAAGTCATTAGTGATTGGCAGCGTGATTTTCAAACGCAAATTGGAAAAAACCATTCGCAATATTTTGATGCTGAAGGTTGGTTATATTTTACCAGAGAGCGTTTTGATTTATTATATCCAAGCTATGGCGATACCTACCCAACATTTATGGGAGCTATTGGCATGACTTACGAACAAGCAGGCCATGGGTTTGCGGGATTAGGTATTTTAAATGATGAAGGAAACGTTCTAACACTTGTAGATCGAATGACACATCATACAACCACAGGACTGTCCACCATTGAAATAGCGTCTAAAAATGCCACTAAACTAAACACTGAATTTGCTAAATTTTTTGACAATACGAATCTAAGATATAAAAGCTATGTTCTCAAAGGACATAAAGACAAGATAGATCGTTTGACAGCCTTATTAGATAAGCATGAGATCGCCTACGGTTTTGCTAAAGTAGACAAAGTAACTGGGTATGACTATAAAAGTGCGAAACCAGGTCAAATGAATACAACGAAAAATGATCTCGTGGTGCCTACCAATCAGCCCAAAGGAAAAATGGTTAAGGTGTTATTCGAGCCGGACGCAAAACTTGCAGATTCATTAACATACGACATTACTGCCTGGTCAATTCCTTACGCTTATGGCTTTGACGCGATTGCTAGTAAAACAGAAGTTGACACAGTAGCGAGCACGTCCACTATGGTAGCAAAAAACAATCCTGAACCTAAGGCTGCAGGATATGCCATTGATTGGAACAGTATTAATGATGCTCAGTTTTTATCAGCTTTATTGAAAGCCGACATTCAAGTCCGTTTTACTGAAAAACCGTTTACTTCAGAAGGAAAAACTTTTAATAGAGGCTCCTTAATTATCGTAAGAGGTGACAATAAATCGACTGAAAAATTTGACGACTTAGTGATTAAAATAGCTGATGAGAATCAAAGGGTATTGACAGCATTATCATCAGGGTTTTCAACGTCTGGTCCCGATTTTGGATCACCAGACATCAAATTGGTTAATCCACCGAAAATCGCCATGTTGTCTGGCAACTACACGTCCCCTAACAATTATGGCGAGTTATGGCACTTTTTCGAGCAACAACTTCATTACCCTGTGACATCTGTAAACACAGAAAATTTAAGCAACACACAGCTCTCAAAATATAACGTACTAATCTTGCCAAATGGCTATTATACTGGGTTGCTAGATGATAAACTCATGGAAAAACTCAAATCATGGATCAGATCTGGAGGAAAATTAATCGCTATTGATGGTGCTTTAAATAGTTTCGCTGGTAAAGAAGGGTTCGGATTACAACGCAACAAAGTAGAAGATACATCTGAGAGCCAAGACGACTCCAAACGCATTAAATATGCCGATAGAGAACGTGACAATACTAAAAACCTCATCACTGGTGCTATTTTTAAAACGGATGTGGACCCTACACATCCTATGGCTTTTGGATATGAAGATCATTACTTTACACTCAAAAGAGGTAGTTCATCATTTAGTTTACTCGATAAAGGTTATAACGTCGCATATTTAGGAGATCATCCAAAAAACATTTCAGGGTTTGCGGGTAAAGCGGCTCTGAATAAACTGGATAACTCTTTAATTTTTGGCGAACAACGTATGGGAAATGGAAGCATCATCTACATGGCTGAAAATGTCATGTTTAGGAGTTTTTGGGAAAATGGAAAACTCTTTTTTGCCAATGCCATTTTCTTTGTAAATAATAATTTATACGAGTTGTAAGCATCCAAATATTGATAAAAACTCGAAAAAGGTTTTAATAACATTTATTTGTTGTATCAACGCCACCTTTTATTTTCGCTCTGATACAATAGCTCTGAGATTTTTTAATACTTTTCTGTAATGATTATTAAATGCTTCAATATTGGCTTTAGTTGGATGATTAAGCACCTCTTCTAAATATGGAAAATTCTCCAACTTCATGATGTCATTATCAGCATCTTCAAATAAAGATTTCATCATGTCAATAGCATTTTTATCAGGATATTTCTGAGATGTAACCAAAGCTTGAAGGGTGGGTGACTTCGATTGACTAGATGTCTTCAAATTAGTTACATTCGCATCTGTATCAAAAAATAAAGGCTTATAATTTGGGTTCACATCTGCCAATGCCTTTTGCATCTGATTCATAACTTGTTGCATTTGATTAATGACATTTGACATATCGTTCGAATTAATTCCTACGGCAGTATTGATATATGAAAACATTGCATCTCCTTTAGAAGCTTCCCAAGCCACACCTACAATTCTTTTATAATCCAGAGCTTTCATTGCATCAGGACTTACAGCCATTGCCAATCCGTCTAAATTTCCAGATGGAAGGATATAATCGCCTTTGTTCACTTTACCTATGACCTTCACCGGAATTTGACCTAAAAACGCGATTTCTTTATAATCACCTTCATTCGCTTCAGGTGGCATTGCTCCAATAACCATCGGGTTTTGAGAGACTACCATAAACTGTTCTGCTGTATCAAATGATTTTGAAATTTCGCCACCTCTAACACCAACCACATCACCAAAAGTAAACGTTTCATCCCTATCATACTTTTTTAACCACTCGGCATAATCGGCACCACCAGATTCAAAAGCTACACCTTTATTGATTTCATTGTACAGGATATAAGCAGATAATTGTATACCTTGAGTAAATGACTGAACGGTCGCCCAAACGACGTCGTCACAATCACCTGCAAGGCCAATACCAACAATACATGCCGTTAAATTAATTCCAAAATTAATGAGTGCTTCCACAAAATCAATCGTTTCAAATAGTAGTCCTAGCGTATAATCATTATTGAAATATTGCAGGAGAACTCCTGGAACTCCTGGAGGTGGTGCATTGTCATCATCTTCAATGTCTTCAGCCTCATCTTCATCGGGTTCATCAATGATTGATAATATAATGTCTCTACTTATGCCTGAAAGCGTTTGAAAACCTTCAATACGACCAACGATAGTTCCATTATCATCCCAAAAGGACACAAAATTATGACTTCGTCCAGGACTTACTTCAGTGACCTTTATTGCAATCCCATTTTTACTTCCTTCAACCTTTAAGGGATAAGCATCATAAGAGAAATCTGTGTCTAGTGGCATTTCTGCTCGGATCAAAACTGGTCCTAGCAAACTACTACTGTCATCCACCTGCAAAGATCCTGTTAAATGTGTTGGTGCCGCATTTTCAACATTTAAATTATTGTTTAAAACAGTCAAACCATCCACCTCTAAGTCGTCATTTAAATCGGTTCTTCCATCCACATTCAAATTGCCTGTTAAGTTGGTCAGGTTCGCGTTGTTCACATTAAAGGCATTATTAATATTGGTCTCACCATCTGCTGTCAGAGTATTTAAGCTTGAATGTTGATTCACGGTGAGATTATCGAATACGCCATCGGTAAAAAACGCGGTTCCAAACACATATAAATCTCCAGATAGGGTCGTTGTACTTTCATTATTGACAAAAAAATCACTTTCAATATTGGTTTCTCCATCCACTGTTAGCGTACCACTCAGAGTTGTTGGACTCTCGTTATTAACCGACAAGCTGTTATTTAAATTGGTCGCTCCATCAACATCTAAAGTAGAAGTGGCTATAATCTCACGATGTCTCACATAAGGGATATATGTCAAATTTTGATGACTGAAAAGGACCAAGCCATTACCATCAAACAAATCAATTTCAACCTTTAAGTGTTTTGGTTGATCCCAATATACTTGGTCAAACACGGAAGGGCTTTGGGAAGTGATTGCTCCTTGGCCAATCATGAGATTAATCATTCCAAAAGGATCAGTTTCGGTTTGATGCGTCTCTTGATACACAACGATCCCAGCATCATCTTCAATGGTAAAACGCACTTCTAATGGTTGATTTGGCAAATTATTGCTTGGGATATCTACTCCTGGAATTTCTTGAGGATTATTATCGATAATAACAGCTTGATAATTAATTCCATCAGTTTGCGCAAATACCGCAGTATGCAGCATAATACATACGAATAAGCATGTTAATGTTTGACTAAGTAAGTAGTTCTTGCTTTTCTTTTGGTCGTGATGTCTCTTTAGAAAATTCATGATTATTGGTTTTAAAATGGACAGTTACAATTGGGCAGACTAATGATAATTCCAAAGCCAAATTGATGCGCTGTGAGTCGTAATTCTTCTTGATCTGATGCATTGCCTTTATCAAGTAATACGGTTTTCCCTAAGCTATAATTAGCTGTTATTAAAGTGTTTCTTGAAATGGGATAGGTCATCATTAGTCCTCCCCTAACAAAAAAAATATGATTGTTAAATTCTTCTTCACCTACAAGGTTAAATACCTGATTATTAATGGTCTGATTTCCTTGAATCAGGAACTCCGCAGAAGCAGACCCTTTTAGGTAAAAAGAAAAGTCACGCAAACGAAAAAGCCGATAATCTAAACCTGCCTGAAAACCTACATAAGTGACATCCCATTCAAAAAAATTATCTAAAGTTCTATCACTTCCTATCGCGCCATAACCGTTATAATTAGCACCTAAAGAAAAAAAGAGGGTTTCGTTATTGTCAATGACATCTCTATAGCCCATTTTGAGATACATATTCGGTTTAGATTGTAAATTCTCAAGCTCAGCACCTAATGAATTTCTATAATCAAATCCAGAACTGGTTTTTCCTATTTCCATATACATTTGTTGACTATTAGAATGGCTCGTAATGGCTAAAAAGAATAAGATGACTAATCGCTTCATAACTTATCTTCTCACGAGTTTAGCCATCATAATTTCTGTTCGCATTTGCAATCGAAAGAGGTAACTTCCAGAACTTAAATCTCCAAAATTGATGATAATCGTTTGCGATGGATCAAAGCGCTTCTCATAAACCAATCGACCTAAAATATCATGAACTGTGACGGTTATCACATCAAATACAGGCTCTTGAAATTGCACATTTACATGATCAACAAATGGATTTGGATAGAAGTATCCCAGTAAGTTATCATCTAAGTTTTTTGAAAGCAATGAGGCATCAATAGGTTGCAAAAAGCCTTGACGTAAACTATAGTCATTGGCATCATATGTTCTAATAACACTTCGTTGTCCAATACTCTCTTGAATATAATAACTTTTCGCATTGGCGTAAACAATGTGCGTTGATCCTTGAATTCCCAAAGATTGTCGCTTTAAAATTTGCGCATATCCTAATAAAGAGAAGAGCATTAAACTTGTAAAAATCCAGTTTTGATGTGACATAATTAGCACGTTTAATTTTATCGAAGGTAGGACAGGGAATCTCTAAAAAAAAGCAAAAAACGCGATGTCCACTATTTGTCCACTATAAAATAAATGCGTCGTTCAAAATTTTATGGATATTTATATGAGTTATCTTAATGTCTTAATATTTAATATAACACGTTGTTTTACAATTAATTAGTTTTGTTTAAAAAAATAACTAATAACAGAAAAACGAACCTCGACAAAACATGCAATCTCAATCAAACCTAAATTTTGTCCCTTTTTTAAAATCGCATAATAATGTCTACTTTGAGGTGGACATACAAACGTTTCTAATGTCATTTAGATCCTTGGAATTTCTTTTATTTTCTCTATTCAAAGAATTAAAAAGACAAGATATCCTTTACGAAAAAAAATTAAATGTCACCACTGAAGACTCTCTTCAAGAATTAGTTAATGAACTTTAAATCAAAAGATATGACATTTCAAAACTGGCATAAATACATCATCATTATTATTGCGGCTTCATTAGTTACAACACTACAAGCGCAAACATCAGAGCACGATAGTTTAATACATATTTCTAAGTCACAAGAGGGCTTAGAAAAACTGAGAACTTTAGAACAATTATACACTAGCATTCGCTTTAAAGACCCAAACAAAGCTAAAGACTATGTGATGGATGCGCTACAACTTTCTGAGTCTCTTGGCGACAATTTAGGCCTAGCAACAGCGAATTATAGAATGGGCTCAATCATGAAAAGAATCAATTTAGATTCTGCCATTTACTATTATAAGAATGCTCAAAAATTCGCTCAAAAGACTGAAAATAGGGAGTTAGAAGGCTATACTTATTCTGGTATGAGTGACGCTATGCGATTAAAAGGAGACTATGACAAAGCTCTTGAACTTACAGACAAATCCACTACCATAGCTCGCGAATTAAAAGATTGGCTCGATGTAAGTATTTCACTAACCAATAAAAGCAGTATATACAGAAATAAAGGCAACTATATGCTGGCCTATAAAAATGCGATAGCCGCACAAAAAATAATAGATACCATTTCAGGACAGGCACTGAGAAAAGCCGATCTCTTTAAAGATATTGGTGAAATAGAGTTCCAAAGAGCCAATTATGATGACGCTATAAGATATTACAAAAAAGCATTAGATGTTTACCAAACTGAAGAAGATATTGAATTTGAAGTCATGACACTCAATAGAATTGCAAATTCTTTTATAGCCATGAAGTCCTTTGATAATGCTAAGGAATATGCTGAAAAAGCATTGGAAATATCTAAGGAAAAAGGGATGACCAATAGTTATAATATATCGCAAATTAATCTAGGCATAATTTTGAATGAAACAGGCGACTATCAAGAAGCTAAATCTATTATGGAAGGCACATTAAAATCGTTTAGAGAAGAGCAAAATATTAACGCCATATATTCAACCTTACTGGTATTAGGCCAAGTTTATGATAATATGAAACTCTATCAAAAAGCTGAAACTTCCTATAACGAAGGACTACTTATTGCAGATACTATTAATGCACCCAGAGAGTCACAAGAGTTCTATTTGTTTAAATCAAAACTCAACTTTAATAGAGGGCAGTATAAACAAGCGTATTTGGATCAGTTGCAGTTTATACAACTGAAGGACAGTTTGTCTGAAGTAAACAACGAACGCAATATAGAAGAGCTGACGACCATATATGAAACCGAAAAGAAAGAGAAGGAGCTCGCACTTCAAAAAGCTGAAATTGAAGTTCTTAAGCAGAAGGAGGACATCTCAAAAAATAGACAACGTCTATTAGGAATTGGTAGTCTGCTACTGGTACTTTTTGCAGGAGCCTTAATCTATGGACTTCGACAAAAAATGAAACGCCATAAAGTAGAACGTGAAAAATTAGATAATTCACTTCAGTTTAAAGAAAAAGAATTAACCACCCACGCTTTACACTTAGCACACAAAAATGAGGTATTACTGGATTTGAAATCCCAATTAAAAGCATTGAAATCAAACGCTGACAATTCTAGAAACTTCCAAAAAGTCATCAACACTATCAATATAGATATCAACAATGACACTAATTGGGAACAATTTAGAACCTATTTTGAAGATGTTCATAAAGATTTCAATGCCAATGTGAAACGCTCTTTTCCAGAGGTCACCACCAATGATCTCCGTTTAATGGCCTTGCTCAAGATGAATTTATCATCAAAGGAAATTGCCAATATTTTGAATATTTCCTCAGAAGGCGTCAAAAAAGCACGATATCGTCTACGTAAAAAGCTCAATTTGACCACGGAAGACTCCTTACAAGAATTAGTTATAGACCTGTAAATCGACAATACAAATATACAAGTCCACTATTTGTCCAATTCATTTATTTAAGGTGTCCACAGATTGTCCACTGCCATAATTTGATAATACAATTATCTGATTATAGGTTTGTTATGTCATTAATTTGACAACCAGTTTTGTGGTGCCTTGCTCTGGTATTGCTGCAGACATACCAGTTGCAAGTCGCTACGAAAACTTATAACAAACCACAAAACATGAGCATTATGAATTACGCAAAAACCAACCCATTTAAAATAGGTCTTATCCTACTATCCATACTATTTATTACTGCATCCTGCAGTGATGAGGATGATTCTTCAAATAATCCACCAACGAATAATAATATAGAGGTTTCTATCAATGAATACCCTAATACAGGGGATCTTATTACGACCGTCACCTCTAGTTTATCGGGAGATTTAAACTTCAGTATCACATCCCAATCTATATCTCAAGCACTCAATATCAATAGCGCTACTGGTGAGTTACGTGTTTTAGCCTGGCAATTATTTGATTACGAAACAAATCCTGTAATTACCGTGACAGTTGATGTAAACAACGGTACAGAAACCGAAAACAGAATTATTATTATTTCAATTAATAACACGGATGATATTTCATCTTTTTTAAATAATTCAAGAACTGCTTATATCAACGCCTCTAATGGTGAATGGATAAGTATCACACAAAGTGAATACAACGACCTAGCTAACTATCTATCTAGTGTTTCGAAAAGTGGACAAACAGATGATGCGTTTCAAAGTACATCTGGGATTAATACAGGAGGTGCCAATTTTACAGTTTCTATCAACAATGCAGCAACACTTCCTGAAGGCAGCTATTTATTCGCATTTAGATATTATTGTAATGAAAATAATATAGTAGACACTAAGGTTAAGGTCTCAGAAACATCATATCAAAACAATTTTGAAACTATGGGTTCTAATCTTCCAGAACACCATGCAGGATTTAATTATTTTGTACTAAAAGGAAATAATGCCCCAACCTCTACAACCGCATACTTAGGTATTTATGAATCCAATACTATTGGTTATAAAAATACAAGCGGAAACTCTTACTTTTATGAGTCTGGTGATGCTGAAGATTTAACTAACGACAGTACCAACAGAGCGTATTTATACCAAGGTTTAAGTACCACGATAAAGCAATGGGATTAGCCAAAAACCATTAGTTTGTTTAGAAAGGATAAGTGTATTTACTTATCCTTTTTTTAATGTGAATAATCGCAAAGACGAACACTAAACAATTTTAGTTGAAACGTACTTCTATTAATACTAAAAATTGTGAATAAATCTACTGAACGACTTCAGCGTACAAATCAAAATCCTCAGCTTCAATCACTTTAACCTTTGTAAACTCACCAGTTTTAAGATAGGTTTTAGTCGCATCAATCAAAACTTCATTATCCACATCGGGCGAATCGTATTCCGTGCGTCCCACAAAATAGTTACCTTCTTTACGGTCAATCACCACCTTAAATTCCTGTCCGATTTTTGCCTGATTCAATTCCCATGAAATTTGTGATTGAATTTCCATGATTTGATTGGCTCTATCTATCTTAACTTCTTCTGGAACATCATCTTCTAAATTATAGGCATGGGTATTTTCTTCGTGAGAATAGGTAAAACAACCCAAACGCTCAAAACGCATGTCTTTCACCCACTGCTTTAAGTTTTGAAAGTCTGCCTCCGTTTCTCCAGGATAGCCTACAATTAATGTAGTTCTTATGGTCATCTCTGGGACTTTAGCTCTGAATTCCTTCAGTAATTTTGTGGTTTTTTCCTGAGTCGTCCCTCGACGCATACTTTTTAATATCGTATCTGAAATGTGCTGTAATGGAATATCGAGATAATTACAAACTTTAGGCTCTCTTTTCATCACATCTAAAACATCCATTGGGAATCCCGTAGGAAAAGCATAGTGTAATCGGATCCATTCAATACCTTCAACTTTTACTAAATGCTCTAATAACTCGGCCAGATTTCTTTTTTTGTATAAATCCAATCCATAATAAGTGAGGTCTTGTGCTATCAGAATCAACTCCTTCACGCCATTGGCAGCTAATTTTTCTGCTTCCGTTACCAAATCCTCGATGGGTGTACTTTTATGTTTTCCTCGCATTAACGGAATGGCACAAAAACTACACGGACGATCACAACCTTCGGCAATTTTTAAATAGGCATAGTTTTTCGGTGTAGTCGTTAAACGTTCCCCAATCAATTCATGCTTATAATCGGCACCGAGCGCTTTTAACAACTGCGGTAATTCAGTGGTTCCGAAATATTGATCTACGTTAGGTATTTCCTTTTGTAAATCTGGTTTATAACGTTCACTAAGACACCCTGTCACAAAGACTTTGTCAACGTCTCCAGCTTCCTTCTTCTGCATAAATTCTAAGATCGTATTGACACTCTCTTCCTTCGCATTATTGATAAAACCACAGGTATTGATGACAACAACATTTCCTTCCTCTTCGTGTACCACGTCCTTTCCACTTGCCTTGAGCTGCCCCATCAACACCTCACTGTCGTAGACATTTTTACTGCAACCTAGAGTCACTACGTTGATTTTATTCTTTTTAAGCGATTTAGTTCTCATAATCAAATTTCAGGCTGCAAAGATACAGAATGATTTGCGATAAACATTTTAGCGTTTTTATTATTTTCCTCTAATCTTATACAAATACTTATATATTTGTGTTCAAATTAAAATTTAATCAAAACAAATGAAAAAACTTTTATCACTAGTTTCAATAATTTGCCTGATTTATTCATGCTCTAGTAATGATGAGACTAACAATGACGACCCTACCTGTGGTGCTCCAAGCAACATTGCGAGTAGCGCAATTTCAACCAATTCTGCCACCATTAATTGGTCTTCTAGTGAGACTAGTGCGAGTTATATTATTGAATATGGTGAAACTGGATTTGGTCTTGGAAATGGAACCTCCGTCAATTCAAATAACACAAACACAACATTGAATGGATTAACGAGCAATACGGCTTATCAAGTATATGTGAGAACTGATTGTGATGAGAACGGACTGAGTAGTTTCACAGGACCGTTTAATTTTACGACACTTGAACAAACATGTGATAGTCCAACAGATTTACAAGCATTTAATATCATGTCCTCTAGCGCTACGTTATTCTGGGTTTCTAATGAATCAACGGCTACTTTTGACGTAGAATACGGTGTTTCTGGATTTGGAATTGGTAATGGCACCATTATAACAACATCAATTAACGACCTGCAGTTGACTGGCCTCACACCATCAACTCCATATGAATTTTATGTAAGAACTAATTGTTCAAGCTCAGTCTCGAGTAATTATGCTGGACCTTTTATTTTCACTACAGAAGCAGCATGTTTAATGCCTCTAGGATTAGATTTCGCTAACTTGACGGGTTGTTCTTTTGAAGTTGCTTGGAACGCTAACAACGAGACCTCTTGGGAAGTAGAATATGGCGAAGTTGGTTTTTCTTTAGGTACAGGTACCGTTATTCCTACATCAAATACAATGGTTGTACTGACAGAGAATATAGTTCCAAGTACGACTTACGAAGTGTATGTAAGATCAAATTGTGGATCACAAGGCTTTAGTGCGTATACGGATGCTTTAGTCGTGACGACCAACCCGATTGATGAAACATTTTTTGTAGGTGATTATTTAATTCAAGATGTCGATGCGACTGTAGGACCAGGAAATGGTACCGAAAATTTTGCGAGTGGTATAGTGACTTTGAGCGTTGACCCATCAGATCCGAGTAAAAGAATCTTTTTCTCAAACGTATTGCCAATTTTCAACAATGAATTGGAAGAGATTACCATACAAATAAATACTGATGGCAGTATCTCCTTAGGTGTTGTAGATCCTTCTATTAGCTGTGGTACTGGCAATTATATCTTAACCGATGCAGGTGCTAATAATACAGTGATCACCAACGCTTGTCTTGAAGATAATTTTATTGTCATCAACTATCTTGAAGATCCAGCAAATTCATGTGGAGGACCATTTAATTCCTCATTTAGCTTAACAAAGCAATAAGAGCATAAATCATTGTTTAATATAAATAGCCTGAGTTCATCCCTCAGGCTATTTCAGTTTAATAACATCTCATTACTTACTATATTTGTTATCAAAGGATTAAACCAATGTTAGCCATATTAGTCTAATGTAAAAATGTGTTTTATGAAACCTCTAAATCTACTCCGCCTTTTTGTTTGTATGGTTTGTTTGTGGAATTGTTCTTCGGATGACGCTGAAGGCCCTACAGAAAATGAACCAGATCCTCAAACCGAAGCCATTTATTTTCCGCCGTTAAATTCAGACACATGGGACACCAAATCTGTCTCCGAATTAGGCTGGCATTCTGAAGAACTTCAGCCGCTACTCGATTTTTTAGAGCAAAAAAACACGAAAAGTTTTATCGTACTTCATCATGGTAAAATAGTCGTCGAAGCCTATTTCAATAATCACAATCAAAATTCATTTTGGTATTGGGCCAGTGCTGGCAAAACTTTAACTGCAACCCTTTCTGGCATTGCACAGGACGAAGGATTATTAAACATCGATGCTAAAGTTTCTGATTATTTAGGTACAGGTTGGACTAGTGCGCCTTTAGACAAGGAAAACCTCATTATGAATAAGCATTTATTGTCAATGACATCTGGTTTGAGTGATGAAACAGGTGATGATGTCACTCCTGAAAACCTTTTATATGTGGCAGATGCAGGCACACGTTGGGCTTACCACAATGTTTATGTTAAAATGCAGGATGTAGTAGCACAAGCTTCTAACACTGACTGGGACAGTTATTTTAACACTAGATTAAAAAACAAAATAGGTATGAATGGTAGTTGGATCGCCTTGGATAATTTAAATGTGTATTGGAGTAACACGAGAAGTATGGCTAGATTCGGACTCATGATTTATGCGAATGGTCAATGGGACGATCAACAAATTGTTTCAGAAAACTTTCTATCGGAAGCCACCAATACCTCACAAGATGTGAACTTGGCTTACGGCTATTTATGGTGGCTCAATGGGAAAACAAGCTATCACTTGCCACAAAGTCAGTTTGAATTTTCTGGAGAATTAATCTCAAATGCTCCCAACGACATGTTTGCTGCACTTGGTAAAAATGATCAAAAAATTTATATAGTGCCCAGTCAACAATTAGTGGTTGTAAGAATGGGAGAATCGGCCAACAATACCAATTTTGGACTCTCTGATTTCGATAATGAGCTTTGGTCAAAAATCAATGCGGTCATCAATTAGCGATAAGCTTCAGGTGTTTGTCGTTTTTTTGATGTTTGCTCATATACATAAGCCCAGTCTAACAATAATTTCTCTTGTAGAGGTTTGGCTATAAAGGTTAAGCCTTTAGGAACCCCTTCATTGGTATAACCCATTGGCACTGTAATAGCAGGATATTCTGCCACAGCCGCTTCGCCTGCGTGATAATTATTTATGGAAAGTATACCATCTAAATCGTGGGCTGCCATAGGCTCATCAAAAAACTGTCGGCCATTCGTTTTTAAGACGGATTTAATCATATCAAATTCTTCCGCAGTACTCGAATCTTGAGAAATTCCGTAGAATAATTGTTGTCCATAAGGCATTCTGTTTAAACTATCTTTTTGATTATAAGCAATAACATCTTCAATGGTTGTAAAATCAATATTAGGATTTATATGATTTTTAAAATACTTTGCTAGGTCCACTTTCATATCTAAATTCAACAAGCGAATAAAATCAGGTAGCTTTACCTCAGGGGCTTCGATGTCTATAATTTCAGCACCTTGATTTTTCAATGTTTGAATAGCTGCTACATAAAGGGAGTCATCCATTAGACTCTTAAAAGCACCAAACCGTTTGCTTTTTAAAGTGGCATCATCAAGTTTTTTTGGATAGAACGGACTTTGCCATTCGTTCTTTATCGATTTTGAATCTGATAGATCTTCTCCAAATATGGCATCTAGAACAATAGCATTGTCGCTAACACTTCTCGTTATGGGACCAGCCGTATCTAAGGTTGAAGAAATAGGCACGATGCCCGAGCGACTCACAAGACCAATGGTTGGTTTTAAACCAACGACTGAATTTTGACTTGCAGGTGACAAGATAGAACCTGCAGTTTCGCTGCCAATCGCTGCTGCACAAAAATTTGCCGCAACAGCTACCGCACTTCCCGAACTCGAACCACCCGTGTCTATGATTTTTCTTCCATAAGGGTTTAAGGTTTGACCACCAATAGCGCTATACCCACTAGGACAATCACCACAAAAGAAATACGCCCATTCACTTAAATTTACCTTTCCTAGGATGATGGCATCATGAGCCTTTAATTGCTTGACAATAAAGGCATCATTGGTTTTGTTATCTTGAAGCGCTACAGCACCAGCCGTAGTTGGTATACCAGAAGCATTGATATTGTCCTTTAAAAGTATAGGCATACCATACACCGAGTAATTAAAGTTTTGAGAAACATCCATGGTTCGTAACTTTTCATCTTTAGCGATAGCGTCTTTTATAGCTGTTGGATTCAAGCTTATGACTGCATTAAGTGACTTTGGATTCATACGGTCATATTTTCGAATCCGATATAAATAAAATTTGGTCAGAAGTTCGTAAGTTAGTTGCCCCTCTTGGATGTGCTTGTGTAAGGTAGGAATATCTTGGTCCATCACCAAAGGCTTTATTTGTTGGTAAGTGGCTTCAGTAAAATCCGCTAAATCAGCATTGAATGTCTGCCAGAGCGCATCGTTATCAATATACTTGGAATCCAACACCTTAAACTCTCTAAAAGGTTTTGTAGAAATAGCACTCATGTCATCAGAAGCGTTGACTTCCTTTTCATCTTCAATAGCACGAGACGCTTCAGATGTGGCATTCTTACAACATAATAAAAGGCAAGATAAGGCTAGTATAGAAAGATATTTCATAAGTTGTATTTTTAATAAAAATACGGAAAAATCCCTCAAAATCTATTATTGACTACAGTTAACTGCGATACTGAAAGGGAATGACCTCTCCCTTTTCAACGTAATTTTTCAGACCTAATAATAACTGCGACCAACAAAAGGCAGAAAATCGGTAGTGATGATTGTTTTTAGGCCAATTTGTGTGGGAGAATTTTAATAACGTTCGTTCATTCTTTTCTTCCAACGAAATTCCAAAGGTTGTTGGATCCCAGTCAGAATCAGACTCCAACATTTTTAGATAAAAGTGCGTACCAATTTCGACCTCAGATACTTCAGCATACCAATCGTACTTATCTGTAAAATTGAGGTTATAAGTGGTTCCTAATAATGGTGCGCCTGAGGATTTTAAGGTCCACCAATTATTGAGATGATCAGGCAAAGTAAAGGCATCGAACACGTCTTTTTTGGAAGCCTTTATATAAAAATCAAAAAAGATATCGTGTGCCATAATTATTTAAAGAAACTATCGACAAACTCGTACTTGTTGAACACCTGTAAATCCTCTATACCTTCACCCACTCCAATGTACTTCACAGGAATTTTAAACTGATCACTAATGCCAATAACAACACCACCTTTAGCTGTACCATCTAATTTAGTGACCGCCAAAGTGGTGACTTCGGTTGCTGCAGTGAATTGTTTGGCTTGTTCAAAAGCATTTTGACCAGTAGAACCATCCAATACCAATAAGACGTCGTGAGGCGCATCACCTATGACTTTCTGCATGACGCGTTTCACTTTACTCAGCTCATTCATTAAATTCACCTTATTGTGCAAACGACCTGCCGTATCAATAATGATCACATCCGCATCTTGATTCAAACCAGATTGTAATGCATCAAATGCCACACTAGCTGGATCACTTCCCATTTCTTGTCTTACCATGGGCACATCCACACGATCTGCCCACACCTGAAGTTGATCTATGGCTGCTGCTCTAAAGGTATCAGCCGCTCCAAGAACAACTTTAAGACCTTTCTTTTTAAATTGGTAAGCTAGTTTTCCAATAGTGGTTGTTTTTCCAACGCCATTCACGCCAACCACCATAAGGACATAAGGCGTTTTAGAACCATCTTCTTGAGGTGGTAATTGTGGTATAGTATATTCGGTGTCTTCACCAGAATTTGTTTCAGACAATAAAGCCGCTATCTCTTCACGTAGAATTTTATTTAATTCAGAAGTCCCTAAATATTTGTCTTTGGCCACTCGTTCTTCAATGCGCTCAATCACCTTTAGTGTCGTATTGACGCCAACATCACTAGTGACTAAAACTTCTTCGAGGTTATCCAGAACATCGTCATCAACTTTAGACTTCCCGGCGACTGCCTTGTTTAATTTAGAGAAAAATGATGTTTTCGATTTCTCTAACCCTTTATCTAGGGTTTCTTTTTTTTCCGAAGAAAATATGTTTTTAAAAAAACTCATTGGTTAATCATTATAAAAGGTACATGGCAAATGTCGCGCCGAAATTACTTCCTGCTAATTTGGCAGAAAACCCCTCAAATATAGACATAAAAAAACTGCTTTCAAATATGAAAGCAGTTCTACATTAGATAACAACTATCTAATTTATTTCTTGTTTAAAAAATCATTGACAAACTCTGGTGCCATTACTGACTCAACAAACATGTAAGCGCCAGTTTTAGGTGATTTTACCATTTTGATCGCTTTTGTAAGTCTTTTAGATCCTGTTTGTAATGATGCTACTGATTTCTTTGCCATGACTTAATTATTTTATCTCTTTATGAACTGTCATACGCTTAAGGATAGGATTAAATTTCTTAATCTCCATTCTGTCTGGCGTATTCTTTTTATTTTTTGTAGTAATGTAACGTGAAGTTCCTGGCATACCAGATTCCTTATGCTCTGTACACTCTAATATCACTTGTATTCTGTTTCCTTTCTTTGCCATTGTACGTGCCTTTAACGCGTTATGCTATTATTTTAAAAATCCTTTGGATTTAGCTTCTTTAATCGCAGCAGAAATACCAATCTTATTGATCGTCTTTAATGCTGAAGTAGAGACTTTTAAAGTCACCCACTTATCTTCTTCAGGAATGTAGAAACGCTTCTTAATTAAGTTAGCGTTAAATTTACGCTTCGTTTTGTTCATCGCGTGAGAAACGTTGTTCCCAACCATCGCTTTCTTTCCTGTAAGTTCACAAACTCTTGACATTTCTTTCTAACTTTTATTTATGTTTATTTAAAACAGGGTGCAAATTTAAGAAAACTTTACATTACCAACAAACTAAAAGTGTTACTTTTTTAAAATTTCTTTCTGTAACATTTCAAAGGCTTTATTTGCGGCTTTATGGATGACTTTCACCCGATGGTTACCAAAACTAAATCTTTCTGAATAGACAGCATCTTTCGTCGCTATGGCGATAAAGACCACACCCAAATCTTCCGTAGTATCATCTTTTGTTGGCCCAGCATTTCCTGTAGTTGCTACAGCATAATCGGTATCCAATAACTGCAAGGCATTATGAGCCATAGCTTCTGCAACTTCGGCACTTACTACAGAATAGGTATCAATAATCGCTTCGGAAACTTTCAGCACTTGTACCTTTACTTCTTTAGTATAACTAACAATACTCCCTTTGAAATATTTTGAGGCTCCAGGGTTTGCTGTTAAGCGTTCGGCAATCAAACCACCCGTACAGCTTTCTGCTGTAGCGAGTGTTTTTCCTTTTTCAGTTAGGTATTTCCCAATGACCGCTTCTATGGATAAATCCTCTTCAAAACCTACGAAAATATCTTGTATTTGTGGTAATAATATGTTGGTTTGTTTCTCCATTTCCGCTAGAATGGTATCCTTATCAGTCCCTTTAGCAGACAATCGTAAACGCACGCGACCTAAACTTGGTAAATACGCTAATTTGATAAAATCTGGTAAGTTATTTTCAAAAGTTTCTATGCGTTCTGCCAAGGTACTTTCACCCATTCCGTAGGTCAAGAATGTTTTATGCTGAATAAAAGGAAATTTAAAACGAGCTCTTAATTTGGGAATGACTTCATCAGTTATCAACGCCTTCATTTCGTAAGGCACACCTGGTAATGAGATAAACACCTTATTATTTTTTTCCATCCACATTCCTGGAGCACTGCCATATTTGTTCATCAAAACAGTCGCTTTAGAAGGCACGAGTGCTTGATCTAAATTCACTTGCATGATTGGCTTTTTAACATACACTTCCCAAATATGTTCTATGTTTTTCCGCACAGAAATATCTTCAACAAGCGTATCGTTAAAGTAGTGAGCAATGGTGGTTTTGGTAATATCGTCCTTTGTAGGGCCCAAACCTCCTGTAAGAATTACAATATCGGCATTAGTTTCGGCCTCCGCAAGCGATTTAAGGACATGCGCTTGATCGTCTTGTACCGATGTTATTTGAAATACCGATACGCCAATTTTGTTAAGCTCTTGTGCAATAAAAGCAGAATTGGAATCAACTATTTGCCCAATTAGAATTTCATCACCAATGGTAATAATTTCAGCCTGCATTATAAATTAAAATCTTGTTTTAATTCAGCAGTTGCATTTTCGACAGCATTCAGTACTAAGGCTAGTTCCTGAGAACAATCTTCACCCCTTTTTTCAAATTTGCCCCAGTCTTGAACGACAATTAAGTCTTGCAAAACACCCAAGTCGAACAAATCAATGGTAGGCTTCATTTTGTGTGCTGCTTGATAGGCATTGTAATAATCTTCTTCAGCGACCGCCTTTTTAAGGCGTTCAGCATCTTCTGGCACTTCTTCCAAAAATGCTTCGGCTAAGGATTTAACAAAATCCATGTCGTTGTCTGCTAATTCTTTAACTCTATCTAATTTGTAATGTTGCTCCATTATTATTTAACTGTAATTGAGAACAATTGCTTATTCTCGATATATCCCTTTAATTGATCGTTGGCAATTACCTTGCCAACTCCTGATGGTGTTCCCGTAAATATAATGTCTCCAATCTTTAAAGTAAAATATTTTGAGACATATTCGATAATTTCATCAATTTTCCAAAGCATTAAACTCGTATTACCTCGTTGTACTTCTGAATCATTCTTGTGCAAACTAAAGTTGATATTATTTATATCATCGAAGTCCTCTTTTGACAACCACTCTCCTACTACCGCAGCACCATCAAACCCTTTGGCTTTTTCCCATGGCAATCCTTTAGCCTTTAACTGCGCTTGCAAATCTCGTGCTGTAAAATCAATTCCCAAACCAATTTCATCATAATATTTATGAGCAAATTTTTTTGCTATGTGTTTTCCTACGCGATTAATTTTAACTAAGACTTCAACCTCGTAGTGAACATCTTCAGAAAAATCAGGAATAAAAAAGGGCTGTTTCTTCAACAGAATAGACGTATCAGGCTTTAAAAACACTACAGGATCTGTTGGTTTTTCATTGGCCAATTCCTTAATATGATCGGTGTAATTACGTCCTATACAAATAAGTTTCATCTCCTTAAAATCTTACTGTAATTTATTATTAAAGGCTCGCAGCTTAATAGCGGTCAATACTTTCTTCGTATACAGAGGAAAATCTGCATTGAGCAACCAACCAAAATAGCCAGGCTCTTTTTCTAGTATTTCAGTGACTAACTTGCCTTTGTGTTTTCCAAAAGAGAAACATTCTTCCCCTTCCTTATTATACGTGATAAAGCCCGCAAAATCAGCAAATTTTTTGCGCGAACTAAATTCAGCCAAAAAGTTAGCATCATTTTCTAAGGTCTCGTATTTATCTAATTGTGCTTTAAGTACTTCATAAGTTGCCAAGGTATCTGCTTCTGCACTATGGGCATCATCTAAGTTCTTATCACAGTAAAACTTATAGGCAGCACTCAAGGTACGTTGCTCCATTTTATGAAAAATGGTTTGCACATCTATGGACTGTCGGTTCTTCATATCGAAATCGACTTCAGCACGTAACATTTCCTCCGCAAGTAAGGGTATATCAAACCTGTTGGAGTTAAAGCCACCTAAATCGGAATCCTTAATCATGTTGTGTACATCCTTTGAAATTTCCTTGAATGTTGGTTTATCAGCTACATCTGCATCTGAAATACCATGAACTTGAGTCACGGCAGGAGGTATCGGTATGGTTGGATTGACTCTTTGGGTATACGTTTCCTCTTTACCGTTTGGGTGTACTTTTAAAATTGAAATTTCAACGATGCGATCGTTAGTAATATTAACTCCCGTAGTTTCCAAGTCGAAAAAACAGATAGGTTTCGTAAGATTGAGCTGCATGTACAATTAATTTTTCACAAAGGTAATTAGAATAATGAATTAATAAGTTAACGGCTTCATTAACTTATAATATATGAAACAGATTCTCATCTAATTCGTCAATTTATTAATACACAAATGCAATAGATTTAAAAAGTTACGTCTTTATAATTGAAAGCTCTAAAAAAGCATCATGAATCAATCAAAAAATAGTGACAAACTCAACACGTTCTTTAATGAAGAGTACGCTTCTCTTAAATCCTATGTTCGTTCTAACCTAAAGGCAAGTGTTCATAGAGATGCTGAAGATTTAATTCAGGATGTAGCATTAAAATTATTTACAAGTGCCGACAGATATTCTCCTATTAACAATGTAGCAGGTTTTGTATATCGCGCGTTAAGAAATAAAATCATCGATGTTATGAGATCCAAAAAAAAGAACTTGGAGTACTATTCACAAAACGAATCAAAACTAAATGAATTTGCAGCTTTAATTTATGAGGCTCCTTCAAACATGTATCCTGAACAAATAAAAGAAGCCTTAAAAAAAGCGATTATTGATCTCAAGCCAAATTATAAGGACATCATAATCGCTGTCGACTTTGAAGGCTACACGTACAAAGAAATTGAGCAAGAAACTGGCATTCCTATTGGCACGTTAATGTCGAGAAGACACAGAGCAATTTCGCTCCTATATAAAAACTTAAAATCTAAAGAAGAATTAATCAGTTAAAAACAAACAATATGTCAAATTACTTTAAACACAAAATGCGCGGGAAATCTCCAGGAGAAATGATTGGAATGATCATCTTTGGCGCACTATTCATCATCGGATTGGCCATTCTCTTTGGCTTTGGAATTATGTGGCTTTGGAATTGGTTGATGCCCATGATTTTTGGATTACCTACACTGACTTATTGGGAGGCTGTTGGTATTTTCATTCTATCTAAAATTCTACTTGGTGGCTGTGGAGGATTTGGAGGAAAAGATAAGTCTTCTAAAAAGTCGAAGTGTCATAATGATACCAAAGCAGAATTCTCAAAGTGGAAACATTATGATGATTTTTGGAAAGAAGAAGGCAACAAAGCTTACGAAGATTATTTAAACCGTCTAACCCATAATGAAACAACCAATGATTAGTCAATTCTACTTAAAACCTAAAAACACTGTTGATATTCATATTTTCAAAACGAATATAAGAACCGAATTAGAGGCAGATCATGTCATAAAAATACTCAACGTCATGACAGGTATTCGACAGATTACCATAGACTTAGAAGACATTGATAAGGTCTTAAGAGTTGAAGCTAATAACAATTTGAATAAGAGAGATATTATAGCTCAAGTGGCATTTCAAGGTTTCATTTGTAAAGAACTCCTATAAACTTTATCTCTCAGTATAGCTTACAAGTAAGAAAGCACAACGTTTAGGTTGTGCTTTCTATGCATCATTAAATGCGTGGTATTTTTTAAATCTCTCTATCCGTATCCCAAGCCTCTAAATAATCTTTAACAGCTTTAACAAACTGTCCGCCTAACGCACCATTCACAACTCTGTGATCATAGGAATGCGACATAATCATTTTGTAGCGAATACCTATAAAATCTCCTTCTGGTGTTTCCACAACAGCTGGCATTTTTCTGATGGCACCTAAGGCTAAAATTCCTACTTGAGGTTGATTGATAATTGGCGTTCCCATAATACTGCCAAACGTACCCACATTGGTGACGGTGTATGTACCACCCTGAATATCATCTGGTTTCAATTTATTCTCCCGAGCACGTCCAGCCAAATCATTCACTTTCTTGGTCATTCCCACCAAATTTAGTTGATCTGCATCTTTTATTACTGGAACAATAAGATTGCCGTCTGGCAAGGCTGCTGCCATTCCTAAATTGATATGTTTTTTCTTGATAATCTTATCACCTTGTACTGAAATATTCAGCATTGGATAATCTCGTAACGCTTTAGCTACGGCTTCCATGAAAATCGGTGTAAAGGTTAAATTTTCACCTTCTCGGTCTTTAAATTCTTTTTTGACTTTATTACGCCAGTTCCAAATTTTGGTAACATCTGCTTCAATAAAACTTTGAACATGGGCAGAGGTTTGAACAGATTCTACCATGTGATGTGCAATGAGCTTGCCCATTCTAGTCATTTCTATAATCTCATCATCACCAGAAGCTAGCACAGGTGTTGAAGAAGGTGCCTTTTCTGCGGGTTTCGATGCAGTCACAGTCGTTTCTACTTTTTCTTTCCCTTCAGATTTAGTAGGTTCATTTCCTCTTGTATCTAGATAGGCTAGAATATCATTTTTAGTCACACGACCATCTTTTCCAGTACCTGGTAGAGCATCCAATTCAGACTGTGATATCCCTTCTTGTTTAGCAATATTTTTCACCAAAGGTGAATAGAATCTATTGTCAGAATTTACAATAGGTGTTGCTGTATCCTGAGCTTTTGTAATCGTCTTTTCAACCTCAGCTACTGCTGCAGGCTCATTCATTACCTCCTTCGTTTCAGGTTCAGGTTGTTGTGAAGATGCATTAGATCCTTCATCGCCATCTGTTTCAATAATGGCAATGGTTTGTCCAACTTGAACCACAGCATCTACGTCAAAGCACTTTTCAACCAAAACACCATCTACTTCACTAGGCACTTCACTATCGACCTTATCTGTAGCAATTTCAAAAACTGCTTCATCAGATTCAATAGTATCACCTACTTCTTTTAACCAAGATGTAATAGTTGCTTCCGCAACACTTTCTCCCATTTTCGGAAGTTTTAGTTCAAATTTTGCCATATCCGTAATCTAAGGTCAATAATTGGTTTGTCGATTGCAAAATTAATGAAAAAACAATACAATCGTTGAGATTTTTTCAAATAAAATCAATTGAGAGAAATAACTTCTCCACGATATTTGGAGCTATTACTTCCGATGATAAAGTTAGAGTTTTTTGGTAGAATTTTAAATGTTGCAGTGCAATTTTTAGGTGTATTGGACAAGATTTCGATGATTGACTTAAAATCCAAATAGTTATTATCTAAAATATATTCCGTTCTATTTTCATACGTCTCCATATTCGGAGTAACCTTCAGTTTTCCTTGGAAACGGGTTTTTAAATTAGGATACTCTTGGTTTGATATCAGTTGATACGCCAAAGGCTTTAAATCACGAGGCTCCTCATGTCTTTGAAATATTGGTCCCAATTTTGTGCCCAACCAAACCAAACTATCAAATATGATATTGGATTTGAAGTGCTTCTCATAAAATATCTGCATGGCACCATAAAATCGTTGTGCATATACTTCATTCTTCAGTGTACTTTCACCCTTGTAATGAATCACTGTGGTACTTCCGTGATAAATATTATCATAACCTGCAAGTAGCACCTTGTAAGAGAGGTCTACATCTTCGCCATACATGAAATAATCTTCATCAAATCCACCAACTTCATGGTATATCGCCTTAGGCATTAACATAAATGCACCCACAAAAATAGGCACCTTAGCCGTTCCCTTATCATGTAAGTTAGATACATAATAAGACCTCGATAATCCCATAATTTTTTTCATCGCGACCAAAGGTGTCGGAATATTCCGCTTGCATTCCGGAAGAAATCGACCCTGACCATCAATAAGTCTACAAGATAAAATGCCAAGGTTGTTTTTTAATTCAGAAAGGTTTAAGAGTCGCGTAAATGTATCTTCAGCCACTACAGTATCAGGATTCAAAATACAAACAAACTCACCTTTGGCTTTTTTAACTCCAATATTATTTCCTACTGAAAACCCAGAATTCTCCTTATTTTCGATCAATATAACCTTTGGAAAGTTGGATGTAACCATCAGGCAACTATCATCATCAGAATGGTTATCCACTACAATTATTTCGGCATCTATGTCAATTAAAGCTGCCTCTACACTTTTAAGACAAAGCTCTAAAAAATGACGAACATTATAATTCAGTATGATGACAGAAAGTTTCAATCAGTCTTTAGGATTTTAAGGAAGCTTCAAATGGAATCCTATTGATAATGCTTCGACCGAGGGTGACCTCATCGGTATATTCTAGTTCGTTCCCTACGGAAATTCCTCTGGCAATGGTTGATGTTGTTATATCACAGCCTTCTAATTGTCTGTAAATATAAAAATTAGTTGTATCACCTTCCATCGTAGAACCAAGGGCAAAAATTAATTCTTTAATCTTTCCTTGTTTCACTTTCTCTACCAAAGATTGGATATTTAAGTCGTTAGGTCCAATGCCGTCCATTGGAGATATCTTACCTCCTAGCACATGATACAATCCTTTAAAAGAACTGGTATTTTCTATGGCCATGACATCTCTGATATCTTCCACAACACATACCACATCTTCAATCCTATTGGGATTAGCACAAATCTCACAAAGTTCAGTATCACTAATATTATGACAGTTCTTACAATGCTTAATTTCAGTACGCATCTTCGATAGTGCTGAAGCAAATGTCAAGGTTTGCTCTTCAGGTTGCCGTAATAAATGTAGAACAAGTCTCAATGCTGTTCGCTTACCTACACCAGGCAATTGTGACATTTCATTAACAGCATTTTCCAGTAATTTAGATGAAAATTCCATAATGGCGAATTTACAATTTTGTAAATGAATTTATAGACTATACCATCAGAAATCCATTTCTCGATTGTCTCCAGATTTACTGTAAAATTAGTGAATCATTAGCTTTTTTGTCACCGAACCTTGTGTATTATTCACCCTAACAAAATAAAGTCCGCTTGCAAAGTTTGAAACGTTCACTTGAGTAGGCTCAGCAATATTTTTTTCTTTTGCGAAGTACATGAGTTTTCCTTGGGCATCAAAAATTCTTATCGAGATACGATCACTTTTGCTCCAACTTAACGTAATGACATCTTGTGCAGGGTTTGGATACACACTAAAATCTTCCAATTCAAAATCACTGATACTCAAGGTGGCATCATACACATCGGAAGCCCATAAACCTCGTCCATAGGTCGCTGCGTAAATCTTATTATTGACGGTGTTGATTTCCAATTCACTAATCGTCACATTTGGAATGCCATTGCTAAATGGTTGCCATTCGGAATTAGAAAAAGTGGTGTCGTCAATAAATGTATTATCTATATAGTAAATGCCATAATTCATTCCTAAATATAGACCATCTTGCCCATTGTCGTGCCACACCAAAGCTCTTGCACTGAAACCAGGTAAATTTAGCCTGTAAGACACCCAAGTATTTCCACCATCATTAGACACATACACTTTTTGACTGCCCGTTGTTGCAATAGCTACTTTATTAGGATCTACTGGATGAATCGCAATAGAATTGATATTACCACTGAATCCCGTCAACTGTGTCCAGTTAAAGATGGTGCCAACGTCTGTATTTTTATAAAGATTACTTCCACGAGCCGCATATTGAAAATTACCATTTGAAGGTGCTATTTTAAGATGGTTAAGGTTCCCACCAAAATCTTGGGACACAGGCGTCCAATCAAGACCTCCATTTGTAGATTTTAGAACTTGGCTATACCCTGTATAAATCGTGTTAGGTGCCACAGGATCTTGTTCAAAAGGCGTGATCCAATTTCCGGAATCAGGTGTCGTGATACCTGCTAAACTTTGGCCACCATTAAATGACTTATACAAGCTCCCGAATTGAGAAGTTCCATATAATATGTTTGAGTCGTCTTTATCCACAAAAGATTCCATGCCATCTGCACCCAACCAATCCGTCCAATTGCCGTTGCTATCCATAACCGACGAACCATTATCTTGTGCACCACCAGTCACGACTACAGGGTCTGTTTGGCTCACACCAATTTTGTAAAACTGTCTGATTCCCATCCCTGTTGTTAAATCTGTGTAGTATGTATTGTTAACCACTGTTGGATTTTCTGCAACAAATAAACCACCATCGGTTCCTACGTAAAGTTTATCGTTGACAAACTGTAAGATATCAACATCGGCATGGCAGTATCCAATATTTTGCGCAAAGGCGTTATTAGGCACCCATTGTGACGTAATATTAAAAGTAACACCACCGTTTGTTGATCTCCAAGTATTGATTCCTGCGATATGCACATCATTGACGTCATTAGGATTAACAGCAATATCCATATCTCTTGGAGCCTGACCTCTCCCTACGTCATTCAAATCTTCAGGATCTGAGCTGTAGCCGAAATAATTTTTACCCACATGTCCTAGCTCTGTAAAAGGAGAAAAAGACACCGATTTGTAAAGTGCTCCAAAAGCACTACCAGAAGCTTCCAGCACATAAATAACTTCAGGATCGTCTGGAGAAACACCTATCATTTTTGGCCCTCCTGAAAAACCTGAAGCTGGCACAAAACTAGCACCACCATTAATGGAAACGTAAAAGCTCGTACCAGTAGCATAGATGATGTTAGTATCATTCGGTTTAAATTCTATATCATAACCATTGGTAGCATTGGCGTTTATGAGAGACCAATTTGCACCGGCATTTGTCGACTTAAAAATACCACCACCTTCAACAGTACAATACATTTTGTTCGTATTGGTTGGGTCTATTAAAATCTTATTGACAAAGCCATCTCCTGTATCTGCTAACAAACTCCAAGTGGCACCACTATCTGTAGATTTAAAAATGGTTCCACTGCTCGAACCCCAATAATAGGTAGTATTTACCAAAGGATCAATAGTTAAGGAAGAGACATTTAAATTTGATAAGTCATCTGTTAAGACCGTCCAAGTCTGTCCACCATCTGTAGACCTCCAAACACCTCCTGTATCAGCTCCTGCAATGATATGCAACGGATTTGATTCTTCAACCGCTATGGACGTAATACGTCCCACACCTGGATTCCAACCACTTGTAGCGTTCCATGATGTTGGACCTAACTGTTCCCAAGTTCCAACTGTAGTTCTTGAAGCCTCAAAATTTTGATTGAGATAGCTGTTATATCTTGCCAATTCATTGTAATAGAATTCAGGAGATTTTAACATGCCATTTTCATCCATATTGTTTAAAGCTTGATACTCCCAGCGTTTATAAGGCTTATAACCTTTTCCTCTTTCGGTACCAACGCTATCAAAATGAGCTTCTGCAACTGCTTGAATTTCAGAAATAGTGAATGTCCCTTTTGCGATCATTTGTCTGTAATCTTGGGACCAAATTGAACTTACAGATAGCAATAAGGCGAATAGTAGGTAATAATTTTTCATATTTGTAATGGTTAGAACATAAAGTCATTTAAATAGTTTAGCTAGAACTGTTTTTGTATTCTCAAAAACTAGTACGCTTAATTATAAATTACTTAATATTGTTTTGCAATTTTTAGCAAAAATAAGACAATTCAATGAAACCCACATCAAATTAACAGCTATGTCCATAAATGCCATTATTCTTTTAATTGTAGCCTATTTTGCTGTGCTAATTCTGATCTCCTACTTCACTGGAAAAGAAGACTCTAACGAAGCTTTCTTTAAGGCAAATAAGTCGGCTCCATGGTATTTAGTAGCTTTCGGTATGATTGGTGCTTCACTTTCGGGAGTGACCTTTATATCTGTTCCAGGCGCTGTAGAAACGAAACAATTTGGCTACTTTCAAGTTGTCTTAGGCTATTTTTTCGGGTATTTAATCATCGCATACGTCCTCTTACCCTTGTATTACAAACTCAATCTTACGTCCATTTATACCTATTTAAAGGAACGATTTGGCAACACGAGTTATAAAACAGGATCTATTGCGTTTTTAGTTTCTAGAACAGTTGGCGCAGCTTTTAGATTATTTTTAGTAGCGAAAGTATTGCAACTACTAGTTTTCGATCACATTGTCATTTATCAAAATCAAAGCATACCATTCCCGGTAACCGTCATCATTACCATTGCATTAATTTGGCTCTATACATTTAAAGGCGGTATTAAAACCATCATATTCACTGATACCCTTCAAACACTTTTTATGCTGGTTTCGGTGGTGGTGACCATTTCATTTTTGGCGAATGCTTTGGATCTCAATAGCGCTTCGGAAATTTATCACAGTGTTAAGAACAGCGACCTCAGTAAAATGTTCTTTTTTGAAGATGTGAATGACGCACAATATTTTGTCAAGAGTTTTTTAGCTGGCGTGTTTATCACCATCACTATGACAGGTTTGGATCAAGATATGATGCAAAAGAACCTCACTTGCAAATCCTTGAAAGACGCTCAGAAAAATATGGTCAGTTTTAGTGTAATCCTCATTTTTGTGAATCTTCTATTTTTAGCACTAGGAGTGTTACTGACACAATATGCTAATCAACATGGAATTACGGCGAAAAAAGACGATTTATTTCCTACAATCGCTATGCTACCTGAAATTGGATTTGTAACCTCAGCTTTCTTTTTACTGGGACTAATAGCGGCTGCTTACTCAAGTGCAGATAGTGCCTTAACCTCACTCACGACATCCTTCTGTATTGACATTATAGAATTGGATAAGAAACCTAAAGACAGTCAAAAACGCGTTCGAAAGCGCGTTCATATTTTGTTTAGTGTGATCCTAATTGCTGTCATTATTATATTCGATGCCTTGTTTAAAGATGTGTCTGTGATTTGGGAATTGTTTAAAGCTGCAGGTTACACCTACGGACCATTACTCGGTTTATTTGCTTTTGGTATTCTCACAAAGAAGCATTTAAAAGACAAGTTTGTCTGGATTATTGCATTGATTGCGCCTTTGGCATCTTATTTTATCAATCTCTATTCTGTAGACCTCTTAAATGGTTATCAAATCGGATTTGAAATATTGATTGTTAATGGTCTTATAACGTTTTTAGGGCTGTTACTCATTTCCCAAAAAACTCAGATACCACATTAGTATTGCTGTGTTGCCAACAGCACGAGCGTACAGGAAGACTCGAAGTACATCCCTTCCTTCTTTAAAAGATTTTGAAATTCAGGGTTTTCAGTTCCAGGATTAAAAATCACACGCTCAGGATTCAGCCCAATGATGTAGTCATAGAAAGGCTTTTGGCGCTGTGGATTCATGTAAAGCGTTATGGTGTGAACAGCTTTAAATGACATCAATTTGGTTTGAATACTAACACCCGATACTTCGCCTTCTCGCATGCCAAATGCAACGACATCTTCACCGTGATTTACTAAACGATGGATCGCAATATTAGAATACCTATTTGGTTTTAGTGAGGCTCCAAACACTAGGGTTTTGTTTTTCATATAAGTTGTTTTTTGTAAAAGTAAGTCTCTAAAAACAATCGACCTTACAAATGTTAAAAACATGTTAAGCTCTGTTAAAAAGAGTAACAGATTCAGATCCCTATCGTCTATGCTATAACAACCTTTATTATTAACACCAATCTAATCAATCAAAAATCAATGAAAAAAATCATGCAATTGTGCATTTTAATGCTCACCATCATGGCGTATGCACAACCTCCAAAAATGGACTTAAAAGATGGATCTGTCTCAGGTCGTGTTATAGACGCCACACTTAATCAGCCGTTACCTTACGTCAATGTCGTTATTAAAGACGCTTCAGAAACAACCATCACAGGTGGCATCACTAATGACGATGGTACTTTCAAAATAGAAAACATTCCAGAAGGAAAAATCACAGTTTCCATTCAATATATTGGCTATAAAACAATTTCAAAAACCGTCAACCTTGGTGCAGATGGTTATAAAATTGATCTTGGCGATATTCGACTAGAAGAAGATGTGGCTAGCTTAGATGAAGTAACCGTCGTTGCAGAGGTCACTACCATTCAGCAAAAGGTAGATCGCAAGGTGATTAATATCGGAAAAGACCTTACAACTTCTGGTCCTACAGCCAGCGATATTATGAATAACTTACCTTCAGTAAACGTTGACCAGCAGACTGGTAATATTAGTCTTCGTGGTAACCAAAATGTACGTGTCATGGTAGATGGCAAACTATCCAACGTTCCTGTAGCGCAATTACTTAAACAAATTCCTTCAGCCTCTATCAAGCAAATTGAATTGATTACCAATCCATCCGCGAAATACAATCCTGAAGGTATGAGTGGTATCATTAATATCATTTTGCATAAAAACACCACCATAGGGTTCAATGGCAATATTAATGTCGGATTAACCAAGGAAATCAATGCACGATTCAATAGTTCTATAGATATGAATTACCGAAATGGGAAGTTTAATCTCTACGGTAACTACGGAAACAATATTGGTAACAGTGCGAATTACGGAAATATCACGCGTTTGGATGACAACTCAGTTCAGTTATTCGATTTTGCAAATAACAATAAATCACACCTTTATAAAGTAGGACTTGATTTCTATATGAATGATAACAATACGTTTTCCTTCTTTACCAATCAAAATTTGTATGATGGTTTAGGTAGTGGCACCACGGGTATCTTATATGTCGATCAGCCATTTCAGGAACAAACCTTCAATAATGATACTGAAAATATAGTCTCACAGTACAATGGTGTTTATAATCATAAGTTTAAGAAAGAAGGTGAAAAATTAGATCTTGAGGTAGATTACAGTGTTTTTGCACAAGATGAGATTGCCAATTTCAGATTTCAAAACATTGTGTTTCCGCCTAATTACACAGACTTTGTTGATACCGACAGAGATCAAACAGTTGTGAATTTGGATTATACGAATCCTTTATCGGACAAAGCAAAATTAGAAGTTGGTGCTGAAGCACGTTTATTTGAGACAAATATTGACTACAGGTCTACAGGTCTTTCAGTCAATGAGAACCAAGACGATGTGCCTAATAATGGTGATGAATTTATACCAACACCTTCAACAGATTTTACCTATAAAAGAGATATTTATTCGGTCTATATGACCTACGGCAAAACATTTGAAAAATGGAGTTATCAAGTGGGTGCAAGAGCTGAAAGCGTGAAAGAAGAAGCTTCTGCTATAAGAGAATTAGAGAACAGTGTGGAAAACACACCTTTCGAAAACGATTATATTCAAGTGTATCCATCGGCATTTTTAACCTATTCACCAGGTGAGAAAAACAGCTATCAAATGAGTTTTAGTCGTCGTGTCGATCGTCCAGGTTTACAACAAGTAAACCCTATTAGAGAATGGAGTACACCTTTAATTTCTTCCTTCGGAAATACGAACCTACAACCTCAGTTTACAAATTCAATAGAATTGAACTATACAAGAAAACTAGAAAAAGGAAGTATCACAGGAGGTGTATTTTTCAGATTGGTAGAAGATGAAATAAATAGAGCCGTTTTTATTGACCGACTAGACATCAATAAAAACATTTTAACCTATGATAATTTTGAAAACACCACGGCTTTTGGCATTGAAATTAGTAGTAACTACAGACCTACCAAATGGTGGAGCTTGAACGGTAGTTTCGATTTATTCGCAAGACAGCAAAAAGGAATTGCGGAAGTCCTTACGGCTCCGACTGATATCGCTACAGCTGATGACATACTCAGAACTACTATCGAAGTAGACAATATTGTTTACAATTTTAGATTGTTCAATAACTTTAAAGTCACGAAAAAACTGAACTTATCATTGTTCTCCATGTATAGAGGCGAAGAAAAAGGTCTTCAATTTACTAGAAAACCAATGTTTATGGTCAACACAGGCCTTAGATACAGCTTCCTTCAAGACGACAGAGCCACCTTTAGCTTCAATTACAGTGACATATTCAACACCATGAAATTTGAATTTGAAGGCGACCGACCAACACCTCAAGTAGGACAATTCAACTGGGAAAGTAACACTTGGAATATTGGTCTCTCCTATCGTTTTGGAGGCGGAAAATACCGTGCTTTGAAACGTAAGAACAGAGATGACAATGAAAAATCAGGAAGCGGTGGATTCATATAATGGTAATCGTAAATTTAATAGCCTTCATATTAATAGTTGATGGTTAGTGTTAATGTTTGGTTATTAAATAAGAAAACCCAAGACAGATTGTCTTGGGTTTTTGCTTTCAATTATTTGACGCAACTGTAATCATTTGAATGGCGTAACGACTATCTAACAACTTATGACACAGTGCACTCAATAAGACATATGCTATCTACATCTAAAGCTCAATGTAAAGATCCTTGTTAATTGATAGTTAAAAATGTTAACAGATGAAATAAAAACAACTTTTTAACGTCTTTAGGTTGTGATAAGTTTTAAAGCTAATCAGTTTAAAAGAATCACGCTTTTATAGTTTTAGTGTTTTTAGTAAAATTGGTTAATAGCAGAAAAAACCCAGAGCCTATGGCTTTGGGTTTTTTTGTGATATTAATGAAAAAGACAGCTATCAAACTACCACTTTATGATGACACTTCCCCAAGTAAATCCGCTACCAAAAGCAGCCAGAACTACCGTATCACCTTCTTTAACTTTACCTTCCTCCCAAGCCTCGGTTAAGGCGATTGGAATAGATGCAGCAGTCGTATTACCATATTTTTGAATATTGTTGAATACTTGATGATCTTCAAGTTGAAACTTACGCTGAATAAATTGGGCAATCCGCAAATTGGCTTGATGTGGGATGAGCATGTCGATATCACCCACTTTTAAATTGTTTTTCGTTAAACCTTCCATAATGACCTCGCTAAAACGAACGACCGCATTTTTAAAAACAAATTGACCATTCATATAGGGAAAATAACTTTCGTCGTTTGGATCATTATCTGATAAAATATCATTGATCCATCGCTTACCCATGCCAGGAGCAATTAACACTAACTCTTCCGCGTGCTCACCCTGAGAATGTAGATGTGTGGATAAAATACCTTTGCTTGTATCTTCCTCTCTTGTTAGTACGGCTGCACCTGCACCATCACCAAAAATAACAGAGACACCACGGCCTCGTGTAGTTTTATCTAGACCATGCGAATGTAATTCACTACCAATAACTAAGACATTTTTATACATGCCTGTTTTTATGAAATTGTCTGCGACAGAGATGGCATAAACAAACCCAGAACATTGATTACGCACATCTAGAGCACCCACAGTTTTGATACCTAAGGCATGTTGCACCTGAACACCAGGTCCAGGGAAGTACATATCTGGACTTAAAGTAGCAAATACGATAAAATCAATATCATCCTTATCGATACCAGCGCGTTCTATAGCAATTTTCGCTGCCTTAACACCCATAGTGGCTGTAGTATCATCACTTCCAGGCACCACCCAACGTCGCTCTTGAATACCTGTCCGCTCCTGAATCCATTCGTCACTTGTCTCCATCATTTTAGACAGATCATCATTGGTCACAACGTTATCTGGAACGTAATGTCCCAAACCTATTATTTTGGAATTGTACATAGTCATTTATTATTAAGTAAGTCATGCAATTTAACCATTTCAGGAGTACTTTCTATTTAAACTGAATCTCAATCGTTATGCATGCATAATATCTTAAAAATGTCAGTTTGTCACCTCAACGGTCTTGGTACTTTTTTTGACTATAAGAGAACAGAACATAAATCAAAAATAAAACATATATATCATGACAAAAGGAAACATTAATGTATCGGTAGAGAATATTTTTCCGCTCATTAAAAAATTCTTGTACAGTGATCACGAGATCTTTCTTCGTGAGCTGATTAGTAATGCGACAGATGCCACTCTTAAAATGAAGCATCTTACAAGTATTGGTGAAGCTAAAACAGAGTACGGTAATCCTAAAATTGAAGTCAAGATTGATAAAGAGGGTAAAAAATTACACATTATTGATCAAGGTTTAGGAATGACCGCTGAAGAAGTTGAGAAATACATCAATGAAGTTGCATTTTCTGGGGCTGAAGAGTTTTTAGATAAATACAAAGATTCTGCTAAAGATTCTGGTATTATTGGTCACTTTGGACTTGGATTTTACTCAGCATTCATGGTGGCAGACAAAGTGGAAATTATTACGAAATCTTATAAAGATGAACCGGCAGCACATTGGATTTGCGATGGGTCTCCAGAATTCACTTTGGAGCCTTCCGATAAATCTGAGCGTGGTACGGAAATCATCCTTCATATCGCCGAAGACTCTACAGAATTCTTAGAAGAAGGTCGCATCAGAGAGTTGCTTCAGAAATATAACAAATTTATGCCTATCCCAATTAAATTTGGGACTAAGGAAATTAACGATCCTGATTTTACGCCGAAAACGACTACGGATAAAGATGGAAAAGAAACAACTGAACCGCACAAACAGATCACTATAGATAATATTATCAACAATCCGAATCCAGCTTGGACCAAGCAACCTACCGATTTGGAAGATGATGATTACAAAAATTTCTATAGGGAGCTGTATCCAATGCAGTTCGAAGAACCGCTTTTCCATATTCATTTAAATGTGGATTATCCGTTCAACTTAACGGGAATTTTGTACTTCCCAAAAATGACGAACGATCTTAATATTCAAAAGGATAAAATTCAACTTTATCAAAATCAAGTTTTTGTAACCGATAATGTGGAAGGTATTGTTCCTGAGTTTTTGACCATGCTAAGAGGTGTGATTGACTCACCAGACATTCCTTTAAATGTTTCACGTAGTTACTTGCAAGCCGATGGTGCCGTTAAGAAAATTTCGTCTTACATCACGCGAAAAGTGGCTGACAAGTTGAAATCGTTGTTCAATAACAATCGTGAAGATTTTGAGAAGAAATGGGATGATATCAAAATCGTTATCGAATATGGTATGCTTTCCGAAGAAAAATTCTTTGAAAAAGCGGATGCCTTTGCCTTATATCCAACTGTAGATGGTAAGTATTATACCTATGATGAGCTTTATAACAACATTAAAGCGAATCAGACAGATAAAGATGACAAGTTAGTTATTTTGTATGCTTCTGATAAAGATGCACAACACGCTTATATAGAAGCTGCCAAGGATAAGAATTATGAAGTCCTCTTATTGGATTCACCAATCGTATCGCACTTGATTCAGAAATTGGAAACAACTAAAGAGAATATTTCCTTTGCGCGTGTTGATGGTGACCATATTGACAACCTTATCAAGAAGGAAGATACTGCCATTTCTAAATTATCAGACGATGAAAAATCGAAGTTGGATGAACTTCTGAAAGAAGTTGTTCCCGCGGAAAAATTCACCGTTCAATTGGAAGCTATGAGTAGTGATGCTTCGCCATTCATTATCACGCAACCGGAATTCATGCGTCGTATGAAAGAAATGCAGCAAACTGGTGGTGGTGGAATGTTTGGAATGGGACATATGCCAGAAATGTATAATCTCGTTGTAAACACGAACTCAGAACTTGTTAATGACATTCTCAATACCAAAACCCGTAAGAAGCAAGAACGCCTTATAAATCAAAGTTTGGATTTAGCGCGTTTGTCGCAAGGACTTTTAAAAGGGAAAGAATTAACGGATTTTATTAAGCGTAGTTACGAGATGATCAAATAATAATCGTTTATAGTAAATCCATAGATTATTAGTTAAAACCACCTTGTCTTTCAAGGTGGTTTTTTATATCTTATTCATTATTTAAATTGACATCTGATTAATAGAAATATATTATAAAACTAAGACGAATGAAAACGAAGGCCATTTTTTACATGCTTATTAGCGTACTCGGTTTGGTTTCCTGTGAGGAAAAAACAACCGACAAGGAACAATTATACAATACGTCATGGGAACTAGAGTATATTTCTGGTACGCGAATCGCTTTTGAGGGGTTGTATCCTGATAAAAAACCCATATTGACATTCGACAAATCCAAAAATCGTGTTTCTGGTAACAACAGCTGTAACGGATATGCCACAGATGTCACCATAGAGGACGATCAAATATCATTTGGTGAGCCCGGAATCACGACTATGATGTATTGCGGAGAAGGTGAAAATCAGTTTTTAAACATGATGAAAAAAGTCAATAAATTTGGGTTTGATCAAGAAGGCAAGTTATTACTTTATCACGATAACGTCGTCCTGCTTAAATTTCATAAAGCTGATAAAACAGCAGAAGGCCATAGTAATCCTAGTAGTATGACCACCCAACATCAAACATCAAAATCATATTTTAAAGCCACAGGTACTGAACCGTTTTGGAGTTTGCGTATTTCTGAAAAACAAATATCCTTTACAACACCATCTGACTCCATCATAACACCTTATGCAAAACCTATAGCTGCGATGGACAGCAATGTTAAAACCTATAAAGTAGCCACAGAAGCTCATATGCTTCATATTCAGATTTCTCAAAAAGAATGCACCAATGCCATGTCAGGTGAAGTTTCCCCTTACAGTGTCACGATTGATTATGGAAAAACAAACACCAAGGAACCAACGCATGTTGAAGGTTGTGGTCAATACATGACAGACTATAGACTTCATGATATTTGGGTATTGAAGACATTGAATGGCATGAATATCTCTACTGATGACTTTGCAAAGGAGCTTCCTAACATTGAAATCAACACGACAAAAAATAGGTTTGCTGGATATGCTGGCTGTAACCGTATGACTGGTCAAATTTTCTTTGAAAAACATCTTTTGAGGTTTACCAATGTCGCAATGACCAAAAAAATGTGTCCAGGATCCAATCAAGAAAGCCAATTTTTAGAAGCATTAAAAAAAGTGACGCGCTACAACATTGAAAACAACCAATTAATCTTGTCAAATCCTGATGAGGAGTTGCTTATTTTCAAAAAAGTAGATTGATTATTGGCTTTTGAAGCTAGAGTGATTCAACTCATGCTATTATTTAAACAGCTGTTAATGTGCTTTTTACATTAAATACCTTGATTATAACCTATCTAAAGAATGTAAGGCTCAAGGATTGTACTGTCTGTTAAAATCCATAGGATCCATTTTACTGAAGCTCAAAAACCGATTAACTGATTTATTTTGAGAACATCGACTTACTGCCTTGAATCTCATTAGATTTGCGTATCTTAAAAAGGTCAATTTCAATCAAATGCAATCCGATAATTCAAAAATCAACATGATATTCAAGGATATTTTGTTTTCAGAGAGGGAAATAAAAATCATTGAGAAGGTTTTTGAGAGAGTACATCATAAGAAAGGCGAAATGATTCTACTTGCTGGAGACACTGTTCATGAACAATATTACATCTTAAGTGGTTGTTTACGCTCTTTTTACATAGATCCTAGTGGCAAAGAGTACACAGTACAATTTGGAGTACGAGATTGGTGGATGAGTGACTACACGGCTTTTTTTTCTAAAACCAAGGCCGTTTTAAATATCGAAGTTATTCAAGATGCGGTGATGTACAAATTCAGAAAGAAGGATAAGGAATATTTGTATTCTGAAATTCCAAAAATCGAAACATTTTTCAGAATCAAATTAGAGAAAGCATTTGCTGCTTTTCAAAAGCGAATTATCGCTGGTCTATCGCAAACGGCCACCGAACGATATATCAATTTTATGAATACCTATCCGAATATTGAAAGGCAAGTCAAAAATTACCATATTGCCTCATATTTAGGCATCACTACAGAGAGCTTAAGTAGAATTCGTAAAGAATTGATAACGCACTAGAAATTTTATTATCATACATCAATTTTTATTTCAAGTTAGAAGCCTACTTTTGCCCCATTAGTAGATTAATATAACTATTAAAAAATCCCTAATGATTAATAGCTAACAAAAGCGCAAGTTGAAGAAACTTGCGCTTTTTTAGTTTTTGGAGTTGACTTGAGTTTCAAACAAAAAACAATTTGCAAATCAAGTTGTCAAGCATTTGAGCTTATTTTTTCTATCATTGGAATCAACGCAATTCGAAATTTGAATGTAATTTGCAGTCTCATTAAATTTGAATCTCTTGTCTAGCACATTATCAAAAAAATTATATCAAAAGCTCAATAATGAAAAAGGTGAGCGAGTTTGTAAAGATATTACGACGGAAGCATGTGAGCATGTTACAACTAATTATTTCCTTATTCTATTAAGTACAACCTTTACAAAACTAGGCGACACCTTAAGTAATCCCAAAACCGTTTTGACTTGGCTCATGAGTTATGTGAATGCGCCAGTCTACCTCATCAGTTTAATTGTGCCAATTCGAGAATCAGGCTCTATGGTTCCGCAAATAATATTAGCAGATTATATCAAAACAAGACCCATTCGAAAATGGATTTGGGTTTTAGGTGCTTTTCTGCAATTTACAGCGATAGCCTCCATAGGATTTATTGTCCTAAACTTTGAAGGCACCACAGCAGGATGGTTAATCATTGCGGCAATTGTTTTATTTAGTTTAGCCAGAAGTATTTGCTCGGTCACTTCAAAAGATATCACAGGGAAAGCCATACCGAAAACAAGACGCGGACGACTAAAAGGTTATACTGCCTCATTTGCTGGTGTTTTAGTTTTGTTGGCTGGATTATTCATCCTTTACAAATCGCAAAAAGAAGCGACCATAGAATTTTACAGTTATTTGGTGTTTTTTGCGGCAATTATGTGGCTTTTAGCAGCGATATTTTATGCCAAAATTAAGGAGTTTCCTCATCCTATTTCCGAAGAAACATCCAATAACAGGCATCCCTTGTCTCGTCTTTCATCTAAATTCAACCTTTTGAAAGAAGACACACAATTTAAAAATTTTGTCATTGCCAGATCCCTGTTGCTTTGTTCAGGTTTGACTGCGCCTTATTATATTCTGCTTGCCCAAACATATATAGGTAAAGAGAGTTTCCTTTTGGGACTTTTTATCATCGCCAATGGTATTGCCTCGGTAATTAGCTCACCGATTTGGGGCAAATTTTCAGATATATCTAGCAAAAACGTCATGACTTTTGCCGTACTCATAGCATCTGTACTGGGTATTATTACCTTTTTAATTATGTCGTTTTCAGAAACTTTAAAAACAACTTTATGGATCTATCCTGTGGCTTTTTTTATTTTAGGTATTGCCCATGGCGGTGTGAGACTAGGAAGAAAAACATACATCGTCGACATGGCTAAAGGGAATCAAAGAACAAATTACGTAGCTGTTAGTAACACCGTTATCGGACTTATCCTATTAATCACTGGTGGTTTGAGTGCATTAGTGTCTATCATTTCTGTTGAAGGTGTTATTCTTGTACTCTCCCTTTTAGGACTTTATGGCGCTTACAGAAGCTATCAATTACCTAATGTTGAATGATAAACAGCTGCCATTCGGAAAGTTAAAGTTTGATTATCTTAGCTTAAACAAAACTAAAAGCACATGTTTATTTCAACTTTCTAATCGTCTTAATTATGCTCAAAAAAATTATACTTACCATCTGTTTTTTGTGCACCACCAACGTGTCTATTCATGCGCAAACAGAAACGAGTCTCAAAGCTGTGAATCAAGTTTGGGAAAAATTCTATGACGCTTTTGCGAATTTGGATGAGACCATCATGGCAGAAATACATTCTAAAAATCTCATCAGAATTTCAGGTGGGAATCGCATTTTAGACTATGACAACTATATCAATAATTACAGAAGGCAATTTGCAAGTAATAAAGCGAATCAACGGACTAATCATATTGCCTTACGTTTTTTCGAGCGCCTGCATGACGAATCTATAGCAAGTGAAAGAGGTGTGTATAGACTAACGATTAACAAAGGAAAAGAAAACGAACAACATTATTACGGCCAATTTCATGTTATTTTAGTAAAAGAAAATAAGGTTTGGAAGATTTTAATGGACTATGATTCTACAGCGTTTGATACCATTGGTAAAGAAGCTTTCGACAAAGCTTATAGCATCACAGACTTTGATAAATTCTTAAATTAAACAGGTCCCTTAGAGGTGGGACACAAACACGCATACCTGCAAGGTTAACTTGGCATTTCAAAAGATTTTTGTCATTAAAATACCATACCTTTGCTTAAAATTATTTGAATGTCATTTAAGGACTTAAAACTCAACAAACCCATTTTAAGAGCTATTGCCGAGGCAGGTTACGATGAACCAACCTTAGTACAAGAACAAACCATCCCTATTGTATTAGAGCATACGGATGTTATTACGTCTGCTCAAACAGGTACAGGTAAAACAGCTGCATTCGCACTGCCTATTTTGCAGTTATTGTTTGATCGACAAGATGCCCCTAAAAAAGGTAAAAAAATTCGTGCTTTAATTGTAAGTCCGACGCGAGAATTGGCCATTCAAATTGCAAAAAATTTCAGCACTTATGGCAAACATACCAATTTAAGGTCTGCTGTGATTTTTGGCGGCACATCCATAGAGCCACAAAAGGATATTTTAGAAAAAGGGATAGATATATTGGTTGCAACACCTGGTCGGTTATTAGATCTTCACAAACAAGATCTAATCAATTTAGACTACATCGAAATATTTGTATTAGATGAAGCCGACTTAATGTTGGATATGGGCTTTATTGATGATGTTAAGAAGATTGAACGTCTTTGTCCAGAATCTAAACAAACGCTGCTATTCTCTGCCACCATGCCATACAAAGTAGAGCAGCTGGCGAATGACATTCTTAAATCACCAAAACGCATTGAAGTAACACCCACCTCATCTGCAGCAAAAAATGTAAGTCAGGTTTTGTATTATGTGCCGAAACGCAACAAAATTGAATTGTGTCTTCATTTGTTACGCAACGAAATAAAAGGAAGTATTCTTATCTTTAGACGTACAAAATTTGGCGTCGATAAATTGCACCAAACCTTATTGAAGAACGGTTATAATGCCGAACGTTTGCATGGCGACCGATCTCAGACTGAGAGACAAAATGCCTTGGCAGATTTCAAGCGTAACAAAGTAACTATTCTGATAGCAACAGATGTTGCTGCTCGTGGGATTGACATAGACGCCTTAGATGCTGTCATCAACTTTGATTTACCCAACGTTCCTGAAACCTATGTTCACCGCATTGGTAGAACTGGACGTGCTGAGAATTTAGGACATGCTTATTCGTTTTGTTCAGCAGATGAAAAGACCTATGTCAAAAGTATTCAGCAATTGATTAATGTTCAAATTCCAATCGCAGAAAACCATCCGTATCCTTTAGATCCAAAGGCAAAACCTATCGTTCACAAGAAAAAAGGAAGCAAATATAAAAAAGGCCGTAAAAGTCAGGCTTCCAAGAAGAAAAAGAAACGATGGTATTAATTATTTGTGCTATTATATTCTAAAAGTCAGTATATTTAAATCTGTATTGTAAACTTACAGATGAACAACGATTACAAAAAGGCTGGATTTAAAGAACTTCTAAAACGTCTGCAAGAGGAAAGCTGGCAACTAGAGCTTATTATCTCTGGGTTTGCCATATACGGTTTATTTACCTCATTAGAGGCCATTTCCAATCAATTAAAAGAGGCCCAAAACGAGCAAATGATTGTGTCGTTTATTTTTTATGCTGTCATTTTAGTATCTGCAGGTATTTTACTCTTCAACTTATTGCTTCATGTGCTCTTGCGCGGTTTATGGATTGGTGCTTTGGGTTTGCGCTATGTATCAGGTGATATTGACTACAAAAAGCTTAATTATAGTGAAAAATTTGATCGCTATCTCCGCAAACGTGTTGGTTCATTTGATAAGTATATTGCCACACTAGAAAATTACTGCAGTATCATATTTGCGGTATCCTTTCTACTCATTTTTTATGTCTTAGCGTTTACATTCACTCTGGTGACCATTGTATTAATTGGCCGCTATATAATAGATAATGATGCGCTCCCCTCATGGTTGTCTAAATTTATAGGGATTAGCTTAATCATATTCCTCATTTTTGGGATGCTTATCACCTTTGTAGACTTTATCACACAAGGCTTTCTCAAAAAGAAAAAATGGCTTTCCAAACTCTACTTCCCTATTTATTGGGTCTTTAGTTTTATTACATTATCGTTTTTATACAGACCTTTGGTTTATAATTTTTTAGATAATAAATTCGGAAAACGCTTAAGTTTTTTACTGATACCTGTGTACTTCGGTATCTTACTTTTAACCTCATTTAAATATAAAACCTCCAATTATTTTGAGCTTAATGATAGGTCTAGCAGCTATTACGCTAACCCTAAAAATTATGAAAACGAATTAGTGGGTGAAAAGGAATATATTGACGACGTCGCTATTCAATCTAAAGTAATAGACGAGCATTTTGTGAAGGTCTTTATTGTGTTCTCTGAAAATGTAGAGAATCGTATTTACAGATTAAACCCATCGCTACAACCAGAAGAAGACCAACGAGGATTTGGAAGTGAAATTAACGTTAATTCTGAATGGTCCACAAAATTCATCAATGACAGTACAAAGCTGGAATACATTAAAACTTTCAATCAGATTTATGGTGTCTCTATCGATAGTATTAGCTATCCTTCAGATTTTATCGTGTCTCGAAGTAAAACGAAAGAATTAGGCTTTGAAACCTATTTAAGCACTAAAAATCTAGCCGAAGGCAAGCACTTACTGAAAGTCAATCGCATGGCAATTGACCCAAAAGACAAAGACACGAGCTATTGGAAAGTCGCTCATATTCCCTTTTGGCACTTCAAGTAATTAGGTGTCTAATCGGTTATCAAAATAGCGCTTTAGCAACGGGACTTGAATACAAATCATCAGTGCAAATAAAACTAAAGTGTAGATTAAAGTCTGAGAGAGTTTCACCTCTTCCATTGGATTCTTAACGCTGTAATCAGCATAGTGCTCTAAACCTAATCGAGTCATCCATGAGCTATCCATTTCCGCAGTACCAAAGGCAACATAGGCAACAATTGTGGCAACACCAATAGCAATAAACACCCACACACGTTTTGAAATAAGAGGTACATACGTTGTTACCTTAGATTTTTTCAAAGCTAAAATCTCAGACATCACACGTTGCGTAAAATCTAAGGAGGGCTGCTCCAAAGAGGCTTTACCTACCAACTTACGGGTTAAGTTATCAAGGCTTTTATCTGCGTTCTCTTTCATAATACTCTAATATTTCAGGTTCCAATTGCTGTTTTAAAATAGTTGCCAGTTTTTTTCGGCATCTAAACAATTTTACTTTAATGGTGTTTGCCGAAATTCCAACAATTTTTGATATTTCCTCCAAAGACAAATCGTCAAAATAATACAAGGTTAATAAAAAACTATCTTCACTTGGTAATTGATCGATACAGTTCGCAATAGCTTCTTCTCGCTCCTTTATCTCCATGCGCTCCAAAGCATTGTCAATAGTTTTTACTTGATGCTCTGTAAACGCATTGATTTCAACATCGTTCATAAATTTCCTGTTTTTCTTAATACGATCCAAGCAGGAATGATATGCGACTTTATAAATCCAAGTCGATAATTTAGAATCACCTTTAAACGTATCTAACGATTTAAAAATCTTAACAAATGTGTCTTGCGCCACCTCCTCTGCTTCCTCTCTATTTTTGAGCATACGCAGTGCCAAAGTAAACACCAAATCTTTGTAATTATCAACCAATGCCGAAAAGGCGCTCGTTTGGCCATCGATAATTTGATTGATGAGTATTTGATCGTTGTTGGTGGTCATTTTTACATTTTGACGACACCTTACACGACTTGGTTACACCAATTGCAAAAAACTTTTTTCATAAAAAGTGTAACCAAAATTCAAAACTCGTCGTCATAAGCTCAGAACACATAAAATTAATCAATTAAAAAACAACATTATGGAAGAACTACTTATACCACTCAGCTTTTTTCTAGCCATCTTCGGAATGGTTTACCTGTATCTATCAACACGCAACAAGGAACGACTTGCGCTCATTGAAAAAGGAGCAGATGCTAGCATATTCATGCGTGGCAAGTCTCATACTGCACCCATTTGGAAAGTGCTCATCTTAAATCTGGCACTCTTATTAATGAGTATAGGTGTGGGTATTTTTATCGCTTCCATCTTAGATTACAGTCTTGGAGTTGATGAAGATGTCGCTTATCCAGGCACCATATTTTTAATGGCAGGAATCGGACTCTTTGTAGGCTTTACCATGACCAAGAATTTAGACAAAGAGTAACTTCCAACAAATCGCTAATCAATCACTAATGAAACCGCTAACGATGTTAGCGGTTTTTTTGTTCCAATCAATTAAAGAAATATTAAATATGAGACACTCAATCCTATATTGGTAAATGTCATCGCACTCTAAACTAGATTATGTATCTTTAAGTTTTATAACACTCATAGCTACGTCATGTACCTAAAAACAACCTACATCACCATATTAAGTCTTTTGTGCCTAAATGTCGGAATCGCACAAACCCAAATCCTTGATAGCGACACTAGCTATCCTGTTTCTTACGCTACCATTTCTTTTGGTGACGGACAAGGTTTATTTGCTGATGACGATGGTGTGTTTATTTTCACAAAAAAACTTTATTCAGACGTAGATACACTATACATTTCTGCACTTGGTTATAAAGATGTGTCAATTGCAACCAACCAATTACCCAAAACCATCCCAATGCAGATGCAGGCCGATAAGTTGGATGAAGTTATTGTAAATGTTATTGTAGATAGAAAATTTAAAGAGGAGACTCTTAAACCTTATCTCGATGATGACTATTACAAATGTTGGCTTCCCACCATTGAAAGTGAGATCGCTGTGTTTTTTGATAATAATGATGAGCAATTAAAAAAAATCACTTCTGTCATTTTTCCTATCACACTGGAATCCAGAGATTGGAAAAAAAGAAAACGTGCCAATGCTGATAAACGAAAATTCTCAACCTTATTCAAAGTGAAATTTTATAAGAATGATAATGGTTACCCAGGAGATGTTATGACCTATACCAATATTGTTTTTAGAGCTACAGAGAAAAATGGTGATACTTTCGAGCTCGATGTTACTGAACACGACTTATTTTTCCCAGACGACGGCTTTTTTGTCTCGCTGCAAGTATTAGGTTACACTGACGATAATGGCAAACTATTGCCTAATAAAAAATATAAAGAAATTAAATCCAAAAATGGTGTTGTAAAAATACCAACCAACTTCAGACCGTTGTTACCCTTTACTAATGAGATTGACGCGCACAAGACCTATATTAGGCGGGTTTTTATCAATGGTAACGAATGGGTACAATTTAAGCAAGGAAATGGTATCGAATCGAGTTTATTACGCTCAAACCTAAAAAATTATGGTGTTGGGTTAAATTTTAATCGTTATAAAGATGACTAATCCGTGGCACTTATACCTTATGGCAATCATCTACGTTCTGGCTGGACTAATGCATTTTGTCAAGCCAAAAATGTATATGCGAATTATGCCACGATATCTACCTAATCATAAATTGCTAGTATATTTAAGCGGTTTTGCTGAAGTGATTTTAGGCATTGGTTTACTATTCGCTTCAACGAGATCATTAGCCATTTATGGTATTATAGCGATGCTTTTAATATTTCTGCTGGTGCATTTCTATATGCTTTCGAGTGAAAAAGCAGGTGCTGGCATTCCAAAATGGATACTCATTCTCCGGATTCCATTGCAGTTTGCTCTAATGTATTGGGCTTGGACCTATCTTAGCTGAAACGTTCTGTTTTTAACCAAAAAGTTCCAAACCCAAATTTCAACTTATGTGGTAGGTGATTGTCGTTGTTTGATTTTTCTTCTGATAATAAGAACCGTCACAATTCCTACAAGAATCAATGGCCAGAAATAGAAAAGTCCGATAATGACATTCTCGATCAAATTCCAACCAAAACTCAAACCTTCTTTACTTTTAGACAAAAAGGTTTTTGAATAGCTTTCTGGCTCCTCTTGATAAGCAACAGTTTCATACAAATCTATTTGAATTGTACTATAAGACACTTTGTGAGTTAAATAGTTTAGTCGGCCTTCAGCTGCTTCAATTTCTTCTTGAATGAGGCGTAATTTTTCTTCGGTCTTTAAAATATCTTCAACGGTTTCAGCATTTTTCCGAAGTATCGTTTCATAACGTCGTTTTACTTCTTTTTTGGTTTCCAAACGCGATTGAATATCCATATATTCTTCGGTCACATCTTTGGTTGTAATGTTTTCATAATCAACAAATTCCACAATAGCTCCAATGGAGTCCATCATCACATCAAAATAATTTTGAGGCACCTTAATCGTAAATCGGTTCTCTTTCTTGTAAAGATTGTTTTCAAACCGTAATTCAGATATATAAGCATGGTATTTCTGAGCCATGACTTTGATGCTTTTCGTGGTGTGATTTACATTGTCTACTTTATAACGTGCAGATGCGGTTTTAATAATCTTAATATCCTTCGGAATTTGGCTCGTAGCCATACCTGTTTGAATGTGTTTTTCCTGCTCCTGGTCTTCCAGTAAACTCAAAGCATTATAGTCCTCTTGCAACGCTACACTTGACACCGAAACTTCTTCTTTATATAAACCGTTTTCCTGACAAGCCGATATGGCTGTAAGCCCTAAAAGGAAGATGAGTAATTTAATTGTTGATTTCTCTAAGATTGCTTTCATAATTTTATATTTTTAATGATTATGTCACGAATTTAGATACCGAGTTGGAGCAGCCTTTGTAAAGGGCTTGTAAAGCTTTGGTAAATTAATTTACAACCTACTAAACAGGTAATAGTCAATTGAATCCAGAACAGTCATATCACTTTGAAAGTTTAAAAAATGCCGTGCGTTCTAAATTTTTGGAAACGCATAGTGCACCAAATAACTTTAGTGATTGGGATGGCGAAACAATCGTTTTGTTTCAAGAAGATTTAAGCGCTATCGTCAATGCCAAAGTGAGTGAAAAATGGTTCTATACGTATTTTAAGAATAATGCGAACAAATTACCAAGAATAGACATGCTTCATCTTTTAAGTGCCTATGCTGGTTTTGACAATTGGCATGTCTTTAAAAGTAACCATGTTTTTAATCCCACAACCAACTCAAAAAGAAAATTTCCGTGGCTCGTCATGCTCCTTCCAGTCATTGTCGTTTTTTTTGTGACCATGAAATCCAAGAACACTTTCGAGTTTTGTTTTGTGGATGATCTCTCCTATTCATCGTCAATAAACAAACCTATTGACATCAAAATTCTAAAAGAAGGTGAGTCGCCTCTATATTTTAAAACCGATAGCCTCGGTTGTTTTAATTACAAGACGCGAGAGGATGCCATCACTTTTGTAGTGTCGTCTCCCTACCACAAGACGGATACCATCATAAGAAGCATTGACCACAACAACAATAAAACAGTGAAGCTTACTAGCGACGTTTATGCCTTAATGTTAGAGTATTATACCCACGGCAATATCAAAGATTGGTCCAAGCACAAATCAAAACTTGAGCAGCTCATTCATGATGACGCTCAGATCTACAGACTTTACAGTCATAATATTGGTGTGGAAGTCTATTCTAAGGATGAATTTGTACGCTTATTAACCATTCCTACGAAAGCTTTAAAGCGTATTAAAATATTAGATAAGCACTCTAAAAACAATCAAATAACCACCTTAAAATTTAGTATTGAATGAGACCTATTATCTACATATTGTGCTTCTTAATGTTCTGGTCTTGTAAGGATAATCTCGAAAAGAGTACAGACCTTAAGATGCTTGAGGAATCTAAATCTGATTTTATGGATGCGCCATTTTCTGCGGAAGACTACAGCATTCAAAAACTTGAGGAATATGTTGATCTTATACAGTTGAAAAATGATCATCCGGAGTTTAGAAACACTATTGATGATGAACTTAACACCTATATAATAGATAGCTTAACAGCCTTAAAATATCCTAAAGGATTTAAAATTTCGAACATCCAAGCCAAGAAAAAGGAAAAGCCATTACAACCCATGCAGGATATGATACAGCTAACATACACTGTAACTACAAGCGAAGCAACCGTAAAAGACTCTATCATAGCTATTATTAGTAGTGCTTATATTGACATGGATGGTACCACACAAATTTCTAGATCCATTCATTTTATAAAGTGAATTGATATTTCCCATAGAATACCTTAAATTAGTAGAACAACTAAGAACCAAAATAGAAAATCAAACAGCATAACGATATGGCTTTTATCGATTATTATAAAATATTAGGAATTGACAAAAACGCGTCAGTAACCGACATTAAGAAAGCTTATCGCAAATTAGCGCGTAAATATCATCCAGATTTAAACCCTAATGATAAAGAAGCTGAGCTCAAGTTCAAACAGGTCAACGAAGCCAATGAGGTTTTGAGCAATCCTGAAAATCGCAAAAAATATGACACCTATGGCGAAAACTGGGAACACAGTGACGCCTACGAACAAGCTAAGCAGCAGCAACAGCAGCAGCGACAATCACAACAACAATATCAGCAATCAGCTGGATTTGAAGATGGCGATTACTCCGATTTTTTTGAGAGCATGTTTGGTGGTGGCTTTTCTCGCAGCAATCGTCAAGGACCTATTAAATTTCGAGGTCAAGATTTTAATGCCCAATTACAGCTGACGCTCCGAGATGTTTACACCTCCCAAAAGCAAGTGCTTACGGTGAACGGGAAAAATATTCGGCTTACCATTCCTGCAGGTGTTAGCAATGGGCAAATCATTAAAATAGCTGGAAAAGGCGGCAAAGGAAGAAATGGCGGACCTGATGGTGATTTATACATTGAATTTAATATTCGTAACAACACGTCTTTTAAACGCGATGGAGACAACCTATACACAAAAATCGATCTTGATCTTTATAAAGCGATATTAGGTGGTGATATGACCGTTAACACATTTGACGGCAAAGTTAAGTTGCAATTAAAACCATTAACTCAAAACGGCACTCAAGTAAAATTAAAAGGGAAAGGTTTTCCTAAATATAAAAAAGACGGGCAATACGGTGACTTATACATCACTTATAACATTAAAATTCCAGAAAAGTTGACCGAGAAAGAACGTTCGCTTTTTGAGGAACTCTCAAAATTGAAATCGGCATGAAAGATTCACAACTAATACCCATAAAAGATCTCTGTACACATTATCAAGTTGAGATGACATTTTTTAATGAATTAAAAAGTCACGGACTTATAGAAGTTGTCACAATGGAGGAGACCTACTGTGTACACCAAGATCACATTGCTAATTTGGAAAAAATGATTCGACTACACAACGAATTAAACCTCAACTTTGAAGGGATTGATACCGTATTCAATATGCTTGAAAAAATTGAAGACTTAAAGATGGAACTCAATGCCGTTAAAAATCGACTTCGTCGTTATGAAGATTTCTAATAATTAAGGCGTTGAGTTGGAGACTTGCAGCACTTTACCATTGTAATACTTATTCCCTGTAAGTGCGAAGTCTTGTATGTATTCTGCCATTTGTAATGCTGTTGTTGGTGCTTGATAATCTGGAAATGCTTCTTTTAACATTTCAGTTTGAACGGCACCTAAAGCCAAAACATTAAACTGCGGACCTGTCTCCTTGTATTCTTCGGCCCATAGTTCGGTTAGAGTAATGACAGCGCCTTTACTGGAGCTATAGGCTGCCAAACCGGGAAATTTCATACTTCCTTGTATGCCTCCCATGGAACTAATGGTTACCACATGGCTATCAGATTTCATAAAAGGTAAGATAACCCGTGTCAATTCTGATACACCAAAAACATTGGTTTGATACACTTTGGAAAAATCCGCTAATGTGGTTTCTGAAAATGGTTTATTCAATAATAACCCTGCATTGTTGATCAGTATATCCACATGTTGAAACTCTTCTGAAACAAACCGCTCAACTTTTTTATAGGCTTCAGCCTCACACAAATCGAATTCGAATGCTGAGATAGTGTCAAGCTGAAGGTTACTAATAGGTTTTGCATTTCTGGATAAGGCCAAAACACGATGACCTTGACGTGCAAATAATTGTACAAGCTCAAAGCCTATACCTCTACTGGTTCCAGTAATGATGATGTTTTTACTCTTCATACATCTTAATTTCTCGAGTCGCTGTGCGGCTCATTTTTTCAATAGCAGGTATGGTTTTATTTATCAGATTTGCCATAAATTCATAATCCAATTTATCAATTTCATCATCGACATGATGATAAAAATCAAAGTTGGTCAAATCACATGACGAGATAGTTTGGCAAGGCAAATTAAACTGTTGGTAAAACGGATAGTTATCTGATCGTTTAAACAAACTGTACTTTTTAGCCACTTCAGAATAACCAATGAGCTTGTTACCAACATATTCGTTTATTTTATCCGCCATATTCGAAAGTTCATAGCCTGTTACAAAAGCCTCATAATCGCGATCCTTAAAAGGCACACCAATCATTTCAAAATTAAGCATCGTATAGAGATTCACATCGTCTTGCTTTAGTCTTTCAGCCAAATGTTTAGAGCCCAACAATCCCATTTCTTCTGCCGTAAACAAGGCCACAATAATACTTCGTTTATTGCTTTTATTGGCGGCGAAATATTTGGCTATTGCCATCACAGCACTCGTACCAGCTGCATTATCATTAGCGCCATTGGCTATAGAATCACCATCCACAACTTTACCCTTGCCAATATGATCGTAATGTGCTCCCAAAAGAATGACTTCATCCTTGAGTGCTTCATCAGAACCTTCAATAAAACCAACGACATTAAACGCATCCAATTCCTTTACTTTAAATTGATCGCGATAACTGTCGCCAAAATAAGGTTTGACACCATAAGACTTCAACTGATTTTCAATAAAGGTAGCAGATTCATCAATACCAGATGTACCAGTATTTCTTCCCATTCGGTCATCGGATGCTAAATAGGCCACTAAGTCTTTGACTTCTGAACTTGTCACCTCTGAGGTTTTGGACTCCTTGTTACCTGATGATTTACAACTGAATACAAGTAACAAAACAAGCAATGATAAAATATGTCTCATGTGATATAAATTTAGACTTTAAAGATAAAAAAACCTGAATCAAATTACCGATTCAGGTTTCTAATATTAAAACTATTTTAGTATTTAAATAAGCGTTTTACACCAACATGGTCACTGGGTTTTCAATATAACCTTTCAATGTTTGAAGGAATTGAGCACCTGTGGCACCATCAACCGTTCTATGATCACAGGCTAAACAGAGTTTCATGGTATGACCTACCACAATTTTCCCCTCCTTAACAACTGGTTTCTCTACAATATTTCCTACGGAAAGTATGGCTGAATTAGGCTGATTGATAATAGACGTAAAACTATCAATACCAAACATACCTAGATTAGACACGGTAAACGTACTACCTTCCATTTCTTGAGGTGTCAATTTTTTATTCCTAGCTTTACCAGCCATTTCTTTAACCTCAGCGCCAATTTGTGGTAAGGTTTGCTCATTGGCAAATCGAACAACTGGCACTACCAGACCATCTGGAACCGCAACCGCCACACCAATATGAACGTGGTGGTTCAGGCGCATTTTATCAGCAAACCACTGTGAATTCACTTGTGGATGCTGCTTTAAGGCTAAGGCACAAGCCTTAACAATCATATCGTTGTAAGAAATTTTGGTATCTGGAATGGAATTAAATTGCTGACGGAAAGCTATCGCATTTTCCATATCAAACTCCACGTTCAAATAATAATGAGGTGCCGTAAATTTAGACTCAGCCAAGCGCTTCGCAATCACTTTACGCATTTGTGAATGATTGACCTCTTCAAAATCCTCTTGACCCATTGGCACAAATTTCCCAACAGATGCAGCAGATGTTCCTGGAGTGAAATTCTCTATATCACGTTTTACAATTCTACCATTTTCTCCTGTACCATTAACTTGAGACAAGTTAATACCTTTATCTTCAGCCATTTTTTTAGCTAAAGGTGATATGAAGATACGACCATCGTTGGACGTGCTCGTCTTTACTTCTTTAGGTGTTTCCTTTTTGGTTTCAGTAGCTGGTTGAGGCGCTTCAGCTTTGGATGCTTCTTTTTTAGGAGCTTCTGATTTTTCCGCTTTTGAAGACGAATCACCTTCAGCTTTAAAGTTCTTAGCAACATTAGACACATCGGTGCCTTCAGGTCCTATGATTGCTAAAAGAGCATCAACCTTGGCAGATTCTCCTTCGTCCAAGCCTACGTGCAATAAGGTTCCAGATTGAAACGATTCAAATTCCATCGTCGCTTTATCGGTTTCAATTTCAGCTAATATATCGCCTTCTTCAACAGTATCACCTACCTTTTTCAGCCAAGTAGCCACTGTACCTTCTTCCATTGTATCACTTAGTCTAGGCATCGTCACAACAGTAACACCTTCAGGAATCTCAGCATCTTCTGAGTCCGATTCAGAAGATTTAGATTTAGAGTCGTCAGTATCTGTTTCTTTACTTTCTTCCGTAGCCTCAGGTGCTGATTCTTCGGTATCATCTTCTTGAGATGTTTCTTTTTCTGCTTCGGAAGTATTGCCATCTAACAGTCCGGAAATGTCTTCACCCTCATCACCAATAATGGCCAACAGTGTATCAACTTTAGCTGTTTCACCTTCCTCAATTCCAATATGTAGCAAAGTCCCTTCATTAAAGGATTCAAACTCCATTGTCGCTTTGTCAGTTTCTATTTCAGCTAAAATATCACCTTCCTCTACCTTGTCACCTACTTTTTTCAACCAAGCAGCAACAGTGCCTTCTTCCATGGTGTCGCTCAAACGCGGCATGTTAATTACTTCTGCCATAGTTTATATTTTGTGTTGTATAAATGGATAATCTTCTTGCTCATAAACCGCATCGTACATTACATTCTTCTCTGGATATGGCGATTCTTCAGCGAACTTTTCGCATTCGCTCACTAATTTCTTGACACGTTTATCAATAGCTTTGATCTCATCTTCAGTAGCATATTTATTCTCTAAAATAATATCCTTAACCTGAGTAATCGGATCAATTTTTTTGTATTCCTCAACCTCGTCCTTTGTTCTGTAGTGCTGAGCATCACTCATTGAGTGTCCTCGATAGCGGTATGTTTTTACCTCTAAAAATGTTGGTCCTCCACCTTTTCTTGCGCGTTGAATGGCTTCATCAAAGGCCTCTGCTACTTTAATAGGATTCATGCCATCCACTGGTCCACAAGGCATTTCGTAACCTAGTCCTAGTTTCCAAATATCTGTGTGGTTTGCAGTTCTCTCGACTGACGTTCCCATAGCGTAACCATTATTCTCACAGACAAATACCACTGGTAAGTTCCAAAGCATTGCTAAATTAAATGTTTCATGTAATGATCCTTGACGAGCAGCACCATCACCAAAGCAACAAATAGTCACAGCGTCAACATCATGATACTTATCACCAAAAGCTATGCCTGCACCTAAAGGAATCTGTCCGCCCACAATGCCATGCCCACCGTAGAAACGATGCTCTTTTGAGAAAATATGCATAGATCCTCCTAAACCTTGTGAAGTTCCAGTTGCCTTTCCATACAATTCTGCCATGACGCGTTTGGGATCAACGCCCATTCCTATCGGCTGTACGTGGTTTCTGTAAGCCGTGATCATCTTATCCTTTGTTAAATCCATAGCGTGTAAGGCTCCTGCCAATACCGCTTCTTGACCATTGTATAAGTGAAGAAAACCTCTTACTTTTTGTTGAATATATACTGCGGCTAGTTTGTCTTCAAACTTTCTCCAGAATAGCATATCCTCATACCATTTGAGGTAAACCTCTTTTGTGATTTTTTGCATTGGTAACGTTAATTATTTAAACGAATAACAAAAGTAACACTTTAGTTAGTAATGAAAAAACCCAAAATCGTAAAATTTCTTTCGAAAACGTTATAGAAAACTCCTATCGAAGCCTAATGGTAATAAATTAGCCAAAGAGTTTGATTTTACCACCTTTCCTGAAGTACCCATGAAATATATTTCAATAGGCAAGTCTTGTTTCACTTCATATTCGGCAATCGATTGTCTACAGGCACCACAAGGTGGAATTGGTGTCTCAGTACCATTAGATTTTGAGCCTGCAGTTATCGCCATTTTTATAATTTTCGCTTCCGGAAATTTAGCGCCTGCATAGAAGATCGCTGTTCGTTCTGCACATAATCCAGATGGATAGGAGGCGTTTTCCTGATTGCTTCCAATAACCACTTCTCCATTATCTAATAGAATAGCCGCTCCAACCAAAAACTTCGAATAGGGTGCGTAAGCTTTTAATCGTGCCTCTTTCGCTTTTTCCATAAGGGATATAATGTCATTTGGCAATTCATTAAAATCATCATATACCGTTAACTCCGACGTTATTTTTACTTGCTTCATCAGTACCTATTTTAGACAAAAAAACTATTGTTTTCAGACAATAGTTTTTTGTAAGATCCTATTTATTGACTACTAATATTCATCATATTCTCCATCACCAAAATTAAAGGTCAATGAAAATCTCAATGTATTTTCTAACGGACTCTGTATTTTAGAGGCCGAAAACAAATATGACAAGTCAATATTAATTGTTGTATACTTAAAACCTGCACCTAGAGCAAAGAATTTTCTAGCCCCTTTTTCATCACTTTCATTAAAGTAACCTGCTCTAAACGCAAAAGAGTCTTGGTAAAGGTACTCAGCGCCTAAAGCCCAAGTAAATTCTTTTAATTCTTCACTAAAACCTCCTGGTGCATCACCAAATGATTGAAAAACACCCGACAAGAAACTAACATCGTTAGACTGTCCACCTGTAATAATAGTCGGCTCACTTTCATCAATATCTGGTGTTGATGTATCATCAGCTGTTTGTTCGCCATCACCATTGGTATCAACAAACCCAAAAACAGGCGGAGTTGGCACTAAAAGCTTAGTTACCTCAGCCGTAATTCCTAGTTTATTATAATCGTCAAAGATAAAATCGAAGCCACCTCCTACTCTCAAGTTCGTTGGTAAAAAGTTTTCTCTTCCGCCATCATCATATTTAATTTTAGGCCCTAAATTTTGAATAGCAAAACCTAAACGTGTTCTACCATTAAAACTGTCGTAGGCTTCTTCTTCACTTTGGTAAAATCCAGAGATATCTACACCAAAAGACCCAGCAGCACTTGCATTCGCATCTACCGCCTGGATTCTTAGGTCTGAACGTAAGTATCGTAAAGCAACAGACATTGCAAATTGATCAGCCAATCTTAAAGAATAGGACGCATCTACTGTAAACTCATTCGGTTTTTCAATCAATGGCTCTGAAAACTCGTCAGGACGAATTTCTATTTCACCTAACCCAAAATATTTAAAGCTAAAACCAAATGAACTTCTTTCATCGATACGGTTAAAGTATGTAAGATAAGCGATAGATATGTCATTTACCAATTTACTCAAGTATGGTGTATAACTCACAGCGATGCCTGATTTGGCTTCAGAAAACGTGTATTTGGCAGCATTCCATTGCTGGGAATAGGCGTCTACCGATGTGGCAACTCCCATATCTCCCATTCCAGCGGATCTAGCATCAGGTGCAATCAACATAAAAGGCACACCAGTGGTTATAACTGTTGACTAATTTGGAAATGTGATTGTTTCTTGAGCATTACTAAGGTTAAATACTGTAAGTGCAATTAGGGCTAAAATGTATTTTTTCATATGTAATTTCATGTTCATATCAATGCAAAGCTGCAGAGATTATATTAAGCAAATATAAATTTTTATTATAGTATGACAAGTTTTTCAATTTTTTCAACCTGTTTATTCAAACGATTAGATCTCACTTTTAGTTTATAAATATAAACACCTTTACCTATTTTGTCTCCAAAATCATCACGACCATCCCAAACAATATCCTTAGATAGCGAGCTAGTGACCTTACCACCTCCTGAGGTTTGACCATTTAAAGTTCTGACCAATTTACCAGAAACAGTGAATATCTGTACTGAAACGTCTAAAACATCAGAACTATTGTGACTGAACCAAAATTCCGTGTAATCAATAAACGGATTCGGGTAATTTAAAACATTACTAATCACTAATTCCTCGTCTTTATCGCGCACCACGAATTCTATTTGTGAAACGGACGCATTGTTATATACATCCCACGCCTTTAAGGTCAACGTATGTAATCCTGGTTCCAAATCTCTGAAAGGATAGGTAACTTCGCCATTTTGATAATCATCAACATTGGATTGATAGTAATCGTTCAAAACAAAAGGATTTGTTTCATCTCCATCTATGATGGCCGTGATATCATGCCCAATACCGCTGGCCGTATTGATCCCATTCTCATCCTGAAGCTTCGCTAGCAAGGTGGGCTGTTCATTCGTGATACCGCCTGACACAAAATTCTCATCATTCATGAATAACGTAATGACAGGACCTTGGTTATCTTCTTCAGCGTTTTCATTGATCCCTCCAAACTGGAGGTCAAAATTAGAACCTGATTTATCATCTAATATATTGTCTTGTTTAGAATAGAAACTCACCTTTCCTGGTCCCACCGGAATGCCTAAATCACGTGGCACTACAAATTCAAATTCAAATTCACCATTCGTTACTGTCGCTTGACCTTTAAATAAGGTTTCGCCTAAGGTTTTGAAATTTAAAATTATTAAAGAGCCGTTCTCCGTCACACCATTATTACCTAAGGTTTGTCTGTCGATTTCTTTATCAAAGACTGTAGCTGTTAAGATCCCATTATAATTATCTAAGAAATTTCCGGCTGTGTCGTAAACTTGACCTGATAATTTGACTCTATCTAATGCTTTAATCGGTTCATTGAATTCACTTAAATTCACATCGTTAACTTTCGTTAATCGAACTTCTGGTTTCGCAAATGCTAATTTCATGGCTGGATCTCCAATATAAAACACTAAAGACCTCTGGTTAATCCCTACAATGGAAGGATCATTTTTCGTTAAACGCAAGGCTTCGGCCATGCTAATACTCTCGTTAGTCCCGAAGTTAAATAAGAATTCACCCAGTTTTTCATTAATCGATACACCAACAGTCACAAAAATTTGTCTGGTCGTTGTGATGAGTGATATCGCACCTCCTTCTTTGTTCCAATACGTATACTCACCAGCTGTCGGACGTTGTGGGTTATCGAATTTAGTATACTCACACGTTACGGTCACAAATAAGGAGAACTTACATAAATTCCGAACATCTTGAGCATCCACTTTTGTGAAAATTCGTTCAGCCGCCAGACCATCTTCACCGCCGTGACCAAAATAATTAACGACAAGAGCTCCAACATCTAACGCATCTTTAACAGCTTTGTTGACTTTTGGAAAACGCTCGCCACTGGATGTTGATTCTTGCTGAAATGCATCAGAATGAATCTTCACTACATTCATAAATGGTTTTTCATCGGTAACTTCATTGCCAATAGCATCCGTTGTATTTTGTAGTACTTTTTCCCATGCTTCGTCCACATCATCCGAAATCGTCAAAAAATTATTTCTCCAACTTCCAAAAGCTTCCGCAGCATAATATCCTTCAATTTTATCCACCAATTCTTTTGCCTGCTGCGGTGAGTTTGCCAAAATCCGTCCAACGGCTATATCGAGCCTACCATTAGTGACATTCCCTTCATTTTCGTCCATGAAACCGTAGAAATCATCCGATATAAATGAAGACGTTAAACTAAAACTTTCAACAGAATTCCAAATCGGTACAATATTCGTGTTATTTGAAATTCTATTCTTATAATCGTATGAAGCATCACCAAATAAACATAAATACTTTAGACGCCTACCTGGACTACTAGCATTATCATATACATATTTTACCATGTTTCTGATAGCAGCTACGTCCTGATTTCCTGAACTAAACTCGTTATAAATTTCATTTAAGGTCACTACTTTAACATTGAGATTGTATTGCTCTCTGTTTATTTGCGCTAAACGCTCTGCTTGAGTGACGTAATTATTATGAGCCACGATGATGTAATCAATATCCTCGAAAACGCCTTGACTGTTTAAGAAAATTTCACCTTTAATATTTTGGTTACTCACTGAAGTATTGGCATCTCTAGACGGCTGCAAATATTCAAGACTCGTAAGTGTGATATATGTTTTTAGGGATCCAGCCACATCTTTAAAACTGAGCGTTTGACTTTGATCGCTATTCACAACAGTCTTTACGTTGTATTTATCTGAAATATCCCAAACCTCTTGTACGTTGCTAGCATTACTTAAAGTATACTCAGCAATTCCTGACTCTGAAGCTACTTGATTATTTTTAAAAAGTAATTGCGTGCCTTCAAAAATTAATTGACGTGTGGCTTCAACAGAAATATAATCGAGATAACCTAGTGCAGAAGGATTGCCATTGTTGTTGTAAACCAAATCGACTGTAAGGGTTTCAGAATTCAAGGTGACATCGTCACTATACGTTCGACCATATGCTAATACAGGGTCATCGATAGGATTAAAATTCAACGTACTCACGAGGTTGTTATTTAGTAGTACTTGCATATTAGATCCTGCTGTTTCACTGACGCCTGCTACTAAAACTTTGACTGATGCCGGTTCAGAAGTGACAAGGTTTGGAAATTCAAAGGAATAGGATTTTTCATTCTCGATATCAAAACGGTCGCCAAACCATCGTCTTCCTATTTTGGCAATATTAAACTCATCTACCTCGTAAAACTGATAATCTTGAAAGGTATCGATTTGCAAGGTACTGTCACCTGTTGGCTGATTTAAGGGCTGAATACGTTTTCCAAAACCGCCATTGGTAGTCACAAAGAAATAAGCTTTATCAGAATAGGCATTGATGTTTGTATTACTATCTGCATTGTACCCTGTAGGTCCTTCAGCATAAAATAAAATGTAATCGTCATCATTAAATACACCATCGGATTCACCAACGAAACGAATCGCATTTTCTTGAAGGTCTAAAGGATAAAACTCGCTGTTGGCTTTTGGAAGCATACTACCACCATTACCATACACCTTAATGGTTCTTGGATCTACATTAGTGTTTACGCCAATCGAGTTCAAAAAACTTTTACTCAGTCTAAAGATACCTGTTTTATCTACATAAAATTTATGCCAATCTCCTGTTCTTAATACGGAATTCGTAATTTCTTGAGTGGATGCACCAGACCTATTTGGATTGTTTCCATATTGATAGGTCACAGAAAAACTCGTGATTTTTTTATAAACCCCTTGATCTTTAATAATTGGCGTTATCTCTAAATATGCGGAAATATTCCCGCGTTCTATGGCATTCTGAAGTGTTATTTTTGGTGCTTTTGGTAAGTTTTGAAGTGGTAGTTCTTTGAGATCTGCTACAGCAATAGTTTGATAAGTGACTTGTGACAGCTCTACAGAATTTTCATCAATGTATGACGACTCTTCCCATTGTGCAAAAAATCGCAACCCTGTATTTCTAGTAAAACTAAAATGATTCTTATCAAACGACGGAATTTCTATTTGAGAAGACGCCGTTCCAAATAGTTTAGAAGATTCCCAACTAATTGTGAATTCTTTTTGCTGTGAAAAACCAAATACAGAGGTTAATATTGAAAATAATAGTAAAAATTCTTTCATAGTTACATAACGTCTACACCTTCATGATATTATAAGGTCTCAATTTTTTATTCAAAATTACAACAATAATTAATTTATTCAATCGTTATTAAAGACAAAATACATCGATAAACTGGTTAAAAATCCGTTATTGTGTACAAAAAAGAGGATGAAATGCATTTTTTTTTGCATGAATTTGCCAAAAAATGTTGTTAGTTTACCTTTAATTACTATATTGCGTCTCTAAAATTAAATTAGCTTACTTAAAAAGTATGGATATGAAAAACGTCTTAAATCTAAAGATACTATTAGCCCTAGTACTATCTTTTACAATTGTTAGCTGTAGTAGGAATTCTTCCTCAAGTAACGTCTCTAGAGCAACAGGATGGAAAATCAATGACAAAAACGGTGGTTTTCAATATAATGACAAATTCCAAGAACAAGAAACTGGACCAGGTCTGGTTTTTATTGAAGGTGGTACATTTACCATGGGAAAAGTTCAAGATGATGTGATGCATGATTGGAACAATACACCAACACAACAGCATGTTCAGTCTTTTTACATGGATGAAAGTGAGGTGACCAATAAAATGTACACCGAATACTTGGATTGGATTAAAAGAACCTATCCACCAGAAGAAGAGAATTACCGATTAATTTATGAAGGTGCTCTTCCAGATACCTTGGTTTGGAGAAATCGTTTAGGTTATGCTGAAATGATGACTGAAAACTATTTACGTCATCCTGGATACGGTGAATACCCTGTTGTTGGAGTAAGCTGGATTCAAGCGGTTGAATTTGCAAACTGGAGAACAGATCGTGTCGCTGAAATGGATTTACAAGAGGCAGGTTATTTAGAGAGAGATTCTCATTTAACTTCTTCAGCGGAAAGTAATTTCAATGTAGACACGTATATCAATGCTCCTACACAAACCTATGGTGGCAATGATTCAATTATCAATCCAGAAAAGACGAGACGTCGTGCACAAGTTACGGCTGCGGGTGATACTATTAATCAATATGCTAGAAGAGAATCTGGTCTCATATCACCAGATTACAGATTACCGACAGAAGCAGAATGGGAATATGCAGCACTTGGAATGAGTGAATTGAGAAGTTTTAATGTTTACAGAGGACGAAAAAAATATCCTTGGGACGGTCAATATACCCGTTCAGGAAAGCGTAAAACTAAAGGAGATCAATTAGCAAACTTTAAACAAGGTAAAGGTGATTATGGTGGTATTGCAGGTTGGTCTGATGATGGCGCTGATATTACTGCGCAAGTAATGTCATACGAACCAAACGATTACGGTTTATATGATATGGCTGGTAACGTTGCCGAATGGGTGGCGGATGTTTACAGACCTATCGTTGATGATGAGTTTAATGATTTCAATTATTATAGAGGTAACGTTTATACGAAGAATGCCATTAATGAAGATGGAACTGTAAAAATTGTAACACCTGAAGAAATTGTTTATGATACTTTAAGTAACGGACAAATTGTCGCAAGAAACTTACCTGGAGAGATTCTTCAAGTGGGTGTTGACGAAGATGACACTTACCTAAGAACTAATTTTGATAAGAGCGACAACAGAAACTTTAGAGATGGTGATGTAAGATCGTCTCGTCAATATGCGGATAGCTTTGGAGATGAAGATGTTGACGATGGTGAAACATCTACACGTAAAATGTACAATTCGCCACAACACAATGTTGAAAGAGACTCTACAGGTGCTTTAATTAAAGAGTATGACACCTCTAACCAGAGAACATCCTTGATAAATGACGAAGTTAGAGTTTATAAAGGTGGTTCATGGAGAGATAGAGCTTACTGGATTGATCCAGCGCAACGAAGATATTTCCCACAAGACATGGCAACAGATTACATCGGTTTTAGATGTGCAATGTCTAGAGTTGGTTCCAAATCACAAGGAGGCGGAAAGAAAAGAAATTAATCTTTTTTAATAGATAAAAAAAAGTCCTAGTCATTTTGATTAGGACTTTTTTTTTATGACATTTAATTTATGAATTTGGAGACGATTTACGACTACTTTCTCACCTGTGACTCAGTTTGCACAGATACACGGAAAATCACGAAAAACTGTATGTTTTTTGCTTTGAAAGGTGATCACTTTAACGGTAATGAATTTGCTGAAGAAGCCATTCAAAAAGGCGCATCCTATGCGATCATAGATGAAAATATAGAGAACAACAATGAGCAATGCATCGTTGTTGACAATGTATTAATCACCTTACAGCGCTTAGCCAACTACCATCGTAAACGGCTCAATGTTCCAATAATCTCTTTAACTGGAAGCAACGGAAAAACAACCACCAAAGAACTCATTAATAGTGTTCTGTCTACAACTTATAATACGCTCGCTACTCAAGGTAATCTCAACAATCATATTGGTGTACCTCTTACATTATTACGACTGACGAGTACTACAGAAATTGCCATTGTAGAAATGGGTGCCAATCACCAGAAGGAAATTGAATTTTTATGTGGCATCGCACAGCCAGATTACGGACTCATCACTAATTTTGGTAAAGCACATTTAGAAGGATTTGGCGGTATTGATGGTGTGATTAAAGGAAAATCAGAATTATATGACTATTTAAAAGCCAATCAAAAAACAGTTTTTATTAATACGGACGATAAAAAACAAATGATCCAAATTGGAAATTACACTAATGTTAGCACGTATGGAATGCGTTTAGATAATGATTGTGTAATTACTTTTGATAGTGCTAATCCGAATGTATCCTTAATTTATGATGATATTAAAATTGATAGTCAGCTTATTGGTGATTATAATTTTGGGAATATCGCTGTGGCAGTGGCTATTGGAAAGTATTTTGATGTTCCTTCTGAAAGCATCAAGCAAGCCATCGAAAATTACCAACCAAAAAATAATCGATCTGAAATTATAGAAAAAGGTGATAACAAGATTGTTCTCGATGCTTACAACGCCAACCCTACAAGTATGTTAGCTGCACTCCAAAATTTTAAACAATTACGAGCTGAGAAAAAATATTTGTTTCTAGGAGACATGTTTGAATTAGGTGCCCATGCTGAAATAGAACATCAAAGGATCGTTGACTTTTTAGAACGTCATTTTGAAGCTCAAATTTTTATCATTGGACAGAATTTTAAGAAAACCATCAGCAAAGAATCCACTCATGCATTTTCCAGTTTTGAGGATTTACAACCTATTCTTAAAACTCTTGATCTTCATAATGCCACGGTTTTAATTAAAGGCTCTCGAGGTATGGCTCTAGAACGGATTTTAAATTTTATTTAAAATTGTGTTTATGGTTTGAATTATTTGATCAAGCATAAAAAATCCATCCATAATAACATGGACGGATTAATAATTATCCAAATTTTGGTTTAGGTTTTTATTGATTACAATTAACCATCCATCCAATGCCGTATTTATCAGTGCACCGCCCAAAATAACCCCATTCTCTTTCTTTATAATTATGGTGTACTTGCCCTCCTTTAGATAAGGATTCGAATAAATTTTCACCTTTTGTTTTATCAGTAACGTCAATACTCATATTAATTTGATTTCCATTATTAAGAGGTGTGTCTGGTGATACATCATAGGCCATAAAATGAATATTCTTTCCTTTCAATTCGGCATGTTGTAGTTTATTTCTATATGAAGAAGGCACATCTATTTTTTTATCTTCATAAGTTTGATGATTGATGATTTCAGCATCAAACAATTCACCATAATAAGTTAATGCTTCTCGACAATTGCCATTAAACGATAAATAAGCTTGAATTTTCATGATTTTAAATTTTTAATTCTAATTAAGTTCAAATTTGAATTTAAAACAATCAAGGGTTAATCCTTAGCTGTTTTAAAACAATTTATTGCTCGTTTCCATTCTGCTAATCTGCAAACTCACATGAAGAAATTGGTAAGTAAAGCTTATGCCTTGGTCTCCGTAAGTTAGAAAAACGACACTCAGATCAAACACGTATCGCTAATTAAAATTTATGGGCAGTTAAAATTTATACCGCTTGTTTTTTGGACAAAAAAAAATCTACACTTCCGTGTAGATTTTTTTGTGGGTCATACTGGATTCGAACCAGTGACTTCTACCCTGTCAAGGTAACACTCTAAACCAACTGAGTTAATGACCCAAAACACTCAAAAAACCAAAAAAGTCTACATCTCTGTAGACTTCTGTGGGCGCGAAGGGATTCGAACCCCTGACCCCTTGGGTGTAAACCAAGTGCTCTGAACCAACTGAGCTACGCGCCCTAATTATTGGACTGCAAATATAGTCTAGTTTTTTAATTACCAAAAGCTTTTTTAAAAAAAAATTCAATAATTTTTGCAAATAATTACTAGTCAAAAAACTAAGGTTCTATATCCCTTTCTAATTTATTTTGATATTTTTAAACTTTATAAAATCGCAGCTTGAAATATATCTCTTTTATAGACCAACTTGGCATTGACATCCATCAATTAAAGCACATTGATGCCCAAGGCATTATTAAATTGCAAAAGCAGCTTAAAGCGAAAGCTATGCTAGGGGATGCGAACAATCTTGGAGATCTTGCCAGTTTAATCGAAAAGCTGAAAGATGCATCCACAAGGGATTGTCATGTATTTGTTGAAAATCACGTTTGGCTAAAACAGTTATTGTCTGGAAATTTTAATGACATCCAGCAAAATGAAATTTCAGTCAATGATGCATTGATTTCAGACGAGGAAAATCTCAAGTATTTTTTGGCGCCTTTTCTCAGAGAACACATCAAACTATTTTTATCGGAAACATTAAATAAAGGCAAGTATGTTCTGATATTAAAAGTGCTCACTCATCACCATCAATTATTTTCGGAAGAAATCAATCAATTGGTCATCAATTTTTTTAAAGCGCGTTTAAACTATGCGGCTGTATACTTGCGGGAAAAGCGTTTAAAGGACAAGGAATATCCAATAGCCTATATAAAAAATAAGGTTTTTATCAATTGCTTAAACGAATATCCTGATTGCTTTAACCTAGAAATGCAAGAACTCAATTCCGAAGTCATTGAAGTTTATAATTCTAAACGCCGAAATGTAAGCAATCCAGAATTTGTTTTTGCGGCCAAAGCGATGGTGGCCTTTGCCATTTTGGATACCTCGAGTGTCTTCTTGGAACAAACCTTAAAATCTAATGCAGATATCGCAAGGGAGTACACATATCCTTCGCGAAGAAGTCAGCGTACAGGATCTGGCTTTGGCGGTTGGAGTATTTTTGTAATTATTATGATTGTCTTACGCATCATTTTTTGGGCGAGTCAAAGCTCTTCGAGTTCTAACTATGATTATATCAACACGGGCGATTTCAATATTGGCACAAATGATCGCTTTCAACGACAAATAGATAGTATTGAGCGCGTGTACAATATTGAAAATGGTGTTGATATCGAAGAAACCGTTATCGAGTCTACTGAAAGGACTTATGATGATCGCTATAAATTAGAAAATCATCTCAAATTTATTTACACCCTAAAACTCAAAGTGAATAGAAACAAAATCGATGACAACGGTGATTTGACCTTATATCCTTTTTCAAACCCATATCCAATGACTTTTAATGAAATTTATAATGAAGTAGATAGCCAAGACAATACCTTAGTGAAAATAAACAATAAAAGCAGCAAAGACCTTATTGTTTTTAGACTTACTAATGGCGTTGACGAATCCATTTACATTCCAAAAAATGAAATTCTTTCTTTAGATATTACCAATAATGATTCCTTAGTTTTCTACACAGGCTTAACCTTTCTAAGCTCTAAATTTTCGCATTTCAAAACAGATGATGATCTCTCAGAGATGTACCAAATTACCAATGTAGACACTTCTGTAGAGAAAGAAATAACTATTTATCCATTTAAAGAAACGATACGTAAAGTAGAAAGTAGTTCTTCAGATAAAATACTAACCTCAAGAACACGAGAAGAACAATTAGACACTAAAAATGTAGAGCTCATCGAATTAAATATCGATCGCCTTTATACGAATTACTACAATAAAAAATATAGGAATTAGCCTAAACCAGTTCGACTATCATCCTTAAAGTTTTTCTGCTTCTCTTTTTCGTAATCAGGTAAAAGGGCAGACAAACCATAAACGATATGTCTCAAGGACTTATAATCCTGCTTTTCTAAGGCCTGATCACCTTGTTTAAAGAGTTTATCAGCTCTGCGTTGATTCGAAAATTCAGTACAAAACTTCAAATTCAAAAAATAAGAAATAAAGTTTTCATCACTTGATTGGATAATAGCGTCATATAACTCGTCCATTTCCTTTATTTTGGAACGAATTAAATATTTGTTGCCGGAATTAATGACCTCTTTTTCGTTTTTGATCATTCGTGCATACTTATCCCTAAAGCGTTCATTGCTATCATCATTTAAATGACGCTCCAATGTGGCTTTCGCATCGTTGTACTCCTCAATTTCCTTAGCTATAAGTTTATTGCGTGTTAAATCATCAAACTCCTGTATGAACTTACGTTTTTTATCGTCCAACTGAAATTTACTGTCGGATACATCATCATCATCAATGAGTGAGGCAGCAATTTGAGTTTCTATCAATCCAACACGTATGGTTTCCAACTTTTGTGAATATTCAAAATTCTCTTCAGAATTATGTGTTTTTATCAAGGCTTCAACATCTCCTAAAACCGTATTAATTTCTAGGTTTATTTTAGCAATACTAATGGCTCTCTCCGATTCGCTAAACACATTATTGAATTCTTGATCACACGACTGTAAAAAGACGTTGATTTTAAGATCACGAGATTCTGTAACTTCAATTTCTATTTCAATATCTGTCCCTTTTATTAAATCTTCTTCTAGGTCCATACCAGATATCTCAATATATCCAATGCTCAAACCTGAACTCGGCAAACCTTTGGCCTGTCCTTCAATAATATTAATAATGAGATTCGACTTTGATTTTTGTAGAATCGTTTTAGAAGCTGTTTTGTAAATCTTCTTTCTTAATGGTAAAATACTGCCTTTTGCAAAGATTCTTTCAAGTCGTGTCGTGGAGGCATCCAAATCGTCCACTTCCATACAAATATCATTTGGTAAGGGCTGTCCTTGAACATTATAACTACCTTGATTGATAGCCACAGCATGCATAACTTTCAATACGTCCAATTCCGAACTCAAAAATTGAATTTTAAATTGGTTCAACCGACCTTCTAGTAATGGTACAAACTCAGAAAAGGAACCATCTTCCAATGTCTTGACGCCAGAATCATAACCACCATCTTTTCGCATGAGTCTAAAGCTACTCACCTTATCTGAGGATACTTTACCTGAAATTAGCTCTTCAGTGTCTCTTGTGTTTTGTTCATAGAATAATTTTACGTCTACAGTTTCTACCTGTGACTTATCTTGTTCTAAAGGCGATTCTGCGGCCGTAGACGGTTTAGAGCCTGCATAATACGCAGCACCTAGCACCACAGCAGACGTAGGATCAATGGCATTATTAACTTCCACACCAATAACTTCCGAAATACGCTTCTTAATTAGAGGCACGTAAGTACTTCCTCCTATCAATATCACACGAGCTATCTGTGAGTTCAGTAATTGGTTATTGGAGATCACATCTTGAATAAATGTGACCGTTTGTTCCACTTTTGGTGAAATTAAATGCTCAAATTGTTCACGTTTAATCAATAATTGCTCAAAGACATTGGTGTCATGAATATCAATATCTAATTCAATTTCGGTCTCGTCATAGTGTGACAATTCCTTTTTTGCTTCTTCAGCTAATTTCAATAATTCGAAATAAAGACCTTTGTATTGTGTGGTTTTAGATTTGAGGGATTTCCAGAGATTTTCAATACCAAGTTTTTCCTCAATAAAAGGCACAATAATATGCTCAACAATGAGATTGTCAAAATCAGCACCTCCTAAATAATTATCACCTAGGTTATCCCTAACATTCAGCTCGCGATCATTCACTTCAACCAAGGCCACATCAAAAGTACCACCACCAAAATCATATACAATCCAATGTTCCTTATGAGTGATATCTAGATTAGAAGTGTTAGCAAATGCCAAACAAGCGGCAATTGGCTCTTGTAACAAGACAACTTCTTGAAAACCGGCCATGTAACCTGCCTTTTTAGTGGCATTAGACTGAATCGTATCAAAAGAAGCTGGAACGGTGATTACTACTGAATTTAAATTTTCTTCATCATTGACAAAGTTCTTAAGCTCCTTTAAAATGAGTGATGACAATTCAATGGGTGTTAACTCTTTATCAATTGCAGGGACTTCATACGTGTCTTGTGTCCCCATTTTACGCTTAAAAAGCATGCAAATGTTTTCGGCATCCTTCTCTAAATAATCTAGAGCTTTATCGCCTATGACCGTTCTATTTCCACGAAAAGCAACACATGACGGTAATGTTTGCTTTAATCCTAACGGATTGTTATATATTTTGATATTTCCATCATCGTATTTAGCAATAAGACTGTTGGTCGTTCCTAAATCTATGGCAAAGTTTATGGTTTTCATTTGAGACTATTCTACAATTACAATTCCTTTTTGTAGGAGTTTGGTTTCATTATTTTCAATTTGATAAATAACTGGTTTTAAAACTTTGGTGATGGTAGATTTACGACTTAAATCACCTAAAATATTTGCTTCTACATCGGTCATTTCGTTTCGATAAGTTTGACCCAAAGGGTTCACAATTTGAAACCCTAAAGATTCAAATTCATGGTAAATTCGTTCAAAATACCGATGACCACTCTCGTTGTTTTCTTTTTTTAACCTTGAATCCAATGCAAATATTTGGTTGATTATTTCAGTCATTTTAAAAAATTGAATTGAATTTTAAATATACAAATAAATCGAGTTTAGACGATTTCAGCGACAACAAATGTGCTTCCTCCAATAAATATAAGATCTTCTTGAGTAGCCTTTTCTTTTGCCGCCTCAAGAGCCGTTTTTACACTATCATATGTACTTCCTTGAAAACCCTTGGCACTAAAAATAGATTTAAGAGATTTTTCATCAAGTCCGCGTGGAACATCTGGTCTACAAAAATAATATTGGGCCTGTTTTGGTAATATGGGTAAAATGGCATCCACATCTTTGTCGTTAACGACTCCAAAAACAATATGCAGTTGTTTATAGGTTTCCATGCGTAATTGTTTTACGATGTATCTTAAACCCTCTTTATTGTGAGCTGTATCACAAATTATTTTGGGCGATTCTTGCAACACCTGCCAGCGACCTTTAAGTCCTGTATTTGCAACAACATTTGCCAAACCTCTCATGAGACTGGTTTCAGAAATTTGATATCCCTGTTGATTGAGTACTTTAACAGACTGAACTACCGTTTTTTTATTGTGTTTTTGATAGAGTCCTTTTAAATCACTGGAATATTCGTTATCCTGTGACTCGTCCGCAAAAAAGATATCAGATTGTCGTTCTTTGGCTATTTTCAAAAATACAGGTTTTGTCTCATCTTGTGATTCTCCAATAACTACAGGAACATTAGGTTTAATAATGCCTGCTTTCTCATTGGCGATTTCTTCGTACGTATCTCCTAAAAATTGCGTGTGGTCCAAGCCAATATTTGTAATGATGGCTAATTCGGGAACAATAATGTTTGTCGAATCCAAACGACCACCAAGTCCCACTTCAATAATAGCAATATCTACTTTTTTTCGAGCGAAATAATCAAACGCTAATCCGACGGTCATTTCAAAAAATGACAGATAGTGCGACTCAAAAAAAGACTGATGACGCTTTATAAATCCGATGACGTATTGCTTATTTATGTCTTTACCATTAATTTTAATACGCTCTCTAAAATCTTTTAAATGTGGTGATGTATACAAGCCTACTTTTAATCCAGATTCTTGTAAAATAGAGGCCAACATATGACTTGTAGAACCTTTCCCGTTCGTTCCTGCCACATGAATGCTTCTAAATTTTAATTCTGGATGATTAAGATGTTTTGCTAATAGCCTTGTATTGGATAGGTCTTTTTTAAAAGCAGACCTTCCTTGTTTCTGATACATCGGTAACTGTTGAAACATCCAGTTGACAGTATCTTGATAATTCATTGCTAATTCGACGGTGTGAAGTTGACACTTACTTTACCATATTGTCTAGCAGGTGCTTTTGAATCTGCTGGCCATTTATAAGACATGGCAATTTTTCTAGCTTGTTCTTTTAAACAAGCTGTGGCATTACTACTACCCTTAACACCAGGAGTAGCATCAATCACATTTCCGTTTTGATTAACCACAATATCTACCACTATGAGCCCATATTCATTCTCACAGCCCTCAAAGACTTTATAACTCGGTTTACCTCGTCCATTCAATCCGTAACCCATACCACCATTACCAACACCCGGTCTTCCAGTATAAGGAGCATAAGGACTACCATCCAAATCTCCTTTATCTCCTGGACCATCACCTGGTCCTTCACCATCAGAAGTTGGTCCTTCCGAATTTTTTACACCACCAATAAGCGCATCCAATTTATCCTTCTTAGCTTGCTCTTCTTTTCGTTTTCGTTCCTCTTCGGCTTTTCTAAGATCCTCTTGACGTTTTGCTTCTGCTTGAGCTTTGGCTTCAGCTTCTTTGGCTTTTTTTATGGCAATCGCCTCTGCAGATTCATTAGTCAAGACATCCTCTGCCTGACTATTTGGTTTCGACGTTTCTTCAACTTGGGTCTCCTCAGGTTGCGATTCTTTCTTAGTTACTTGTTCTTTAACTCTTGATTTAATGGGTTCCGTTGGTTGAATTTTACCTGAACCAACTGGTGAATTACCAAAGTTAACAGCCACACCATATTCCAAAGGTGGATCCATATATGCACACCCTCGTACTACAAATAAAAGCAATAGCAGAATCGTCACAATCAAAGTTGTAATTTTTGCTGAATTTTGCTCGTGTTTTGTTTGAAAGTATTTCATTAATTAACTGAGTTGACTAATCCCTTTTAGATTTATAGCAATAGTTGTTCCGAAGATTAAATCAAGGTCTTAATTATTGGGTTTAACCGCTAAAATGACTTTAAATTTATTCCTATTAGCAATGTCCATGACTTTGACCACGTTCTCAACTGGCACCGATTTTTCAGCTCTAAGAACTACAGTAGGTTGGTCTTGATTAGCCAATGCAGAAATTAATTCATTCTCCAAGACACTTTCACCAACCCGCTTTTGATCGATATAATAGGTCAAATCTTTTTTGATACTGACGGCAACGGAACGCTTGTTTTCTGTTTTACCACTCGCCTTGGGCAATAAAATATCAATAGCATTGGTGGTAACCAACGTTGAGGCCAACATGAAAAAGATCAATAGCAAGAATACAATATCAGTCATTGAAGACATATTGAATTCTGGCGTGACTTTATTTCTTCCTCTTAAATTCATTAAATAGGTTCGTTTAAGTGATCTAAAAACTCCAAGGAGTTGGCTTCCATTTGATAAACAACCTTATCTGTTTTCACTACCAAATGATTGTACGCTATGTATCCCACAATACCAACAATAAGTCCTGCCACAGTTGTAGTCATTGCTGTGTATAAACCATCTGCTAATAATTTGATATCAATTTGACCTCCAGAATTGGCGATCTCAAAAATAGATAGGATCATTCCAATCACAGTTCCTAAAAACCCAATCATTGGAGCTGCACCGGAAATGGTCGCTAAGACACTAACATTTTTTTCTAACCCATATATTTCTAGTCGGCCTGCATTTTCAATGGCGGTATTAATGTCATCTAAAGGTTTTCCTATTCTCGTAATGCCTTTATTAATGAGTCGTGACACTGGTGAATTGACTTGAGCACAAAGCACTTGTGCCGAGTCAATTTTCCCATTACTCACATGGTCTTTAATTTGATTCATAAAATTCGCATCTATCTTGGAAGCTGCCTTAATCGCGAATAGACGTTCGAAATAAATATAAATAGCCACAATGAGTAGAATAAATAAAACAGCAATAATGACTTGACCAGCTGCTCCTCCGCTACTAATGAGTTCTATAATGGATAAAGTCTTTTCAGTGGACTCAGGATCAGTAATGACCTCTGCTCCTTCTTGAATATTACCTTGTAATATCATAGTGTTTAAAATTAAAAATTACGTTTTTAACTATTGTAATAACGACGCTTTTCTGTATTAAGTATGTCTGTTAAAATATTGTTCTGGTAAACATAAAAGCAACAGCGCCCGCCAAAAATCCAATGAGAGCTAACCAAGAGATTTTCTTTAAATACCAGAAAAAGTCAATTTTCTCCATTCCCATAGCTACAACTCCAGCCGCAGAACCTATAATAAGCATGCTACCTCCAGTTCCAGCAGAGTAGGCAATGAAATGCCAAAGTTCGTTATCAATTGGTTCAGAGAACATCCCTAAACTTGCTGCTACTAATGGTACATTATCGATAACAGCCGAACCAACACCTAAGAGAAGTACCACCAAATCGGAAACGCCTTCATGATGTAATTCTGTTCCTAACATTGGCATGTTATCTTGCAGTGTTGTTGCAAATCCGAACAAAATACCCAAGGACTCCAAGGCTGCAACAGCCATTAAAATTCCGAGGAAAAATAAGATACTTGGCAGTTCTATTTTAGATAACGAATGATGAACTGGACTGTGGTGTGCGTGTGCATCGCTTTCGTCAGAATCGTGACTAGAAATACTAAATTTTGAATTACTATAAATTTCAGCAAAAATAGCGACGACGCCTAAAGCCAACATCATTCCAACATAAGGTGGAAGATGGGTCACTGTTTTAAAAATAGGCACTGATACAATACCTCCCAAACCTAAGTAAAGCATGGTTGAACTGAACTTACTTTTAGGTTGTTCACTTCTTTCATCAGTACTTTGATCCAACTTGCCTTTAAATGGTTTTAAGAATGATGCCACAAAAAACGGAACCAGCATACATAAAAGTGATGGTATAAAAAGATACACAAATAAGTGTCCGGTAGTCACCTTGTTGCCAATCCATAGCATCGTAGTCGTTACATCTCCAATTGGTGACCAAGCACCACCAGCATTTGCTGCAATAATAATCAAACCAGCGTACCAAATACGAACATCGCGATCATAGACTAATTTTTGTAAAATTGAAATCAATACAATTGTAGCCGTTAGGTTATCAATAATCGCTGAGAGAATGAATGCTAAAAATCCAAAAATCCAAAGAATTCTCTTTTTACTTTTGGTTTTTATAAAACTCTTGATTGTTGAGAAACCATCAAAATAATCTATAATTTCTACAATAGTCATTGCGCCTAATAAAAACACTAATATTTCTGCAGTTTTGCCTAGATGATGTAAAAGCGTTTCTTCCATGATGTGCATTTTACTATCATGTTCCATTCCAGAAAACCCGTCAACGAGTCCATGATTAGCAGAATCAAACCATTGCGGGAAAGAGTCAATCCCCAAAGAAATTAATGCCCAACTTATGGCCATCATGACCAAAGCTGGAATAAGCTTATCAATTTTGATACTGTGTTCAACAGTGATTGCTAAATATCCTAAGGCAAATACTAAGACTATTATTGTTTCCATAGTTGGTTTATTATATTAGTTGTGTTAAGGCAATTTCGAAGGCTGTCGCACTAACACCAGTTTTCGACTGGTTTTTTTCGTAAACCTTTTGGATTGCTTTTTTTATAATTTCTGAAGTGTCATTAAAAATAGCCTCATCGGTCATTTGCACTTTACGCTCCATAAAATAGGCAAAGACGCGCGCCATTCCGCAATTAGAGATAAAATCAGGAATTAAACTCACACGATTATCGGTATGTTCCATAATACTTCCGAAGAAGATTTCCTTATCTGCAAATGGCACATTGGCACCACATGAAATAACCTCCAATCCCGTATGGATCATTTGATCAATTTGATCCTGTGTGATCAACCTAGAGGCCGCACAAGGCGCAAATATTTCAGTTTCAAGCGACCAAATTCTGTCATTCATTTCTGAAAACGGAATCAAATGCTCACTCACTAATGAGTTCCCTGTCTTATTTAAATAAAGCTCTGTAATTTCTTCAAACGTAAAACCTTCCTCGTTGATTAATCCACCGACAATATCAATGATACCAACGACCTTTGCTCCCATCTGTGCTAAATAAAAAGCTGCTGCGGCACCTACATTACCAAAACCTTGAACAATAGCTCGCTTCCCGATAATCGAATCACCGTGAACATCATAAAAATGCTTTGCTGCCTCTGCCACACCAAAGCCTGTTATCATGTCAGCAACGGTATATTTTTTAGCCACACTTGGTGAGTATTTTGGGTTTTCGATCACCTTGATGACGCCATGACGTAATTGCCCGATTCGATTAATTTTATCGGCTTGAGTGGGTTTAAAATGCCCCTCAAAAACACCTTCTTGGGGATGCCAAACACCGCTTTCTTCTGTGATAGGGATAACTTCGTGAATCTCGTCTACATTTAAATCACCACCTGTTCCATAATAACTTTTGAGTAATGGTGATACGGCTTTATACCAGCGTTCTAAAACACCTTTTTTTCTTGGGTCTTTAGGATCGAAGTTGATGCCTGATTTCGCTCCTCCGATCGCTGGACCAGAAACTGTAAACTTGACTTCCATGGTTTTGGCGAGTGACAAGACTTCATTCATATCCAAACCTTTCCGCATACGCGTACCACCACCTGCAGCTCCACCTCTTAAAGAGTTTATGACTGTCCAGCCTTCAGCTTCAGTTTCAGGGTCTTTCCAATTAAATATAATTTCAGGGTCTTTATCCTCGTACTTTTGAAGTAATTCTTTCATTTAGTTAGTTATTCTTTAACAAATATAAAAAACAAAAAATCGCTTTATATTAATTTTACAATAATTTTAGGGATTAAAAATAGAACCAGAACAATGGTCTTGACTTGCTCCAGTAACACTAGATAAACAATTGATTTCATCTGTTAATTTCAATACTCCTAAAAGCCCAAAAATTAGAGCTTCTTTATAGTCGATTAAGACATTATCTGGTCTATTCAAGGTGATATTTTTTAATTTTTTGATTCTATCAATTAAGAAGTCATTATAAGTTCCTCCTCCTGTGAATAAGACATTGGCATTTATGTTTAAGTTATTTGTAATTTGTATCGCAATGTGCTCAGTGAATGTTCGAAGCATATCCTCTACAGAACATTCATAAGCATCTAAAATAGGATATATCTTTTGTTCCACCCACTCAATACCGAGAGACTTAGGTGGAGATGCCTTATAATATTCGAGGGCATTTAATGCATCCAATAATGTAACATGCACATTCCCAACTTTAGCCATTGCACCGCTCGCATCAAATTCCAGTCCCTTCTTCTTCGCATACTTATTCAATACAACATTAACTGGACAGATGTCAAAGGCTATTCTAGTTGTGTTTTGATCAAAAGAAATATTAGCAAACCCTCCCAAATTTATACAAGCATCATATTCTGAGAACAATAACTTATCACCTATAGGAACTAATGGTGCTCCTTGTCCTCCAAGCTCTACATCCTGAATCCTAAAATCACATACCACTACATGATTCGTCAATTTCGTTAGCAAAGGTAAATTACCAATCTGATGAGTGATGCCTTTATCAGGCTGATGTAATGCCGTATGTCCATGCGAACAGATAGCATCCAATTGCTCAATCTTATTTTTGCCTATAAAACTATTAATGATAGATGCTAAATAGGTGGTATAATCCTTATCTATAATTTTTAATTCCTCGGCATCTAAGCCTACCAAATGAGACAATATTTCAGCCCATTTTACTGAATATGAAACAGTTTCAACGGCAAGCAAATTAAACGACCATATTTGATCATATTTAAAACTTATATGTGCTAAATCAATACCGTCTAAAGAGGTACCAGACATGACACCAATAACGTTGTAATTTGTTTTTGTCATATTCAGTAAAAATAACAATCCTTATTGAAAATATACTTATAAAGAGTTATCTTTGGTCTCTATTTTTATCAAATCAATAATTTACACTTATAATGGATTTTAGTTTAACCGAAGAGCATATTATGATTCGTGATGCTGCTCGAGATTTTGCACAAACCGAATTACTTCCAGGCGTCATAGAACGTGATGAAAAACAACAATTCCCTAAAGAATTAGTCAAAAAAATGGCTGAACTTGGTTTTATGGGAATCATGGTAGATCCGAAATACGGAGGAAGTGGTATGGATGCTATTTCATATGTCCTGATTATGGAAGAATTATCCAAAGTTGATGCATCGGCTTCAGTAATGGTCTCTGTTAACAATTCTTTGGTTTGTTATGGATTAGAAGCTTATGGAACGGAAGCTCAAAAGGAAAAATATTTGACAAAATTGGCAACAGGTGAATTTATTGGTGCCTTTTGTTTAAGTGAACCAGAAGCGGGTAGTGATGCCACTTCTCAAGCGACCACTGCTGTCGATAAAGGTGATCATTATGTGATTAACGGGACCAAAAACTGGATTACAAACGGTGGACGAAGTGATGTTTACTTAGTTATTGCTCAAACAGATAGAGATAAAGGTCATAGAGGCATCAACGCTTTCATCGTTGAAAAAGGCATGGAAGGTTTTGACATTGGTCCAAAAGAAGATAAATTAGGAATTCGTGGTAGTGACACGCATACCTTACAATTTAATGATGTTAAAGTACCAAAGGAAAATAGGATAGGTGAAGACGGGTTTGGTTTTAAATTTGCTATGAAAACACTATCTGGTGGCCGAATTGGCATCGCAGCTCAAGCTTTAGGTATCGCTTCAGGTGCCTATGAATTAGCTTTAAAATATTCTAAAGAACGAAAGGCTTTCGGCACTGAGATCTGCAATCATCAAGCCATTGCATTTAAGCTAGCTGATATGTACACTGAAATTGAAGCAGCTCGAATGTTAGTCATGAAAGCCGCTTGGGACAAAGATCAAGGGAACAACTACGATATGTCGAGTGCAATGGCAAAGCTTTTTGCCTCAAAAGTAGCGATGGAACAAACGGTAGAAGCTGTTCAAATACATGGTGGTAATGGTTTTGTAAAAGAATACCATGTAGAGCGGTTAATGCGCGACGCAAAGATTACTCAAATTTATGAAGGGACTTCTGAAATTCAGAAAATTGTAATTTCGAGAGGCGTAATCAAGGGATAAGTTTTATTTAATAATCTTTATATCAAGCTCTTTGTGAAAACAAAGGGCTTTTTTTGTTGATATTAAGGTTTTTTGTGAAATCAAGTTAATCATAAAAGATTAACCCTCAATAAAAAATGATACTTGACCATTATGTTCAACCGAATGTCAATTCTGTTCAGTTTAAAACCCACTATTTTACACTAACAATACGTTCAAATTGAATATAAAAACAAAAAAGCCCTTCATAATAAAATGAAGGGCTTTCAAAAAAGGCGGCGACCTACTCTCCCACGGATGCAGTACCATCGGCGCAAATGGGCTTAACTTCTCTGTTCGGAATGGTAAGAGGTGAGCCCC